>NZ_JBVJYK010000093.1:0-1077 GCF_055600605.1 Kitasatospora sp. NPDC038210 | reverse complement strand
CCCAACCGCTCGGCCCACGGCCGCAGCTCACCGAACTCCAGCCGCTCACCCGCGAACACCACCACCCGCACCGCGAGCCGCCCGACCCGCTCGTCACCCGCCCCCGCCGCCGACACCAGCGCACGGAACGCCGACGGCGTCTGGTTCAACACCGTCACCCGGTGCTCCACCAACAGATCCAGGAAGTCCTCCGGCGACCGCGCCACCTCGAACGGCACCACCACCAGGCGGCCACCGTTCAACAACGCCCCCCACATCTCCCACACCGACACGTCGAACGCGTACGAGTGGAACAACGGCCACACATCCGACGCACCGAACCCGTACTCACCCCGCGTCACCACCGACAGCCGCCACACACTCGCGTGCGACACACACACGCCCTTCGGCCGACCCGTCGAACCCGACGTGTAGATCACATACGCCAGACCCTCCGGCGACCCCACCGCCACCGGATCCGCATCCCACCCCGCACGAACCGGCAGACCCTCGTCCACCACCACCAGCCGCCCCGAGAACACCCCGGACAGCTCCTCCACGAACTCCGAGGACGTCACCACCACCGACGCACCCGTGTCACCCAGCACGAACCCACGCCGCTCCACCGGATGCGCCGGATCCAACGGCACATACGCCGCACCCGACTTCAACACCCCCAACAACGACGGCACCAGATCCACACCACGACCCAGACACACACCCACAAGCGACTCCGCACCCACCCCCGACTCCCGCAAGAAGTGCGCCAACCGGTTCGCCCGGACATTCACCTCCCCGTACGACAACTCCACACCGTCCGCCACCACCGCCACCGACCCCGGCGACTCCACCACCCGCTCCTGAAACACCTCGTGCAACAACCGACCCGCCACCACACCCGCCGGCACCACCGCCTCGGGCGCCACCACCGCCAACTCACCCACCGACAGAAGACCCACCGACGACACCCGCGCCGACGGATCCCCCACCAACCCCTCCAACAACCGCACGAACCGACCCGCGAAACCCTCCACCGACACCCGGTCGAACAACGCCGAAGCGAACTCCACCTGACCCCGAAGACCACCACCCACGGTG
>NZ_JBVJYK010000092.1:0-1129 GCF_055600605.1 Kitasatospora sp. NPDC038210 | reverse complement strand
TCTCCGAGGAGCACGAGATGCTCCGTGAGGCGGTGCGTTCGCTGGCTGAGGCGAAGATCGCTCCGTTCGCGGCGGAGGTGGACGAGCAGGGGCGGTTCCCGCAGGAGGCGTTGGACGCGTTGCAGGGCAATGACCTGCATGCGGTGCACGTGCCGGAGGAGTTCGGTGGTGCGGGGGCGGACGCGCTGGCGACGGTGATCGTGATCGAGGAGGTCGCGCGGGTGTGTGCGTCCTCGTCGTTGATCCCGGCGGTGAACAAGCTGGGGTCGTTGCCGGTGCAGTTGTCGGGTTCGCAGGAGCTGAAGGCGAAGTACCTGGGGGCGCTGGCGCGGGGTGAGGGGATGTTCTCGTACTGCCTGTCGGAGCCGGAGGCGGGTTCGGACGCGGCGGGGATGAAGACCCGGGCGGTGCGGGACGGGGACTTCTGGGTGCTGAACGGTGTGAAGCGCTGGATCACCAATGCGGGTGTGTCGGAGTTCTACACGGTGATGGCGGTGACGGATCCGGAGCTGCGGTCGAAGGGGATCTCGGCGTTCGTGGTGGAGAAGGGCGACGAGGGTGTGTCGTTCGGTGCTCCGGAGAAGAAGCTGGGGATCAAGGGGTCGCCGACGCGTGAGGTGTACTTCGACAACGTGCGGATTCCGGCGGACCGGATGATCGGTGCGGAGGGTACGGGTTTCGCGACGGCGATGAAGACGCTGGACCACACGCGGGTGACGATCGCGGCGCAGGCGATCGGGATCGCGCAGGGGGCGCTGGACTACGCGAAGGGGTACGTGAAGGAGCGCCGGCAGTTCGGGAAGGCGATCGCGGAGTTCCAGGGTGTGCAGTTCATGCTGGCGGACATGGCGATGAAGCTGGAGGCGGCGCGGCAGCTGACGTACGCGGCGGCGGCGAAGTCGCAGCGCGGGGACGGTGACCTGACGTTCTTCGGTGCGGCGGCGAAGTGCTACGCGTCGGACGCGGCGATGGAGATCACGACGGATGCGGTGCAGCTGCTGGGCGGGTACGGGTACACCCGTGACTACCCGGTGGAGCGGATGATGCGGGACGCGAAGATCACGCAGATCTACGAGGGCACCAACCAGGTCCAGCGCATCGTCATGGCCCGCAACCTCCCGTAAGGCGG
>NZ_JBVJYK010000091.1:0-1236 GCF_055600605.1 Kitasatospora sp. NPDC038210 | reverse complement strand
CCGGGAGATGTGCCGGCTGGAGATGGTCTCGGAGACCCTGCGCACGGCACTGAACGCGCTCGCCCGGACTGTCCCCGACTGGCTGGCGGATGTCGCGGAGCCGCACTGGTTCCGGCACTACGCCACCCGGGCCGAGGACTCCCGCTTCCCCAAGGCGCACGCGAAGCGTGTCGAAGTCGGGCGGCGGATCGGCGCCGACGGGACACGGCTCTTCCAGGCGCTCTGCGCCCCCGACGCGCCGCCGGGCCTGCGGGACCTGCCCGAGGTGGAGACCCTTCGCCGGATCTGGCTCCAGCACTTCCACCACGCCGGGGGCGAGGTGGTGCGGCGGGACCCAAAAGACCGGCCGCCGGGCGCCCTGCGCCTGGTCACCCCCTATGACGTCGACGCGCGCGGCGGCAGGAAGAACGACCTGATCCGGGACGGCTGCAAGGTCCACCTCACCGAGACCTGCGAGCCCGATGCGCCGAACCTGGTCACGAACGTGGCCACCACCGTCGCCACCGTCGCGGACAGCGTCATGAGCGAGACGATCCACACCGGCCTGGCCGAGCGGGACTGCCTGCCCGGCGAGCACTGGGTCGACGCCGGGTATCCCACCGCCTCCCAGATCGTGACCGCCCGGCGAGAGCACGGCGTCGACCTGCACGGGCCGGTGGCCGCCAACACCGCGTCTTCGGCCGGCGGCCCCTTCGGGCAGGACGCGTTCACCATCGACTGGGACCGCGAGCGGGTCACCTGCCCGAACGGGACCGCCAGCACGCAATGGCACCACCGAAACTCACAGCACGGCCTGTCCGTCATCCGGATCCGCTTCAGCCCCGCCGACTGCCGCCCCTGCCCCCACCTGCGTGATTGCGTCGACTCACCCACCGCCCAGCGCCGTGAACTCACCCTGCGACAGCGCGACGAACACGAAGCCGTCCGCGCGGCCAGAGCCGAGCAGCAGACCGACACCTGGAGGGACCGCTACAAGATCCGCGCCGGGGTCGAAGGCACCATCGCCCAAGGCGTCCAGCGCTGCGGCCTGCGCAGATCCCGTTACCAGGGCCTTGCGAAGACCGGACTCCAGCACCAGCTCACCGGCGCCGCGATCAACCTCGCCCGCATCGACGCCCACCTCACCGACACACCCCGAGCCCGCACCCGCACCAGCCACTTCACAGCACTTCGCCCCGCCGACCAACCGGTCGGCGGGGCGAAGTGATCAGGACCCGCATTAACCAACAGCGTCCG
>NZ_JBVJYK010000090.1:0-1285 GCF_055600605.1 Kitasatospora sp. NPDC038210 | reverse complement strand
GAGGGGGGAAGCCGACACGGAGGAGGTGTCCGTGGTGGCTGCTCCTTGTTGTGGTCCCGGTGGGTGTTGCAACCCCGGTGAGTGTTGTGGTCCCTGTGGGTGTTGTGGCCGCGGTGAGTGCAGCACGGACGGGAGGGCCAGGCACAGGGCTGCTGCGGTGCAGGCCGCGGTCGCACCCAGGGCGTGCCGTCGGCGACGGCGCCGGTCGGCGCGTCGGCGGATCTCCGCAGCGGGCAGGGCCGGTGCGGGCATCTGCGTGCCGAGCAGCCGCAGCCGGTCGGCGAGGGTGTCGTGGACGGGGTCAGACACGGAGCTTTCCTTCCTCGTCGGCCGGGGTCCGGTCGGCGAGTCTGACCGCGAGCGCGGTCCGACCGCGGGCGAGGCGGCTCTTGACGGCGCTGACGCTGGCGCCGGTCTCGGCCGCGACCTGCTCGACGGAGAGGTCGCACATGTGGTGCAGGACCAGGGCGCCTCGCTGCGCCTCGGGCAGGTCGCGGAGCGCGGTGACCAGCATCAGGTGCTCCTCGGTGGGCGGCTCGACGGTGGGTGGTTCCTGGCGGTGGTGGCGTCCGGCCAACTGCAGGCCCCGGGCGAGACGCCGCCAGCGGGAGTGGGCCAGCCGCCGGGCCGTGGTCCGGATCCATGCCTCCGGGGCGTTGTCCGGGTCGAAGGTGCGCCTTCGGTCCCACGCGCGGATGAAGGCCTCCTGGACCACGTCCTGTGCTTCGGACCAGTTGCCGGTCAACGCGTAGAGCTGCCCGGTCAGGCGGGAGAAGGACGCCGCGTAGAACGCGTCGAACTCCTGTGGCGTCATCAAGGGCCTCTCTTCCGGGGCTGTCCGCCGGCTCGTGACACAGGCGGTGCGCGAGGAAGCACTCCTGGGCCGCGACGGCGGAGCCGTGCGTCCCGGGCGGAGCCTCCCGCCGTGTACGCACGAGCGCCGTCCCGGGGTTGCACCGGCGGTCCATGACCTGGATCACATGTGCGGGGTGCGACCTGCCGGGCGTCGGGAGGCGTACCGGGGTGCTGGCATCAACCGGACGCCCGCAGGAAAGGACACGGATCCATGCGCATCCGCCCGATCATGCTCATCGCCGCCACCGCCACCGCCGCAGCCATCGCGACCGCGGGGGGAATGGCCACTGCCGCAACCGGCACCACGCCGCCCACCCCCACGGCCCACGGCAAGCCCTCCGGTGCGCCCACCGCCACGGCCCACGGCGCCGGCGCGGCCGACGCCCCGGTGGTCTCCGGCAGCGGATCGTCCGCTACCCGTACGACTGCT
>NZ_JBVJYK010000089.1:0-1332 GCF_055600605.1 Kitasatospora sp. NPDC038210 | reverse complement strand
GGGCGGCGGGCGGGCGGCGGGTGGTGGTCGAGTTACGGGTCCGCCGGTTCCGCTGCCGTGAACGAGCTTGTCCCCGGGTCACGTTCGTCGAACAGGCGCCGGGGCTGACTTTCCGTCACGGCCGGCGGAGCCAGGGCCTGCAGGCCGCGCTCCAGCAGCTCGCCCTGGCCCTGGCTGGCCGGGCCGGCTCCCGCCTGGCCGAGACCTTCGCGGTCCCGGTGAGCCGCTCCACGCTCCTACGGCTGATACGCGCCCTGCCGGATCCGGCGCCCGCGGTGCCACGCGTGCTGGGCATCGACGAGTTCGCCCTGCGCAAGGGCCACGTCTACGCCACGATCCTGGTCGACATCGAGACCCGCCGCCCGGTTGACCTGCTGCCCGACCGCACGGTCGCCACCGTCCGGTCGTGGCTGGCCGACCACCCGGGGGTGAAGGTCGTCTGCCGCGACCGCTCCGCCTCCTACGCCGAGGCCGCCAGGCTCGGGGCCCCGGGCGCGATCCACGTCGCCGACCGGTTCCACCTGTGGCAGAACCTCGCCGACGCGGTCGAGACGACCGTGCTGCAGCACCGAGCCCTGCTGCCCGAACCAGCCCCTCCACCCGGCCCTGCCACAGCAGTTGTCCTTCCACCCGTCAGCGCCGAGCCCCGCCGGACCGGACGCCTGTCCGACCGGGTCCGCGAACAGCACGCCGCCGTCCACACGCTCGTGAAGGACGGGTTCAGCCTGCGCGCCGTCGCCCGCCGACTCGGCCTTGCACGCGGCACCGTCCGCCGACTGGCCGGCGCGCAGGATCCCGACGAACTGCTGGTCGGCCGCTGGACGGGACGCACCAGCATCCTCGACCCCTACAAGCCCTACCTCCACCAGCGCTTCGCCGAGGGCCACACCATCGCCCGGCGCCTGTTCGAGGAGATCCGACAACGCGGATTCCCCGGTCAGGAGCAGATCGTGCGCGTCTACGTCCGCCGGCTGCGGGAAGCCTTCCCGCACCAGGACCCGCCCCGCCGAAAGCCGTCCGTAAGGGACGTGACCAGCTGGATCACCCGCCACCCCGACCGCCTCCCCACCGACGCGGGCCAGCAGCTCAAGGAGATCCTGACTCGCGTCCCGGCACTCGCCACCACCGCCGAGCACGTCAGGTCCTTCGCCGAGCTGATGAACGACCGCCGCGGCCGAGAGCTCAAGGACTGGATCACGCGCGTCCAGCAGGACAAGGTCCCAGCCCTTCGAAGCTTCGCCGCCGGCCTCCTGCAGGACCTCGACGCAGTCGTCGCCGGTCTCAGCCTGAGCTACAGTTCCGGCGCGGTCGAGGGCCACAACAACAAGATCA
>NZ_JBVJYK010000088.1:0-1338 GCF_055600605.1 Kitasatospora sp. NPDC038210 | reverse complement strand
CAGGGCCGTTTCAAAGTCTGGTGATCTTGTGAGTGTGCTGGTCAGGCGATGCCGAGGAGGTCGAGCGGGCGGCTGAAGGGTTCGTAGGAGGCGTGCCGGAGGCCGGCGGCGATGTTACGGTGCCCGTGCTGCCGCAGCGTGTTGATCGCCAGGTTGCGCAGGGTCGCCATGTTCTCGGGTCCACGGCCGGTACGGATCTTCGAGGCGTCCTCGGCGAAGGTGGTGTCGCGGACGAAGTGCAGCCGGTTCTCGATGGTCCATTGCGACCTGGC
The DNA here is from genome assembly GCF_055600605.1 of Kitasatospora sp. NPDC038210. Taxonomy (NCBI): domain Bacteria; kingdom Bacillati; phylum Actinomycetota; class Actinomycetes; order Kitasatosporales; family Streptomycetaceae; genus Kitasatospora; species Kitasatospora sp. NPDC038210. The sequence continues at coordinate 1,066 of NZ_JBVJYK010000088.1, read as the reverse complement.
GAGTTGGCCAAGGCGCTGGGGCGAGGCCTGGTGCGAGCTCAGGTCGGTGATCGCGTAGATGGTCTGACGGCTGACCGCGCCGGTCTTGAAGTCGGTGCGGTAGCGCAGGATGCGCACGGCCTGGACCGCGTGGGGGAAGTCCAGACCGAGGTCGGTGACGGTGAGGGCCCTGGTCACGCGGGTCTCCTTGCGGCCGTGGCCCATCTCGCGGTCGTAGCGGCGGGCGATGACGTCCTTCCAGGGCAACGCCCGGAGCCGGCGGTGCAGTTCGGGCTGGTTGCCCTTGACCACCAGCAGGTAGTGGGCTTTCTTCTCCTCGACCAGGAATCGGACGTGGCTGCGCTGGGTGTGCAGGGCATCGGCCGTGACCGTGATTCCGGTCAGGTCGTAGGGCGCCAGCAGCGCGGTGAAGCAGGTGATCTCATTGGTCTTGTCGGACACCCGCAGCTGGGTGACGGTCCGGCCGTCGCCGGTCATCGCGGCCAACAGGTGAGCGGCGGGCGAGGTGCCGTTTCGGGAGCCGCGAGTGGCTTTGCCGTCCACGGCGATCGAGTCCGAGCCGACCGGATCGGCGCCGGTCAGGCCGGCCAGACCGCCCGGGCAGACCAGGCCGATGACTCGCCGGATCGTGGCGGCGCTCGGTGCGACGCGCACGCCCAGTGCGCCCACGACCCTGGCGCCCAGCCGGGCCAGGGCGTGTTGCGGAGCGTTCGCGGACCACTGACCGATGGCCGCGTACGAGCGCGCACCGGCGACCACCGCCGAGGCGGCCACCAGCAGGACCGCCACGAACGGGTGACGCACCCCTCGGCGCCGACGCGGATCCGGCAGCAGCCGCAACCGCTCCACCAGCGACAATCCCGCCACACCCTCCAGAGCGGGCGACTTGATCAGGCAGACGGTGGCAGACTGGCGGCACATCGAAGCTCCGGCGGTTCAGGGCGACTTGGGAAGGTCACCCCGTTCAACCGGAGCTTCGATGCGTTCGTGACGGCCCAGCATGGATCCCTGCATCGCCGTGACCTGCGGACTCACGCGCTCACCAGGACTTTGAAACGACCCTGGG
>NZ_JBVJYK010000087.1:0-1347 GCF_055600605.1 Kitasatospora sp. NPDC038210 | reverse complement strand
AGGCCCATCGCCTATCCAGTGCTCTACCTCCGGCAAGAAACACGTGACGCTGCACCTAAATGCATTTCGGGGAGAACCAGCTATCACGGAGTTTGATTGGCCTTTCACCCCTAACCACAGGTCATCCCCCAGGTTTTCAACCCTGGTGGGTTCGGTCCTCCACACGGTCTTACCCGCGCTTCAACCTGCCCATGGCTAGATCACTCCGCTTCGGGTCTTGGGCATGCAACTCAGACGCCCTATTCGGACTCGCTTTCGCTACGGCTACCCCACACGGGTTAACCTCGCTACACACCGCAAACTCGCAGGCTCATTCTTCAAAAGGCACGCAGTCACGGCCGTGATCCGAAGACCACGACGACGCTCCCACGGCTTGTAGGCACACGGTTTCAGGTACTATTTCACTCCGCTCCCGCGGTACTTTTCACCATTCCCTCACGGTACTATCCGCTATCGGTCACTAGGGAATATTTAGGCTTAGCGGGTGGTCCCGCCAGATTCACACGGGATTTCTCGGGCCCCGTGCTACTTGGGTATTCTTCAAGCGAGCCGTACAGATTTCGTCTACGGGGGTCTTACCCTCTACGCCGGACCTTTCGCATGTCCTTCGACTATCCATACGGTTTCTGACTCGCCGACCGGCCGGCAGACCGATCAAGAAAAAACCCACGACCCCACTATGGCAACCCCTGCCGGGTCTCACACCACAATGGTTTAGCCTCATCCAGTTTCGCTCGCCACTACTCCCGGAATCACGGTTGTTTTCTCTTCCTGCGGGTACTGAGATGTTTCACTTCCCCGCGTTCCCTCCACACTGCCTATGTGTTCAGCAGCGGGTGACAGCCCATGACGACTGCCGGGTTTCCCCATTCGGACACCCCCGGATCAAAGCTCGGTTGACAGCTCCCCGGGGCCTATCGCGGCCTCCCACGTCCTTCATCGGTTCCTAGTGCCAAGGCATCCACCGTGCGCCCTTAAAAACTTGGCCACAGATGCTCGCGTCCACTGTGCAGTTCTCAAACAACGACCAGTCACACACCCTCGACAACCCAACCGGGCTGCCTCAAGTGAGGCCGGCGATCACTGAGACAACGTTTCCGTTCCCTCAGGACCCAACAACGTGCCCGACACAGTCAAAACCAGAACGCGTTCCACGCCGAAGCAGTACTAACCACTGGTCTCTTCCTGTGCCGAATAGTCAACGTTCCACCCATGAGCGAGCACTCCGGGACGTTCGCCCGAAGCTGCTGTGTGCTCCTTAGAAAGGAGGTGATCCAGCCGCACCTTCCGGTACGGCTACCTTGTTACGACTTCGTCCCAATCGCTGGTCCCACCTTCGACGGCTCC
>NZ_JBVJYK010000086.1:0-1367 GCF_055600605.1 Kitasatospora sp. NPDC038210 | reverse complement strand
CCGGCAGAGCTCGCCGCAGCGGCCAACGTCACCGCGGCCGCGTACGCGCAGGCCTCCGAGGACCGCCTGGCGTTCTGGGCCGAGCAGGCCCGCCGCCTCAGCTGGGCCGTCGAGCCGACCGAGACGCTGGACTGGTCGAACCCGCCGTTCGCGAAGTGGTTCGCCGACGGCAGCCTCAACGTGGCCTACAACTGCGTCGACCGCCACGTCGAGAACGGCCTGGGCGACCGGGTCGCCATCCACTTCGAGGGCGAGCCCGGCGACGGCCGCTCCATCACCTACGCCCAGCTCAAGGACGAGGTCTCCCAAGCCGCCAACGCCCTGCTGGAGCTCGGCGTCCGCAAGGGCGACCGCGTCGCCGTCTACCTCCCGATGATCGCCGAGGCCGTCGTCGCGATGCTGGCGTGCGCCCGGATCGGCGCCACCCACTCGGTGGTCTTCGGCGGCTTCTCCGCCGACGCCGTCGCCTCCCGCATCCAGGACGCCCAGGCCAAGCTGGTCATCACCGCCGACGGCGGCTACCGCCGCGGCAAGCCCTCCGCGCTCAAGCCCGCCATCGACGAGGCCCTCACCAAGGCCGACGGCGTCGAGCACGTCCTGGTCGTCCGCCGCACCGGCCAGGACATCGCCTGGACCGAGGGCCGCGACGTGTGGTGGCACGAGATCACCGCCCGCCAGTCCACCGAGCACACCCCCGAGGCCCACGAGGCCGAGCACCCGCTGTTCATCCTCTACACCTCCGGCACCACCGGGAAGCCCAAGGGCATCCTGCACACCTCCGGCGGCTACCTCACCCAGGCCTCCTACACCCACCACGCGGTCTTCGACCTCAAGCCGGAGACCGACGTCTACTGGTGCACGGCCGACATCGGCTGGGTCACCGGCCACTCGTACATCGTCTACGGACCGCTGTCCAACGGCGCCACCCAGGTCATCTACGAGGGCACCCCCGACACCCCGCACCAGGGCCGGTTCTGGGAGATCGTCCAGAAGTACGGCGTGACCATCCTCTACACCGCGCCGACCGCGATCCGCACCTTCATGAAGTGGGGCGACGACATCCCCGCGAAGTTCGACCTGTCCAGCCTGCGGGTGCTGGGCAGCGTCGGCGAGCCGATCAACCCCGAGGCGTGGATCTGGTACCGCGAGCACATCGGTGCCGGCAAGACCCCGATCGTGGACACCTGGTGGCAGACCGAGACCGGCGCCATCATGATCAGCCCCCTGCCCGGCGTCACCGAGACCAAGCCCGGCTCCGCGCAGCGCGCCCTGCCCGGCATCGCGGCCACCGTCGTCGACGACAACGCCGTCGAGGTCCCCAACGGCTCCGGCGGCTACCTCGTCCTCACCGAGCCCTGGCCCTCCAT
>NZ_JBVJYK010000085.1:0-1428 GCF_055600605.1 Kitasatospora sp. NPDC038210 | reverse complement strand
AGGAGAATCTCAATGACCGTGTCAAGCCGTCTGCGTGACGGGTGGGACGGAGGTGAACTCCCTCTTGTCACGCAGCATCGCCCACAGGACGTTCACTCGGCGGCGGGCGAGCGCGAGCAGGGCCTGAGTATGGATCAGCCCCTCGGCGCGCTTCTTGAGGTAGTAGTCCCGCGATGGGCCCGGACGCATCATCGAGGACTGCGCGGACATGTAGAACAGCCAGCGCAGACGGCGGTTGTAGCGCTTGGGCCGGTGATAGTTGCCGGTCCGGCGCCCGGAGTCGCGGGGCACCGGCGCGAGGCCGGCATGCGAGGCCAGGTGGCCGGCGTCCCGGTAGCCGGACAGGTCGCCGGCGATGGCGACGAACTCGGCGCCCAGGATGGGGCCCATGCCGGGCAGGGACTCGATGATCTCGGCGCGTTCGTCGGTGCGGAAGGTCTTCTGGATCTCCCGGTCGTTGTCCTTGATCCGCTCGTCCAGGGCGAGGAGCTGGTGGGCCAGGTCGCAGACCAGTTTGGCGGCACGAACCTCGCCGGGCAGGGCGGTGAGCTGGGACTGGGCGGCCTCCACGGCCTTGACGGCGACGTCGGCGGCGTTGCGCACCTTGCGCCGATCCAGCCAGGTGGTCAGCCGCTTGACGCCGATCCGCCGCAGGGCGGCCGGGGTCTGGTACTCGGTCAGCATCACGACCGGGCCCTTGGCCGCCGAGTAGTCGAAGGCCCGTTCCAGGGCCGGGCAGATACCCACCAGCAGGTCCCGCAGCCGGTTGATCAGCCGGACGCGGTCGGCGATCAGGTCGCGCCGGTAGCCGGTCAGCAACTGCAGCGTGGACACCAGTTCCGGCGGCGTCTCGATCGGGGCGAAGTCTCGGCGCATGCGAGCCTGGTCGGCGATGACCAGGGCGTCCTTGGCGTCGGTCTTACCCTCGCCGCGGTAGGCGCCGGTCATGCGATTGACGGTACGGCCGGGCACGTAGACGACCTGCTGGCCGTCGGCGATCAGCAGGGCCAGCAGCAGCGCGCTGGCCCTGCCGGAGATGTCCACCGCCCAGCGCACCTCATCGGCCTTCTCCCGGGCCGCCCCGATGAGTTGGAGGATCTGGCCCTCGTCGTTGATCACCTTGGTCGAGAACAGCGTCCGGCCCTCGGCGTCGACCGCCACCGCCCAGTGATGCCCCTTGCCGGCGTCGATGCCGACCCATATCCGCTCGCGCGACCCGCTCAAGCCTTGCGCTCCGTTCCACCGTGACCAGCACCTCCATGGCCCGAGGAACACTCCGCCGACAGGTCCTTAACCAGCGATGCCCGCAGTTCTCAATCAGCAGTCGGAGCGTCCCGGAGGACCGGGCGGCCATTCTCCTGGAGCCATCAAGGGCAACCACGCCATCAGCCACACCCGGTCCTCCCGGACCGCCCAACATTCTTAAGG
>NZ_JBVJYK010000084.1:0-1452 GCF_055600605.1 Kitasatospora sp. NPDC038210 | reverse complement strand
CGCTTCCTAATGTTGTTTGTCAAGCCGTCTCGGTCGCTGGCGGTGTGACGTGGTAGCACCGTCTGTCACGGATCAGGGCCCAGAGGACGTTGACGCGCCTGCGGGCCAGGGCGAGCACGGCCTGGACGTGGCGTTTGCCTTCGGCGCGCTTGCGGTCGTAGAACGTCCGCGAGTTCGGATCACAGCGGATGCTGACCAACGCGGAGGTGTAGAAGACGCGTTGGAGCCGGCGGTGGTACTGGCTGGGCCGGTGGAGGTTACCGCTGACCTTGCCCGAGTCCCTCGGCGCGGGAGCGACGCCGGCGAAGGCCGCCAGAGCGTCCGGGGAGTCGAAGTCGTTCAGGCCGCCGCCGACAGCGGCGAGGAACTCGGCGCCGAGCACCGGGCCGATGCCGGGGACACTCTCGACTATCTCGGCGAGTTCGTGCTCACGAAACCGGCCCTCGATGAGCTTGTCGATCTCGGCGATGCGCTCGTTGAGGGTCATCACCTCCTCGGCCAGGGTGTGGACCAGCCTCGCGATGGTCGTCTCCCCAGGAACGGAGGTGTATTGGCGCTCGGAGGCCTCAACGACGGCTTCGGCCAGAGTTCTTGCGTTCCGAACCTTGCGGTTGGCCAGCCACTTGGTGAGCCTCGTGACGCCGGTGCGGCGGATTGCCGCGGGAGTCTGGTAGCCGGTCAGGAGCTTGAGCGGACCGACGTTGGTCAGGTCCAGGACGCGCTCCAGGGCCGGGAACATGCTCAGCAGGGTGCCGCGCAGGCGGTTGACGGCGCGAGTGCGGTCCTCGACCAGGTCGGAGCGGCGTCCGGTCAGCAGCTTGAGTTCGACGGCGGCCTCGTCGCCGGGGCGGATGGGCCGCAAGTCGCGGCGCATCCGGGCCTGGTCGGCGATCACGTAGGCGTCGCGGGCGTCGGTCTTGCCCTCGCCGCGGTAGCCGTCGGCGGCCCGGTTCACCAGGCGCCCGGGGATGTAGAGGACCTCCTGGCCGTGGGCGATCAACAGGCTGAGCAGCAGGGCCGGCTCTCCGCCCGTCATGTCGATCGCCCAGGTGACCTGGCCGTCGTCGGCCAGAGCGAGGACGTCGCCGATGAGCTTGAGCAGCTCGGGCTCGTCGTTGGCCACCCGCCGCGACAGCAGAGTCTTCCCCTCGGCGTCCAAGGCCAGGCCGTGGTGATGGCCCTTCCCGCTGTCGATCCCCGCCCATATCCGGCTCATCATGCTCCTGACGTGCGTGTTCGTGCTGTTCGTACCACGGACGACCTCGCCGGCATTGCTCTACGCAGCGACTTTCTCGCACTTCCTAATCGGCGGCCGAGTCGTCGTGGGGTGCCGGGCGGCGAAGCGAGGGAAGCCACGAACGGCAGCCGCCTGATAGCCACACCCAGAACCCCTGGGCGACCCAACCTTACGAATGGCCCGATCAACCCGGCTCAGAAGGTAGAGCCGCCTGA
>NZ_JBVJYK010000083.1:0-1478 GCF_055600605.1 Kitasatospora sp. NPDC038210 | reverse complement strand
ATGGTGCTGCAGGCGGCGCTGGCCGCGCTGCTGACCCGGTTGGGTGCGGGGGAGGACGTGCCGATCGGCACGCCGATCGCGGGCCGGACCGACGACGCCCTCGACCAGCTCATCGGCGTCTTCATCAACACCCTCGTCCTGCGCACCGACACCTCGGGCCGGCCCTCCGCCCGTACGCTCATCGACCGGGTCCGGACCGGGAACCTGGCCGCCTACGCGCACCAGGACCTGCCGTTCGAGCGGCTGGTCGAGGCGGTGAACCCGGAGCGTTCGCTCGCCCGGCACCCGCTGTTCCAGGTGCTGCTGGCGTTCAACAACACCGACGAGGCCGCGATCGACCGGAGCGCGCAGCACCTGCCGGGCCTCACCGTCTCCCGGGCCGTCGCCGACACGGGCGTGGGCAAGTTCGACCTCTCCTTCGCCTTTGCGGACGGGTCGGAGGCGGACGGTGCGCTGAGCGGCGTGCTGGAGTACAGCACCGACCTCTTCGACCGCGCCACCGTAGAAGCCCTCGGCGCGCGCTACCTGCGGCTGCTCCACGGCATGGTGGACACCCCGGACGCGCCGCTCGACCTGATCGATCTCCTCGATGAGGTCGAGGCGGGTCTGGTGGTGGAGGGGTGGAACGAGACGGCGTGTGAGGTGCCGGGTCGTTCGGTGGTGGAGTTGTTCGCGGAGCGGGTGGCGGTGTCGCCGGATGCGGTGGCCGTGGTTTCCGGTGAAGTGTCGCTGTCCTACGCGGAGTTGGATGCGCGTGCGGAGCGGCTGGCGGGCCTGTTGGTGGCGCGTGGTGTGGTGGCTGAGCGGTTCGTGGCGGTGGCGTTGCCGAGGTCGGTGGACCTGGTGGTGGCGTTGTTGGCGGTGTGGAAGGCGGGGGCGGCGTATCTGCCGTTGGACACGGAGTATCCGGCGGACCGGCTGGCGTTCATGCTGGCCGACGCGGATCCGGTGCTGGTGCTGACCACGACCGAACTGCTGGCGGAGCTGCCCGAGTTGACGGTCGACTGCCTGCTCCTGGACGCTCCGGAGACGGCCGAGGCGCTTGTCGCGCCGATCGACGGCGGCGTGCTGCCGGCCGTGTCCTCGGTGCCGATGGGTTCGGCGTCGGCGTATGTGATCTATACGTCGGGGTCGACGGGGCTGCCGAAGGGTGTGGTGGTTCCGCAGGGTGCGTTGGTGAACTTCGTTGCTGCGATGGGTGATCGGTTCGGTCTGGGGGTGGGGGATCGGCTGTTGGCGGTGACGACGGTCGGTTTCGACATCGCGGGGCTGGAGTTGTTCGTGCCGTTGGTGAGTGGTGCCGCGGTGGTGGTGGCTGCTCGGGATGTGGTGCGGGATCCGGTGGCGTTGTGTGCGCTGGTGCGGTCTTCGGGTGCGTCGGTGATGCAGGCGACGCCGAGTCTGTGGCGGGCGTTGTTGGCGCAGGACGCTTCGGTGGTGGAGCGGCTGCGGGTGTTGGTGGGTGGTGAGGCTCTGCC
>NZ_JBVJYK010000082.1:0-1506 GCF_055600605.1 Kitasatospora sp. NPDC038210 | reverse complement strand
CAGAGGGAGATTCCCAATAATGTTGTCAAGCCGGGGCGGTGACGCCCTGTGACTGGCTCAGTGCGCGGGGGCAGCGTTCTCGGGCGCGACGGCCTCGAAGGTCCGGCCGTCGCGTATGAGTGCCCAGAGCACGTTCAGACGCCGCCTGGCAAGCGCCAGGACGGCCTGCTTGTGGGTCTTCCCCTCCTCGCGCTTGCGCCGGTAGAAGGCCTTGGATGTCGGGCAGTGCAGGGCGGCGACCTGGGCGGAAAGGTAGAACATCCGCAGGAGCCTTCGGCTGTAGCGGCGGGGTCGGCGGAGGTTTCCGCTGATCTTGCCGGAGTCGCGCGGGACGGGTGCAAGGCCGGCGACTCCGGCGAGGCGGTCGGGGCTGCCGAAGGCGGCCATGTCGCCGCCGGTGGCGGCGATGAACTCGGCGCCGAGCATGTCGCCGATGCCAGGCATGCTGGTGATCACTTCGGCGTGGGGATGCTCGCGAAACCGGCCCTCGATCAGAGCTTCGAGCTCGGCGATCTCCTGATCGAGGGACATCACCTCCCTGGCCAGGGTGTGGACCATCTTTGCAGCGGTCTTCTCCCCGGGGACGACGGTGAACTGGGCCTCGGCGGCGGTGACCGCGGCGTCCGCCGTGTTCCTCGCGGCTGTGGCAGTCCGCACGCCGTGGTTCTTCAGCCAAGTCGCCAGCCTGGAGCGGCCGATGCGCCGCAATGCGGCCGGCGTCCGGTAGCCGCTCAGCAGGACCAAGGCGCTCTTCGAGACGCTGTAGTCCAAGGCCCGCTCCAGGGCGGGGAAGTAGTCCAGCAACTGGGCGCGGAGCCGGTTGATCGCGCGGGTGCGGTCGGCGGACAGATCCATGCGGCGGGCGGTCAGGATCCGCAGGTCGACCGCGATCTCGCCGGTCTGCTCCAGTGGTTGCAGGTCACGGCGCATCCGGGCGGTGTCGGCGATGACGAAGGCGTCCTTCGCGTCCGTCTTCCCGCTGCCCCGGTAGGCGGCAGAGGCATGGTGCACGGTCCGACCGGGGATGTAGAGCAGCTTCTGCGAGTGACTGACCAGAAGGGCGATCCACAGCGCGGCCCCGCCCGCGTTCAGATCAACGGCCCAGGTGACCGGACCGCCGGCGGCCAGCTCCAGGACGTTTCCGAGCAGTTCCAGCAGTTCGGCCTCGTTGTTCGGCACCCGGCGGGAGAGCACCGTCTTCCCGTCCGTGTCGATAACCGTGCAGTGGTGCTCGGCCTTGCCGGCGTCCGTCCCTGCCCACAGTTCGGGCACCCGGTCCTCCTCGCTCGACGTGCGTGTCACGGTCCCAGCAGACGACCTCGCCGACATGTCCATACGAGCGATCTTGTTCCGCGCATCCCAATCAGCGGCCGAGTCGTCGCGGGATGCCGGGCGGCCAATCTCCCTCAGCCACGAACGCGGCAACGACATGACAGCCACACCCGGCACCCCTGGGTGCCCTGATCCTACGAATGACCAGAACGAGCCCACGAAGAAAGGTATGGA
>NZ_JBVJYK010000081.1:0-1509 GCF_055600605.1 Kitasatospora sp. NPDC038210 | reverse complement strand
GGGGGTGCCTCTATGTCCTTCGTCAAGGCTGAAGGGGTCATGCTGCCGCGGTTTCGGGGGTGCGGGTTTCGTAGAGGGTGCCGTCTCGGAGCATGGCGAACAGGACGCTGATGCGTTGGCGGGCGAGGCGGAGGAGGGCCTGGGTGTGGGTCTTGCCGCGGTCTCGCTGCCGGTCGTAGTAGGCCCGGGAGTCGGGGTCGTGGAGGGCGGCGAACGCGGAGAGGAACATGGCCCGTTTCAGGAGCCGGTTTCCGGTCCTGGGGGCGTGTTCGCCGTGGATGGAGGACCCGGATGACTTCGTCGCCGGTGCCAGGCCGGCGTAGGAGGCCAGGTGGGCTGCTGTGGGGAAGTTGGTGCCGTCGCCGACGGTGACCAGAAGGGTGGCGGCGGTCCTGACCCCGATTCCGGGCATCGAGGTCAGGACCTTGGAAAGAGGGTGGGCCTCCAGCAGTTCGCCGATCTGGGCTTCGACGGCGCGCCGCTGTTCGTGGACGGCGGCGAGCGAGCGGGCCAGGGAGGGCACCACCGTGTCCAGGGTGGTGGTGCCCGGGACGACGACGGTCTGTTCGTCGAGCGCGTCGAAGATCTCGTCGACCAGGCGTTCGGCCATGCGCGGGGCCTTCGGGCGTATCAGGCTGACGAGTCTTCGGCGGCCGGCCTTGCGCAGGGCGGCAGGGGAGCCGTGCTGTTCGAGCAGGTGGGTGACGGCGGGGTGGTCCAGGCGCGGGCCGAGGACGCGTTCGAGGGAGGGGTGGAACTGGGTGAGCAGGCCGCGCAGGCGGTTGCTGGTGCGGGTGGCCTCGGCGGCGAGGTCCTGGTCGAAGCCGGTCAGGACGGTGAGCTGGGCTGCGGTCTCGTCGGCGAGTTCGAGGGCGCGCAGGGTGTGGGGCATGGTGCGGGCGGCGTCCGCGATCACGTGGGCGTCGCGGGCGTCGGTCTTGGCTTCGCCGGGGTAGAGGTCGGCGATGCGGCGCATGGCCAGGCCGGGCAGGTAGGCGACCTCGCAGCCGGCGTCGCGGGCCACGGCGAGTGGCAGGGCGCCGATCGAGGCGGGCTGGTCGACGATGACCAGGACGCGGCCGAACTTGGCGGTGAGCTTGTCGAAGACGGCCCGCAGTTTCGGTTCGCTGTTGGGCAGTCGCTTGTCGAAGACGGTCTTGCCGGCGGTGGTCAGGCCATGGCCGTGGTGGTCGCCCTTGCCTACGTCCAGGCCGAGGAAGACCGCGATGTCACTCGTGTCGAACACCGAACCCCCCGAGGGTTGCTCGTCCGTCCTGGCCTCGCCCTTTGGCACCGTTCGCGCGCATCCACGTTACGCAGACCAGGCATCCGTCAGCGGCCGGGCGTTGCGCTCGGCCGGGAGCCGGTCAGGCCTCTCATCAGCGGTCATACGGTGCTCCGGGCCCGGTGACACCACCCCCCAGGTCATGCGATCGACAGGGGGCAACAGTCATGCCGGACCCGGAGGCCAGGAGCCCCGTTTCAGGGCCACGAAGAAGGTAACGGGGG
>NZ_JBVJYK010000079.1:0-1683 GCF_055600605.1 Kitasatospora sp. NPDC038210 | reverse complement strand
GTGGATGTGTTCGTGGTGGGTGAGCGTGAGCGGGTGTTGGTGGGGTGGAACGGTGAGTCGCGGGTTGTTCGTGATGTGTCGTTGCCGGTGTTGTTCGGTGAGCAGGTGGAGCGGACGCCGGATGCGGTGGCGGTGGTTGCTGGTGGGCGGTCGTTGACGTATCGGGAGTTGGATGCGTGGTCGAACCGGGTGGCTCGGTGGTTGATCGGGCGGGGGGTTGGTGCGGAGTCGTTCGTGGGGGTGGTGCTGCCGCGGTCGGTGGAGTTGGTGGTGGCGCTGTTGGGTGTGGTGAAGGCGGGTGGTGCGTATGTGCCGGTGGATGCGGGGTCGCCGGCGGAGCGGGTGGCGCAGGTGTTCGGTGATGCGTGTCCGTTGTTGGTGATCGATGATCCGTCGATGCTGGATGTGTCCGGTTTTTCGGATGCTGTGGTGTCGGATGTGGATCGTCGGGTGGGGTTGTCGTTGTCGCATCCGGTGTATGTGATTTTCACGTCGGGTTCGACGGGTCGGCCGAAGGGTGTGGTGGTTGAGCATCGTTCGGTGGGTGCGTATTTGGTGCGTGCTCGTGAGGTGTACGGGGATGCGGCGGGGTTGTCGTTGTTGCATTCGTCGGTGGCGTTCGATCTGTCGGTGACGGGTTTGTATGCGCCGTTGGTGAGTGGTGGGTGTGTGGTGTTGGCGGAGTTGGATGAGCGGGCGGGGGAGTTCGGTCGTCCGTCGTTCATGAAGGTGACGCCGTCGCATTTGGGGTTGTTGGAGGTGTTGCCGGCGGGGGTGTCTGCGTCGGGGATGTTGGTCACGGGTGGTGAGGCGTTGGTGGGTGAGGCGCTGGATTCGTGGCGGGCGTCGAATCCTGGTGTGGTGGTGGTGAATGCGTATGGTCCGACGGAGGCGACGGTCAATTGCACGGACTTCCGGATCGAGCCTGGTCAGGTTGTGGGTTCGGGTGCGGTGCCGATCGGTCGTCCGTTCTGGAATACGCGGGTGTATGTGCTGGATGGTGCTCTGCGTCCGGTTCCGCCGGGTGTGGCGGGTGAGTTGTATGTCGCGGGTGTGGTGTTGGCGCGTGGGTATTGGGGGCGTGCTGATCTGACGGCGGAGCGGTTTGTTGCCGATCCGTTCGGTGGTGTGGGTGTGCGGATGTATCGCACGGGTGATGTGGCGCGGTGGAATGCCGATGGCCAGCTGGTGTATGTGGGCCGGGTTGATGATCAGGTGAAGGTCCGGGGTTTCCGGATCGAGCTGGGTGAGGTGCAGGCCGCGGTCGTCGCGCACGGGCGGGTGGCTCGGGCTGCGGTGGTGGTGCGTGAGGACGAGCCGGGGGACAAGCGTCTGGTGGCGTATGTCGTCGCTTCGGATGGTCAAGCCGCTGACGTCCAGGACCTGCATGGGCTGCGGGAGTTCGTGGCGGGCCGGTTGCCGGAGTACATGGTGCCGTCGGCGTTCGTGGTGTTGGATGCGTTGCCGTTGACGGTGAACGGGAAGCTGGACCGTCGTGCGCTGCCGGTGCCGGAGTACGGTCCGGAGCAGGCCGGGGGTCGGGTGCCGCGGTCGCCGCGTGAGGAGGTGCTGTGCGGGCTGTTCGCGCAGACCCTGGGCGTGGAGTCGGTGTCGATCGACGACGACTTCTTCCGTTTCGGCGGGCACTCCCTGCTCGCGACCCGGCTGGTCAGCCGCATCCGC
>NZ_JBVJYK010000078.1:0-1857 GCF_055600605.1 Kitasatospora sp. NPDC038210 | reverse complement strand
ACCGCACGAACCGACCCGCGAAACCCTCCACCGACACCCGGTCGAACAACGCCGAAGCGAACTCCACCTGACCCCGAAGACCACCACCCACGGTGGTCTCGATCTGCATCGCGAGATCGAACTTCGCGGTCCGCCAGGGCAGTTCGACGACCTCGGTGTCGATCCCGGGCAGGTTGAGCAGACCCTCGACGGACTCGTGCAGGGTGAAGGCGACCTGGAACAGCGGGGTGCGCGAGGTGTCGCGCTCGGGGCTCAGCTCGTCCACCAGCCGGGCGAACGGCACCTCCTGGTGGTCGAAGGCGTCGAGCACGGTCGTCCGCACGGAGTCCAGCAGCTCGGCGAACGACGGCTCGCCCGTCCACTGCTCGCGCAGCACCAGGGTGTTGACGCCGTACCCGATCATCCGGGCGAGCTCCGGGCGGTTGCGCTCGGAGACGACGGTGCCGACCGCGATGTCCTCCCGGCCGGTGTGCCGGGCGAGCGCCACGTCGAAGGCGGCCAGCAGCGTGGTGAAGAGGGTGACGCCCCGCTCCTTGGAGTAGGCGTCCAGCCGCTGGGCCAGCGCCGCGGGGACCTCCACCGGAACGGCCGCGCCGCGCCAGTCGCGCACGGCCGGCCGGGGCCGGTCGGCGGGCAGCTCCAGCGGCTCCAGCCCGGCCAGCCGCTCCCGCCAGTAGCCGAGCAGCCGGTCCAGTTCGTCCCCGGTGACCCGGTCCCGCTGCCAGGCCGCGAAGTCCGCGTACTGCACCGGCAGCGGAGCCAGCGGCGACGCCTGGCCGGCGGTGAACGCGCCGTACAGCGCGCCCAGTTCCTCCTCGAACACCCGGGTCGACCACGCGTCGCAGGCGATGTGGTGGAACACCACGACCAGCAGGTGGTCGTCTTCGGCGAGCCGGATCAGCGAGCCGCGCACCGGCCACTGCGCGGCCAGGTCGAAGGGCTCCGCCACGGCGGCCTCGGCCAGCTCGGTGGCGCGCGCCTCGCGCTCGTCGGCGGGCAGGCCGGTGAGGTCGGTCAGCGGGAGGTCGAGCGGCGCGGCCGGGTCGATCAGCTGGACGGGCCGGCCGTCCGCCAGGCCGTACCGGGTGCGCAGGACCTCGTGCCGGTCCAGCAGCTCCTGCCAGGACCGGTCCAGGGCCCCGCGGTCGAGCGGGCCGCGGAGCCGGCGCAGCAGCGGGACGAGGTACTCCGGGCTGGTCGGGTCCAGCCGGTGCAGGAACCAGAGCTGCTGCTGGCCGAAGGTGAGCGGCAGGGCGGCGGACCGGTCGGCCCGGGGGATGGCGGTGCGGCTGCTGCCCGCGCGGCCGGCGGCCCGGCGGCGCAGCAGCTCGGCCCGCAGCTGCTCGGTGCTGACGTCGTCGGCGGTGTCCTGGCGCCGGCTGTCCTGGCGCTGGCTGTCTGCGGCGCTCATGCTTTCGTCTCCTCGGCGTCCATGGTGCCGTTCGCGTTCACTGCGGAGTCGCCGGTCTGCGACAGCTCCGCCCTGAGCCTTGCCTCGACCTGGTCGGCCATCCGGGCCACGGTCGGCTGGTCGAACACCTGCCGTACCGGAAGGTCGATGTCGATCGCTTCCTGCACCTGGGACACCAGGCGCAGGGCCAGCAGCGAGTTGCCGCCGAGGTCGAAGAAGTTGTCGTGGGCGCCGACCCGCTCGATGCCCAGGACGTCCGCCCACACCGCCGCGACGAGCTCCTCCACCGGACCGTCGGGGGCGACGAACTCCCCGCCCAGGGCCAGGGCACGCCCGTCCGGGGCGGGCAGGGCGCGCTTGTCGAGCTTGCCGTTGGCGGTCAGCGGGAAGGCGTCGAGTTCCACGAAGGCCGCCGGCACCATGTACGGGGGCAGCTGCTCCGCCAC
>NZ_JBVJYK010000077.1:0-1928 GCF_055600605.1 Kitasatospora sp. NPDC038210 | reverse complement strand
GCCGCCGCGCACTGGGACGGCGGCCAGTCGATCGAGTGGACCCTGTACGTCAGCCCCGGCGCCGTCCGGATCGGCTCGCACGACTCCCAGGCCAAGGAGCGAGCGGCCCTGCGAGCCTGCCAGCGCCGCGAGGCGTCGGTGAAGGCGCTCTACGCCGACCACGTCTTCGCCGAGGCCGTGAGGGCCGTCGGCGCCCGCCAGCAGGCCGGGCAGGACCCGACCGCCGCCGAGCTCGCGGCCGAGGCCGAGGCGGCCCGCCAGGAGCACGAGGACGTGCAGCTCGCGGTGCCGCTGGAACCGGCCTACCTCGACGGGCTCGGCGACGCGGCCACCCGCCGCAACCGCGAGGGCTGGTGGGAGCGGGTCATCGAGCAGGCCCGCCTCTACCCCGACGCCGACTTCCCCGAGCCCACGGTCCGCGGACGGATCTTCGGCCTGTCCAACAAGGCCCGCAACCGCATGACCTACACCCTGGCCGCGCTGGACTACACGCCGCTGATCGCGCGGGCCGGTGACCGGCAGGTGCCGATCCACACGCTGACCTACGGTGACGACTGGCTGTCCGTCGTGCCGGACGGCCGGGTGTTCCACGAGCACATGGACCAGTTCTGGCGCTACCACGAGCGCGCCTGGGGACGGCTGACGCCGGTCACCACCTACTTCAACGAGGACGGGAAGAAGGTTTCCAACGCGGTGGTCGACCGCATCCGGCTCGCCGCCCGGATCAAGGCCCGTCAACTCCCGTCCGTGTCGGACGTCGCCCGATCGAACGACGTTGAGGCCGAGCTCAAGGCCGCCGGCATCACCTCGGTCGAGACCGAGATGTGGAAGGGCGACCGGATCATCGCCGTCTGGAAGCTCGAGTTCCAGCGGCGCGGGGCGCCCCACGTGCACATCTTCATGTGCGAGCCCGAGGGCCGCGCCCGCGTCCCCGAGCGCGGCATCCGCCCGGTCGGCGCGGGCTGCACCTACAAGACCTGGCTGTCCCGGGTGTGGACCCACATCGCCTACGGTTCCCCGGCCTGCCCGGCCTCGCTCAAGGGCGGGAAGTGCGCCCCGCTCCGCCAGGCCCGCGACGACCACGGCCAGGTGCTCACCGTGCCCGCCGTCATCGGCAAGGACCGCAAGACCGGCGAACCGCTCGTCGTGCAGGAGCCGGTGGAGACCGGCTGCCCCGGCCGCCACGACGTCCGCGAGGCCGCTGTCGAGCGGCACGCCTACGCCCGCCGCTGCCCGCACGAGGTCGCCAAGCACCGCCAGGAGCACGAGAAGGCCGGCACCCGCCGCACCCGGGCCGAGGCCGAGGCCCACCTGCCCGGCCCCGACCAGCCGTGCGCCCACGCCGCCGAGCACATCGCCGCCGACGCGGCCAAGCACCTGACCGCCGGGACCGGCGTCGACTACGACACCACCCACGGCATCACCGACCCCGCCACCGCCGCCCGGTACTTCGCCAAGCACGGGCAGTTCAACGCCAAGCGCTACCAGGACGACATGCCGGAGGAGTGGAAGGCCGCCGAGCGCGAGGAGTCCGGCAAGAAGGGCTCCCACCGCTCCCAGTGGCGCGAGCAGGCCAAGGCCGAAATCACCGAGATCGACGCGGCCGGCGGCCTGCCCGAAGGCTGGATCGACACTGCCCTCGAAGAGGACGAGGACGGCAACTCCCCTGGTACCGGCCGGGTCTGGGGCTACAAGGGCTTGAAGAAGGCCGAGAAGCCGATCCGGGTCACCGCCAGCGAGGCCGAGGCCCTGGCCCGCACCTGCCGCAAGCACGCCCGCTCGATGGACTCCACCGTGCTGGTGGAGGAGATGAAGGAGCTCACCGACCGCCACGGCCTGCCGGTGCTCGACGCCGACGGCGAGCCGGTCACCGTGCCCACCGGACGGCGCGTCGTGCAGCCCCGCGCCACCCGCGGCTCCAGCTGGAG
>NZ_JBVJYK010000076.1:0-2714 GCF_055600605.1 Kitasatospora sp. NPDC038210 | reverse complement strand
ACGAACCCTTCAGCCGCCCGCTCGACCTCCTCGGCATCGCCTGACCAGCACACTCACAAGATCACCAGACTTTGAAACGGCCCTGTGGCCTGGCCTGCTCGTTTGGACTTCGACAATCCCGAGCTGGACAGGAGGCCCTGCCTTCATGCGCGCCCCGAGGAAATATCACCCAGCCGTGTGGCCACACTCGAACCGACGTCTCCCGCGATCTATACGACAACGGCCTCTTACTCCCGTGGACGGGAGATACCGCGTTACCTGGTGGAAGACTCGCTCACCTCAAGGACAAGCGGACATCGGAGAGGCTGACAACCCGCGTGACGCAGTCGCCTTGGTCGTCGCTCACCTTCCCCCCGAGTGCGGGCCGGCAGTCGCTGGCACTGCCAATGACCTTGACAAGTCAGATTCCACATAAACGCGGGGAAGTCCGCGGGCATCGCCCGCCACTTGATGCCGTTGTCGACCAGGTAGCGCACTGCGTCCAGCAGTTGGCGGTGGCAGTAGCTCTCGGGCTGCCCGCCCCGTCCCTGCAGCCACGGCGGGATCGGCATCGTGTCCCGCACGACGGCCCACTCGGCGTCCGTCATGTCCGAGTCGTAGCGGCGCACACGGTCCGCACGGTCGCCCGCGTTCCCGAACCGATGAGCGAGACAATCACACGACCGGGTAGCCGAGTTGGACGACACTGGCACGGGAACGCAAGACTGCGACACAGGGCCTCCTGGCCTGCTCGTTTGGACTTCGACAATCCCGAGCTGGACAGGAGGCCCTGCCTTCATACGCGCCCCGAGGAAATATCACCCAGCCGTGTGGCCACACTCGAACCGACGTCTCCCACGATCTATACGACAACGGCCTCTCAGCGCCACAGCTTCCCAGCTGATACACCAGGAGACCCAGCACAGCATGGAATTGCACCACCCGGACACCATCCACCTGCTGACTGCCCATCAGGTAATTCCGTCTGCCAGGGAATGACCCGGGAACCCATCGGGGAGATCCCGAGATAGGGGGGAGGCGTGCACAGCCGTAGCCGTGCACACCTTCCCCCCGTCTCGGGATCCCACTGCCCCGGAATCGCAGGGAGCACGGTGGGCTGGTCACCAGTCGAACTCGATGTGGTCGATCTCCGGGCCGGTTGCTGACCGGCCATCATGTTCGGCATGACTCAACCGACGTCGCCACCGCCCAGTGTCGGCGCCGAAGAGACCGCAGCGCAGCTGGCGGCCTGCTCCGGGGTGCAGGAACAGCGCTCGTGCTGTCGGCGGGCGAGGATGTCGAGCGTCCGGAGCGAGTCTGTCCTCACCGCTCACGCGGTGGGGCCAGAACTCAACATCTTCATCAGACTTCTAGACGATCGAGCTAAACCTTGGGAAAGATCCCCAGTGAGGCAAATCCCAAAAAGCACGCGGAATCATTTGATAATTCACCAGCAATCTATTAGGGAGAAGCACGCCAACTATATCCAGCCTGACTCTCGGTCAATAAATTACGAATTCCCCACGGAGACTCTCGAATTCAGCAAGTCAATCCAGAGGTTCGGCGATCCCGATTCATACTTAGCAACTTTTGCACCTGGCGCAGTTTCAATCAGATGGAGAAGTGACCAAGAGAGCCCGAAGCAGTTATCTCGACCAAACAGCTTAGACAGCGCCTGAGCCTCCTCATCAGTAACAGGCCCATCGACGCGCTCAAGCAACATCTGAGTCGCCTCAATTGCCTCCAAAGTGGCATCTTCAGAAGGAAATTGGCCAGCCGTCACAAGTGCTTCTACTTCGGGGCGAACTGACACTACAGCTCCTCGGCTCAGTCAATGTCGGATAGAATCGCAGCGGCGCGCCAAGCCCGACGTGAATTATTGAAGCCATTGCGGCCACCCCAAAGCATAAAGGTGGCCGCAATGGACTTGAGACAAATCAGTCGTGCAGTTGCTTCAGCACTCGATTTTCATAATAGTAGTCCAGCATGGCGGTGATGCCAGCGTTAAAATAGCTGGGGTCTCCATATTTTTGCTGACCAATTCGTCGCATGTCCCAGAGATCGCGCGCCAGGGCCTGCCGGAAAGAGAGACCTGCTTCCGCCGCCTTTGTGATCCTACCCTTAGTCCCACAGGTCCGCGTCAACAGATGGTCTGCGTGCTTCATGACAACCGCCCCACCCTCATCCCTCGGCATGAAGCCGAGGCCGTCCTGGGGCATATGGTGAGGCGTGAGTCCATCGCCAGGAGTTCCGGGATCCATGTCACCGAATCGACCGCCTTGGTTCTCGACAACGCACTTGTAGTTGGCGTTATGGGCAAGAACTGGAGTCTCGCTCGCAACTACATAGTACGTGTGGATGTCTGCGACCGTCAGGTCGTAGGCGGGCTGCGGAGGGGTGTTGTAGTTTCGCACCTCCCGAACGACAAGGGTTTGGCCATTCCCAGTACGGACTTCGTCCCCCGGGCGCAGCTCCGAGGCTGCGGTCCAGCGGTGAGTGGTTTCGTCCCAGAACGGGTGGTGCTGAGTGCTAGTAAGGCTCTCTGTCTTCTCCGTGGAGTGGCCGGAGTCACTGGCCTGCAGGGCCAGGTCGGTGAACTGTTCGTCGTCCGGGGTTCGGATCGTTCGGATACTGACATCAGCTCTTCAAGGTGATTGGCCTGTTTGTGTAGCTGACTGACCATCATTTGCGCGCTATCCCGTTGGTATGCGCTATGCGGATGGGGGTGGGCTGAC
>NZ_JBVJYK010000075.1:0-3471 GCF_055600605.1 Kitasatospora sp. NPDC038210 | reverse complement strand
CGACCCCCTACGTCCACGCCTACGACACGAACGGCAAGGAGATCTACAACCAGAAGACGCAGCCCACGGTCAAGAACGCCCACCCGTAGGCACTGACGGCTGTTGTCGCAGTCCTACGGCATCGCGGGAGCGGGGTGGGCAGGACTCGTTGCCCTCCGGGTCCATCAGGACGTGCCAGTGCTCGTCCCCGGTCTGGCCGATGTCGGCCGGGCGGGCGCCGAGCTCCAGCAGGCGTTCCAGCTCGGCGTCCTGATCGCGGTCGGTGGCGTTGACGTCGATGTGCAGCCGGGACTTGCCCGGCTCCGGCGCGTCCCGGCGGCTGAGGAAGAGCGTCGGCTGCGCACCGCCGAAGCCCTCGCGCGGCCCGATCTCCATCGAGCCGTCGTCCTCGCGGCCGAGCACGACGAAGTCCAGGACCTCGCACCAGAACCGCGCCAGCACCTCGGGTTCGCGGCAACCCAGCACGAGCTCACTGATCCGACACGCCATGTGGACATCCTGCTTTCCGTACGACATCGAACGGCTCGGCGACCGTACCGGACGCGACGAGCAGCGGCGACCGATTTCCGGGCCCGGCCGCATTGACCTCAAGGAGGCTTGAAGTCCTACGGTCGATCGCATCCTGACGATCCTTCACGGAGCACCGGTCGAGCCGAAGGAGCACGGAACATGACGATCAAGACGTACACGCCGGAGGTCATCGCCGCCCAGCCCATCGGGGCGTGGAGCGGCGAGGCCTACCGCCGGGTGGTGGGAGGCCTGCGCGAGCAACTGGCGGTGGAGGGCCTCACCCAGCCGCACTGGTGGACGCTCAACCACGTCGCCGGCAGGCCCGGCGGCTGGAACCGGGCGACCCTGATCGAACGGCTCACCCCCTACGACGACCAGGACACCGCCTTCGACGCCGTCTTCGACGACCTGATCGCCCGCGGCTGGCTGACCGAGCACGCCGACACCACCCTCACCCTCACCGACGACGGCGAAGCCGCCCGCCTGCGCGCCCGCGAACGCAACCTGCGCATCCACGAACGCACCCACGAGGGCATCACCCCCGAGGACTTCGTGACCACCGTCAACGTGCTGCGCCGCATGGTGGCGAACCTGGGCGGCAACGGGAACCTCCCCGACTGACCGCTCCCCGGACGGCCGCCCTCCGGCGGAGATCGTTTGCTGACGGAGGGTCAAATAGAGGACGGGGCGGGCACCCTGAGGAGTGAGACCGCGCCCGACCGTCCAGGGGGAGACCACCATGGGGCTGATCCACGCATGGCGCATGCAGAAGCTCGTCGCGGACGCCAGGACCGCGTTCAACGAGGGTGACGCCACCTTCGTCGCCGTCCTGGACATCGACTTCCGCCACCCCGGCGCGACGATGAAGAAGATCCGCAAGGAGCTCGACGTGATGATCCGCAACGTCGAGGCGGTCGGCTGGCAGTGCGTCGGCGTCCAGCCATTCCTCTCCTCCGTCGAGATCGGCTTCATCCGCAGGTGAGCACCCGCCCGCCCCGCCCCGCGCCGGACGTCCGGCGCGGGGCGGGGCCGTGCGGGGCCGCGTGCGGGGGGTGAGCGCGAGGAATTGACCCATGGAAGCAGCCACCGATTGCCACATGATCATCGGTCTATTCGGCCATAGATTGATCACATGACGACGACGAAGAACACCGCCACCGCCGCCCCGATCCTGACCCGCTGCGCCCAGGCCGAGACCTGCGCAGACCCGAGCGCCACCATGACCCTGCTCGCCGAGACCGACCCGGGCCAGGGCGGCTTCACCGTCTACCGCTCCGCCTTCTCCGCGGGCGCCGCCGGAGCCCCCTCGCACTTCCACACCCGGGCCTGGGAGCTGTTCTTCGTGATCAGCGGCTCCCTGGAGGTGCTGATCGGCGAGGAGGTCACCGTCCTCGGCGCGGGCGACTTCCTCGCCGTGCCCCCGAACACGCCGCACGCCTTCGCCGCCGCCCAGGGTTCCGAGGCCGACGTGCTCTTCATGTTCACCCCCGGCATGGACCGCTTCGACTACCTGCGCCTGCTGGGCAGCGTCATGCGCGGCGAGACCCCGCCGGCGGCCATCGCCGCCTCCTCCGAGCGCTTCGACAACCACTACGTCGACAGCCCCGCCTGGCGCGCCGCCCTGGAGACCCGCGCCTGATGAGGGCACGCCCGGCCACGCCTCATCGCTGACGGGTGCTCGGCGGGCGGTGGCCGAGCCCCCGCTGCTACTGCAGCCGGAGTTCGAGCTGGAGCCCGCAGCCGCCGCGGCGGTCGTCGGTGTCGATGCGGACGGTGGCCGTGGTGTAGCCGTTCACATAGCTGAAGAGGCCCTGATCCGGGCCGGCGTCCCCGCACTGGGCGCGGTTGCCGTCCGAGTAGTAGTTGACTCCCAGCAACCCGTTCGGACTCGACAGGGCGAACGTGAGATCGCATCCGCCCGGCCGGTTGTCGGTGTCGATCCGGATGGTGGGGCCGAAGGTCCGGGCCGCCCGGATCGGCATCTCGTGGGTGCCCGGGTTTCCGCACTGGGCGGGGTCGCCGCCGGGGGTGGCCTGGAAGGTGTAGGTGAAGGACGAACCCGCCAGGAGACCGTCCGGGTCGTAGATGCCGAACGCGAGCTGACAGCCGCCGGGGCGGGAGTCCGTGTCGAAGCGGATCGGTTCGGTCGCCGTTAGGGTGTCCTTCCACTGGTCGCCCGTTCGTCCGCCGCACTGGCCGGGGTCCCCGTCGGCGACGAACCGGATGCCGAGCTGCGGGAAGGCGGCCAGTGCGGTGCGGGCCTGGGCGAGGGGCGCCGGGGCGACGCCGACCGCGGCCGCCGTCGCGGTGACGGCGGAGAGCAGCAGCACCCTCTGCATGGTCCTCTTCACGACATCGATTCCCTTCGTGTGGAGAGCAACGTTTCCGGGGCGCAGGATTCCGGAACTGCGAACGCCCCAAACCCACGACCGGCAGACACGTGGGGGTGCACCGCCCGAACGGTCCACCGGTCGCCTCTCCCGTCCGGGCGGTGCCGACCGGCACGCATGACGGTGATCTTCGCGGTCGCGACGTCCGCGAAGATCACTACCGGCCGCACACCACGCAGTCGGTCGACCACCCGGCACGTTCCGAGCGGCGGGCCCGCGCGGCCGGCCACCGTCCGCACCCGGCCCGTCGAGCGGGCGCGGGCCGGGTGTGGAACGGTGGAAGACCGGGGGTCCCCGGTTGCGAGAGGAGTGGCCATGTCGTCGAAGCGCCGCCGCAAGAAGAAGGCACGGGCCAGGCGCGGGGCCAACCACGGCCGCCGCCCCCAGTGCTGAGCCGCACCTGACCGCGGCCGTCGGCGGCTCCCCGCCGACGGCCGCGACCGCGCCCCGAGCCGCAGAGTCCCCTCCGGGCCGCCCTGTCAGAGGGTGTTCGATAGGGGATTCCCCCCAACTGTCCGGCTTTGGTTCTTGCGACACGGACTCGGTTCCAGGATCTCGTGACGGCCGGGCC
>NZ_JBVJYK010000074.1:0-4159 GCF_055600605.1 Kitasatospora sp. NPDC038210 | reverse complement strand
TCCGACAGGAGGCCGTCCACGCCCTCCCGGTCCGTGGTGTGGTCGTCCGCGAAACGACGGTCACCCGTCGCGTCCGGCACGTACTTCACACAGACAACGATCCTCAAGCTCACGGCCTTGTCTCCTGTACTGGTCTCGTCCGGCGGCTGCGGCTGTGCAAGCGGGCGCGAACACGGAACACACCCGCTCCGGGCAGCGAATTCCCGTGCCGGTCCGGAACTTCCTGGCAGCATACTCGCCGGTAGCCCAGTGGTCACTACTGGCCAGTAGCTTACGCCGGGCAACCGCGCCCGCCGCCTGCGCCCATCCTGCCCCAGGCGGGGGCCGACTCCACCCGACGGGGCGGACCGACCGCGACCGGATTCCGCGCCGGCGGGGAACCGCAGCCACGGGTCGACACCCCGACGGGGATTCCTCAGACCGCCTGACCGAGCGCCGCGATCACGTCCGCCTTGCGCGGCTGCCCCGCCGCCCGGCGCACCACGCGGCCGTCCGCGTCCAGCACCAGGACGGTCGGCGTCCGCCGGATCTCCAGGCGACGGGCCAACTCCAACCGCGCCTCGGTGTCCACCTCGACGTGCTCGACCCCCTCGACCATGCCCGCCACCTCGGCGAGGACCCGCCGGGTGGCCCGGCAGGGCTGGCAGAAGACCGTCGAGAACTGCACCAGCGTCGCCCGCGAGCCGAGCGGCCCGCCCAGCTCGGCCTCCGACAGCCGTACCGTCCCGTCCTTGGAGCCCACCCTCATCCTTCCGTCGTGCCAGGCCCGCAGCAGCCCGAACGTGGTCGCCAGCGCCAGCACGACGACGCACACCACCAGCCCGGTCATCCCCCCAGTCTGCGCCAGCCCGGGCGGCCCCCGAAAGACGGTCGACCGCCCGGGGCGGGCCGCGTACGATCGGCCGGTGGACTCCGAGCGCTCCTCACCGCCGTTGCCGACCGCCCGCCGCGTCACCGCCCCGGGCCGGGCCATCGACCTCCGCAGTCGCTGACGCCCCAGTCGCCACCGCCCGCCGCTGCCGCCCGTCGCGACCCCTCCGGAGCCCCCGTGCAGACCGACCCCCGCGGTCCCCGCTTCTCCGCCGCGCTCACCTCGGCCGTCCTGATCGTCGTCCTCCTCACCGGCAGCAGCGCCCTCCTCGCCGGCCAGGCCGTCGTCTTCGCCCTCGGGGCCCTCGGCGGCTTACGCCTCTCCCCGTACGACTGGATCTTCCGGATCCTCGTCCTGCCCCGGCTGGCCCCGCCGTCCGAGACCGAGGACGAGCGGCCGCTGCGCTTCGGCCAGGGGATCCTCATGGTGTTCGCGGCGATCGGCGTGCTCGGGCACGTGACCGGGGTGACCTGGCTCGGCCTGCTGGCCACCTCGGCCGGCCTCGCCGCCGCCTTCCTCAACGCCGCCTTCGGCTACTGCGTCGGCTGCGAGCTCTACCCGGTCGTCCGGCGCGCCCAGGGCCGCCTCACCGCCGGGGCCTGACCCGGCCGCCACCACCGGCCCGCCCCCTGCGGCCCGCTCCCCACGACAGCCAGGCCCGGGCAGCGGAAAAGTTCCCGCAGCAATTCATCACGGAGATCACACCGGGAAAATCGGCTTGACCGCACGCCTCAGGTGACAGCAGGCACTCGTTCGGGGGATCATCTCCGTGAATCACCCGTGACCGCCGCGGCGTGCCGTGCTCCGGTCGGCACCGGCCGCGCAACGTCGCGGGACCCCGCCGAACCGGGCTCCGGCCCGTGGAAGTCAGGACTGACCGTGGCAGAGTTCGTGTACCCGCCGGTGATCGGCGCCGCACTCACCGCCTTCCGCGCGCTCGACGTGCGGATCAAGATCGTGGGCGCCGAACACATCCCCGCCAGGGGGGGAGCGGTACTGGTCAGCAATCACATCAGCTACCTGGACTTTCTCTTCGCCGGCCTCGGCGCCTACCGCGGCGGCCAGCGCAAGACCCGCTTCATGGCCAAGGACGACGTCTTCAAGCACCGGATCTCCGGCCCGCTGATGCGCGGCATGAAGCACATCCCGGTGGACCGCACCGACGGCCAGCCCGCGTACGAGGCCGCCGTGCGCGCCCTCAAGGCCGGCGAGGTCGTCGGGGTGTTCCCCGAGGCGACGATCAGCCGCTCGTTCATGCTGAAGAAGTTCAAGACCGGCGCCGCCCGGATGGCCGCCGACTCCGGCGCACCGCTGCTGCCCGTCGTCCTCTGGGGCACCCAGCAGCTCTGGACCAAGGGCCGCCCGAAGACCCTGACCAAGCGCCACGTGCCGGTGACGATCATGATCGGCGAACCGATTCACCTCGGGCCGGACGACAAGCCCGTCATGGTCACCAGAAGACTCCGCGCTGCCATGAGCGAGATGCTCGACCAGGCCCAGCGCGAGTACCCCGGCAAGCCCTCCGGCCCGGACGACACCTGGTGGCTGCCCGCCCAGCTCGGCGGAACGGCGCCCACCCTGGAGGTCGCCGAGGCCGAGGACGAGGCGGAGGCCCTCGCCAAGGCCGAGCGCCGCGCCGCCCGGGGCTGACCCCTCCCGCCTCCCGCTGCTCCGTCCGCACTCCGGCCCGGTCCTCCGCACGGTTGTTCCCCGCGGTCACTCCGCAGGGTTACTCCGTGCGGCCGAGCGAACGCGATCCGTCGCGTGTCGCCCGGCGCTCGACACCCTCCCTCTGACACAGTGACAGCTCCTTTCAGGGGCCTTCGTCCTGAATCGGCGACGGGGGCACACGTCGATGCGGTCGGCAAGGATCGCAGAGGTCGGAGGCGGAGATGGCACGGATCACCGGCACAGGGCAGTCACCCACGAGCAGGGCCCGCACCCGCGCAAGCGCAGGTGCGGGCCTTCTGCTTCTGGGTGCGCTGCTCACCGGCTGCGGGGCCGAGCCCGGGGAGATCCCCCTCGCGGAGATCCGGCCGGAGTCCCCCACCGCGACCCCCGAGCCGACGTCCGCCGTGGTCGACGCAGCAGCGGGAGCACCCGCCGCAGTCACTGCGCACAACGGACTGATCGTCAGCCGGGCCTACACCGACGCCTCCCGCAGCACCAGTGCCATCGTCACCCTCGCACCCGACGGCAGCGGCCAGCACCAGATCACCCAGCCCCCGGACCGCGCGCGCGACGACCGCCCCGACTGGTCCCCCGACGGCGCCACCGTCGCCTTCGACCGAACCGACCCGCAGAGCGGCGTCGCCCGTCTCTGGACGGTCGCCACCTCCGGAGAGGGCGCCCACCAGATCAGCCAGCTCTGCGACAGCTCCAGCGGCGGCGCCGACTGCGCCAACGAGGACGAACGCGCCCCCGCCTTCTCCCCCGACGGCAAGCAGCTCGCCTTCAGCCGCACCTGGGGGGCCCAGGACCCGGCCGACAAGACCCGTTCCCAGTACTCGGACCTCTACCTGATGAGCCCCGAGGGCACCGACGTCCAGCGGCTCACCTTCCTCACCAACGACAAGCCCTACTCCGGCTCGGTCAGCAACCCCAGCTGGTCCCCCGACGGCAAGCAGCTCACCTTCGAGTACCGCACCAGTGCCACCGGACAGCCCGCCAACAGCCGCGCCATCTACGTCGTGAGCGCGGACGGCACCGGGCTCCGTCAGCTCACCCCCTGGGAACTGCGCGCCGGCGACCGCGCCGACTGGTCCCCCGACGGCACCCGGATCCTCTTCACCACCTACCCGGCCGGCCCCGAGAACGCCCCCGGCGGCGGCATCTACACCATCCACCCCGACGGCACCGCCATCGGCGCCCTCACCCCCGCGCCCTCCGACGCCTTCTACGGAGCCGCCGCCTTCGCCCCCGACGGTCAGTCCATCGTCTTCGCCCAGGCCCCCGCGGGCGCCGGCGCCGACCTGTACAGCATGCGGCCGGACGGCACCGGCGTCGCCCGCCTCACCACAACCGCCGACAAGTGGCTCAACCGTCCGGCCTGGGGCACCGCCGAACTCCCCGCCGCACCGGCTGCCACAGCCGGAGCCACGGCCGAGGCAGCCGGGCCCGCGGCCCAGGCGCAGGGACAGCAGCCGACGGAGGAACCGCAGTCCGACGACGAGTGAACCGACGGCCGAAAAGGCCCGGAAACGCGAAGAACCCCCATCCGGAATCCGGATGGGGGTTCTTCAGCAATGATTGTTCGGCGGCGTCCTACTCTCCCACAGGGTCCCCCCT
>NZ_JBVJYK010000073.1:0-4218 GCF_055600605.1 Kitasatospora sp. NPDC038210 | reverse complement strand
CAGTTGCGCTCGCGTCACGCACCACGGTCTACCGGATCAGGACCCACTACGAAGGTGAATCGCACAAATTGATCACGACCGAATACGTGCCCTAGCCGGGCACGGACGCCGGATCGGCCGCACCGCACCCGCCCGAGGCGCCCGCCACGACGGGGGCGGTGCGGCGAGCCGAAGGCTCGGGTGCGGCCGGTCGGTTGGAGGTTCCGGCTCAGGAAGGCGCAGGGTCCGATCACGAGACCCGCGGCTTGTCGGGGGAGATGATCGGGGCGGCCGCCGGGAGTCTAAGTTGGGGCCCAAGCAACCCGATCCCGATTGGCACTGGTCAGATGGCTCACAACTCCACCACCGTTCCGGCCCGCTCGTCCTCGAACGACCGGTGGCCGCTCTTCACCACCATGGCGATCCTGGCCGTCCCGGTCGGACTGGCCTGCACCGTCTACGCGTTCTGGGCCCACGGCCACTACGTCGGCGGACTGGTGTGCGTCCCCACTCCCGCGATACCCGTGTCCGCGCAGGTCGCCGCATGGGCCGGTCCTGCCGTCGGCATACTCGCCGCGCCCTTCCTCGCCGTGCTGCTGTGGGCCGCGGTGCGGGGGCGGAACGCCATGGCGCGGCCCCTGATGCCGCTGCTGATCATCGCGCTCGTCATCGACCTGCTGCTCATCGTGCCGGAGGTGACCAACCTGCACTCGGTGCTCCCGGACTTCGAGCCGCACAAGGTCACCGCCACCTTCTGCGGGAAGGGCTACAGCTTCTGAGATCCGCGATCCCGCCGGAAGCGGACCGAGGGTTCCGCGTTCCGGTCGGCCGTCCCGGCAAGGGTGGCCGGGCACTCCTCCGGCCTTCGCCGGCAGGCGTCAAGGTCAGGGTCAGGGTCACTGCGGGGGCTTGGGCCGGGTTCGTCGAGCCCCGCACACCGCCGCCGATCAGGTTCTGCGCGAGATGACCATGATGTATTCGCAGGGGGCGTTCGTCGGGTTGGCGAAGCCGTGGTCCGTGTCGGCCTGGAAGAAGAGGGAGTCGCCCGTGTTCAGGGTCTCGCTGATGCCGCCGATCGCGACGGTCACGGTGCCTTCGAGTACCACGAGTTGCTTCTCCACACCCGGCGGGTACGCGGGCAGCAGCCCGGTGGAGACGTGCGGGGGAAGGTGGTGGACGACCATCTCGGCTCGTCCCGCGCCCGGGGCCGCCGACACCAGGTGCCGCTCGAAGCCGGTCTCCGGGTCGCGGAAGACGGGGCGATCGGTCTTGCGCATGACGAGGGCGACGCCGGGCGCGGCAGCCGCCGGCGTACCGATCAGGTCCGAGAGCGATGCGTCGAGCGCGTGGGCGATCCTGGACGCGACGCCGATCGTCGGGCTCTTCTCGCCGCGTTCGACCTTGGACAGCATCGCCCGGCTGACCGACGACCGTTCGGACAGCTGCTCCAGCGTCAGGCCCGCCTCCTCGCGGCGCCGCCGCACGTTGCCGCCGAACGCACCGGCCAGGTCGTCACCGTGCTGCGGTTCGGCCGCGTTTCCGTCTTGCTCGACCACCGTGCTCCTCGATCGATGGGTACTGCGCTGCCCACAGTGTAGTGTTCTCCTATAGGAGATCTGATCTCCTATAGGAGACGCACGACGTGCGCCCGACATGACGGAGGGGTTCCATGCGTTTGATCTCGTGTGGCCGGCACCACGCCACGTTCGAATTCGGCGACCTACAGGTGACCTCGTTGCGAGACGGGTACATCGACATGTCGCCGACACGGCTCCGCGGCGAGGACGGGCGCGCGCTCGACGTGCTGCCGCCCACGGTCCCGCTGGCCGGCGGCAACCTGCGGCTGTCGGTCAACGCCTTCTTCGTCACCGACGGCACGCGGTCGGTTCTCGTCGACACCGGCGCGTCCGACGTCTGGCCCGACCCCACCATGGGACTGATCTACGACGCGCTCGACGAAGCGGGAGTCGACCGCGCGCGCATCACCGATGTGGCCATCACCCACCGGCACGAGGACCACGTGAGCGGACTGGTCGCTCCGGACGGCTCGGAAGCGTTCGCCGGCCTCGAACGCGTGTGGATCGGCGCGGGCGACGCCTCGGTGTTCACGGGGCGGCTCGATCCGATCCGCGACCGGGTCGTACCCGTGTCAGGGAAGGTCGCGATCAACGACTGGACCACCGCGATCCCGACACCGGGCCACACGCCCGGTCACACCGTCTACGACGTCAGAAGCGGTATCAACCATCTTCTCGTCTGGGGTGACACCGTCCACGTCCCCACCCTCCAGTTCGATCAGCCGAACGTGGCCTGGGAGTTCGACGGCGACCAGTCCCAGGCGCGTGACGCGCGGGCGGCCCTCCTCGAACGACTGACCCGACCCGACCACTTCGTAGCCGGCGCCCACCTCGACTCACCCGGGATCGCCCGCGTGACCCCCTCCGGCGACGGCGACGGCCACGGCTACGCGCTGGAGTACCTCGCACCACCGATCGGCTGATCGGGCCTGTCGGTCCCGGGTCGCGTCCGCGACGGGCGGGCGGGGGCGGGCAGGGTCGTCCCGCCGGACGGTCGACCGTCAACTCGACTGCGTGGTAGAGCAGTTGACGTCGGTCCACAGCCCTGTTCGCCCTCGCCGAGGAAGTCCCGGCCGCGATCCCGGCCCGCATGCTCGGCATCCACATCCAAGTCGCCGTCCAGTGGCAGAAGGCCTCCGCCGGTGACTGTGCCGCCTACGCCGCCGACGTCAGCCGCCGCATCCCGGAGAACCGATGAAACTACCCATCACGATCCACCAAGCACGCCTCGGATCCGTGGAGTTCAAGGTCATACGACCAGCCCAGCCCCTAGTCCGCGCCGTGCTCGCCGACCACGATCGACACCTGGACGCCTATCTCGATCAAGACTCAGCGCGGCGAATCGGCGGTCTATGGACACTCGCTGCCTCTTCACCGCGCTCACTGGTCCACCTGCCGATGCGAGGCAACCGGGCCCCCGCCCGCGAGCTGCCCGAAGACGGCAAGCGCCAGCTTGACCTTGTGCTTCTGCATCACTCACTCCAGTTCGCGCCTTCCCAGTGGAAGACAGTGCGCGGGCGACTCGGGCCGGGCCGTCCCCGGACCGTGTCGCTGCCCGACCCAGGACAAATCGAGGGGGCCGTTGACCACGAAGCGCGGCACTACCGCGAAAACCGGGACCTGTTCCACCAGCACCTCCACGCCGAGACCCTGTTCATGACCGGCAGCGCGAAGGTGTTCAGGGAGACCGCCCGGCACTTCCTCGACGTTGCCCGAAACGGTCCCAGCTACGTCCCCGTCCACCCGAGCTACCCGTACTTCTGCACAGAGTTCCACTCCAACGACGGCATTCTCGGCGAAGCGCGCGAGATCCACATCGAGTACTGCGACGACTGGGTTCATGAACCGACCGACAGGACCAGCCACCCATGACGTTCCACAATCACCTTCAGCACCTCGCCGAGAACGCTCTCGCATCCATCCCGGCTGCTGAAGCCGACGACGTCTACGTCGTCTCTTTCTTCATCGACAACGAGGACGACGACCCGCGCAAGCCCACCTTGACCGTCGGCTACAACACCGAGACCCAGTTCCAGCTGAGCATCCCGGCAGCCTCCGACGAAGCGGAAGCACGCTGGAACTACGCCTTCTGGCTCCAGAACGAGCTGGCTGTGATCGGTGACCGCACCGCTGACCCCGCCGGAGCCGAAGCACGCCGCACATGGATCACCGAACTCGGGCTCTGGTATGAGCGGCCCACCGACCCCAACGACTGGATGACCATCGTCGGGCCGATTGCCGCACGGATCGAAGGCAGCTTCAACCAAGCCTGCGTCCGGCTCGCCCGCGACCTCCACGCGACCGGCATGATCGAGAGGGCCGTCGGCAGAAGCGTGCCGGTGATCCTCCATGAGCTGGAGTACTACGAGGGCATCGCCCGCCGAACCGCGGCCGCCAACCCGGCCGGCCTCGCTGATGGGTTCACAGCTTGGGTCCTCAATGGCTGATGCATTCGGACAGTTCCAATACCCGACTCCACCATTAAGAGCGTGTTGGGGGCAACCCGAGTTCGAATCTCGTATCCTCCGCCTTCGCCCGCCAGGGCGAACGAGGGCCCGGACCGCTCAGCGGACGCTGTTGGTTAATGCGGGTCCTGATCACTTCGCCCCGCCGACCGGTTGGTCGGCGGGGCGAAGTGCTGTGAAGTGGCTGGTGCGGGTGC
>NZ_JBVJYK010000072.1:0-4640 GCF_055600605.1 Kitasatospora sp. NPDC038210 | reverse complement strand
CCGACGACAACGACTGACGCACACCATCCAGCGAGACCAACGGATGGCCCACAACTGACCCGCTGGAACCGGCCCGTTTTGAGCCGTTGCCGACAAGCGACCAGCAGCCCACAGACGACCCCGGCCGGGCACGACCGGGACCCCAGCGGTGTTGTCGTTGAGTACCTCTGTTCAAGGCCCTGGCCGCGCTTGCCCAGGCCAGGAATCGAACACGGCCTGACGTAGACGTCCTCGGTGAGCCGGATCGACACGGTGAGGGAGGAATGGCACGCCCACACCGGGCCAGGGGCTTGTCCACCCCGAGCCACCTGAACTCGCCCGGCCCTCGATGAAACCCGTGGTCATGGAAAGCCACATCATCGCTGGTCACAGCCGGCGCGGGCGCCCACGAGCGTGACGGACCGGCATGACGGAGATCACGCACACCCGGTGACCATCAGCCCTGGTGGGTGGCCAGGTCGCACCGGGAGGATGAGTGATTGGCCGGGGCGGTGTGCCCCGGGGTGTTCGAACGGGGGTGGGGCGATGTCGCCACATGTGATCGGGTTGTACGCGAGCGCTGCCGTGGTGGTGGGTGTGGGGCTGCGGACGTTGGTACTGGTCGGGGGAGCGGCCTCGGACGGCGGCGGGCCGGGCGAGGTGGTGGCGGTGGTCCGCACGGCGTGGGCACGTCGGCCGTGGGTCACGTCCGCGCTGTTCGTGGTGATGGCGGTGATGGCGGTGGTTCAGTCCGTGGCTCCGTCGGTGATCGGTGAGCTGGAACGCCGACCCGGTGCACTGACGGGCGGTCAGTGGTGGCGGGCCGGGACGGCGCTGCTGGTGCAGTCCTCGGGCTGGGCGCAGATCGCGATGAACCTTTCGGCCCTGCTGGTGATCGGGGCGGTCGCCGAGTCCGTGCTCGGGTGCGGGCGGACCCTGGCGGTGTTCCTGCTCTCCGGCGTGGCGGCCCACGTCGTCAGCCTGGCGGCCTGGTCACCCAGCGGCGGCGGCGACTCGGTCGCCATCTGCGGCCTGCTGGGCGCGCTGGCCGTGGACTGCCTGCTACGCGGGCAGTGGCAGGCCTCGTGGTTCGTCCTGCTCGTCCCGGCCTGCGGGCTGTTCCTGTGCCTG
Source organism: Kitasatospora sp. NPDC038210 (assembly GCF_055600605.1). Lineage (NCBI taxonomy): Bacteria > Bacillati > Actinomycetota > Actinomycetes > Kitasatosporales > Streptomycetaceae > Kitasatospora > Kitasatospora sp. NPDC038210. The sequence continues at coordinate 3,530 of NZ_JBVJYK010000072.1, read as the reverse complement.
CTGCGGAACAACCACGGTGCGGGTCTGGTAGCGGGATGCCTGCTCGGTCTGGTGTGCGCACCCCGCCAGTGGGGTCGCGCCGACCGGCAGGTCGCCGCGTAGCCGCTCCCGCCGACGGGATGGCCCGCCTGCTGGACGTCACCGAGACCGACACCGTCTTCGACATCCCGCCCAAGAGGCCCCTGCCCTTCGAGGACGAAGCCGACCTCGCCGAGGGACGCGCATGAGCCGGCGGACAGCAGTGGACGCCGAGCTGGCAGATGCGGACCTGTGCACGCAGGTCACCGAGCTGACCACCGCGACCGGGCGGACGGCGGCGGACGGACAGTGGTGGGACCTGCGCCCGCAGGACGCACAGCTGGCCCACATCACCGCCGACCGCCTCGCCCAGGAGCTCACCCCGCGTTATCGGAGCCACCGCTCAGTCCGGCCCCGGCACCCGCGGGTGGGAACCGACTCGGGGAAGGGACGGCAACCTGCGGCGGGACCCCTCACCCGAAGCCTCGCCCTGGTTCTCCTCACCTCGTAGCACGCACACACAGCGGGACCCCGGGCAGCAGCCGCCTCCGGCAGGCCGGAGATCGCGACTGCCCGCACCTCCTCAAGAACGGAGAGTGCGGGCAGGGATGAATGGCACCGACCGCCGCCAGGCGGCAGCGCCCGCTCTGTCCACCGTACGCCGCCCGAGTCGGGGCCGGCCCCGGGGCCTGTCACCGTGCGGCCGCACAAGCCGGCACCACCGCCTCGACCCCGGTGACCGGTCCGCAGAACGAGGAGCGCGCGGCAGCCGGGAGGGCAGTGCGGGGACGCCTGGTCGTTCAGCCGGGGTTGTCGGTCTCGGCGACGGGTGAAAACGCAAGACCAGGAAGTTAAGCCGCTGCGGTGTTCGTCAACATGCTGTCCAAGGCACGGGTGATGGTCACGGTCGTCGTGGAGCGCAGTTTCTCCCACCTGATCCGGGCTCGGCGCCTCGCCCGGGACCACGAGACCCGCATCGACAGCGCCGAGGCGATGGCCTGGTGGGCCGCGAGCATCCCGGCCATCCGCCGCCGGGCCCGCTCCGGCCGACCAGCACCCCGCCGCGTCAAGCGGTCCGCAGCCTGAACAGCCCAGGCCGTCCCTCGCTCAACCAGCCCCGCTCGATCAGCCGCTTCGCCCGAAACCGCGCGGTCTGCTCCTTCGCGTCACTCGCCGGCCAGCCCAGATGCTCGCGCATCGCCCGGGCCCGCACTCCCTGCCCACCACCGGCGGTGTTCTCTTGGACCAGGGCCACAATCTGCGCGCAGTCGGGCGGAAGCACTTCGATCACCAACCCCTCGCGCCGCAGCGGGACTTCGACCCGAGGCCCGGCGACCCCCATGGCCAGCGCATCCACCGCCGCACTGGACGCGCCGGCTTCCTCGGCCGCTTCGGCCAGCTGGCACCAGCCCGACGTCACCGCGGCTACGGACACCACCCGCTACGGCAAGGCGGAGGCGATGGCCTGGGGCCGGATGCACCCCCGGCTCACCCACCGAGGCCCCTGGCTGGAGCGCACCGAGGAAGAACTGCCCGTCCTGCACGGAACGTTGGTGCGACTGCAGGTCGAGCGCCTGCCGGGCGATCGCGGCCCGAAGCCGGTCTGGCTGTGGTGTTCGTCCGCCGGCGCCACGCCTGCGGAGGTGGACCGCTGGTGGCAGTTGTTCCTCCGCCGTTTCGACCCGGAGCATGCGTTCCGGCTGATGAAGCAGACCCTGGGCCGGACGCCACGCCGCCCCTCCCTCCACGTCGCACTCACGCAGCGATCATCCACCACGACGCACCGTCGCGAACTGCGGACAGGTCCACCTCACCGTGCCGAGGCCCGCAACGGCTCCGGCCCGTCGACGGCCCCGTCCCCGCGCGAGGTCGCGCAGCCCGCGGATGCTGCCGGTGCTCACGGGCGTCCTCGTCCACCGTTGGCCGGGAAGGGTCAGTTCAGGTCGTCCGCGGCCAGATGGGCCGTGAGCGGGGTCACCTGGCCCAGCGGAGCGCACTTGACCTCGGCCGGCAGGGTGGAGGTGGTGCACCACTGCGCGGTCGTCAGATCGGTTCCCTCCGGGACGAACTGCCAGAAGTACTTGTAGTACGGCATGTTCGCCTCCATCTTCCCGAGCGCCTCGGGGGTGCGGCCGCTCTTCGTCCCGTCGAGGAGGTCGCTCTCCGGCACGTTGGGCGAGGCGTCCTCGGTCCACATACAGTCCTTGCAGCCAGGGAACTTGATCGCCAGCGACTCGTGGTTCGGGACGATACTCGTCCGGTCCGCCGGATCGGACCCGAGCTTCACCCTGATCAGCACCGCCGTCTTGCCCACCGGGACCGGAACCCCCGGCAGCGCGGTGCTCGTGTTCGCGCTGATCAGCTGCGCCTGGAAGCCGTAGTCCCCCGCAGTGTGCATGACGCCGTGCAGGACCGGGCCGCTCGCGACGGGCAGCGACGGCCTGGACGGGGCCACCACGACAGACGCCGGTGGCGCCACCGGCGTCTGCTGGTCTCCGCTCCTGGCCGCCCCCGAACTGCTGCACCCGGTAGCCGACACCACGGCCGCTCCGATCCCTGCCACCGTGATAAACAGCCTGCCGGCGGGCATAGCCTCTCCTTGTTCCGCGTGCTCCACGGTCCCCCCGGGCACGAGGAACCACGTGCCCGACCAGCCACTGACCGACCCGGCCTGCCGGAGCATCGAATGCTCCGGCGGTCCCCGCCTCGGGCACCTGCGAGGACGCGGGCAGCGCATCTGCGAGCCTGTCAGTTCCCGGAGTCGGCCACGGATCAGGCGGGCCGGTCTGCGGACACCGGGCGATCCCGGGCCTTCCCGAGCGGGGGCCGTCGTTCAGGACGGTCATTCGATTCATCACCGCGCCACGACAGGGCCTGCGGCTGACGACCGAACCGGTGATCCGGCGCCTTCGGTGCTGATGCCGCTGACGTCAGCTGTGGGTCGGCAGCACGTAGTAGCAGTAGCTTGCGTACGCCCCGAAGCCGGTGTCCCAGTTGTAGCTCTGCCGGATCGACTCGTCGATCTGCTGCCACAGCACCGTGCCGGTGTCCGGGCCGACCACACCATCGGGTTCCAGGTTGAAGTCGCGCTGCAGCTGCTGGAGTGCCGCCAGCGTGGCCGGGCCGAACTTGCCGTCCGACGAGATGAGCTCGGCGCTGGTCCGGCGGTTGATGTGCGCGTGGTCGATGGCTTCCTGCACGCAGTAGGCCGTCAGCCCCTGCGCGCCGTAGCGGATGTACGGCACTCCCGGCTTGGCACTGGCCGTACCGGCCGTGACCGCCAGCACCGCGGCGGAAACCGCGGCCACCGTACTGACCGACCGAGCACGCTTGCGTATCGACATGTGTTCCCCCTTGGAATGATTGCCAGCGGACAGACCTCGCCCGTGAGCTACCGAGGCGATCCCCCGTGACGGAAACGACCTTCCCCCGTACGGCAACCCGCACCGTCTCGTCTCGTGACGTACCGTCTCGTCTCGCCTCGCGGGAACCATGTTCCCCGCGCAAGACGA
>NZ_JBVJYK010000071.1:0-5282 GCF_055600605.1 Kitasatospora sp. NPDC038210 | reverse complement strand
GCCGACACCCCCGTCATCACCCTCGACGCCCGCCGCCGCGACAGCGCCAAGAGCGCCCTCATCACCCTCGTCGAACACGCCCTGCTCGCCCGACTCCGCTGAGTCGGAGGCGTCGGGCCGCGGGTCCCCGGACCCGCGGCCCGACGCACGGGCGAGCGGAACCGAGCAGCCCCGTGGGCCCGTCTCCGCAACGGGCCGACGGGGCCGCCGCGCTTACCGGCCGGTGTCCTCCCGGGGGCCCGCGCAAGACCCGTGTATAAGCAGCGGATAACAGTTCGGTAGGCATTTTGTGATCAACAATGACGCAGTGTGGCGAATCAGCGTCACTCAGCGCCAGATCACCACGGTTTTGCTCCGCCATGTCGGTGATTGTCCGAATTGTGCCGACGCGGGCGCCCGACAGCGGCTGTTTGTTCCCCATCCCTGCACGTGCTGAAATTCCAGCTACCCCTGATTCTCTCGCCTCGGTTCGTCCGGTGACGGGTCAGGGCCCGGGGGTAGCGCTGGATTGATCCATGGCCGGCAGTCGGCCGAGAGGTAGTTGTCGAGTGAGGCGTAAGCAGCAACCCGCCCCGCAGCGGCGCTCCGAGCCCCGCCAGAGCGAGCCGAACGGTACCCCCGCGGGCCCGGCCGGATTCTCCGCGTTCACTCCCACCGAGGAACGCCCCCAGGCCGGACCGTCCCCGACTCCCCCGAGCATCGCCTCACCGCCCGGCAAGGGCGGCGCGCAGGGCGGCGAGGGCGAGGCCGGCCGGTACGACTTCCTCCGTCCGCGCAACTGGCGCGTGCCGACCCGCCTGATCGCGATCCTGCTGATCCCCGTGATCATCAGTCTCGTCTTCGGCGGTCTGCGAGTGAACACCTCGGTCGACGGCTACATCAAGGCGTCCCGCGCCGAGAAGACCGCCGAGCTGGCCAAGGCCGCGACCGAGCTCGCCGAGGCGCTGGAGAACGAGCGCGACAAGACGCTCATACCCCTGCTGACCAAGCAGGACCCGAACAACGAGGTCACCAAGCGCCGCGCCGACACCGACGCCGCGCTGAAGGCGTACAACGCCGCCTACGCGGCCTCCGACAAGTCCGGTGAGCTGCCCCGTCGCCACGAGGCCTTCCAGACCATGGTCGTCGACCTGCCGCACCTGCGGGCCAACGCCTACAGCCCCGAGCTGTTCCTCAGTGCGACCGCGAGCGCCTACTCGGCGCTGTACGCCCCCCTGCTGGCCTACGACAACTCGGTCGGCATGGGCTCCTCCAACGCCACCAGCAAGGGCCGCGCGATCTACGCGATGTCGCTGGCCAAGGCCTCCGCCTCGACCCAGCGCGCGCTGATGCTGCACCTGCTGGTCGGCATCGCGCAGAACGGCACCACCCGGTACGAGAACTCCGACGCGACCCAGCAGATCCTGGTCTCGGAGAAGCTGGAGCAGGTCTCCCTCAACGAGTTCAACACCGGTAGCGCCCCCGAGGACGCGAAGAAGTACGCGGACGCGCAGGTCGCCCTGTCCACCGCCCAGGACCGCTCGGCGTACAAGATGCCGAACGGCACCGCGCCGACCATGCAGGGCCTGCTGAACCTGGCCGCGGCGTACAGCCAGGCCGCCGCCGAGGGTCAGCTGAAGGGCAAGAGCAACGCCGACGCGGCGTTCGCCGAGGCGAAGGCCGCCGGTCTGACCCCGGACAACTGGAACCAGGCCGCCGGAACCCACATCCAGGCCCTGCGGAACACCGAAGTCGCGCTGCTGGACGACGTCCTCACCGACTCCCGCAACCTGAAGGACAACGCGCTCTACGACGCCATCCTCAACACGATCATCGTCGTCGCCGCGCTGATCCTGGCCGGCCTGCTCACCGGCTACGTCGCCCGCTCGATGATCCTCGGCATGCGCACCCTGCGCAGCGCCGCCCTGGAGATCGCCGACCACCGCCTGCCGGACCTGGTCGAGAAGCTCTCCAAGACCGACCCCGACCGGGTCGACACCTCGGTGACCCCGATCCCCCTGCACGGCAAGGACGAGATCGGCGAAGTCGCCCGGGCCTTCGACCAGGTCCACCAGCAGGCCGTGGCGCTCGCCGCCGAGCAGGCCCTGCTCCGAGGGAACGTCAACGCGATCTTCACCAACCTGTCCCGTCGCAGCCAGGGCCTGATCCAGCGCCAGCTGGCGCTGATCACCGACCTGGAGAACAACGAGGCCGACCCGGACCAGCTGGAGAACCTCTTCAAGCTGGACCACCTCGCGACCCGTATGCGCCGCAACGGTGAGAACCTGCTCGTCCTCGCGGGCGAGGAGGCCGGCCGCCGCTGGAACACCCCGGTCCCGCTGGTCGACGTGCTCCGCGCCGCCGCGTCCGAGGTGGAGCAGTACGAGCGCGTCGAGCTCGCCGGCATCCCGGAGGTCGACGTCGTCGGCGCCGCCGTGACCGACCTCGTCCACCTGCTCGCCGAGCTGCTGGAGAACGCCACCTCGTTCTCCAGCCCGCAGACCCGGGTGCTGGTCAACGCGACCCGCCTGCCGGACGGCCGCGTGCTGGTCGAGATCCACGACAAGGGCATCGGCCTCACCGCCGAGGACTTCGCGGAGATCAACGAGAAGCTGGCCGAGCCGCCCACGGTCGACGCCACCATCTCCCGCCGCATGGGCCTCTTCGTGGTCGGCCGGCTGTCCCAGCGGCACGACATCCGCGTGCAGCTCCGCCCCTCCGGCGAGTCGGCCGGCACCACCTCGCTGGTCATGCTCCCGCCGTTCGTCACCCAGGGCGGCGCCGCGCCGGAGCCCGAGGAGCAGTTCACCGTCTCCCGGATCTTCGCCGACCAGGAGCCGACCTCCCCGTGGGCGCCCGACGCCCCGACCCGCAGCGCCGCCGAACTCGGCTTCGACGACCACCTCACCGGCATCGGCAACTCCGGGTCCAGCGGCTTCAGCCCGGCCCTGGAGTCCGTCCAGCGCTCGCAGCGCCTCGACCAGGTCCGCCGCGCGGCCCTGGAGGGCGGGCCCGACTCGCCGGTGGTGGACGCCGAGGTCGAGGAGGAGTTCCAGCAGGGCTACGACCAGTACGCCCCGCAGGGCTACCAGCAGCAGGGCGCCTACGCCGACGACCAGTACGGCTACGACCAGCAGGGCTACCAGCAGGACGGCTACGCCCAGGACGGTTACGACCAGTACCCGCAGCAGGGCTACGACCAGCAGGGCTACGCCGACGAGCAGTACGCCGACGACCAGTACGGCTACGACCAGCAGGGCTACCAGCAGGACGGCTACGCCGACCCGTACGGCCGTCAGGCCCAGGACGCCCCGGCCGGCCACCCGTACGCCCCGGAGCAGCCCGCGCTGCCCGCGGCCGGGCCCGCCCCCACCCTGGCGTCCGGGCTGCCGCAGCGCCGCCCGGGCGAGCAGCTGGCGGGCGGTGGCCCCGGCAGCGCCCCGCCCGGCGCCCTGCCGACCGGCGACAGCCCGAACTGGTTCGCCGGTGCCAAGGACAACTCGTCCCCCAACGAGTCGCGCGGCCACGACGTGTCCTCGCTCGGCGGTTACGGCCCGACCGGCCCGACCGCCAGCTCCCCCTGGCAGTCGCCGAACGACGGCGACTGGCAGCGGGCCGAGCAGCTGCGCGAACCCTCCTCCGCCGGCACCACCGGCGCCGGTCTGCCGCGGCGCGTGCCCAAGCAGAACCTGGTGCCCGGCAACGCCAAATCCACCCCGCAGGACGGGCCGCAGGTCTCCCGCAGCCCCGAGGAGGTCCGTGGCCGCCTCACCAACCTGCGTCGCGGTGTGGAGCAGGGCCGCAGCGCCGGCAACACCGGAAGTTTCCGGATCGACCCCGATCAGGTAGACCAGTCCGGCAACGGACAGAACCGCAGCACCGATCTCTTCGGCGGCTCGAACCACCAGGAGCGTTGAGTTGACTCAGATGAGCCAGGCCGCACAGAACCTGAACTGGCTGATCACCAATTTCGTGGACAACACCCCCGGGGTGTCCCACACCGTGGTGGTCTCCGCGGACGGCCTCCTGCTGTGCATGTCCGAGGGCTTCCCGCGCGACCGCGCCGACCAGCTCGCCGCCGTCGCCTCCGGCCTCACCTCCCTCACCTCCGGCGCCAGCCGGATCTTCGAGGGCGGCGAGGTCAACCAGACCGTGGTCGAGATGGAGCGGGGCTTCCTGTTCCTCATGGCCGTCAGCGACGGCTCCGCCCTCGCCGTCCTCGCCGCCCCCGACTCCGACATCGGCCTCGTCGGCTACGAGATGGCCCTGCTCGTCGACCGCGCCGGCGCCGTCCTCACCCCCGCACTTCGCGCGGAACTCCAGGGCAGTCTCCTGCACTGACGGTTCGTCGGATACCGTCCAGGTATTCGAAGTACCTCCGCGTCCTTCCCGGGCCCGCTTCGGCGGGCTCGGGTTCGGACGTTGTACGGCCTTCGCACCACCGGCTCCGGACTCGCTCCGAAGCCCGAACCGCACCGCCGCACCCTGTGAGGAGAGGAACCGTGACACCGCCCGACGACCGCAGCGGCCAGTACGGTCTTCCGTACCCTGGCACAGGCCATGACGCCTTCGGATCTCCCGGCGTCGGCCACGGTCAGGAGTACGGCCGGCACCAGTACGGTCAGCCCCAGCAGCCGTACGCCCGGCCCGAAGAGCAGTACGGCCAGTACGCCCAGTACGACCAGTACGCCCAGCAGCAGCCCTCCTACGGTGCCCCCGCGCCCGGCTACCCGAACCCGGCACCGGTGCCCGACCCGGCGCCCGGTTACCGGCCGGCCCAGGAGCCCGGGCACGTGGAGGAGTTCGAGGACGAGCCCGACGCCGGCCCGCTGATCCGTCCGTTCGCGATGACCGGCGGTCGCACCCGGCCGCGCTACGAACTCGCGCTGGAGGCCCTGGTCTCCGCCGACGTCGATCCGCAGCGCCTGGCCACCCTGCTCCCCGAGCACCAGCGGATCTGCACGCTGTGCACGGAGGTCAAATCCGTCGCTGAGGTCTCGGCGCTGCTCTCCCTTCCCCTGGGAGTGGCCCGCATCCTCGTGGCCGACCTGGCCGAGGCCGGCCTGGTCGCCATCCACCAGCCCGCTTCCGGCGGCGAATCCGGAAACCAGCCCGACGTCACGCTGCTCGAAAGGGTCCTCAGTGGACTTCGCAAGCTCTAACGCGGCCGCCCCCACCCGCGCCACCACCTCCGCGAAGATCGTCGTCGCGGGCGGCTTCGGTGTCGGCAAGACCACGCTCGTCGGCGCCGTCTCCGAGATCAACCCCCTGCGCACCGAAGCCGTCATGACCTCGGCCTCCGC
>NZ_JBVJYK010000070.1:0-5432 GCF_055600605.1 Kitasatospora sp. NPDC038210 | reverse complement strand
CGCCGCCGGCCTCCTGCAGGACCTCGACGCAGTCGTCGCCGGTCTCAGCCTGAGCTACAGTTCCGGCGCGGTCGAGGGCCACAACAACAAGATCATTCTGTGGAATCCAAGCTGTCAAGTGACGCCGAGGATCCTGCCGCTCGAATATGTGTTGGCCGGTCGGGCTGAAGCCCGGGAGACTCGCTGCTGTGGACATGGGGATCTCTGGTTTCAAGCCGTCCTTCCTGGTCGGGATCGAGGCGGTTCGGCAGGCGCACGGATCACGTCTGGCGACGCTCGTTGGTAGGCAGCTGACGGGGTTCGCCCTGGTGCGCTTCGTCGAGGACGGAGACTGGTTCGCCGACTGCCCGGTGGTGCTGGACTTCGACGGCCTCCAGGTGGAGGTTTGTCACTCGCAGCTCGACCTCCTCTCGATCGGCTGGAGCACGATCGACACCGCAGCGACCATCACCGGATGGGAGTGGTTCGAGCTCACGCCCCAGTGGTCTCGCGACGATGAACGCCTGGGGCCGTTTGTCGGCCAGGAACTGCGCGAGGTCACGCTGCTTGAGTGGCGGCCAGCAGACCATGACCTGGCAGCCGGAACGGTGGCGGTGGAATTCGCCTTCACCGAGGGCTGTCTGCGGATCGTCAACGGCCTCGACGAGAACCGCATCGAGATCGGTGCGGCCCAGCCGGATTACGTTCGGCACCGGCTGGGCCGTTGAGCACTACTGCTCGGTCGGCTTCTGGTTGATCTCAATGACAGGCAGCAGGGTGGCCTGCGCTGGGATGCCGATCTGCCGGGGAGTCGGACCGGCCGGCGTGGGGACGTCGGAGAGCCGTTTCAGTAGCTGGTCGAGGGTGGCTTGGCCGTCGTCGACGGCGGCGCGCTCCTCGTCAGTCAGAGGGATGGCCGCGAGCATCCTCTGCAGGTTCCCCTTCGCCTCCAGGAGTTGGCCCTTGCTGGACGCTTTGGGGGTGTAGAAGTCGCAGCGGGCGCAGGCCATGCGGTGCTGGCACTGCTCGAAGAAGGTGTAGCTGCAGTAGCCGTGTCCGAGGTCGTAGTGCTGCCAGGGCTCACCGATCGCGGCGGCGCCGGAGGCGACCGCGTCGCGGTCGACCAGGACCTCGATCGTGCGAACGTTGCGCTCGAAGTAGCCGGCCTCGGAGTAGGCCTTGGACAGAGTGGTCGGTGTGATCTTCGCGTAGTACTGGGTGGATTGCGGGGAGCGGTGTCCGAGCCAGGCCTGCAGCTCGAACAGGGTCATCGGTTCCTTGGCGTTGTAAAGCTGACTGGCGATGGTGGACCGGGCGCGGTGGCTGGTGATGTTGCCGCGGACATCGGCGGCCGGGACTCCGGCCTTGCGGCAGAGCATCGGGATGACGGTGTTGTTGATGTAGCTGGTGGAGACGCGGCGGGCCCGGACGGCGAACAGCGGGTCGACCAGCTCGCCGGTGCGGCGGTCGGTGAATTTCGGCTGGTCGGGGCGGGCGGCCTGCCAGGCGTCGACGGCCTGGCCGAGGATCGGGTCGACCGGCTTGGTGAAGGCGGTGCCGGTCTTGTGGGTGGGGACGTCGAGCAGGCAGGCCGCGTCGCGTGCCAGGACCTGCTGCGAGTCGCCGGCGATTGGTGTCCCGTCGTGCTGCCAGCGGATGCAGCCCACCTTCAGCCGGGCGATCTCGTTGCTGCGTTGTCCGGAGAACAGCCAGGTCAGCGTGACCGCGCGGACCAGTTCGAAAGGGTAGAAGTGCCCGGAGCGGGTCTGGGGGAGGTCGGCGGGTTCGAGGTTCAGGCCCGCCCACAGCAGCTTCGCCCAGACCTCGTCGGCGATCACCCTGGGGTCGGGTCCGAGGAGGGCGGTGATGCTGCGGGGAATGGCCAACGCGCGAACAGGATCGAAGCGGCGGGGCAGCCACTCCCATTCCTGGCAGTCCCGGAAGAACGTGCGCAACGCGGTGATCTGCCCGGCTTTGCTGGGCGCCTCCAGCGGCTTGCCGAGACGGTCGCCCAGCCCGACCGTGCGCTGGACGTAGTCGCCGACCTTCATCCGGTCCAGCGCGGCGATCCACGAAGCGCAGGTCTGCCGGGTCCAGTCGGCCGGATCGGCGGCGTCGCGCTGTTCGGCGGCGATCCACCGGCCGACCTTGAGCAGGTTGGAGCGGACGCCGCCGCGAACGCGCGGGGTCAGCGTCGAGGTGGCGTGCCAGCGGTCGGCCCACTGTTCCCAGACCGGCGCGCCGCCGCTGGCCCGGGCCGAGTGGCGGCCGGTGCTGGGACGCGGAGGATCACAGAAGCCGAGCTCGGCGACTGCCCGTTGCATAGCGTGCAGGGTGTTCAGCCGGCTGCCTTCCATCAGCCCGTCGCGTCGGACCCGGTCGAACAGTGCGGTGTCCAGGTCCTCAAGATGCGGGCTGCGGTTGAGCAGGAACAGCTGGCAGGCCACGATCGGCAGCAGGGTGTCCTCGTCCCGGCCGAGCTGGTAGCCCCAGGCGCTCAGGACCGAGCGAAGTCGTGCGGTCTCGCCGTTGACACGGTCGCGTCCGAAGATTCGCCAGGCCAGGGTAACCCGCTGGAAGCTGCCGAGCCGGTGGAACTCGTTGAAGGATCCGAGCAGGTAGGCGTGCGCCGCGAGATAGGGGCGGACCTCGTCGCCTGCCCAGGTAGGCGCGTGCTGACGGAACTCGGCCTGGGTGCGGCCGAGCAGGTGGATCCATTCCTCCTCGGTCCAGCCCCAGAAGGTCCGGCCGGTCTCCGCGCACCGCGTCAGTAGCACCGCGATCACGTCGAGCATGGCCCGTCGGCGGTGCGGGGTAGGCGGGGAGTCCAGTGCGGCGTTGACCGTCTCCAGCGGACCCAGCAGCCGCGCGATCACGCGCCAGCCCGGCGCGGACGGGTCGTGGTACTGCAGTCGCCGCAGATTGCGCACGCCCAGGTCGGCCACGGCCCTGGCCTCGTCAGGTCGCACTGCCACCGCGACGTTGTCGCTGGGCGGGGAGATCGGCCAGGACCAGCGTCCGGCCCCGTCCTCGGCGGCGATGGCCGGCAGTGGTGCAGTCACCGCGACACCTCCGCCGTCGTGCCGTCCGCGGACGTGAGCATCTGTATTCGCCAGGCATGGATGTGCTCCATGCCGCGGGCCAGTTTGTCGGCCAGGTCCCGGCCGGACAGGTGGATGTACTGGAGCGTGGAATCGGTGTTGCGGTGGCCGGCGAAGGTCGCGATCGCGTGCAACTCCCAGCCCATCCGGGCCAGATCGGTCAGACACAGGTGCCGGGTAGTGTGGGTCGAGAATCGCGGGACACCGGCCTCCAGAGCGATCCGGCGGACCACCTTCGACCAGGTCCACAGGGTCAGCGGCTGTCCGTGGTTGCGCCGGGACTCCGACAGGAACAGCGGCCCCCTGGCCCGGCTGATCGTGGCCCGGTGGGCAAGGTAGGCCGACATCAGCACGCCGGTCGACGCCGAGTACGGCACCACCCGCTCCAGCCGGTTCTTCGTCGTCTCCGCCCGCACCCTCAGCGTCCGGTGGGCCGGATCGAGGTCGTCGGTCCGCAGCGAGCACAGCTCCTCTCGCCGCAGTGCGGAATCGTAGGCCAGGGCCAGCATCACCCGGTTGCGGACCGGCTCCTCCCGCGCGACCTGCAGGATCCCCAGCCACTGCTGTTCACTGGGGATCCACGGCAGCTTCGTGAGTCGCGGCACCAACCCGCGCTGCTGCCCGCCCCGCTGGCGCCCAGGGGTGTAGCGGCCCCGGCCCACCGGGTTCGACTCGCGCAGACCCTCCTCAATGAGGAAGTCGTAGAACAGGCGGACCGGCACCAGGCGCTGCTGGATCGTGGCGTTCGCCAGTCCCGAGCCCGAGTCGATCGTCACCACGTTCGCGCCCCGCCGGTGCGGCCGTGACGTCAACTCCCTTACGTAGACGGCGATGTGGGCGCGGTTCGCGGTGACCGGGTCGACGTCCTCCCGCTCGCACATCACCAGGTACTCGGCCAGTCCGCGGGCGTAGGCGTCGATCGTCCTCGGCGCCCGACCAAGATCAGTCCAGATCTGCAGCCACACCGCCGCCTGCTCGTGCCGGCCCAGCACCGGCCACTTCTCCGTCAGCACCGTCGTGCCGCTCAAGCCATCTCCCAAGTCCGTGGTTGCACCGGGGAGACATGATCACCCCGAACAGATTCCACGTAACTTTTAAAATGCTCAAGCGTCAGATGTTCGGCCGCGCAAACTTCGACCTCCTACGCAAGCGTGTCCTCCACGCGACATGAGGTCGCCGGTCGTGGTGACGCGGTCGGCGCGGATGGTCAGGGTGTTGACCGCGATGTCGGCGGCCTGGTGGAGCCAGAGGTCTTGGAGGAGGTCGTCAGCCACGACCGTTCATGATCGCGGTTCCGGTGACGCTCTGTGGCTCTGGCACGGAAAGTGATCCAGAACCTGAAAACGGGCCGGTTCCGGCGGTTCAGTTGTGGGCCATCCATGGTCTCGCCGGATGGTGTGCGTCAGTCGTTGTCGTCGGTGGGGACGCGTCCGAGTTCGCGTCCTCGCATGCGGTAGGACTCGCCCTTGAGGGAGTGGACCTCGGCGTGGTGGACGAGTCGGTCGATCATGGCGGCGGCGACGGTCTCGTCGCCGAAGACCTCTCCCCAGCGTCCGAACGGCTTGTTCGAGGTGACGATCACGCTCGCGCGTTCGTATCTGTTCGAGATCAGCTGGAAGAACAGGTTCGCGGCCTCGGATTCGAACGGGATGTAGCCCACTTCGTCGATCACGATCAGCGGGTAGCGGCCGAGCTTGACCAGTTCGTCCTGGAGCCGGCCGCTCTGGTGGGCGGCGGCCAGGCGGTCGACCCACTGGGCGGCGGTGGCGAAGGCGACCCGGTGGCCGGCCTGGCAGGCGCGGATGGCGAGCCCGGTGGCCAGGTGTGTCTTGCCCGTGCCCGGCGGTCCGAGGAAGATCGCGTTCTCGCGGGCGGCTATGAAGTCCAGTGTGCCCAGATGGGCGAGTTGCTGGCGCGTCAGGCCGCGCAGGTGGCCGAGGTCGAGTTCTTCGAGGGTCTTGATCGCGGGGAAGCGGGCGGCGCGGATGCGGCCCTCTCCGCCGTGGCTGTCGCGGGCGGAGACCTCGCGCTGCAGGCAGGCGACGAGGTATTCGAGGTGGGTCCAGGACTCGGCCTGGGCGCGTTCTGCCAGCCGCTCGGCGGCGTCCAGCAAGGCGGGGGCCTTCATCGCGCGGGCGAGGAAGGCCAGGTCAGCGGCAGTCTGCCGGCCGGTGCGGGCCTTACGGCTCTCGGCCGGCCGCTCGGCGCCGGTGTTCTGGTCGGCAGGGGCGGTGGTCGGGGTCATCAGGGGTCCTCCTTTCCGGCTCCGCCCTCGATGAGGGTGAAGATGCGGTCGTAGGTGGCCAGCTCGCGCTGTTCGACCTCGACGCCGAGGCCGTCTGGCGCCAGGAG
>NZ_JBVJYK010000069.1:0-5763 GCF_055600605.1 Kitasatospora sp. NPDC038210 | reverse complement strand
CCCACTGCTCATCCGATAAGTCGCTCGGATACGCCCGTCTGTCCATGAGCCGCAGAACATCACCCGAACCCCGGCCAGCACGCCAGTACGGCCAATGTTCACACGTACGAGCGATCACGAAACAAGAGAAACGGGACTTAACGTCCACTCAGTACCGCGGCCTGACCAACCACGAACAGCAGCCCCCGAACGCGGACGGGGCAAGTTCAGGAGAAGGACAGCGACAGAAGGACGACTCAGGAGGCGAACGGCTCGATCTCCCCCGCGAAGACGATGATCTGGTCGATGAGGCTCCGTCGCAGATGGACGACATCCGTTCCCGCCAGGCGGGGGCCTCCATCAGGCGTGGTGAAGACCCACTGGTAACGGGCCCATTCGCCAGGCATGTCCACCGCCGAGCAGCGCACCATCGTGCCGGTCCCCGCCGGGTGGCGTCGGATGTCCAGCACGAACCGCTCGACCGCCCCGATTCCCTCGCTGCGACCCAACGGCCCCCAGAACACCACGTCTGAGGTCAGGGCCTGCGGGAGCAGGGCAGTCACATAGCTGTCGTCCGAGGCGTTGAACGCGGAGATGAACGTGTCGATCGCGGAGCGTGCCGTCTCTTCCTGCATGTCCCAGTAATACCAGCGTGCGCTCGTCCTACTAGCCGTCTTCCGATCACGGCGAACCTTCCCGGTCACAGCACTGGACAACTCCCGGACCTCGTCCTCCCCCGCGCCCGCAGGGGTCATCCGCGCTCTCAGCTGCGGCGCAGCGCCTCCCGGTTGTCCGCCCCGCACGCGCGGGGGTCGGCCGGCGGCTGTGATCACGCCTGTGGGCCCCCAAGAAAGCGGGCGCGCTCCTGAGGCCCCGGCGCGACCGGACGGGCAGCTCCGGGCCGCTCCTGCTGGAGGACCCGCCTCCGGTTCGGGGCCGCACAGGTGCATGAGACGATGCGCGCGATCTTGGGGCTGCGGAGGGGGTTGTCCGGTGCGTGTGCGTGCTGCGGCGCTGGCTACGGGGGTGGCCGTGTGGGTGGGGCTGGCGGGCTGTACCGACGGGCGACCGGGCTGGGGCTCCAGCCTCCACAGGGCCCGTGGCACCGCGACTGGCCACCGGTCTGCTGACGTCCGCTCAGCTCCCGCCCAGCTTCGAGCTGCTGCCCGGCGTCTCCGGCTCCTCGGCTCCTCGTGCCCCGCTCATGTCGATGCCGTGCTCGGACCTGGTGACGGACAGCTTCCTGGCCACCCACACCCAGCCCTCGGAGGAGGTCTCGGCCGGCCTGGAGCGGCCCCCCACCGGCGCCAACGGCCTCGCCGACGGCTGGTACGGCGAGGAGACGCTCGACCGGTACGGCCCCGGCCAGGCTGCCGCCGTCATGACGGCCATCCGCGGCACGGCGCAGCGCTGCGCCTCCTACTCCGACGTGCTTCCACTCGGCGGCCCCGCGACGCACAACACCGTGTCGACGAAGGATCCAGGTGTGCCTGCGGACGAGAGCCTGGTGCTGCGGATCACCGTCACTGCCTCGGACGACGCGCAGCCGTGGGTCACCGAGAGGGCGTTCGTCCGGCTGGGTGATGTGCTGCTGACGGTGGACAAGTTGATCGAGCAGGCGCCTGTGGTCGGGGTCGAAGCCGTCCTGCCGGCCGCCGTGACGGCCTACCGCGCGGGCAGTGGTCGGTGAGACCGCGAGCGGACCCACGGGGGCGGGGCTCGTCGGAGCACGGGTGAACACCGCGACCTACCCGGACGTCGGCAAAGCCGGGCCGGCCGTGTTCGCGATGCGCGGCAAGGAGTACCTCTCCGCCGTGCGCTCGGACAACGGGCTGCTGGAACCGCACACGATGCACTTAGCCGGCGCCCGGCGTGACCACCACGGTGACTGGCACGCCGCCGCCCGGCGCGCTGGGCTCGGCGGCCGCCTGACCCGACGCCGCTGCCTGCCCGGAGGACGCACCCACGGAGCGAACCGCTGCTCGGGTGTCACGTCCTCACAGCAGTCCAGCGGCCTGCCGAATCCTCGCCCGGATCCCTCCGGACGGGACGTCCAGGCGAACCGCGCGCAGCCAGACACGATGCACAAGCCCGGAGCAGCGCCGGGCCACCGGCCCGGCCGCGAGAGGCCAGGCCCCCACGGGATGAGCCGCCTCGGAGCCCTGGCAGGATCGAAAGCCGCGGTGCGTGCCGCATCCCATTGCCCGCGGCGCGCACCGCACAGGCGCCTCAGGTAGTGCGCCCCCGGCGAACCATCACCCACCACCCCCGAAGGGCTGATCCCCCTTTGCCCCGCAGGGACGACGCAATCCCACGCTGCCAGTGCCCCCCGACCAACGGACCGGCCCCGTCGGCGACCCGGGGCCGATCCGACCATCTGTGACAGGACCTACTCAATGCCTCCGACGGCGCACAGCTGCTGGTCGCAACCGCGGATACGGCGTCTTCACGAAGCCCTCCTCGGCTCGGTGAGTCAGCACTGTGTCCACCATGCGCATTGCCCAGTGGTCGTCGTACGCGGCGAGCCCGGAGACAGGCAGAGGCGACTGCTCTCCCGGGGCGGTAGCAAAGCTTGGCTGACACTCCCCCGGCCGTGAGGAGCCGTACGTTCGCCGCTCTGTCCAGCTCCAGCAGTGCGATGAGATCCATGCCCCCCGCCGTCGCCCGGGCCGGCGCCGTGTGCATCCGGCCGTCGGCACGCGGGTGCAGTCGGTGACGACCAGCGCCACCCTTGCGGAGCGGGCAGCGACAGCACGACCTGGCCCGCGCACTTCTCGGAGCGAGCTTGGCGTATCGACGGGTGTGCTGGCGGAGACGCAAGGGCGCCCCACACGGGTACGTGCGGGGCGCCCGATCGTGTGCCGGGGGTCAGGCGGGGCGGATGTGCTCTGCCTGCGGGCCCTTCTGACCCTGCACGACGTCGAAGGTCACCTTCTGGCCTTCCTGGAGTTCACGGAAGCCCTGGGCGTCGATGTTCGAGAAGTGGGCGAACACGTCGGGGCCGCCACCATCCTGCTCGATGAAGCCGAAGCCCTTCTCGGCGTTGAACCACTTCACAGTGCCGGTAGCCATGCGCTTCTCCTTCGTGGGAACCGATCGGGTCCCGCTGGTGCGGGGCCTGGAGGTGATCGCCTTGGTCCGGAGAAGCCTTGAGCAACAAGTACGCCCACGGCATGTCACCGCGGGCGAGAACTTCGGAACCACGACTGCTTGATCAAAACGTTACACCGCAGGGAGGCCCGCAGCCAGGGAGCCGAACCGGACACGAAACGGCGTGACCGTGCCACCCGTACGCGCTTCGGTCGGTGTACGGCCGGCCCCCGCGAACACGCGCAGGACTTCTCTGCTGAACGGATGCAGGAGGCCTCGCACTGGCAGACCCTGGGAGAGGGGCCGACCTCGGAGGAGAGCAATGAGCGGTGCCAGCGGCTCGCGGGAACCGAGCGCCATGGTGCACATGACCATCTCCGGTGAGCCAGCCGTAGCGAACGTGGTCGCCGACACGGTGGGGCAGTCGTTCAGGCTGATCGTCGTCCCTGGTCCCGGCACGGCGGGGGACTACGTCTCGCCTGCCGATCAGGTGGTCCGCACCCGCTGGCAGGTGGACACGTCGGCGCCGTTCGAGGAACCCCCCGCCCGGCCGGTCCCCCTCGCGGACTCCGGCGCCACCCCGGTGAAAGTGGAGCTCAGCGGTCGCGCCGATGCTGTGGCCAAGGTCGATGCGCTGATCCGCGCCCGTTTCCGCGCCGGACCGCCGGCGGGTTTCTCGCAGGCGTTCGAAGTGTGGCCGGGGAGTCCGCCCCATGTCGCAGGCCAGCCATGACCGAAGTGGCAGCGCCTGGCAAAGTGTCAGGCACTGCCCCACCGCATGGGCCGAGCTGGAAACGTACGACCGCGAGGACACGAGGCAGCGACAGCGCGGGGGCAGGCCGCGTGCGGCACGGGGGAAGGCGCAGCGGTGCCCGTGGTCGACTCGATCGGGGTCGGCGCCAGCGCTCCACCCCGCCCCGGCCGCCACCGACCGCCGAGACGGATCTGCACCCACCGCCAGCGCGGCTCCGCATCCCAGCACCGGCCCGGCCCCGACATCAGAGCGCGCGGCCCCGCTCGGCGTCACCCGGCCGGTGCTCAGGCGGACCGGGCGGTCCGTCCTGCCGGGTGGTGGACTCCGCCCGGCAGGACGCCGACCATCAGTAGTCGATGGTGCAGTTGCTCTCCGAGCCGTTCTGGACCCACAGGCAGGCGTGCGCGGTGAGGTCGCGGTCGTTCACCATCGTGGTCCAGGTGTCCGCCGTCGAGACCATCGCCGAGCGGTAGGTGCCGGCCGAGTTCTGGACGTCGAGCTTGTCACCGAAGATGCCCGCCAGCGCCCGCGCCCAGACAGCCCGGCAGGACGGGCTGTACCGCAGCTCGATGCCGCGGCCCGCGACCGTGGCGTAGCGCGCGGTGTAGGCGTCGTACTGACAGTTCGTCTTGGCCGGGTCCAGGCCCGTACAGCTGCTGGCGTAGCAGGTGGAGGAGGCGGCGGACGCAGCCGGGGCGAGGGTCAGTCCCCCGGCGACTACCATGGTGGTGGCGGCAAAGACGGTCGCCATCCGGCGACGAAGGCTGCTCATCGGCGCACTCCTTGGAAGGTAGGCAGAGTTCTCTCGGATCCGGAGGCGCCGACCACCGGCGTCGACACGGGGCGGCTCCTGCCGGAACGAGTCTGTCCTGTTCCGCACGGACCCCCCGCCCGTCTCCAGCAGCACCGGGCGTCCCACGGCTGTCTCACCGCTGTGAACAGGGCGGTCAAGGCCGTCCCACATCCGAATCTGAGAAGCCATCACCCATGACCGTGCTGGCGCTGCGCTCCGGATCGGGCTCGAACGGCGGCTAGGCCAGGCGGCCGAGATGACAGCCCCGTCTCGCGCGGCCGCCGGGAGCCCTGGAGCCCCGGCCGCGGAACACCCGGCACACGGACACCGGAAACACAGCCCATACCCTCCCGGGAAACAAGGTGCAGACCGGGCGCAGTGACGGACGTCTGGCATGGGGCCCCGAGACGACGCACTTCGCCTGCGGTACCAGAGCGCCACGGTCAGAGGCCGCTGCCGAACCGGATCGACTTCGATCACCGGCCCGTCCAACCGGCAGCGGGCGCAGCCCGGTACGGGACACGGTCGCCCGTACGATTCCGGTCGTGGGCAAGCAGACGACGTCCGAGTACCCCGATCACCTGGTGCAGGCGCAGCGGGCGCTGGTGACGGTGCAGGCCGAGCAGCGGGCCTTCATGGCCGGTCTGGGGTCCTGGGGCGGCGACCTGGAAGCCGCCAAGGCGGGGCTGGGCGAGGAGCAGCTCGCCGAGTCCGGGCGGCCGGAGGAGGCCGAGCGGCAGGCCTCGCACGCGGTCTGGGCGGACGGGTATCGGGCGACGCTGTCCGGCAAGGACCGCGTCCAGGCCCGCAGCCTCCTCCAGCACCTCGACAACCCCGCCGAGGGCGCGGCATAACGGGCGAGCGTCGCCCATTGCCCCGCCCCGTCCGACCGTCTCGTCGGGCCCGTACCCGCCCGGACGACCAATCTTCGGGTCCTCATCAAACGGCGGGGTGTGTCGGTGCTGCTCGGGGGTGGAAGGCGGTCCTCGGCGGGTGGCCGGCTGGGGGGCCGCTGTTGGTGCAGGATTCGCTGCGCGCCTGCCTGTTCCCGTGGTCAGCGTTGTTTGAGGCCGTTGAGGAGGTAGTCGATGCGGGCGGCGGTGTCGTCCGGGTCGAGTGGGCCGGTTCCGAGCAGGAGGCGGTAGTA
>NZ_JBVJYK010000068.1:0-5968 GCF_055600605.1 Kitasatospora sp. NPDC038210 | reverse complement strand
AGTACCGCTCCGACATCCTCGACGGCTTCCTCACCGGGACCGGACTCTCCCTCGACCTCCCACCGCCATCACCTTGAAACGCCGAGGTCAGTAACTACTTGACAGGGGCGTTCTGCTCGGAATCGGGCAGCGCGATGAAGCGCGTGTTCAAGCTGCTGGGCAGGCCTGGTCGTCGCCTCACTGATGGGCGGGCGGTCCGGCCTCTTCGAGTGCTGTCCGGCCGACTCGCCGAGTTGCCCGCCGAGGGCCTGGTCCTGCGGAGGCGACGCCTGACCTGACAGAGCAGGGCCAGGCTGCGGCCCGCACTCGTCGAACTCGGACGCTGGGCCGAGACATGCCCGCCCAACCGTTCGATGCCCCGCTCCGGGCTTCGCGGTCCAGCTCACGACCGCGCGGCGCTTCAGGGTGTCTGTGCGTGGCCCGGCGGTTTCCGCACCGCCGGGCCACACGCGGGTCAGGCGAGGCCGAGCTGCTGGTAGAAGGTGTTGTTGTCCCAGAAGAGGAACTCCTCCTGCATCACGCCGGCCTTGTTCCAGATGCCGACCGTGACCATGTTGATGGAGAACTTCTTGCCCGTCGGCTGGATGAAGCCGCCCTTGCCGTCCGGCATGGGCTTGGTGAAGGTGCCCTGCATGACGCCGGTCACCGAGGTCAGGTTGCCCTTGGCGATGCGGTTCGGGTGCTCGGTGATGTGTGTGTCCGGCGCCCAGACGAACTGGCTCTTCATGTCGGCGATGTGCTGGTCGAGGCCGTCCGTGTAGTGACCGTCGGGGTAGTGGACGCGGATGTTCTGCGCGTGGCTCTCACCGATCCGGTCCCAGTGCTGGCCGGAGTACTCGTTGAAGTCCAGGTCGTCGAAGGTCTCCAGGTTCCGGCGCTCCTCATGGGTCAGGTTGGTCGGCCAGGACGACTCGGCCTGCGAGGTGGCGGCCGGGTTGCCGATCGGTTCCGGGCTGCTCGTGCCCGTGGCCGCCAGGCCGGTTCCGGTGGCGACCGCGGTGAAGACGAGGGCGCCCAGGGCGACGGCGCCCGCGCTCTTTACGACGTTGCGGCGGTTGAGGACGTTGCGGCGGTTGATCATGTCGAAACTCCTTGTCTGCAGGATCACGCTCGGGGGAGGGGGTGGGGGTGGTTCAGAAGGCGAAGGGGCCGAAGCGGCCCCAGGCCACCTCGGCGGCCAGGGCGAGCAGGACCAGGGCGACCGGGAGGGCTTTCGCCTCCTTGCGGCGCAGGTGCAGCCCGGTGGCGCCGAGCATGGTCGCCGCGAGTCCGAGGGCGGCCCAGGCCGTCAGGGCCGGCGCGATGCCGAGCGCGGCCGGGACGATCAGCCCCACGGCGCCGAGTACCTCGACGACGCCGGCCGCCTTGACGGACCTCGGGGAGAAGTCCGCGGTCCAGGCCATGCCGGCGGCGGCCAGCTTCTCGCGTGGCTGGCTGATCTTCATCAGCCCGGCCGCCAGAAACACGAGCGCGAGCATGCCGGCAATGACCCACAGGACGGTGTTCATGAGGGATTTTCCCTTCCGCTCACTTGATGCTTCAAGTTCGAAGTTAGCTCGGCACACTTGAAGCGTCAAGTGAGGTCGAGTGGATCTGGCTTGAAGGATCAAGCTAGGATGCGGTCATGGACGCATCTGAACCCCGCTGGCTGAACGCCGACGAGAGGCAGACCTGGCTCTCCCTGGCCGCCATGGTGATCAACCTGTCGAACGCGCTGGACACGCAGTTGCAGCGCGACGCCGGCGTCAGCCACTTCGAGTACCAGGTCCTCGCCACCCTGTCCGAGGCCGCCGAACGCACCATGCGGATGAGCGACCTGGCGGTCCTCACCAACGGCTCGCTCTCCCGCCTGTCCCACGTGGTCAAGCGCCTGGAGAAGCAGGACTGGGTGCGCCGCACCCCCGATCCGGACAACGGCCGCTACACCCTGGCTGTCCTCACCGAAGCGGGCTGGGAGAAGGTCGTGGCCACCGCCCCGGGCCACGTCGCGGAGGTCCGCCGCCTCGTCTTCGACCCGCTCACCCAGGCCCAGCAGCGCACCCTGCGCACCATCGGCCAGCGCGTCAACCAGGCCGTCGACCCCACGGGCAGCTGCCCGCAGTGACGCCCGCCCGTCACCCCGGCCCGCCCCGCGGAGGACTCACCGTGACCTCGACACTCGGTCCCGCCGTCCCCGCCGGCGCCTACGACGACTTCCTGCCCGGCGCCCTGCGCCGAGCCCGCGCCCAGCGCGACTGGACCCCCGCCGACGGCCCGCTACCTGCCCTCTTCGTCAGCCACGGCGCCCCGCCCCTGCTCGACGACGGCCCCTGGCTGCGCCAGCTCCTCGACTGGTCCCAGAGCCTGCCCAGACCCAGGGCAGTCCTGATCGTCTCCGCCCACTGGGAGCACGCGCCGCTGTCCCTGTCGGCGCCCGCCGCGCACACCCCGCTGGTCTACGACTTCGCCGGCTTCCACCCCCGCTACCGCCAGGTGCGCTACGACACCCCGGACGCGAGCGCGCTGGCCCGGCGGGTGGCGGCGATGATGCCCGACGACGAGCCCGTCCACCAGCACCCCAGCCGCGGCCTGGACCACGGCGCCTGGCTCCCGCTGATGGCCATGTTCCCGCTCGCCGACATCCCCGTGCTCCAGCTGTCCATGCCCACCCACGACCCGGCCCGACTACTGGACCTCGGCGCCCGCCTGGCGCCCCTGCGCGAGGAAGGAACCCTCGTCATCGGCTCCGGGTTCATGACCCACGGCCTCCACGCCATCACCCCCGCCATGCTCCGCGGCACCGTCCCCGCCTGGTCCTCCGACTTCGACACCTGGGCCGCCGACGCCCTCGCCCGCGGCGACGTCGAGGAACTCGCCGCCTGGCGCGACCGCGCACCCGGCATGCCCCACGCCCACCCCACCCCCGACCACTACACCCCGCTGTTCATCACCCTCGGCGCCGGCGGCGACCCCGGACGACCCGTCACCACCGCCATCCACGGCTACGTCCTCGGCTTCGCCAAACGCTCCTTCCAGACCACCTGACACCCCCACCGACGGCCCGGCCCCGGCTCACCCGGCCAGACAACTCATCGCCGACGAAACCGGGCAGCCGACCGCCGGACCCACGGCAGCCCATCAGGCCCAGATGTACTCCTCGGCGATCGCACCGTCACGCCACTTCGCCACGGTGACCATGCGCGCGCCGTTCTCGAGCTCGCCGACGACGCAGGTCCACTCACCCGACCCGAAGGCGATCGGGTGCGAGGTGATCTGCGGCGGTGTACCACCCACGGCTTCGACATACGCCTTCATGGCGTCGATGTGCTCCTGGATGCCATGGGTCGTCGGCTGACCGCTCTGGACCACCAGCACATCATCCGTGTGATGGCGGGCGAACACACCATCCCAGTCGGCCCTGTTCCACCCGGTGGAATCGAGATCGTCCATGCCCCTGAGATTGCGGCTGACCTGGTCCTCTGACATCAGAGCCCTCCGATTCCTCGCCGAAGTTCCGCACGGCCCCCGCTGATCGCCCTCTCCAGCGCCCAGCACTTCGAGCCTATGAGCGGCCCATACGCCCCGCACCCGCGAGCGGGTCGGCTGCCGACCTGCTCGGCGGCGTCCAGAGCATCCAGAAGCACGGTCTGCTGGTCAGCCAGGTCTCTGGCCGCCCGGCCGTCCCGCTGAACCTGGCCACCACCCGAACGGCCCATCCGCGGCCGTTCTCACCCGCTCCTGACCTGCGCCAACAGCCGAAACTCGCCAGTCGGGGCCCGGAACTCACCAGCGCCCCGAGGCGATACTCCCCGGCGCAGGTCAGCAGGGCTGCCGAAACTCCCCGGCACAGGTCAGCAGGGGCGCGCCGGGGTCAGGACCGGCGCCACCAGGAACCGGTGCGCTTCGCCTCGGCGGCCGCGGCTTCGGCGGCGGCCCGCTCGCGCTCGGCGGCCTCCCGCGCCTTCCGGTCGGCGTCGGCCTGGCGGCAGCCAGCGCACAGCCCGTCATCTCCCCAGGCGGCCCGCTCGCGCTCCTCCCACCGCTCGTCGGAGAACTTCGCCGAGCAGCGGCGGCAGGCCTGACGGCGCCGTTCCCGCTGCTCCGCCTCCCGCGCCCGGCGGGACCGATCCACCTCGGCCCGCTCGACGGCCAGCAGCTCGTCGCCGTCCGGGTTGTCGAGCGCGTCGGTGAGGGTGTGCCAGCCGCAGCGGCCGAACCGGTGCCACACCGGGGCGTCGGCGCCGAAGCGGCGCAGCAGCGGCAAGGTCACCCGAGGCGCCGGCAGCCCAGCCGCTGCCCTGGCGATGGTGTTCAAGCTCGTCGAGTCCGCCCAGACCCGATGGCGCGCGATCACCGGCGCCCACCTCGTCCCGCTGGTCCGCGCCGGGGCCCGCTTCGAACGCGGTCAGCTCGTCGAACGCCCCGAAACGTCGGAGCACGAACGTGCTCAGCTGACACACTGAGGCCGAAGCGCAGAACCACACAGAGGACCCGGACGCCCATGCTGAACCCACTCGACGCTCCGGACACAGTGACAGCCGCAGCCGAACTGCTCACGGACCTGCTCGACGACGGCAACCCATTTGTGTCGTCCATAGAGTTGTTGTCCCCTGTAGTCCCAGTGGCTGGGACGACACCCGGTCATGACTGGATGAAGGGTCTCGCTCAAGCCGTCTACGACGCGGGGGCCAGTGGACACCAGGTAGGAACGTCGATCGTCCCGTTCGAGTCGCCGCGAGCCTGGCGGGACATTCTCCGCCGAGAGGTGACCGACGGCATCATGCAGCCCGCCAGCAGGTGGCCAGACGCCAAACTGCTCAATCCCGTTGATATCCGGCAGGCAGGCGAACTCGCCGACGGCGTCGCCGACCTCATCGAAGCCTATCTGGGGCCCGTCCGAAGCTCCGGCGACGTCGACGGCCCGCGCATGGGCATGGGCGCCGTATGGTCGCGCAGCCTGCTGTTGGTCACCAGCGACTGGGCCGCCATCCTCTTTCTCGGGATTGATGACTGACCGAACACGTCCCCGTCCACTGCGGCCGCCGCCTCAGCGGCTCTCATCGTCCACAACTCTTGACAGTTACTCACGGCCGGTGCATGGGGTCTGCGCCTATCCGGAGTCCAGAGCCTCTGACTGGCTGTTCAGGGGGCTGATCGCCTCCTGATTCTGGGCGTCAGTGATCTGCCGCTTGCAGTCCTTCGGGGCCGGGGAGGACGACAGGGCCGTTGCAAAGTTCGGTGATCTTGTGTGACTGAGCGCTTCAGTCGGCCAGTGAGTGGTTGGAGGTGGCCGGTTGAGCGTTCGGCTCGCTGTCAGTCGTCCTCGGGCCGGACGCGGCCGCCTCGGGCGCATGCCAGCACCGTCGTGGCTGCGGCGTTGAAGAAGAGCATGAACCCCCAGGCTTGATCCGCTGTCTGGATCGTGCCGATCCGCAAGGGCTCGCCTCCTGCTTGTTCGAGGATCCCAACGGTCTCGGTGAGGCCGAGCGTCGCTACCCCGCGCCTCTGGGTGGTCCGGAGGCGGCGCCGGTAGACGCCGAAATGCTGGTTGGCGGGGATCAGGCTGTCCCAGACCGTGAAGGTGCCTCCGGAGAGCAGAGCGTCGCGTGCGGGGCCGCAGGCCGGCGTCTGGTCGGCGAGCATCTCGGCGAGGTCGTCGCGTGTCATGCGACAGATCCTGCCGGGCGTTGCTCAACTGGCCAACTGAAATGCTCAGTCACATCTTATGACTGTGCTGGTCAGGCGAGGCCGAGGAGGTCGAGCGGGCGGCTGAAGGGCTCGTAGGAGGCGTGCCGGAGGCCGGCGGCGATGTTGCGGTGCCCGTGCTGCCGCAGCGTGTTGATCGCCAGGTTGCGGAGGGTCGCCATGTTCTCGGGTCCATGGCCGGTACGGATCTCAGTGGACGTTAAGTCCGTTTCTGGTAGCGGCCTCGTTCGGGTTGGGTGAGGAAGCCTTGGCGAGTGAGGCGTCCGAGGCGGCTGCGGGTGAT
>NZ_JBVJYK010000067.1:0-6430 GCF_055600605.1 Kitasatospora sp. NPDC038210 | reverse complement strand
ACCCCGATCACCTCTTCCCTCCTGACTCCCGTACCAGTGAAGTCAGGATGATCAAGAGATCACGAAGTGACCCGCTTTTGATCCGCTGTCCGTGGCCCTCGTTTCACCCGTTACCGACAGGCCGTCCTGGGCCCTGTACCGCGCGCACTGCGCGGACTGCGGGGCCGAGTACCCCGGGCGATGGCGACTGGTCCCGATGAACGTCGCGTAGAGGGGAAGGGCGAGGGTCCGCGCCACCGCTCGTCGACGCGCGAACCCTCGGTCCCCAGTATTTCGGCTCTCGCTTGATCAGTTCAGGGCCTCGGCGTGATCAGCGGAGCCTCGGCCGGACCTGCCTATCCCTGCAGTCGGGGCGTACCGTGAACACATGGCCCAGGCCAGCCCGAGCCAGCCCGGCGAGACCGACGCGGACGAGGTCGTTCGCCGGTGCTTGCACTGTGGGAAGCCGCTACGTGCAAGCGCCCGGTCCGACGCGCGCTTCGACCGGCCGGCCTGCAAGGCGGCTCACCGCCGGGATCGGCGCCATCACGCCGAGGCTGTGACGATCGGCTTCGCCATCCTCAACGGCAAAAAGCGCGAGGTAACGCGGGCCTGTCCCGTCTGTGGCAAGCGCTTCGTCCCAGGTCACGGCCGTCGCCGCGATGCCAAGTACGACCGGTCATCGTGCCGGACAGCCGCATGGCGGCGCGGCCAACTCCAGAAGGTACGCCAAGCCGTCACACCACCCGTGCCCAGTGGCGCCGCCGTCACCTCGCCGATGGCTCTGACCAGCGCTGATGTCATCGACCTCATGACCGTGGACAGGAGGTCGCCCGCCCGCCCGGGCCAATCGGTGTAAGGGCCGGCTGACGGCCGAACTGCCGGGCGAGCGGCTGGATACCTCCAACGTCTCGCCTATACGGCGTATACCTTGAATGCTCTGGCGTTCTCAGCCGCCCGGTTCCCGGCCGCGCGCTCCCGCGCCCGGCGGTCGTCCAGCCATCGCAGGTCCCGGACCATCAACTTGCGGAGCCTGTCGGTGCTGGCCAGCATCATCACGCACCCTGATCGGTCGCTTCCGAGGCCGAACCGGTCGGTGTCGGGGCGGTCGCAGTGGCACCACCGGTCGGTGAGGGTGAGGTCCAGGCCGACCAGCGGGTGGGTCAGCAGCCTGAGCAGCCGGGAGTGGTCCGGGACGCTGATCACCTCCAGCGTCCAGGTCCACCCGGGGTGGTCCGGATCGGACCACACGTCGCTGCCGCCGTAGCCCCCCGGGAAGGCGGTGGCGTTGATCCGGCGCAGCAGGGCGCTGCTGAAGTGGGGGTCGCGGCAGCTGGCGGCCCGCCACTGCTCGATGTCGTGCTCGGCCCGGCACCTTTCCGCGGCCCGGAAGCAGGGGTGCTCTCCCACGACGAGGGCTTGTTCGGCGACGGAGGCGGCGGCTCGCTCCCACCATTGGATGGGGAAGCCGGTGAGCCTGATCGTGGCCCCGGTGCCCAGCTGGGTCAGCACGACGTGGTGGTTGGTGGTGGTGTAGCGCAGTCCGCCGATGCCGTGCATCTCGTTGCCCGGGCCGGGGTCTACCGGGAGCAGACCGTTCGCCCAGTGCCATACCGCGTACGGCTCGGGTTCCAGCGTGATGGTCAGCCCGTTCTCCTCCGGCTGAAGGGACCGGATGCCCATCGGGTAGGCGGAGACGGTGGAGAGCCCTTGGCCGCGGTGGAGCACGGTGTTCTCCAGCCGGGCCTGTTCGATGGTGGCCGCCTTCGGGATGATTGGCTGGCCGGGCTCCCAGGTGCGCAGTAGCCGCTCCAGTACGGCGCGGTGCTTCTCGCCGGTGACTCTGCTGCGCAGCTTGGCCGCGCGCTGGAGGTGCGTGAAGGTGTCGGTCATGGCGGATCCGTTCATGCGCAGCCGGGCCCCTTCGGCGATGCGCTGTTTCGGCGGATCGGCGGCCTTGTTGTGCGGTACTGCCCAGAGTGCGTTGGCTCGGGACCGAACTCGATTGCCTAGTTGGGGCCGTGGGGCATTCGACGGTCGGGCGCTCTGTCTGCCCGCGAACAGCAGAGCAGACCTGGGCCTGGAGCGGCGATTCGGCGCGCTGAAGGCGCGATGGCGTTCATCCCCGCGAGGTACAGCCAGCGGAGACGCACAGCCGCAGCCGGTTGCCGCGACATGCCCGGCATCTCCCGGGCTGCCTCCCGTCGGCCGTTCGCTCGAGGCCTGGCGGGCTCTGGAGCCCGTTCTGATCCACTAGAGCGCGATCCCGGACCCTCGCTCATCAGGTGCTTCCCAACCTGGAAGCACGGTCTTGAGGGCGACTCGGGGTGGCAGCTCAGTGGGGCGGGATCTTCCGGGGGCCCCAGCGCGGCTCAGCATGAAGTGCTGGCGCAGGTGGTGGAGGGTAGTGGTGGCCAGTACCCGGTGCTGCCGAAGTCCGGGACGACCTTGGTCATGGTGAGGGAACGCACCTCATGGCCTGGAGTTTCAGCTCCTCAGTCGGCGGCTGCGGGCGCGCCCGCGCGAGCACCCCAGCGGCGCCTGGGGTGCGGCGCTCATGGTCTCTGGCTGGCCGTCCCGAAGCCCGGCCCGAGAGCTGGAGGCGCTGTCAGGTGATGCGCTTCACGCCGGCGTAGTGGAGGACGATCGCCTTCGTGCCGGCGGCGACCTCGTCGGTGAGTTCGTGACCGCGCGGGTTTGTCGGATTCTCTCGGTTCCAGATCGCGGCGACCTTGATGATCTGGTCGATGTCGCTGGGGCGCAGCAGGATCGCATCACCGGCATGCAGGGGTTCCGGAGCGCGGTGCTCCCAGAGCCTGTAGAAGCGGCCGTCCGTGTCGTTGAACCCGAGATGGCGGTCGCCGGTGGGGCTGATGAGGTGGGTGGTCCAGGGCAGCTTGTCAGGGCCTGGGAACCAGGGGGTCTCCGGCTTGGTCATCTGTGCTCCTTGGCAGGTTTCACCGTTCGGGCACAGTGTTCCAGGCCCGGAGTGGCCGGTTGGCCAAGACGTAGGAACCGCGCGGCTGTTGCGGATTCGGACGGGTTTGACGGCTCGGAGCTTTTTGGCAGAGTGTCGGCTATGCCCGAAGCCTCCAGGGAGTTCCGACAGATCGGCGACGCGGTCGTGAAGCTCAACCGCGCCTACGGGTTGCTTGCCACTGGAACGGATGATCCCATTCGCCGACAGCAGGCCGTCACCCTCTTGAGGGACCTGCAGGGGGATGTCGAGGCGTTGATCACGTTCCTGAGCGCCCGCGGCCTGGATTCGGTGCCGAGGACCGCCGCGGCTCGCGACGACGGCCCCGTCCCGGCTGGGGGAAGCTGCCGGACCCGAGTCGTGCTGGACCCGGACAGCCGGCGCTTGTGGCCCTCCCCTGTGGTCGTGCACCGCGTCACCGCGACATTCCGGCGGGTCAGCGCCGGAGGCGCACCTGTTGGGATCGCGTCCTCGGCCGGGGAGGTGGTGGACCTCCTGGGAGGTGTCGCCATGGAGTCCGGGCACTGCCCGGACGACGACAATCACCATGTGGACATCGAGTGGCGCGGCGGGGGACCCGACGTGTGGCCGGGCACAGGTGGAGCCTCCGGGGTGGAGGCGGTTCAGCGACCAGCGTGACGCGGTCCGTCAAAGGCTCGGCCGTGGGCAGTTGTCGGGCCACGGCCGAGTGCTTCGTGGCTCATCTGTCGCCGCTGGGCGGCGGGCAGGGCGCGGCGCGGCAGTTGGTCCGGGTCCGCCTACGATCTCGGGATGACCACGAGGGATTGGGCCTGCCCACGGTGCGCGGCACCGCCGAGGAGCAGTTGCCGGACGGCGGCCGGAGTGGAGCGGCTCCCGCACTGGCGGCGCTGGAAGCTGGTCTGGGCAGCGAAGGTGGTCCAGGACTGGCTGGAGCAGGCCGGGGACTTCCAGCGGCTGCTGCACACGGTCGACACCGCGGACGGGCGCGGGACGAAGTGGTGGGCCGAGAAGGCACCGCTCGCCCCGGTGATGGACGAGAGCGGTCCGCTGCGGGCCCTCTACAACGTGCGCGTCCTGCAGGACTACGTGCACCAGTGGTTGGTGGCCCTGGACAGCGAGCACCTGGACACAGCCGGTTTGGCCGCCGGCGCCCGGCTTGTCACCGAGCGCCTCGACGATGCCACCGGCGTGCTGCGCGAGATCCTGGCCGGGCTGCCCGTGGACCGAACCGCATTGCGGGGCGACCGGTCGCCGACGGTCGCCGACCTCGTCGCGGCGCGCACCAGCGGCGACATCCGGGCAGCCGACACCCACTTCGAGCAGCGCCTGGCCGCCATACGCGAGCAGGTCGTGTCCCGGATGCGCTGGACCGTCACGGCCGGTCCCGACCGCTCCTTCGATGCGCGCTCGGACCAGGGTCTTCGGATCCGCGCCCAGTCGGTGCTGCCCGCGGCCTTCGAGTCGCAGCTGGCCGGCTGGAGCACCCCGCCGGCGTGGCCCGAGGTGCACTACCCCGCAGGCCGGCCCACCCAGCTGCCCGCCCGGTTGAACCTGACGCCCGAGGAGCGGCAGGTGGCGCCGTCGGCCTGGGACTCCGACCACGTGGAACGCGCCGAGGCCGACTACGCGGCCGGCGGCCAGGCCGACCAGGTCGCCGCCCTTCTCCGAGCCCTGCGCGAGCGCCTCGCGCCCGAGGACGTCCCCGGGTTCTTCACCGACCGCTGCACCGACCTCAACACCAGGGCGGCGCAGCTGCCCGACCTGGTGCCCTGGCCCGACGGTCTCGAGGAGCAGCACACCCTGGCCGGCGCCTACACCTGGGTCGACCCGGCGACGATCGTGCGCACCCCCGACCCGGAGGCGTGGGGGACGATCGCCCGGGACGGCGAGCGGGCGGGCGCGGTGTGGATCCCGACGGCGATCCGTCAGTGGCTGGCCTGCGACGACGTCCCTGGCCTGCTGAGGGAGGCCATGCTCGGCGGGTCGCCGGTCCAGCTCAACCGTCTGGCCGGTCCGGCTGGTCCCCTGCACACGATGCACGTGGACGGCACCCACCGCGCCCACCTGTGGCGGATTCTGGACCTGCCGCACCTGTTCGCCTGGGTCGACGGGACGGTGCTGCCCCGCCGGCTGACCCCGCCCGCGGTTTGCGGCAAGGAGTCCGGGCGCGACGCGCCGGATCAGGTGTCCACGGTGTGGGCCGGCCTGCACACCAAGGGCATCCTGAACGGCCGCCTCACCCACCCCGGCGAGCCGTACGCCGAGCTGGAGCTCCGCACCATCCCGGCGCTGTGGCTGCTCTACCCGCCAGCCCTGGCCGTCGCCTACGGGCGCCGCTACGGCGAGATCTACCCCGGCGCCTGGGAGAGCGTCGGAATCCCGGCCGCCGCCTTCTCATCGGAGGCATCGTGGGCCGCCTGGGCCACCGGCTGAACCACGGCCCAGGTCTATGCGAGGCGTCCCGTGGAGGGGACATTCCGCGTGCGGGATGTCAAAGGGATGCGACATCAATGTCCAGGATGCTGGACATTCCCGCCCCATGGCGTGAGCAAGTTCAAGCCCCGGCCGGCCGCGCGGAGGTGGCTGTCAGCTGTCCGACGGCGGGTGAAGGAAGGACGGCGGGGGCTCGGGCAATCCGGGCTGTTCGTGGACGCAGACGGGCCCAGGCCTAGTCGTGCTTGGGCCAAATCGGGCCCTGGTCGGTCCAGATGACGCCCTTGTTGCGGCACAGGCAGAAGGGGTGGCCGATCGGGTCGGTGTAGACCTGCCAGCCGTAGCCGTTGGGGCCGATGAAGTCCTGCCTTAGCGTCGCGCCGAGGTCGAGGACGCGGCGCTGCTCGGACTCGATCTCGTCCACTTCGAAGTCGAGGTGGAACTGCTTGGGGTGCTCGCTGTCGGGCCACTGCGGAGCGCGGTAGTCATCCACCCGGATGAATGCCAGCTCGATCTCGCCGAACTGGATGCCAGCCCAGTCCTCGGAGCTGCCTTCCTTGATCGGACGGCCCGTCACCTCGGAGTAGAAAGCCGCCAGCTTCATCGTGTCCGGGCAGTCGATAATGAAATCGGTGAGTCGCAGCATCCCGTGATCTTGTCACAAGCTCACACCCGACTTCGAGACAAACCCTGAGCAGCTCCGCTGAGGTGCGGGAACAGAGAGTTCCTGGGGGCTTCGCCCCCAGACCCCGTTCACCAGGGGCGGCCAGGTTTGTACCGCAGGTGCGGATCAGCAGCGGACTTCGGCGGAGCCGCTTAGCCCTCGGGCCGCTCAACCTGCTGCCGCGCGCCCGGGGGTGCAGCTGTCCGTCGCCGGGACGTTCACCGCGCCGTCCTCATTGAAGACCGGCGCCTGCCTCCGAGTTGATCGAGAAGTTCTGTGCTGCACCGGTGGATCCCGCCACACTGAGTGGACGTTAAGTCCCGTTTCTCTTGTTTCGTGATCGCTCGTACGTGTGAACGTTGGCCGTACTGGCGTGCTGGCCGGGGTTCGGGTGA
>NZ_JBVJYK010000066.1:4413-6486 GCF_055600605.1 Kitasatospora sp. NPDC038210 | reverse complement strand
CCCGACTTCCTGGCCGGTGCGTTCGTTGACCCGCTTGTTGCGCACCCGGTCGGAGGTGCCGCGCTGGAGCTGGTGGAAGCGCACGTCGTGGGACTGCGTCGCGGTGTAGAGGGCCACGGGTACGGTGACCAGGCCGAAGGTCAGCACTCCGGTCCACATGGGTCGGGCCATCGCGAGGCCTCCTTCACGCTCACCCGGGCCTGGTCCGCTGCGGCGGGTGCCGCGCGCTCGTCCGGACGGGTCACGGCCAGCGTCACCGGACCGAGGCCGGTCCGCACGCCGGACTGGGCCTGGTGGGCGCCGCCGCCCTGCCGGGCCACTCGGAGCCACACGGCGACGCCCTACCCAGGCGACTGCACAGCTGCCCGCCCGGCCAAACCCTGCACGCCCCTCGGGGGCCGGCGGTGGTGGCGGTGCCGACTGGGATGCTGAGACGACGACGCGCTGATGCGGGACCGGTCCAAGAGACCGACCACGACGACCCCCACCCAGGCCCCCAGCCAGGTGTACGGCGGGCTCGTCTGCGGCTGCTCCTGGACGTCACAGGCTGACGTGCCGGCGACCTCGCCGGCGGTGCCGCGCTCGCGACCGAGATCGGCCGCTACGGCGCCGGCGGCCGTGCCCACGACGCACCCCGCAGTGGACCCGTCGCGCTGGGACTGGTCCGGCGACACCCCCTGAACCGTCCCGATCAGCCGGGCGGTCCGGCTACGCGGCCTCGGCCGAGGGGGCTTGGTTGTCGATGTGCTGGAGGAGGCTGCGGGCCTCGACACGGTCCTTGCCGGACAGCCCCGCCCAGAAGGCGTCCGCCCACACCGCGTGCGCGGCCAGCCGCTCGGCCTCCTCCAGCCGGCCGGACTCGGCCAGCTGCTCCTTGGGCAGTCCCTCCCGGGCCGCTGCCACGTCACCGTTCCACCGCCCGAGACCGGCCAGGAACGCGCGGCGGTCGGCCCGCACCGCCACCAGCGCCCGCTGCGCCGCGATCAAGTGGTCCGGGTACTCGTACGTCTTCTGCTTGCCCACCGCGCAATCGTACGGGTGCCCTAACCACCGCCCGGGTGCGCCTCGCCTGCCTGCGTGGGCGAATGGTGTCGTGGCCGCCGGGTTCATGCGGTCGGACCCGCGCGTCCAGCGGCGCCGGAAGACCGGTGGCCGGCTGGCGGCACGTCGCCGGTGTTCGGCGTCCTAGCGGATCCTTTACCAGGTCGGCGCGTATGCGGAGGGCGCTTTAATTAGTTACGGGTCTAGTTTCATGGTTCTGTGGCGCGGAATTCGCACAATCCTGCACAGACTCGCAAAAGGTGAGGGTTGTGCCAGTTTGGGGCATTCGTTTTCGGCAGAGCGTGAGGCTATGGTCACGATTGGGCACGCAGGCCTCGTGGGGTTCGCCAAAACCATTCACCACGGGGCGCTGCGTGCCTTACCAGAAATCGAACGAGCCCAGGAGACACCATGTCTCGATCCCCTCGGCGCCGCCGGACCAAACCTGTGAAGGTCCCGGTCCGTATCCGTGACAGTAGCAGCGGCGGCGTTATCCGTTCCATGCTGAACCAGCCGGTCAAGAACGCGGGCTTGCGGTTTGCCGTGCATCTTGCCCTTCCGGTCATCATGATCTCCAAGCCGCAGATCCGTGTAGAACTGTCGCCCGAAACGGCGTTCCCGCTGCTCATCGCATTCGGCGTGGCCGTATTCGGCGCCGCCCGCGTCCAGCGGTTCCGCCGGTCCTGAATCCGTGCGGCCCGGTCCCGTGCGGGGCCGGGCCGTCCACGCGGTCTCAGCGGTGACACGAAACGGGTAGAGGGCTCCGCTTGCGTTACGGAATTACCCGGGATGAACCCGTTTCGTGACACCGGTGACGGGACCGGAAAAGAGAAGAGATGTCGAACCCGCCCGCCACCTGCCGCTTCTGCGACACACCCCTGGCTGTCGCCGACGGCCCCCGCAAGGGCCGTCCCCAGGAGTACTGCAACCCCGTCTGCCGGCAGGCCGCCCACCGGGAACGCCGCAAGGCCAAGACCCGCCCGCCGACCAGAACCGACCCACCAGCCCCCTCCCCGCCGCCCACCCGGTACG
>NZ_JBVJYK010000066.1:0-4320 GCF_055600605.1 Kitasatospora sp. NPDC038210 | reverse complement strand
CCGTCTGCCGGCAGGCCGCCCACCGGGAACGCCGCAAGGCCAAGACCCGCCCGCCGACCAGAACCGACCCACCAGCCCCCTCCCCGCCGCCCACCCGCCGGGCACGCCCGCCTGCGCGGACGCGCCCAGCATGGAGGACACCCTGATGGAGATCGTCAAGGACATGCAGGAGGAACTGCGACAGCTCGCCCGCTGCCTGTCCGCCACCGAGACCCCGCCCGAGGACGCGCTGCGCCGCGCGGTGCGCATGCGCGCCCAGCTCGAAGGCCTCACCGCCGGCCTCGTCGGACTCGCCCGCGACCGCCGCCTCACCTGGTCCGCCATCGGCGACCTCCTCGGGATAGGCGAGGACACGGCGCGCCACCGCTTCCAGCCCGCCTACATCGCCCGCCGCCTGGGCCAGCTCGTGCGCTTCCGCCAGGAAGCGCCGACCAAGCCCAAGAGCCGCCGCTCCCAGACCGAGCCCGCCAAGACGCCCCCGCCCACCACCGACGCGGCCGCGGCCGAGCCCTCCCGCGCCAGCTACAACCGCCTCGCCCCCGTCCTCTCCATGCTCGCCCGCACCTGCGACCTGCCCCTGCAAACCATCGCCAAGCGCACCGGCTGCTCCCCGTCCTACCTCTCTCGCCTGCTGAGCGGCGAGCGGGTGCCGACCTGGACCATGACCGAGCGCTTCGCCAAGGCCTGCGGCGCCGACCCGCACATCCTGCGCAAGGTCTGGGAGAGCGAGCGCCTCAAGGAGAAGGAACCGGCCCTGCGCAAGGCCGCAGAGCCCGCCACCAGTCCGCTGCCGGGCGTCGACGACCTCCTGGCGGCGCTGCGCACCTTGCACATGCGCGCCGGCCGTCCCACTGCCTACGACGTCGCGGTCGCCAGCCGGTGGAAGCTGACGCCGGACCGGGTGAGCGAGATCCTGGACGGAGCCGTCGAGGACTGGGACGACCTGGCGGTTCTCCTCTACGTCCTCGGCGGCGACCGCGACTACTTCCGTCCGCTCTGGGAGGCGGCGGAGGCGGCCGCACCCCGGATCCAGCCGCCCACCGCGCCTGCCGCAGTGGAGCCGGCGCTGCCGCCGAGCGGCGAAGTGATCTCCCAGCGGGTGCCCGGCCTGCTGGAACGCTTCAGTGGCGTGCTCGGTTCGCGGCCGCACCTGTCCGCACGTCAGGAGCGGGTCCTCAAAGCGAAACGGGACGCGGTCCTGGCCAACCGTCTCGACGGTCACACCATCCTTTCCACCCCGGACGACGAACCGCAGTAGCCGCAGGTACCGGCCCCGCCCGGGGCCGGTGTGCCCCCCAGGGCTCATCATGTCCGTCGTACGGCCTGGTCGCAGCGGGGGCAGATGAGCAGGCCGAGGTCGGGTGGGTACCAGTGCAGGCCGGGGCCGGAGGGTTGCTGCCACGGGTCGATGGCCATGGTCGTGGTGTCGAGGCCGCAGAGCGTCACCGGGAGCGGGTCGCCTGACGCGTTGAGGTCGGTGCCAGCTGCGTGCACAACCATCGGGTCCGGCGGTTCGGGCCGTTCGATCACGACGACGAGGGTCACCATCCCACACTGCGGCGGGCGCTGGCCGCTCCGCACGTCGGACGACCCCCGTCTGGGGGCTGCGCTCCGGTGCGGGTGTCCGGCGACGGCGGGGCACCGCCGAGCCGTGAGGGTGCCCCGCCGGGCCCCGTCATGTCCGTCGGACGGCGTGGTCGCAGCGCGGGCACACGAGCGCGGCGAGGTAGGGCGGGTACCAGCGTGAGCCGGGGCCGGGCGGCTGCCACGGGTTTGTGATCATGCTGGTGGTGTCGAGGCCGCAGGCCGTGACCGGAAGCGGGTCCCGCGGTGAGTCCGGGTCGGTGCCGGCCGCGTGCGCGACCATCTGAGCCGGGTGGTCCGGGTGCTCGATGACGACGACGATGCCCACCACCCCACCGTGCGCCTGGGGGCGGCCGGAGCGCACCCGGGGCGACGCTCCGCGGGGTTCAGGCGGCCTGGGTGAGCATGGCGGTCAGGTGGCGGACGGCGGTCTCCGCGTCGGCGAGTTCGCCGTCGTCGGGGAGGACGGTGCCGAAGGTGCGGCCATCGGCGGCGTCGAGGGCGCGCCAGTGCAGGACCGGGGTGAGGTGGCTGCTGCAGTCGGCGAGGAACCAGGCGAGGCGGCCGTGGGTGCGGGCCACGGACATGGCGAGGACGGCGAGCGCTTCACGCAGGGCGGCGAGCCGGTCGATGCGCGCCAGCACCTGCTGGGCGTCGGCGGGGCCGACTGCTTCGCGGAGGGCGGTGGCGGTGTGCCGGGCCAGGGCGGCGTCAGCCTCCGTGAGGTTCCATGTCCTGTCAGCGAGTTGGGCATGTGCCTCGTGGACGACCCGCTCGACTTCCCCGGTCATGGTCATGCCGGACACCCTATCGACGGAGCCGACCCCAGCCCACGGAGGGTGTGACCTGGTGGCGGTTCGGGGGTGTTTTCGGCCCGTCGCAGGCCCGCATGGGCCGCCTTGGATGGCCTGGCGGGGCGTGCCGGGAGGGTGTCCCGGTCGCGTGTGACGTTCACGGTCCGTGTTCGTCGTGCCCGCGTGACCCCCGTACGGGCCGGTCCGGACCCGGGGGGAATGGGCACGGGAATCCCGGAGTATTTTTCGAGGTGTTTTCGGGGTGTTTTTCGCCTGCTGTTCCGGTGGTATTTCCCGGCCGGGATCGGGCTTTCCCGCTCGCCGTCGGCTGTGCCCCGGGCCCGGCCTGCTCGCTCCCGCTCCGCCCGTGCCGCCGTCCTCGCCGTCCTGGCCGGCGCCTGCCGTCGTCCTGGCCGATGTCCTCGTTCCCGGCTGCGCCCCGGGCCGCGCCCGGCCCCGCTCGTCGCCGCCGTGCCCGATTCGCGCTGTCCTGGCCGCCGCTACCCGCACCGTCGGCTTGTTGGGGGGTCGTTCCAGATTTGTGGAACGCGGGGCCGTCGTCGATGTCCTGATCCGGCTGTCGGTTGCCCTACGACTGGCTCTACGAGTGGCCGTACGAGTAGCCCTACAAGTGGCCCTGCGGGTTGCCCTACGAGTTGCCTCCGACCGCGGCCGGGCGAGGCCTGGGTCAAGGGGTCTGAGCTGCTGGGCAAGGGGGTGCGGTCATGGGTCCGTCCGGCGCCGACTACTTCCCCCACGGGACCATGCCGAGAGCGGAGCAGTACCCGGGGGTGGCCCGTACCGCCCCGCAGGGGTGTCCTCGCCGGACCGGCGGCCAGCTGCGCCCGGTCCTGTCTGCCCGCCGCTCGCCCCCGTGCCGGCGCCCGCTGATGTCCTGGTCGGCGTCCTCGGCGCGTCTTGCTGCCGCCCTGTCAGTCCTGTGGTCGTCCTGTCTGTCGGCTTGCCCGGGGCCGCAGGCCCGCCCGGGTGCTGTCGCGCCCCCTGCCCCAGGCCTGTCGCGTCCGGAGACCCCGGATCCCCCTTCCGGGCCGCGCCAGCACGACAGCACCACCCCCACCCCCGGTCCGGCGCAGCCGGAGCCCACCCCGCTCTGCCCGCCCCCTGGCCCGGCGCAGCCGGAACACGCCCCGCCCTCATCCCTGCTCCCGGCCCGGCGCAGCCGCGCGACCCACACCCCCAGGGCCGCCAGGCCCTAACCCCGCCAAAGGCCATCTTCTTTCCAGGAATTCCCAGCCCGACGCCCCCATCTGCCGCTGCGCTCTGCTCACGGGTCTTGTCCCTGTGTTTTCTGGTGGTGTGGCGTCTGAGGCTTCCTCACCGGCTCGGTCTCGGTGATCGGGCGGGAATGGCGGTGTTCGATGTGGGGAATTCCGGATCGATGGAGGGGATGGATGCGGTGTCGTATCAGAGAGTTCCGTGGGCCTGGAATCGGTCTTGCTACGGCGGTGCGCGAGGTTCCCCGACCGGAAGTCAACAGTGATTCGTTCCCGGTATTCGGCGCTCCGGCAAGGGCGCTCCAGGGGACGTTTCCGGGGAGGTCCCGTGCGCCGACCGGGGACTGCTCCGGTGACAAGTCCCGGCCGCTTTCCGGTGACAGGCTGGTGCGCTTCCAGGGGCCCGGTGCTGTGCCCGTTCCCGGGACCGCCGGGGGTGCCCGCCGCGGGCCCCGGAGCCCCGGCGACAGCTGCACCCCGCGCCGCGCCGGCACCGGCGCTGCGACATCGCCGGGGCGCAGCCCCGACACCCGCCAGGGGCCCTGGCCCCCGGGTTTGGTGCTGCCTCAGGCAATTCACGCCATATCGTCAACGGATACCGTGAGGGGATATCGGCCTCCCCGTCAGGGGAGGGCTTTCACCGGCAATTCGCGCCACATCGTCAACGCTGCTCCCTGGGCACGGCCCCCGCCCCGCAGGGGTGGGGG
>NZ_JBVJYK010000065.1:0-6869 GCF_055600605.1 Kitasatospora sp. NPDC038210 | reverse complement strand
CAGGGGGGACCCTGTGGGAGAGTAGGACGCCGCCGAACAATCATTCCAAAGAACCCCTGATCCACTCGGATCAGGGGTTCTTTGCATTTCCGGACACCGGTCCGGCGGCCGCTTTCAGACCTTCAGCTTGAAACCGACGTGGGACGGAACGAACCCGAGCCGCTCGTAGAAGCGGTGCGCGTCGGTGCGGGTGGCGTCGGAGGTGAGCTGGACGAGGTCGGCGCCGAGTTCGCGGGAGCGCTCGACGGCCCACTCGATCAGGACGGAGCCCAGCCCGTTGCCGCGCTCGTCGGCGTGGATGCGGACGGCCTCGATGATCGTGCGGGTGGAGCCCTGTCGGGAGAGGCCCGGCACGACGGTGAGCTGCAGGGTGCCGACCGTCCGGCCGGCGCGGTCGGCGACGACCAGGTGCTGGTGCGGGTCGCCCTCGATGCGGGCGAAGGCGGTGCGGTAGGCGGTCAGGTCGTCGGGGCTCTCGCGGGTCGCGCCCAGCGGGTCGTCCGCGAGCATCGCCACGATGGCCGGGAGGTCCGCCCCGGTCGCCCGGCGGATCGTCAGATCGGTCGTGTCGTTCATGATCAGAGAATAGAAGCCTTCCCGCGGTTCCCACCCCGTCCCTGTCAACGCCCGTAGCGCCCCTTCACGGCCCTCCTGGGGGCCGATCAGGGGTGGGCAGGTCCCCGACGGCGTCGGGCCGGGGTGAGGCGGTGTCACGCCCCGGGCGGGGCACTGGTGATGACGGCGAAGACCGCGCCGTGCGGGTCGACCAACTGGGCGAGGCGGCCGACGCCGTGGACATCGGTGGCGGGGACCTTCACGGTCGCGCCGATGGTGCCGGCGATGGCGAGGCTGGCGTCCGCGTTGGGGACCTCGAAGTACGGGAGCCAGTGCGAGCCGGTGCCGGCGGCGGTCTGCCGGGGGCCGAGCTGGACGATGCCGCCGTGGGCGTCGTCGGTGCCGCCGCCCGCGGGGGTGAGGACGGTGTAGATCGAGCCGTCGAACGGGACGTCCTGCTCCTGCCAGTCGAAGACGGTGCGGTAGAAGGACTTGGCGAGTTCGGCGTCGATGCTGTGGCACTCGGCCCAGCAGAGGCTGCCCTCCTCGTCGACGACGTCCAGGCCGCGGGTGTCGTGCGGTTGCCAGACGGCGAAGTCGGCGCCGGTCGGGTCGGTGTAGCCGGCCATCCGGCCCGAGGTGAAGACGTCGAAGGGGGCGAACCGGACGCGGCCGCCGGCCTTCTCGACCAGTGCGGTGGTGCGGTCGGCGTCGGGGGTGGCGAAGTAGAGCGTCCAGCCCGGCAGGGAGCTCTCGTCGGTGAGCGGGCCGAGGGCGGCGACGATCCGGCCGTCGAGTCGGAAGAACCCGTAGCCGCCCGACTCGGGGCCGGCCGAGTCGAAGGTCCAGCCGAACAGCGCGGTGTAGAAGTCGACGGAGGCCCGGGTGTCGGGGCTGCTCAGGTCGAGCCAGTCGGGGGCGCCGGGGCGGAAGGCGGTGTTGAGCATGTCGGGCACTGCTCCTCGGACGGGCCGGGCCCGGGCGGGCGCGGTCGACGGTCCCCCTGCCTATTCACAGCCTGGCACCTCGGCGATGGCGCTGCACGGCAGGCTTCCGGCCCGGGATCCGGGCGTTCGCGGCTGTGGGCTTGTCGGGGCCGGGCGGTACCGTGCGTAGCGGAATGATCCACCCGTACCGGTCGAAGGGGGCCCGGTGAGCAAGCAGGCGCAGTCGGGACAGCAGCCGTTCCAGCTCGCGCAGGTCGAGGGGGTGCTGGAGCGGATCACCTACGCCAACGAGGAGACCGGCTACACGGTGGCCCGGGTCGACACCGGCCGGGGCGGGAACGACCTGCTGACCGTGGTGGGCGCGCTGCTGGGGGCGCAGGTCGGGGAGTCGCTGCGGCTGCACGGGCGGTGGGGCTCGCACCCGCAGTACGGGCGGCAGTTCACGGTGGAGAACTACACGACGGTGCTGCCGGCCACGGTCCAGGGCATCCGGCGGTACCTGGGCTCGGGGCTGATCAAGGGGATCGGGCCGCGGTTCGCCGAGCGGATCGTGGAGCGCTTCGGTGTGGACACCCTGGAGGTGATCGAGAACGAGCCGGGCCGGCTGATCGAGGTGCCGGGGCTGGGGCCGAAGCGCACCAAGAAGATCGCGGCGGCCTGGGAGGAGCAGAAGGCCATCAAGGAGGTGATGGTCTTCCTGCAGGGGGTCGGGGTGTCGACCTCGCTGGCGGTGCGG
Organism: Kitasatospora sp. NPDC038210; assembly: GCF_055600605.1. NCBI lineage: Bacteria > Bacillati > Actinomycetota > Actinomycetes > Kitasatosporales > Streptomycetaceae > Kitasatospora > Kitasatospora sp. NPDC038210. Next base: position 4,631 of record NZ_JBVJYK010000065.1, on the reverse strand, counting down.
ATCTACAAGCAGTACGGCGACGCGTCGATCGGCGTGGTGAAGAACGAGCCGTACCGGCTGGCGTCGGACGTCTGGGGCATCGGATTCCTGACGGCGGACCGGATCGCCCAGGCGGTGGGCATCCCGCACGACAGCCCGGAGCGGGTGAAGGCGGGGCTGCAGTACGCGCTGTCGCAGAGCAGCGACCAGGGGCACTGCTTCCTGCCGGAGGAGCGGCTGATCGCGGACGGCGTGAAGCTGCTGCAGGTGGACGTGGGGCTGGTGATCGACTGCCTGGCCGAGCTGGTCGCGGCCGAGGGGGTGGTCCGCGAGACGGTGCCGGGGGATGCGGGCGAGCCGATCACCGCGGTCTACCTGGTGCCGTTCCACCGGGCGGAGATCTCGCTGGCCAACCAGCTGCTGCGGCTGCTGCGTTCGGACGCGGACCGGATGCCGTGGTTCGCGGGCGTGGACTGGCCGGTGGCGCTGGAGTGGCTGGCGAAGCGGACGGGGGCCGAGTTGGCACCCGAGCAGGAGCAGTCGGTGCGGCTGGCGCTGACGCAGAAGGTCGCGGTGCTGACGGGCGGTCCGGGCTGCGGCAAGTCGTTCACGGTGAAGTCGATCGTGGCGCTGGCCCTGGCGAAGCGGGCGAAGGTGGTGCTGGCGGCGCCGACCGGGCGGGCGGCGAAGCGGCTGTCGGAGCTGACCGGGGCGGAGGCCTCGACGGTGCACCGGCTGCTGGAGCTGAAGCCGGGCGGGGACGCCGCGTTCGACCGGGACCGGCCGCTGGACGCGGACCTGGTGGTGGTCGACGAGGCCTCGATGCTGGACCTGATCCTGGCGAACAAGCTGGTCAAGGCGGTGCCGATGGGCGCTCACCTGCTGTTCGTGGGGGACGTGGACCAGCTGCCGTCGGTGGGCGCCGGGGAGGTGCTGCGGGACATGCTGGCCGAGGGCGGGCCGATCCCGTCGGTCCGGCTGACCCGGATCTTCCGGCAGGCGCAGCAGTCGGGCGTGGTGACCAACGCGCACCGGATCAACGAGGGGAAGCCCCCGCTGACGGAGGGTCTGGCGGACTTCTTCCTGTTCGCCGAGGACGACGCGGAGCGGGCGGCCGGGCTGACGGTGGACGTGGTGGCGCGGCGGATCCCGCAGAAGTTCGGCTTCGACCCGCGCCGGGACGTCCAGGTGCTGGCCCCGATGCACCGCGGACCGGCCGGGGCGGGGAACCTGAACACGCTGTTGCAGGGGGCGGTGACGCCGGCTCGGGAGGGGGTGGCGGAGCGGCGTTTCGGCGGGCGGACGTTCCGGGTGGGGGACAAGGTGACCCAGATCCGCAACAACTACGACAAGGGGCGGAACGGCGTCTTCAACGGCACAGTGGGAGTGGTGACCGCCCTCAGCGTGGACGACCAGCGGTTGACCGTGGTCACCGACGAGGACGAGGAGGTGGTGTACGACTTCGACGAACTCGACGAGCTGGCCCACGCGTACGCGGTGACGATCCACCGCTCGCAGGGCAGCGAGTACCCGGTGGTGGTGATTCCGGTCACTATGTCCGCTTGGACGATGCTCCAGCGAAACCTGCTCTACACCGCTGTGACCAGGGCGAGGAAACTCGTGGTACTGGTCGGGTCACGCAAGGCGATCGCACAGGCCGTTCGGGCCGTCAGTGCAGGTCGGCGGCATGCGGCGCTCGATCATCGGCTTGCTTCTGGATGATTATCCAACAGGATCGTTGCCTCTAATGTTCTCTTGACGTGAAGAGATTTACGGCAGAGCCTAGGGTGGTGCCGATCTTGTCCGGTTCGTACCGGCTACGGCGGCAGGTTTTGTAGGGGCGGGCCCTTCCGGGCCACCCCGGGTGCGCGACTGTCCTCCGGATGGGGGATGGTAGAGACAGTCAGGGCACCTTGGAAGAGGATTCATTTCGTCGGTGAGGAAGACGTGAGCGACAACTCGGTAGTACTGCGGTACCAGGACGGCGAGTACGAGTACCCCGTCGTCGAGAGCACTGCGGGCAACGCCGGCTTCGACATCTCGAAGCTGCTCCCGCAGACCGGCCTGGTCACCCTGGACAACGGCTTCGGTAACACCGCCGCGTACAAGTCCGCGATCACCTTCGTGGACGGCGACAACGGCATCCTGCGGTACCGCGGCTACCCGATCGAGCAGCTCGCCTCGCAGGGCGGCTTCATCGAGACCGCGTACCTCCTGATCAACGGCGAGCTGCCCAACGCGGACCAGCTGGCGGAGTTCAACCGCGAGATCACCCAGCACACCCTGCTGCACGAGGACGTCAAGCGCTTCTTCCAGGGCTTCCCGCGGGACGCCCACCCGATGGCCATGCTGTCCTCGGTGGTCGGCGCGCTGTCCACGTTCTACCCGGAGAGCCACAACCCGTTCGACGCGGCCCAGCGCCACCTGTCGACGGTCCGCCTGCTCGCCAAGCTGCCGACGATCGCCGCGTACGCGTACAAGAAGGCGATGGGCCAGCCCTTCGTCTACCCGCGCAACGACCTGAGCTACGTCGAGAACTTCCTGCGGATGACGTTCGCCGTCCCCGCCGAGGACTACGAGCTCAACCCGGTCGTCGTCAACGCCCTGGACAAGCTGCTCATCCTGCACGCGGACCACGAGCAGAACTGCTCGACCTCCACCGTGCGCCTGGTCGGCTCCAGCCACGCCAACCTGTTCGCCTCGATCTCGGCCGGCATCTCGGCGCTGTGGGGCCCGCTGCACGGCGGCGCCAACCAGGCCGTGCTGGAGATGCTGGAGAGCATCCAGAAGGACGGCGGCGACGTCGACGCCTTCATCACGAAGGTCAAGAACAAGGAAGCCGGCGTCAAGCTGATGGGCTTCGGCCACCGGGTCTACAAGGCGTTCGACCCGCGCGCCGCCCAGGTGAAGCTGCTCGCGCACGAGGTCCTCGGCCAGCTCGGCAAGAGCGACGAGCTCCTGGACATCGCGCTCAAGCTGGAGGAGCACGCCCTCAAGGACGACTTCTTCATCTCGCGCAAGCTGTACCCGAACGTGGACTTCTACACCGGCCTGATCTACCGCGCCATGGGCTTCCCGACCAGCATGTTCACCGTGCTGTTCGCCCTCGGCCGGCTGCCGGGCTGGATCGCCCACTGGCACGAGATGATCAACGACCCGACCAGCCGGATCGGCCGCCCGCGCCAGATCTACACCGGCACCGCGATCCGCGACTACGTCCCGCTTGAGGGTCGCTGACGACGCGCGCGAAGACGCCGACGCCGGGCACCGACCCGGACGGAAGCTGAAAGGGGCCCGGCCGCTGCCTGAGCGACCGGGCCCCTCCGCGTCCCCGCACCGCACCCCCGGAGGGGTCCGCGCGGGGACGGAACCGTACGGCGCACGACTCCGGGGCCGGCCGCAGCCCGAGACGGCCGCTCAAAGCGTCCCTGGCCCGCCAGTACCCCGGCGCCGTGCGCGAAGGCCGTCGAGAAGACGACCCTTCCCGGGGCCCGCCGGAGCCCCGCCGGCGACAGCCGGTGGAAGCGCGGGGACACGTTGCCGTTCAGCGTGCCCCCGCCCATCGGAAAAACTGCCGCACTACCAACCTAAGACGTATCAGGGTGCGAGAAGTTACGCCCGGGGGGTGTGAGCTGCCTCTCGCCACGCTCCGTGTGCGCGTCGTACCCCGCCCATATCACACCTTCTCTCGCGCGGGACGTCACCCTCCCCGCAGTCACGGCAACCGAGCGTGATAGGAATCGTGGCATTCCGGTACGGACCGCCACGCACACTCGCAGCGCGGCGGCGGAACTGGGGAGGGAGTGCGCAGATGGCCAGGAACGTCGTCGTCACCGGCGGTGGCACGGGAATCGGGTACGAAGTCGCGCGGCGGTTCGCCGAGGCGGGTGACCGCGTGGTGATCGTGGGCCGCCGCCGCGCGGTCCTGGAGAAGGCCGCGGCGGACCTCGGGGCGGACGTCACCCCGCTGGTGTGCGACCTCGCCGACCCGGACGCCGTGGAGGACGCGCTGCGCGAACTGCCCGAGCGGATCGACGTCCTGGTCAACAACGCCGGCAGCCGCGAGACCGTGGTCGGCGGCGGGCCGCACGCGCTGCTCGCCCGCTGGCGCGGCGACTTCGAGCGCAACGTGCTGACCGTGGTGCTGCTCACCGAGTCGATCCGCGACCGGCTCACCCCCGGCTCCGGCCGGGTGGTCACCATCAGCTCCATCGCGGCCCTGCGCGGGGCCGGCTCCTACGGCGCGGCGAAGGCCTCGCTGCACGCCTGGAACAACTTCCTGGCCGCCCAGTTGGGCACCTCGGGCATCACCGCCAACATCGTCGCGCCCGGGACGGTCAGCGGCACCGAGTTCTTCGGGCCGCGGCTGGACGAGGCCGAGGTGGCCCGGCGGGCGGCCCGCACCCTGCTCGGCCGGATCGGGGAGACCGGCGAGGTCGCGGCGGCGGTGCACTTCCTCGCCTCGCCCGAGGCCGGGTTCATCACAGGTGAGATCCTGCACTGCAACGGCGGCGAGCTGCTGGGGCGTTGACGTAGGGCGGGGGCCCGGACCGGTGGCGGACGCTGTTGGTTAATGCGGGTCCTGATCACTTCGCCCCGCCGACCGGTTGGTCGGCGGGGCGAAGTGCTGTGAAGTGGCTGGTGCGGGTGCG
>NZ_JBVJYK010000064.1:0-7261 GCF_055600605.1 Kitasatospora sp. NPDC038210 | reverse complement strand
GAGCTTCGATGCGTTCGTGACGGCCCAGCATGGATCCCTGCATCGCCGTGACCTGCGGACTCACGCGCTCACCAGGACTTTGAAACGACCCTGGGGAACCGGCGGCAACTGCGGACCGATGCAGACCGCGACATCGAGGGATGAGCGCCCGGCGCCGGATGCCGCCGATACTCGCTTCTCCGAGGCGGGCACAGCGAGTAGCGTCCGGCCATGGTCACGTACACCTCTTCCCAGGACGCGTGGAACGCGCTGCGCGGGGCACGTTCCGCGCCGCCCGGACGGGCGACCGACCCGGCGCCGGCACTGGCGCAACCGGGCGATGTCCCGAAGCCGTGGCGCCGTGAGGTTTTCAGCACGGCTTTGGAGCAGGCGGAGCAGTTCTTCCGGGCGGCTGACGCGGTAGGGCCGGCTACCCAGCCGCTGCTGCTGTTCTACGGCCTGAGTCAGGCCGGACGGGCCATCGCGGCAGCCGCCCGGGGCCTGGAGGGGGACAAGTGGAAGCTCAACGGCCACGGGATCTGCACGAGGGCAATGGACGGAGATCTGCCAACGATCCTGGCGCCCACCAAGCCCTGCAGTGATCGGGGAAGCTTCGTTCGCCTCTCCCTCCTCCTCGGATCCCCTGTGTGGGTCGACCAGCCAGTCACGTTCGCCGAGCTGTGGGACTGTCTGCCGATTAGCAGGGACGTCCCGCTCTCCAAGGACAGCAAGGAGCGGGTGGTGCCGCTCTTCGTCGACCACCACCATCTGCATCCGGAGCCGCATCTCCAGGGAGGTATTCGCATCGCGGGCCTTCCGCCCCGGGTCCTCGACGCCCCCGACAAGGACACCGCGTTCAGCGAGTACCTTGCCCGCTTCCCCGGCGCCTACGGTCCGGACATCAGTTGGTGGAAGCGCGACGGCGAGGAACGTCTGGACCGGCGCTACGAGCGGGAAGCGGACGGATCCGGCTCGATGGCAGTGACGTTCTTCGCGCCCAACGGCGGGGCGCTCACCCACGACGAGTACCTTGCCCGGCTGATCCCGGTGACCCGGTGCCACGACGGCAACTGGTACTTCACCCCAGCGATCTGGGGCTCGGCGCACGGCATACATCCGCTGATGGCCTGGTGGTCGGTCCTGCACGTGCTGTCCGATCTCGTCCGCTACCAGCCGGCACAGTGGGCCCACCACATCGACGTCGACGAGAGTGTGCACGCGGTGCCCATCGAACGGCTCCTGGCGGAGGCCCGCAGGGTGCTCCCGATCGTGATAGCCGAAACCCTCGACGAGGTGACTACCTGACTGGCTACACCGGACGGTGATGGTGCGGCGGAAGCGGTGTCGTCTAGCCATTCGTGCAGAAGGATCCGTCAGTCGGCGGGGTCGGTGCCAGCGAGTTGAGTGTGGTGAACTGCTGCGTGCTTGCCGGGGATCAGCACGGTCTGCTCAGCCTGGTCGCGTCGAAGGATCCACTCGGGTGACCGGGTGGATCCTTCGGCATTGGTTCGCCTCTGTTGTCGATCTGCTGGCGCATGCGGCGGGAGGGCTGAACGCGTAGATGTCGGGCGGTCGGCGAGGCCGGGGCCGCTGGCCTGGCAGCAGGTCATCCTCAGCACGGCGTGGGCACCTACCAGCTCTGGTAGGTGCCCCGGGCGGCGAGACCGGCGTAAGCATCAGATGCCGCGCTCCGCCCCGGAAGGTCAACCGGCGGCTCGTCGAATCCCGGACGGACCCGGGTACCACCGGGAAGCCTCGACGAGGGACACTGGTACCCGGTCCCAGCCCGCACGAGACGCCCGGAGGACACGGTGAGCGCAGCGCCCCTGCACGGCCACCACGACGGCCAGCAGCCCATCCCGCGTACCCAGGACGCCGTCGCCGCCGCGCTCCCGCCAGCGCAGCGGATGGAGTTCTACCGGGAGATGGGCGAAGCCGACATCGAGACGATCGGCGGCGTGCTGAAGCGGTGGTGGCTGCGAGCGGAGCTCTACCGTGACCCGGAGGGCGATCGCATTCACGCCGCCGTCCAGGCTGGCACCGCCCCTGGTACCTCCGCGTCCGCGGTCCTGCGCCGACTCGGGGCCCTGTGAGCGACCACGGCGACTTCCCGGACGACGAGCACGACCCGATCACCCTCTCCCCGGCCGTCGAGGAGGTCCTCGGCGCCCCGGGCACACCCGCGGACGTGTTCTCCGCAGTGGTGGCGTTCCTCGTCGACCTGCGTGAGAACCCCTTCCCGCATCTGAGCATGCCGGTGCCTGGCCGTCCGGGGATGCACTCGGCGCCGCTGCGTCGGGATCTGGGGCTGGTGGAGTACGTGGTGAACGAGGCGTCGGATCCGCCCGGGATCTACGTCTCGCGGATCCTGCGAGCGGACTGATCGGCCGGCCCGCCCCTCCTCGGAGGGGCGGGCCGCTTCGTTACGGCCGTGCGAGGCGGTTCTGCCGGTCCGTGACGAGGGCGCGCCAGCGGGCACGGACGGGGGCGGGGCCGTCCAACCAGCGAGCGGGGAGGGGTGCCGCAGGTCGCGGCCGGCCATGAAGCTGGCGATGTCGGTGTAGTAGGCGTAGTCGCGGTCGCGGGTGAGCTGGTCGAGGTCGCGGATCGCGGTGTCGAGCGCGTCGTCGTCGTTGAGGACGGCGTGGTGGAAGCACAGGGCGATGGCGAGGGTGGTGGCGCGCAGGTCGAGGCCTGCCAGGCGCTGGTCGGCGAGGTCGAGGTCGTCGTCGGCCGCAGCGGGGTCGGTGAAGGCCTGGACGAAGGGGAGCTGGGCCTGGGAGGTGGCGGTCTCGCCGGCGACGGCGTGCTGCTCAGCGTCGGTACGGGCGGTCTCGCAGGCGGCGGCGGCCTGGTCCATCTCGGCGTGGACCCACCACAGGCCGCCGAGGACGCGGTGCTGGCGTCCGGCCCAGCCAAGGCTCTGGGCGGCGGCCAGGGCGGTGGGAAAGTCGTCGGCCGTGCGGGCGAGGTGGGCCAGTCCCCGGCGGGCGGCGGGGGCGAGGCGGTGGTGCCGGCGGCGGCCCGCTGCATGCCCTGGCGGGAGGCGGCTGAACGGCCGAGGTCGCGGTGCGCCTTGGCCCGGTAGTAGAGGGCGAGGTCGGTGAGGTCCTCGGGCAGCAGGGCGCTGTCGATCACGCGCCCGAGGCGGTCGGCGGTGCCCGGCCGTTGGCTGCGGCTCGGCGGGCCTCTCGGGCTCCCCGCATCGTCAGTGACCCCGGTGTCCTACCTCCCCGGCCGGAGCCGGGCGGCAACCGCCATGGCGTTGCGGATCGATAGCGCCCCGGGGTCTGGCGTGGCGTGGTTCGCCCCGCATCTGTGGCCAGCGCCCGGCGGTACTGGAGTCGCCATGCTGCCGCCTGGACCGCTGCCGGCCCTGCTGCCCGCCCGTCACCGCACCGGCCGGACCGTTCTGGACCTGCCCGATTATCCGGGGGATGCGGTTCCGCTAAAGCAGCGCCGGGAAATATCGGCGGATGGGATTCTTCGCCCTAGAGGGGGTGCGAACACACAACTCGGGCAGTCCGTTGATCAAGATGCTCAGATCTTGCTCAGATATGACCCCGAGAAACGGTGTGAATGCTTTACTTGCCATGTCGCTACCGACCGGTAGCGACAGACCGGGGGGTTATCGAAGTGGCGCCTTCAGAGTGCCATGCAGGGCGTTTGACCTGCTGATTTGTCAGTCTTCGACAGCCTTAGTCGCATTGCGCGGTCGGCGCCAGAGCGGGCCGACCGTGTTCGCGGCGGGTAAATCCATGGCGCTTCTTTGCCATGTCTTTATTTAGCTTTGCCTTCGAATTGTACGGTGATTCGTGGGCTAAAAAACGCATCCCTTGGGGGGAATCATGCGCGAAGTTCGTAGCACCAACCGTCGATTCGGTATGGCCATTCTCGCGGCCTGCACCGCTGCCGCCATCGCGTCCGGCACCGTTCCCGCCTTCGCTGACGGCCCCGGCCAGCAGACCTCGACGGCCGTCGTGGTCGAGAAGGCCACCGGCACCGCTGCGCTGGCCGACACCACGGCGACCGCCGACAGTCCCGCGAGCGCCGTCGTCAAGACAGTGACCGTCAACGCCCCGGCGAACGCCGCAGGAGCCCTGAGCGCCACCGCGTCTGACGGCACCGCCGTCGCACTGAGCCTGTCCGGCGCCAAGGCCTCCACCGGCGTCAAGGGCGGCGTCGGCACCGTCGTGTACACCGACGCCCAGAAGGCGACCGACTTCGCCGCCCAGGCCACCACCGACGGCGGCGCGCGAGCCCTGATCACGCTTAAGGACAGCTCGGCGCCCACCAGCCAGACGTTCAACCTGGACCTGCCCGCCGGAGCCACCCTCATCGCCGACGGCGCGGGCGGCTACGACATCGTTCAGAACGCGGGCGAGGGCATCGCCATCTCCAAGGGCCACATCGACGCCCCCTGGGCGAAGGACGCCGCCGGCAAGGCCCTGCCGACCCACTACACGCTCCAGGGCGACCAGCTCACCCAGACGATCGAGACCAACAAGTCCACCGCGTTCCCGGTCGTCGCGGACCCGCACTTCAGCTGGGGCATCGTCTCGGGCACCGCCTACTTCAACAAGGGCGAGACCCAGGCCATCGCCGGTGGCGGGGCCACCGCCCTCGCCATCATCACCGCGGTCGGCGGACCGCTCGACATCGTCGTCGACCCCATCGTCGCCGTCACCGTTGCCCAGGCGGCGATCGCCGTCGGCAAGGGCGAGTGCGTGAAGCTCAAGAGCTACGGGGTAGCGTCGACCTACAGCGGCCAGTACTGCGACTGACCGTCACCAAGTAGAGGGGGTGCCTCCATGTGGTTCATGTGGAGCGGAGTGATCGTGTTCGTCATCGTCACGGTCTCCAGAGGATTCCTGCTCGCGGGCAAGCAGCGTGCCGGATTCGCCATCTACCGTGACGCCGCAGCCATCGGCGCCGGCCTGGCTGCTGCCGCGGCGGCCTACCTCATCGGCACCGTCATGGATCTGCACCAGCCGGTGGCCGGCATGTCCGGACTGTTCTGGGGGCTGGCCGTGCTGGAGATCGCTCACTACAGCCGCCGCCGTGCCCGCGTGTAGCACCCCGGACAGCAATCGATGAACGCTATGGCAGGCAGCCCACGAGTGGGCTGCCTGCCATAGCCCATGAGCTTTGCGACATACGGGGGCCAGGGCACTCCAGCCAACAGCCAGACAAGAGCAGGGTGGGATTCGGGCTGGCTGCGGCCAGTGTTCTGCGCACTTCGAGGAAGCCATCTACCTGACGCGTCATCAGCCTCGACAATGGACTTTCCCCCTTCGCTCTTCCCCCACCCGCCCGGGCGCCCGCCGTCGGCCCTGCCGCACGGCCGGGTACGGGCGGCAACTGCGGACCGATGCGGACCGCGGCCGTGTGGGTGGCTGGGCGCGGCGTGCTCCGCCCCCGCACCCGTGGCCAGCGCCAAGGGCTGCGCTGGACCAGCCCCTGGCGCCTGCCCTGCGCCGCCGGATCCGCTGTCAGGGCCGTGGCCGGCCCCGCCACCGGCCCGTCGCCGCACCGGCCCGGGCCGTGGCCGGCCCTGGCACTGGGCAGTTGCCCCCAATGGACCTGGTCAGTGCCCGTTCCGGGCGGAGCTGCCTGCCGATCCGACCTGCACCAAGTACCGCGCGCTGCCCGTCACTCAGCTGGCGCTAACGTCACCACCTACCGACGAAGACCTTGTTGCCAACCTCTACCGCCTGGACGGGTTGACCCGGGCCGCCCTGCACTCACCCCCCTCGCCCTGTCACCGGGCCCAGAGCGGGCGGTGGGAGGGCAGGGGCAGGGGAGCCGGGCGGGTGACGGCCACGGCAACGACCATCGGGGTGAAGGCCTGAGTGACGCCCTACCTTTACTACCTAAGAAGAGACATATGCCCTGACCTGCGATTTTCCCCTCGCTAACGTCTGGTTTTCCAGACGCTGCCGCCAGAAAACCAGACGTTACGGCAGGGATCGGCGAGGAGACGGTGGCTCGACACGCTGCCAGGCGCCTGCGTTTTTCGGGCCCGATCCTGTAGATTCTTGCCGCTAAGGTCTGGTTTTTCGGAGCTAACGTCTGGAAAACCAGCCCTTAGAAGCCTGGTGGCGCACCGGTCGTTGGACCGGTTCTCGGACAGCGACGGCACGGTGAGGAGCATCATGGCTCGCAGGGGCAACATCGCCCTGGTGAACCTGGATACGGGAGCGGTGCTGCCTGCGCCGAAGCCCCGGACGCCGCACACCATGGACGGCTCCTACACCCTGAACGCCTACACCGACGACGCGCCGCTGTACTCCTTGGCACTGTCCGGGGCGGAGTGGGCGACGATCGACTGGGTCCGCTCGAACGGTGGGGCCGGCGCGGCCGTGAAGGTGACCGCAGCCGCCGTGGCGGAGGCGATCCTGGCCACGGAGACAACCGCGAAGACGGCGCTCGCCCGCCTGGTGAAGCTGAACATCCTGCTCAAAACCAGCCCCCGGAGCCAGACCTACCAGCTCAACCCGCGGCGTTTCTGGGAAGGCTCTGGAGACGCCCAGGTGCAGGCATGCCGTAGGTTGGACCCGCCGCCGATCACGCCAGACGCCAAGGCGATCGCTGCCGCGAAGAAGGCCGCTGAGAAAGCTGCCGCCAAGACGCCCGGACCGCGCCGCACCACCACGGCCAGGAGCACGACGAACGGAGGCACCCGATGAGCGCCGCCACCCACAGTCACCACGGCGACTTCGATCCGGACAGCCTCGGCATGCCGCCCGTCTACACGCTGAACCTGTCCGCCAGCCAGCGCAGCGTCCTGGAATGGCTCACCAGCCACGGTGCCGTGTTCGCCCCGATCACCGCCGACGTCGAGGAGATCGCTCACGACTGCGGCACCTCGACCTCCACTGCGTACGAGGCCCTGGCCCGGCTTGAGGCCCTCCAGCTGGTCGAGCACCCGGACCCGGGAAGTTACCGGGTCAACCCCCGCTTCTTCTTCGCTTCCAACCCCGAGATTCGCCGCTTGGTCGGAGAAGCACTGGAAGCGCCCGAGATCACCCTCGATGCCCGGGCCGAAGGCCCCCGGAAAGTCGGCAACGTCGACGCCCGACGCCGCCGCACCATCAAGGCCGTCCCCGACCAGGAGTAAGGCCTGCGCCGCCCGAAAGCTGACAGCGCCCCCCAGGTCGAGATGGTGTCGGCAACGGCTGAAAACGGGTTCTGGATCACTTTCCGTGCCAGAGCCACAGAGCGTCACCGGAACCGCGATCATGAACGGTCGTGGCTGACGACCTCCTCCAAGACCTCTGGC
>NZ_JBVJYK010000063.1:0-8344 GCF_055600605.1 Kitasatospora sp. NPDC038210 | reverse complement strand
CACGAACGCGGCAACGACATGACAGCCACACCCGGCACCCCTGGGTGCCCTGATCCTACGAATGACCAGAACGAGCCCACGAAGAAAGGTATGGAACCGTCATGACGCTCCAGCGGATGGACAACGTCGGCATCGTCGTCGAGGACCTGGACGCCGCCGTCGCGTTCTTCACCGAACTCGGCATGGAGGTCGAGGGCGAGGCGCAGATCGAGGGCCTGTTCGCGGACCAGACCGTCGGGCTCGACGGTGTCCGCAGCGACATCGCGATGATGCGGACCCCGGACGGCCACGGCAAGTTGGAGCTCGCGCAGTACCACGCCCCCGCGGCGGTCGGCGCCGCGTCGGACAACCCGCCGCCGAACACACTGGGCCTGCACCGGGTCATGTTCGCCGTCGACGACATCGACGACACCATCGCCCGCCTGCGCCCCCACGGCGCCGAACTGCTCGGCGAGGTGGCGCAGTACGAGAACCTCTACCGCCTCTGCTACCTCCGCGGCCCCTCGGGCATCATCCTCGCCCTGGCCGAACAGATCGGCTGACCGCCCTCCGCGGCCGGCCCTCCGCAGTCGGCCTCCGGACCGTCTCGGCGCCCGACCAGGTGGTGGAGTTCGCGGGTGGAGGTGTCCGGCCCGACGGGGTGGTCCGTGCCGCGGGCCGCGCGGGCGGCCGGGTGCGCCCCGGGTTTGCCCTCCGGTCCCTCGTCCCCTCGCTGCCGCCGCCGCTAGGTTGGGCGGAAGCGACCGGAACGGCAGGCAGGAAGGGCAGCCAGGACGTGCGCGAGACACGCAGGGCCACCGAGCAGCAGACGACGCCGACCGCCGCCGCCGGGCGCGCGGCCCGCCCCACGGGCCTGTTCGCGCTTCAGCAGCAGGTGGGGAACGCGGCGGTGACGCGCCAGGTGCAGCGCCAGAAGGCCGGCCTGGACGAGCACTACGCCACGAGGCCCACCGAGCACCCCGAGTGGAAGCCGTACCAGGAACTGACGGAGGCCGCGGGCATTCCCCGGCCCCAGGCCGACGCCGCCTGGCAACTGCTGCTCGGCGGGGTCGACTCGCAGGGCGCGATCAACGACGAGGCTGCGGCGAGGACGAGCGACCGCCAGGAGCAGCGCGAACTCCGCGCGTCCAACTCCTGGTACCAGGAGTTCGTGCGGCTCGTGGCCGAGCACCTGGAGATCGGGACGCCCACCATGGCCCTGTGGGCAGGCGGCATCGAGACCAGCGACCACGCGTACCGGAAGGGTCACACGCCGGTGGCGCGGACCCGGATCGGCAGCGTGCTCAACGTCCTGGAACTGCACCCGAACTGGAAGCTCACCGGGCCGATGTGGAGCCTGGTGTCCAAGGCCTTCGTCTCCCGGGCGACCGGCCCCGTGCACATCTTCGTACGGGCCTACGACCCGGACAGCATCCTCATCAGGCTGGAGGTCCCGCACCTGCGGCTGGTGCAGCAGCTGAACCCGGACGTGAAACTGATCTGGCACCCCGTGTACACCGCTCCCGACGGGCAGTTGAGGGAGATCTCGAAGGACTACCGACTCGTCGACAATGCGGAGTACGACGGGCGTGACACCTGCGTGCGCGTCCTGTTCCAGTACCTCAGGCTGTTCCACGAGGAGAGCAACACCAAGGCCGCCCCCGCTCACACGAGCATGGAGAAGCTGATCGTTTCGAACGGCCACAAGGACGGCGTCTGACACGGCGGCCCGCGCGGCGGCCTCCGGGCCCGACCCAGGGCCCCTGCCGGTCGGCAGGGGCCCACCCCGCGGTCCGCGGAGCAGCACCGGGACGTGCTCCCCACGAGCAGCGTCCCGGTCGACGCCGCTCACGGTCCGTCGGCGGCCCGGGGGCCCGGCCTCACTTCAGGAGGTGCCGGGCGAAGAACTGGGCGGCCGCGTCCCCCGCGAACTGCGGGACGCCGGTGTGCCCGCCGAGGTTGGCGTTCAGCGTCTTCTCCTGGGAGCCGAAGGCGTCGAACAGGTCCAGGGCCGCCTGCCGGTCGTTCCCCTCGTCGTCCCACTGCAGCAGGACGTGCAGCGGAATGCTGACCTGGCGGGCCTCCTCGAACATGACGGCGGGCACGAAACTCCCGGCGAACAGGACGGCGGCCTCGATGCGCGGCTCGACCCTCGCCAGCCTGGTCCCGATGGCGATCACTCCCCCCGAGTAGCCGACCGGGCCGCCGATCTCGGGCAGCGCGAGGAGGGCGTCCAGGGTGGCCTGCCATTCGGGGACGGCCTTTTCGACCAGCGGGAGGATGAGCCGGTCCACGATCTCGCCGCTGACGGGTTCGCCGGCTTCCAGCGCCCGGCGAAGGTCGGCGCGAGCCTGTTCGGCGGTGGCGGAACGGGGCCGGTCACCGCTTCCGGGGAGCTCGATGGTGGCGGTGGCGAAGCCGTCCGCCGCGCAGTGCCGGGCCCGGGCCAGCACTCGGGGGTACATCCGGGGCAGTCCGCCGGGGTGGCCCAGCAGGATCAGCGGAACCGGTGCGGACGGGGAGGCGGATGCGGGCGTCCACAGGACGCCGGGGATCTCGCCGAGGGTGAATTCGCGTTCGAGGACGCCGTCGTCGAGGCGCTGCTCGGAGGTGAAGTGCATCGTCGTGCCTTTCGGGAGTGCTCGTGGAACGGCGCTCCCGGGACGACCTATCGCCCGACCGTGACCCCGGAGGGGAGCACCCATGTCGATACTGCGTTCACGGGTACCACCTCCTTGTTCTCTCGCACGGCCTCGGGAAACGTAGCAGGCGGTCTCCGAAGCCCGCAAACGGTTTTGCGGGGTGGGGGCGTCCACGGCCGGTCGGCCCGATGCCCTCGGGCCGCCCGTGCCGCACCCGTCCCGTCACACCCCGGTCCTGCCACACCCGATCCCACCGCCCGGCTAGGACAGCAACTGCGCGGGGACGTCGGTGGCCCGGGTGAACACCGAGACCGGGTGCTGGGTGTCGCAGTACTTGTTGCCGGTGGAGACCACACCGATCAGGACACCGCCGACCACCAGCGGCCCGCCCGAGTCCCCCTTGCACACGCTGTCCGTCGTACCGGCCTGCGGCAGGCCGCAGACCTTGAGCAGCGGCGAGTCGTCGGACGAGGTGAACGGGTCGCAGGAGGCCGGCGGAGCCAGCGTCAGCACCGCCTGCTTGAGGTGCGTGCCGGGGCCGTCCGCGCCGGTGCGCCCGAATCCCAGCAGGGTGGCCCGGTTCCCGTACCGGTACAGCGCCTCGTCGCCCTTGCGCGCCACCCGGACCGTCTTGGACGGCAGCGGACGGTCCAGGACGAGGACGGCGGAGTCGTGGTCCAGGCCGGAGGTGAAGCGGGGGTCCACCCGGTAGTCCTTCACCCGGCGGACCTGGCCACCGGAGCCGGTCAGGTCGGTGCGTCCGGCGATGACCCGCAGCGAGCGTGGGTCGTCCGCCTCGCTGACGCAGTGGCCCGCGGTCAGCACCTTGGTCGGCGCGATCAGGGCGCCGGTGCACCACTGCTCTCCCGCGGCGGTCTGCAGCGCCACGACGAACGGGTGGGAGGCGGTCGTGGTGTCCGATCCGCCGTGGACGGCGGCGGCCGGCGCGGCCGCGGCGGCCACCAGGGCGGCAGCGGCCAGCAGGACGGTGACCGAGCGTCGGTTCGAGGTACGCATGAGGAGGGCAACCCTTCGAGGTCGGGTGACACGGGGTGAGTTCGTCAGCGGGACGGGATCGTTCAGCGGGGTGGGCACGGCCCACGCCGGGCGACGGCGGACGGCAGCCGAGGACACCAGCCGCCGACGGCACCGGACGGCGTCGGCCGCAGCCGGCGTCGTCCGGACCAGGTGCCGATCGCCGTCGCCCCACAGACTGGCCGCCGGCCCGTCCCACCCGCCACCCCTGCCCGGCGATCCGGGACGCCGGAACACCGCCACCCACCCTGACCTGCGGATTCGCCGCCGCCTGGAACGCCTCGACGGAACGTCAGGGGGCCTGGAACGAACCTCCGACCCTCCTCACACCCGCCCCCGCCCGACCACGGTCGTACAGCGCTGCTACCCGGCCGCGCGCCCGCTGCCGTCCCCGTCCGGGCCGGGGATGTCCAGCCCCAGGCCCAGGCGGATCGCCGTCTCCACGGGCGAGTAGGCGCCGTCGGCCCGCTCCAGTTCGTACGGCGCGGCCGGCATCAGCGGCGGCTGGGCCATGAAGCGCGGCCGCGCGCCGTGGTGCGGTTGCGCCGCGTGCACCAGGAACGGATGGCAGAGGTAGACGTCGCCCGCGGACCCGGTGGCGAGGGCGATCGGCCGGTGGTCGGACACCGCCACCAGGTCGGGCGCGATGGCCAGCCCGCTCGCCCCGTCCTCCCCGTGCTGTTCCAGCACCTTCGGCACGTCGAGGTGCGAACCGACCCGGATCCTGGTCGGGGCGTCCCCCTCGCCGACCTCGCTGAACAGGAACAGCATCAGCAGCGCCCGCCCCCGGGAGCGCAGGTTCGTGAAGTACCAGGTCTCGCCCTCCGGCAGGTAGCTCCCCTCGATGTGCCAGCCCGCGTCATCCGGTTCCTCCTCGTGCGGGAAGCGCAGTGGGAACGTGCCCAGCGAGTACCGCGGCTCCCACCGTCCCGCGCCGACGAGCAGGTCGTACGCGCGGTGCAGGGACGGGGAGTTCGGGGCGGCGGCGAACGGCCCCTGCGCCATGCCGGCGACCCAGTGCACGGGCTGCGTCCACGTCGACGGGTCGTCCGGGTCGCAGCCCGTCTCCCGCCACAGCAGCCGCGCGCAGTCCTCCGCCACGCGCGGCGCGACGGCGCCCTCCACCTTCACGAAGCCGTCGCGGAGGAAACGGGATACCAAGGTCGTGTCATCCATGCCCCCATCGTGCGGCGGCACCGGTCCCGGCCGCCCGACATATTCCGCACCGCCTTCGTCGGGTGGATCGCCCGATCCCGCTGACCCATGACGCTCCGGCAGCCTTGACCTCAAGCGCACATGAGCTTCTAGGGTCGGCGGCATGATCTTCACCGACAGGGAACGCACGTACCTCGCCGCCCAGCCGCTGGCCCGCCTGGCGACCACCGGTCCCGACGGCGGTCCGCAGGTCCGCCCGGTGGGCTTCCGGCTCAACGACGACGGCACCATCGACATCGGCGGGCCGGCGAACGCCCGCAGCCGGAAGTACCGCAACGCCCAGGCCCGCCCCGAGGTCTCGGTGCTGGTCGACGACCTGGCTCCGGCCGACGACCCCGTCGCCGGGGGGTGGGGGCGCGGCGTCGAGATCAGGGGCCGGGCCGAGGTGCTGGCCGTCGACGTGCCGCCCGTGTCACCCGACCACTTCAGCACGGACATCATCCGCATCCACCCCCGTCGGGTCATCACCTGGAACCTGGAATCGCGGGGGACCACCGCCCGCGACCTCGACTGACACGTCGTCCGGCGATGCCACGGTGACGCCCACCGCTGTGGTCGGCACCAGAAGTTCGAAGGAGTACGCACATGGATCCGGCCGGCAGGACCGTGGTGGTCACCGGGGCCGGGCGCGGGTTCGGAAGGGCGTTCGCGCTGCAGGCGGGTCGGCTGGGTGCGCGCCTGTTCCTCTCCGCCCGCACTTCGGCCGCCGCTCGGACGGTGGCCGAGGAGGTGGTGGCCGACAGCGGTGCGCGAGTGGACGCGTTCGCCTGTGACCTGGCAGACCCGGCCACCGTACGGGGCTTCGCCGAGGGGGTCGCCGCGCACACCGACCGGGTGGACGTGTTGGTCAACAACGGCGCCCGGTACCTGGCCGGCCCCGACCTGTGGGACGCCGACGACGAAGCGATCACCGACACCGTCGCCTCCGGGGCCACCGGCACCCTCCTGACGGTCAAGCACTTCCTGCCCCTGCTGCGCGCCTCCGAGGGCGCGGACGTGGTCAACCTGGTCTCCTCGGCCGCGGAGGCCCGGGAGCACCGGTCCCTGGCGCACCCCGCGTTCTACGCGGCCAAGGCCGCCCAGGCGGGCTTCGCCGACGTCCTCTCCCACCGGCTGCGCCCCGAGGGCATCCGCGTCATCTCGCTCTACCCGCCGGACTTCACGGACGGCGACCCGCTCCACTCCGGCTGGGACGGTGCCTCCCGGACCGCACGCGACCCGCTGACCGCCCGGTCCGTCCTCGACTGCGTCCTCTTCGCGATCGGGCAGCCGCGCGACTGCTTCATCCGTTCCTTCCACTTCGAGCAGTTGTAGAGCGGCGGTCGCCTCACGGCTGTGCGAGCAGTTCCGTCGTCCACGCCCGCTGCTCGGCGGTGTCCGGAACGGCGAGCCCACGGGCTCGTTCGATCAGGTTCCAGGCGGTGTCGGGATCGACGCCGTCGAGGACGAGGAGTGCGGCCGCGAGCAGGGACGAACGTCCGATGCCGGCCCGGCAGTGGGTGACGACGTGTGCGCCGTCGCGCAGCCGTTCGGCCAGTCCGTGCAGGGTGGGCAGGACCGCGTCGCGATCGGGGACGGTGCGGTCGGGGACGGGTATCGCGACGAACTGCAGCCCGGCCGCGGCGGCGGCGCGGGGTT
This sequence comes from Kitasatospora sp. NPDC038210, assembly GCF_055600605.1. NCBI lineage: Bacteria > Bacillati > Actinomycetota > Actinomycetes > Kitasatosporales > Streptomycetaceae > Kitasatospora > Kitasatospora sp. NPDC038210. Next base: position 1,835 of record NZ_JBVJYK010000063.1, on the reverse strand, counting down.
CGTCCGCGAGGCCGAGTTCGTCGAGTTCGGGTCCGGTGAGCGCGCAGACCAGGACGTCGACGCCGTGGTTCCTCAGCGCGGCCATCTCGTCGTCGAGCCAGTCGTGGCCACGGGGTCTGGCCATGGTGCTCAGCCGTCCCGGGCCGGGGAGGTCGATGGTGAACAGGGCGGGTCGCATGTCGGCAGCACTTTCGGTCGGTGAGGTCGGGTTCGGTGAGGTCGGGTGGTGACCGGACGGTCGAGCGGGCAACGGTCGACCGGGGCGCGGCAAGTCGGCCGCGGGTTCGACAGGCTCGACGGGTTCGGCAGGCTCGACGGTTTGGACGTCGTCGATTCCCTGACGGCGCGGAACGCGCAGCGGACGCACGGCGTCCGGGGGCCGGCACTGTTCGAAGAACGAGTGGCAACGCAGCCCCGTGACCGGGATCGTAGTACTGCCGTGCTTCACCGATGTCCGCGCCCCCGATCCCCCGCGGCCCCCGGCCCCGCGTCGACGCCAGGTGCCCCTGTGCTTGGGTGGTGGGGTGACATCTGCCGAACGCCTGACCTCCCGAGCCCGGCACGGCGGGCACCGCGAGGTGCTCCCCGAACTGCTTGCGCTGGCCACCGATCCCGCCGCACGACCCGACCCGGCGTGGGAGGCCGGAGCCGCGGCCGTCCAGATCCTCTGCTGGGAGGACCGCTTCGCGGAGGCGGGCGAGCTGGCCGAGCTGCTGATCGAGCGTCAGGGACCGGCCGGTGGGGACCTGTGCGACCAGGACGTGCCGTTCGACGAGGCGTTCCTGGTCGCCCAGTTGTACGCGGGCGTCCCCGCGCAGCCCAGGCTGCGCGCCGCGGCCGCCCGCGTTCCGGAGGGCCGGGTACTGCGGGACCGGCTGCTCTGGCTGGCCGAGCAGCTCGACCTCCGGCCGGTGGAGTGGCTGCTGCCGTGCCACTACGACTGGGGCGGGCCGCTCGTACCGCGGGAGGGCGTGATCGGCGAGTGGCTGCTGGACCGCGAGTTCGCGACGCTGGCGCCGCGCGAGAAGCGGGTCGCCTGGGAGGCGGTCGCCCAGACCAATGACTTCGCCCGCGCCCGCGAGCTGGTCGAGTCGCTCGGCGAGCTCCCGGAGCAGTACTACCTCTGCCTGTGGCTCGCCGGCTGGTACGCCGTCGAGGGCGATGCCGAGGGCGGCGAGCGGATGCTGCTGGCCGCGCACGGGCGGTGGTGGCCGTACATGCGGTGGGACGCGATCCCGACCTCCGAGGTGGTGCAGCCGACACTGCGGCGGGTGGTCACCGACCGGGTGCGGGAGCACTTCCTCACCAGGCCGATCGGCCCCGAAGCGGCGGACCTGGCCACCCGAACGGAGTAGGCCCGGACCCGGCGGCTCCCCCGCCCCGGCGCCGTTCGCGTGCGGGACGCCCGAACCCCGGCAGAATCGATGGGTGGGGGCGGCCCCGGCTGCGCCGCAGGCGCTACGTGAGAGGACCATGTCATGCCCGACTTCCACCCGAAGCACGACCACCTGATCGTCAAGCCGATCGGCGGGGCGGCCCCGCAGGACCCGGACCGGTGGAAGGGCGAGGTGGTGGCGGTGGGGCCCGGCCGGCCCCTGGGGAGCGGCAAGCCGCACCCGGTGGACGTCAAGGTCGGCGAGCGGATCCTCTTCAACCTGCGCGCCGGGGCGCAGTTCGAGGCCGACGGAGAGCAGTACGTCGAACTCCCCGAGGACGAGGTCCTCGCACTCTCCGCGGAGTAGGAGAATCTCAATGACCGTGTCAAGCCGTCTGCGTGACGGGTGGGACGGAGGTGAACTCCCTCTTGTCACGCAGCATCGCCCACAGGACGTTCA
>NZ_JBVJYK010000062.1:0-8564 GCF_055600605.1 Kitasatospora sp. NPDC038210 | reverse complement strand
CCATCCGCATAGCGCATACCAACGGGATAGCGCGCAAATGATGGTCAGTCAGCTACACAAACAGGCCAATCACCTTGAAGAGCCGATGTCAGTAATGTCGGCATGGCCATACCTTTGATTTTCCAAGTTTGCAGGTCAGCGGCATGATCGCCTGCCGTGCCTCTTACATAAAAAGGCACACCACCGCGCTACCGCAGGCCTGCCTCCGGCGGGCTGGCTGCCCGGGCCGGGCACGGTTTGGCCCTACTGGCCGGGGCCGACTGGGGTCACTGCGCCAAGCATGGAAGTCCGGCTGCCGCCGGACCCGCGCCTCGACGGCCTTTTCCATGTCTATGAGTCCCGGTGGTTGGTGCCCACGTCCTGCTGACACTGAGGCCCGGCGCAGGGCGGTGACAGGGCGGTCCCTGCCAGCGCTCCGAGGTCGTGAAGGTCCGCAGAGAAGTCATCGCCAGGTGGGTGGTGACCTCGATAACCGCTCGGTGGCGGGCAGGCGCAGTACTCGCTGCAGGCCGTCCCGGTAGGTGGGTCCGCTCAGCACGGCATCGGTCGCCTGCTCGATGGCCAACTGCCCAGTGTCACGCCGTCTTCGGCGTGACCGGTGCGGCGACGGGCCGACGGCTGGGCCGGCCACGGCCCTGACGGCGGATCCGGCGGCGCAGGGCAGGCGGCAGGGGCTGGTCCAGCGCAGCCCTTGGCGCTGGCCACGGGTGCGGGGGCGGAGCACGCCGCGCCCAGCCACCCACACAGCTGCGGTCCGCATCGGTCCGTAGTTGCCGCCCGTACCCGGCCGTGCGGCAGGGCCGATGGCGGGCGCCCGGGTGGGTGGGGGAAGAGCGAAGGGGGAAAGTCCATCGCTCCAGCAGCGTGTGGTGACCAGGTTGCTCGCGGCGGTCAGGACTCGATGTTCACGATGACGGTGCGGTGGCGCGGGCCTTGTCGAGGCTGATGGTGCGTCAGGCGGATGGCTTCCTCGGAGTGAGCAGAACACTGGCCGCAGCCAGCCTGAATCCCGCCCTGCTCTTGTCCGGCTGGTGGCTGGAGTGCCCTGGCCCCCGTATGTCGCAAAGCTCATGGGCTATGGCAGGCAGCCCACGAGTGGGCTGCCTGCCATAGCGTTCATCGATTGCTGTCCGGGGTGCTACACGTGGGCACGGCGGCGGCTGTAGTGAGCGATCTCCAGCACGGCCAGCCCCCAGAACAGTCCGGACATGCCGGCCACCGGCTGGTGCAGATCCATGACGGTGCCGATGAGGTAGGCCGCCGCGGCAGCAGCCAGGCCGGCGCCGATGGCTGCGGCGTCACGGTAGATGGCGAATCCGGCACGCTGCTTGCCCGCGAGCAGGAATCCTCTGGAGACCGTGACGATGACGAACACGATCACTCCGCTCCACATGAACCACATGGAGGCACCCCCTTTACTTGGTGACGGTCAGTCGCAGTACTGGCCGCTGTAGGTCGACGCTACCCCGTAGCTCTTGAGCTTCACGCACTCGCCCTTGCCGACGGCGATCGCCGCCTGAGCAACGGTGACGGCGACGATGGGGTCGACGACGATGTCGAGCGGTCCGCCGACCGCGGTGATGATGGCGAGGGCGGTGGCCCCGCCGCCGGCGATGGCCTGGGTCTCGCCCTTGTTGAAGTAGGCGGTGCCCGAAACAATGCCCCAGCTGAAGTGCGGGTCCGCGACGACCGGGAACGCGGTGGACTTGTTGGTCTCGATCGTCTGGGTGAGCTGGTCGCCCTGGAGCGTGTAGTGGGTCGGCAGGGCCTTGCCGGCGGCGTCCTTCGCCCAGGGGGCGTCGATGTGGCCCTTGGAGATAGCGATGCCCTCGCCCGCGTTCTGGACGATGTCGTAGCCGCCCGCGCCGTCGGCGATGAGGGTGGCTCCGGCGGGCAGGTCCAGGTTGAACGTCTGGCTGGTGGGCGCCGAGCTGTCCTTGAGCGTGATCAGGGCTCGCGCGCCGCCGTCGGTGGTGGCCTGGGCGGCGAAGTCGGTCGCCTTCTGGGCGTCGGTGTACACGACGGTGCCGACGCCGCCCTTGACGCCGGTGGAGGCCTTGGCGCCGGACAGGCTCAGGGCGACGGCGGTGCCGTCAGACGCGGTGGCGCTCAGGGCTCCTGCGGCGTTCACCGGGGCGTTGACGGTCACCGTCTTGACGACGGCGCTCGCGGGACTGTCGGCGGTCGCCGTGGTGTCGGCCAGCGCAGCGGTGCCGGTGGCCTTCTCGACCACGACGGCCGTCGAGGTCTGCTGGCCGGGGCCGTCAGCGAAGGCGGGAACGGTGCCGGACGCGATGGCGGCAGCGGTGCAGGCCGCGAGAATGGCCATGCCGAATCGACGGTTGGTGCTACGAACTTCGCGCATGATTCCCCCCAAGGGATGCGTTTTTTAGCCCACGAATCGCCATACAATTCGAAGGCAAAGCTAAATAAAGACATGGCAAAGAAGCGCCATGGATTTACCCGCCGCGAACACGGTCGGCCCACTCTGGCGCCGACCGCGCAATGCGACTAAGGCTGTCGAAGACTGACAAATCAGCAGGTCAAACGCCCTGCATGGCACTCTGAAGCGCCACTTCGATAACCCCCCGGTCTGTCGCTACCGGCCGGTAGCGACATGACAAGTAAAGCATTCACACCGTTTCTCAGGGTCACATCTGAGCAAGATCTGAGCATCTTGATCAACGGCCTGCCCGAGTTGTGTGTTCGCACTCCCTCTAGGCGAAGAATCCCATCCGCCGATATTTCCCGGCGCTGCTTTAGCGGAACCGCATCCCCCGGATAGTCGGGCAGGCCTAGGGCGGTCCGGCCGGTGCGGTGACGGGCGGGCAGCAGGGCCGGCAGCGGTCCAGGCGGCAGCATGGCGGCTCCAGTACCGCCGGGCGCGGGCCACAGGTGCGGGGCGGACCACGCCACGCCAGCCACCCGGGGCGCTGTCGATCCGCAACGCCATGGCGGTTGCCGCCCGGCTCCGGCCGGGGAGGTAGGACACCGGGGTCACTGACGATGCGGGGAGCCCGAGAGGCCCGCCGAGCCGCAGCCAACGGCCGGCACCGCCGACCGCCTCCGGCGCGTGATCGATAGCGCCCTGCTGCCCGAGGACCTCACCGACCTCGCCCTCTACTACCGAGCCGAGGCGCACCGCGACCTCGGCCGTTCAGCCGCCCCCGCCAGGGCATGCAGCGGGTCGCCGCCGGCACCACCGCCTCGCCCCCGCCGCCCGCCGGGGACTGGCCCACCTCGCCCGCACGGCCGACGACTTTCCCACCGCCCTGGCCACCGCCCAGAGCCTTGGCTGCGCCGGACGCCAGCACCGCGTCCTCGGCGACCTGCGGTGGGTCCACGCCGAGATGGACCAGGCCGCCGCCTACGAGGCCGCCCGTACCGACGCCGAGCAGCACGCCGTCGCCGGCGAGACCGCCACCTCCCAGGCCCAGCTCGCCTTCGTCCACGCCTTCACCGACCCCGAGACGGCCGACGACGACCTCGACCTCGCCGACCAGCTCCTGACCGGCCTCGACCTGCGCGCCACCACCCTCACCACCCGCATCGCCGCCCTCGTCCGCGACGCTGGCACCGACGAACCCGACTTCCTCGACCGCGCGGCCGTCCTCGGGGCCGACGTCCGCGCCTCCGGCGTGCGCGCCGCCCACACCACCCTCGCCATCGCCCTGTGCTTCCACCACGCCGTCCTCAACGATGACGACGCGCTCGACACCGCGATCCGCGACCTCGACCAGCTCACCCGCGACCGCGACTACGCCTACTACACCGACATCGCCCACTTCATGGCCGGCCGCGACCTGCAGCACCCCTCCCCCGCTCGCTGGTTCGACGGCCCCGACCCCGTCCGTGCCCGCTGGCGCACCCTCGTCACCGACCGGCAGAACCGCCCCGCACGGCCGTAACGAAGCGGCCCGCCCCTCCGAGGAGAGGCGGGCCGACCGATCAGTCCGCTCGCAGGATCCGCGAGACGTAGATCCCGGGCGGATCCGACGCCTCGTTCACCGCATACTCCACCAGCCCCAGATCCCGGCGCAGCGGCGCCGAGTACATCCCGGGGCGGCCCGGTACCGGCATGCTCAGGTGCGGGAAGGGGTTCTCACGCAGGTCGACGAGGAACGCCACCACCGCGGAGAAGGTGTCGGCTGGTGTGCCCGGGTCGCCGAGGAACTCCTCGACGGCCGGGGAGATGGTGAGCGGGTCGTGCTCGTCGTCCGGGAAGTCGCCGTGGTCGCTCACAGGGCCCCGAGTCGGCGCAGGACCGCGGACGCGGAGGTACCGGGGGCGGTGCCGGCCTGGACGGCGGCGTGGATGCGGTCGCCCTCCGGGTCGCGGTACAGCTCTGCTCGCAGCCACCACCGCTTCAGCACGCCGCCGATCGTTTCGATGTCGGCTTCGCCCATCTCCCGGTAGAACTCCATTCTCTGCGCGGGGGGCAGGGCCGCGGCGACGGCGTCCTGGGTACGCGGGATGGGCTGCTGGCCGTCGTGGTGGCCGTGCAGGGGCGCTGCGCTCACCGTGTCCTCCGGGCGTCTCGTACGGGCGGGACCGGTACCAGTGTCCCCCTTCGCAGGCTCCCGTCGGTACCCGGGTCCTTCCGGCCCCCGGTGAGCCACTGGCCGATCTCCCCAGAGACGGAGCGAGCCAGCTGGTGCGCGTGCCGGCCCCAGCAGTTCTCCCCGTTTCCACCTACCAGATCTAGTAGGTGGTCGGGGCTCGCGGGGATGCTCCGAGCAGCGCACCATATGGTTCGGTGCCCCGCTGGCGGGCGAACTTGCGGGAGTGGCGGTGGCGTGGGCCCCGGCTCCGGTGCGCCCGGCCGACAAGGACGTCGACCAGGCCGTCGTCGAGCCCGGAGGCTCTAGCGGCGGCTGTGGAGCGGCGCTCGGGGATGAGAGAAGTAGTCGTACCAATCGACGAACGGGGCACTGTCAGAGGACGTTAAGTCCGTTTTTGATAGCGGCCGCGTCCGGGTTGGTCGAGGAATCCCTGACGAACGAGTCGTCCCAGGCGGGAGCGGGTGACGTTGATCGAGGGCTCGTCGGTGGGCAGCTCGAGGAGTTCGTGCAGCTCGCGGACTCGGAAGACCTGTCCGGGGTGCTCGTTGAAGGCGGTCACGATGCGCTTGTAGACGGTGGTGTCCTCGGTGGGGGCCGGTTCGTGGTCGGGTGGGGTGAGGCCGTCGATGACCTTGCGGGTCGCGGTGAGCGCGGCCAGGTGGGCCTCGATTTCGACGAGTCCGGCGGTCAGCCGCTCGATCTGCTCGCGCAGGCCGGTGGCGCGTGCGGCGGTCTCGTCGTGCTCGGCCTGCAGCCGCCGTAGGAGTTCGGTCACGTTCACGCGGCCAGCTCGACGTCGTCGCGCCAGGCGGGGCTGGGAGTGGTGAGGCGGCGGAGCATACCCGCGGTGGAGGCCCAGTAGACGCGGGAGGCGGCGTTGTCGGGCCGGTGGTCGTAGTCCCGGGCGAGGCGCCGGTGGAGCATGAGGGTGCCGTTGACCTGCTCCACCACCCATCGCTTCGGCTGCGGAACGAAGCCCCTGCCGTGGTCGTCGGGGTTGCGGCGGACCACCTCGACGGTGATGTCGTTCACCGCCCCGTGGATGATCACGGCGTCCTTGAAGCCCTGATCGACCAGGACCTTCTCCAGGCGCATCCCGCAGCGTTCGGCAGCCTGGTCCAGCAGGGCGACGCCGGCTTCGTTGTCGTGCGCGCTGGCGGCGAGGATCACCACGCCGATGATCAGGCCCAGCACATCGACGGCCAGTCCCCGCTTCCTGCCGGGTGTCTTCTTGTTCGCGTCCAGTCCCGTCGTCCCCTTCGGCACCCCCGCCGCCACGCGGACGGACTGGGTGTCGATGATCACCAGGGACGGGTCCTCTAATCGCCGGGCCCGCTCCCGCACCTGGCAGCGCAAAATCTCCTGGATCCGCTGGTCAAGACCGTCCTGGCGCCACAGGGTGAAGTAGTAGAACACCGCCGACCAGGCCGGTAGGTCGTGCGGCAGAAGCCGCCACTGACAGCCTGTCCGATTCTGGTAAAGCAAGGCGTTCACGACCTCGCGCAGGTCGCAGGAGCCCGGGTCCCCGGTCGCCGAGCGCGACACCCGCTCCTGCTTCCAGGCGGTGACCAGCGGCTCGATCAGGGCCCACTGCCCGTCGGACAAGTCTGTTGAGTACGGCATCCGTTCCATGCACCAACACCAACATGCACACGACAGGCGCGTCAGCCTGAACAGCTCCGTACGCACGAACGGGCGACACCAGATCATCCAGAAACGGACTTAACGCCCTCTCAGATCTGATGGTGCCCCTGGTCCGGCTAGCCGCAGGGCGCGGCCTCCAGCTGGTCAGTTGGAGACGGTCAGTGCTGCGCAGTGCAGGCGGCAGGATGGCGGGTCCAGCGGCCTTCTCCGAACACCACGAAGACCTACACTGCCGGCTGGCGGGTGTGGGAACGCTTCTGCAGCGACCAACAGATGCCGCTGTGGAAGGCAGCCGTGGCGCCCTGGTCGCCTTCGCCGCGTGGATGCTGCGCGAAGGATGCGAGCACCTCGCCCCGGATGGGGACCCGCGGTTACGCACAGACGAAGCCCACGATTCTGGCCTCCCCCGGCCTGCCCGGGGACGCGGGCGAGCACCTGGCGGCGCGGGCCGCGCTGCTGGACGGCACCTACCGGGAGGTTGCCTCCCGCGTCTTGCCGATCTTGCCGTCCGCCACCGAGGCGAACGGCTGGCTCCGTGTGAGTTTATCAGGGCCCTGCGGGGTCTCCGCTTCCGCCATTGTTTCACTCTAGTGGCCTACGGCAATTCTCTGCTCGCGGCTTTCAACGCGCAGAGCAATAAAAGGGGCGAATTACCATTCCGATAATTCGACCATTTGTTCGGTGGGCTGTGGGTGTGCAGCCGTCCGCCGGATCCGATCAAACCGGCCAGGGTCGGACTGTCAGTGCGCCGAGGCACAATTGGCCTCCCCCCGTGTGCAGTTGCTGACTGAGACGAGGATCCATGGACAGTACGAGTGGCCAGTCCTACTACAAGCGCAACCCTGTCTACTGCGTCCTGGTCGACGGCCTCCTCGACCTCGACCGCGCTGACCTCGGTTACCCGCAGCACAAAGGCCTCTGGGAACTCCTGCTCGCCGACAAGCGTCCCGTCGAACAGCGGGGACTTTACTGTCCGACCTGCTACAAGCAGAACCCCGGGCATATCGAATGGATGTACGTCTACAGCAAACGGGGCCTCAGAATCGCCGCCCACCACAACAGCGATCAGCGGGACCACGGCGACGGCGAAAGCGACCAGCACAAAGCCCTGAAAGAACGCTTCGCCCGGGCAGCCGAGCTCGGCGGCTTCCGAGCCGAACTGGAAGTACGCGCTGAAGACGGCCGACGTCGCACCGACGTCCTGGTCACGGGTGCCGACGGACGGCAGATCGGCTTCGAACCCCAGCTCTCCTACTCGACCGCCCCCGCCGTCCGCAAGCGCGACGCCGTCTCCCGCGAAGAGGGCGTCACCCCCGTCTGGCACGTCCTCGACCCGAAGGCCCCCCTGATCGACCACGTGCACTGGAGCCGCACCGACAACCTCCCGCCCGAGGCCATCCTCAACGACCGCGACATGCTCGTCCGCGGCGGCGTACGCAGCCTCGAACTCGACAAGTGCGACCACACCAACCCGTTTCCGTGCCCCGTCCGCCGCAACGGACGCTGCGGCAACTGGCATCCGCGCTGGGAACCGCGAGGCCGCCAGCTGGACGACTTGGTCCGCGACATCGCCGCTGGCGACTACGTCCCTCTCACGACCAAGCAGAGCCAGCGCACCCTGCGGTTCTGGATTTCGCGCACCGACTTTGACCTCTTCACCGAGAACGGAGGCCAGGAAGCCTCCCCCGAGCCTGCACCGAAGAAGAAGCGGATCCGGATCCCCGTACAACGGGACGCCGAATGCATCAGGACCCGAACCGAATCGGAGTGCCGCTCAACACCGCAGCCACCACGGGACTCCGGCGAGTCCTTCCGTCCAGCCGTCACCATCACCCGGGCCACACCCCCACCTCTCCCCACCGTAGTCCGCCCACCGATTGAATGTCCGGCCCTCAACGTCACCTGGGACCAGCGCCAGGCCGCCGCCGCCGAGGCGGGCTGCAAACCCTGGGAGCTCGGACCCTGCGCAGGGTGCGGCGCACCCATCAACCGCTACGGACCGCACCCCGCCCACGCGTGTGCCCCATGCCGGGCGCGCTACGGCAGCCGGTGAACATTCCCGCCCACCGGACCCACGAGCTCTGTGGATTCGCCAGCGTCGTCGCGGGTTCGGGGACCATAGTGGTCTACGTCAGTCTATTCGGCTTCGTGTCACGGCTGCATCGACTGACGGGCCGGATGCAGTGGAATCGCCCCGGCCCCGGTCGCGCGAGCAATGGCAAAGACGGCATTAACGGAGTCGACGGCACTGGTGATGGCCTGGCCCAGGGTCGTTTCAAAGTCCTGGTGAGCGCGTGAGTCCGCAGGTCACGGCGATGCAGGGATCCATGCTGGGCCGTCACGAACGCATCGAAGCTC
>NZ_JBVJYK010000061.1:8407-9705 GCF_055600605.1 Kitasatospora sp. NPDC038210 | reverse complement strand
AGTCCCACGACGTGCGCTTCCACCAGCTCCAGCGCGGCACCTCCGACCGGGTGCGCAACAAGCGGGTCAACGAACGCACCGGCCAGGAAGTCGGGTTCGCCGACATCGTGAAGGGCTACGAGGTCACAGACGGCGAGTACGTGGTCGTCGAACCCGACGAGCTGGAGCAGATCTCCCCCGGCCGCTCCCGCACCATCGACATCGCCGGGTTCGTCGACCTGCACGAGGTCGACCCGATCTTCTTCGACCGCACCTACTACCTCGGCCCCCGCGGCAAGGAGTACCAGAAGGTCTACGCACTGCTGGTCGAGGCCCTGGAGCACGCCGGCAAGGCCGGGCTGGCGATGTTCGCGATGCGCGGCAAGGAGTACCTCACCGCAGTGCGGTCCGACAACGGGCTGCTGGAGCTGCACACCATGCACTTCGCCGACGAAGTCCGCGACCCGCGCCGCGAGGTCGACAACCTCCCCGAGAAGACCAGCCTCTCCGCTCAGGAAGTCCGCACCGCCGAGCAGCTGATCGGCATGCTCGCCATCGACTGGCAGCCCGACGCCTGGCACGACACCTACGAAGAACAGGTGAAGAAGCTCGTCGAGGACAAACTCGCCGGCCGCCAGATCGCCGTCTCCACCGGCCCCGCCCCCGAAGCCACCAACGTCATCGACCTCATGGACGCCCTGCGCCGCAGCCTCGACACAGCCCGCCACGGCAAGGACCAGAACCAGGACACCGAAGAAGCCGCCCCGGCCGAGGCCGGGCGCCGGGCCCCCGCCGCCCGCGGAGGCCACTCCCCCAAGCAGACCGGCGGGAAGAAAAGCACCTCAACCAAGACCACCGGCAACGGCAGCACCAAGACGGCCGCCAAGACCACCGGCAACGGCAGCACCAAGACGGCCGCCAAGACCACCGGCACCGGCAAGGCGGCCGCGGTCAAGTCCACGTCGAAGCGCACCGGGGCACGAAAGCCGACCAGCGCCACCGGCAAGCGGCAGCTGTCCCAGCTCACCAAGGCCGAGCTCTACCAGCGGGCCACCGACCTCGACATCCCCCACCGCTCCACCATGACCCGCGACCAGCTCCAGCACGCCCTCGAACACACCGCACGCCCCCGCCGCACCGCCTCCTGACCCCACCCGGCAGGGCCGAACCGCGCACCCGCACTCGCACCTGCGGCCCGGCACCGAAGGCCTGCCGGGGACGGAGATGTTTGCTCCCACGGACCGGGGCAACAAGGAGCGCGGGCGGGCGGTGCACGGGCTCGGCCGGCAGACCTCTCCCCCCGGTCTGCCGGCCGAGCC
>NZ_JBVJYK010000061.1:0-8397 GCF_055600605.1 Kitasatospora sp. NPDC038210 | reverse complement strand
AACGAAGGGGGGAAAAAAGGGGGAGGGGGGGGGGGGACATGGTCTCTGACGACACCCCCCCCCCCCCTTTCTCCCCCCCGAGCCCGCGGTGCACAGACCAGCCAGCGGGCCGGTCGGCTCATCGGCGGCAGGCGCCCCGCACGAACCGCCCCCAGGTCACACCAGGGCCGACTTCATCCTGGCCCCAGCCCCGCCCGGACGACCCCGCGCCGCCCGGTGCCACCGACATCACATCGGCCGGTCCCGTGCGCTCGGCCTCGGCCCGGCGCAGCTCGCCGCCCTGGCCGCCGGACCTGCACGGTCCGGCCCTACTCGGCGCCGGACTGCGAGGTGTGGGCGGGCACACGCTTCCCCGTCCGGGCGCTCGGTCCGGGGCGAGCGGCTGGTTCAGCGAGCGGGCGGTTGCTCGGCCGACGCCGCTGCCTGCCTCCGCAAGCGCAGCGCTTTCGTGGTCTTCGCTGCCAGCCGTGGGTCGTTGAGGACTCGGGCGATGACGGCTTCGTCGCTCATCTCTGCGTGCTGGGAGGGCAGCGGCGCACAGATCCGCTCCAGCTCATCCAACAAAGCCGCAGGGCTGGTGCCCTCCTCAGCGTCCTCATCGTCGCCGTACGCGGTCTCCAGCAGCGTGAAGGCGGTCCTCAGCTGCACAACCACCGCGCTCATCGCCGCCCGGTCTTCGGGGAAGGCGAGATCGGGGTGCTTGCGGGTGGGCACATAGACCTTGCGCAGCGCGCCGATGGCCTTGTACAGCTCCTCGAACACCAAGGAGTACAGGTCGCTGTCCAGGTTCTCCAGGGCAGGCAGCGCGGTGTACGGCTTGCTGGACGCGTCCTGCGGCAGTTGACCGTCGACGCCCAGCTCCTGCAGGCCGACGATCGAGGCAAGGGCGCTGACCGCTCCCGACAGGTACCGGCAGGCGCCCCTCAGTAGGGCCTGCTTCCGGCGCAGCGTGGCTGCCCGGTCGTTCGACGAGGAGGTGTTCTTCTCGTCGTCGGCCAGTGCCTGGGCCTCCCGCCCCAGCAGCCGGTGCGCGGCAATCAGTGCCACGGCGGCCCTGCGGGCGGGTGTCGCCTCCTTTCCGGTCTCCGTCCCGGTCACGTCCTCGCACTTACGCGGCACGTCGTTCCCTCCCACACCGCCCATCGACGGCGGCGATCTTTGCCATCTGTCGCCGTCATCGGCGGCAGACCCCATGGTTGTCGCCGCTTTCGGCGACAACCGCAGATTCCGCAGCGTCAAACGACCGTCCCCGGTGCCGGACACGGCCGGATCGGGCCGCGCCGGCGAGGGCGCGGCAGCAGCGGGAACTCCTCCAACCAGCACCCCCGCCCGGCAGACTGCCCCGGGTCAGACCGGCGTCACCGACCGCCCGTTGTGTTGTCCGGAAGTCCCGGGGCTACTGCTCAGGAGCGGTCTGGGCGCGTGCGTAATGGCATGGTCACCCTTCGCCGCGTCAGAGACGGCTACGCCGTACAACGGGCCGGGCGGGCCGGGCCTGGTCGGGTCCGCGCAGCGCGAGAGCCGCGGTGCGGGTGCGCTCCAGCCAGCCCATCACCTGGCGCAGCGTGGCGGGGTCAAGGTGTCGGGTGAGGTCGCGGACGGCCTGGTGGTCGTCGTCGGTGAGGGCGTGGAGGCCGGCGCGCTCCAGAGCGGTGTAGAAGGGCTGGGCGGCGGCGCCGGCCAGGGAGCGGTGAGCGGCGTCGGACCTCTGGCGGGCCTGGTGAGCGGCCTCGCGGGCGCGGTCGGCGACGTCCTGCAGGTGACGCTCGCGGCGCAGCGCGTGCTGGAGGGCGGTGTCGTGGTCCGGGTCGTAGCGCTCAGCGCGGGTGGCGGTGGTGTGGTCGTGGACGCGCCGCCACTCACCGAGGGCGGTGGCTGCGGTGGCGTAGGCGGTCTCGTGTCCGGTGTCGGCATGCCGGTCGGCGTGGCGCTCGTCCAGGCGGGCCTGTTCCAGGGCCTGCCCGATGGCCTCCGGGGTCATCCCGGCCGCCCGGCGTCGGACCCGAGCGGGGACATCGGCGAGCAGGCTGTGCTCCCGGCCGCCGGGGTCGCCGTCGTCCTCGTCGTACTCGCCCTGGTCGTCGTCACGGTGGGCGGGGTGCTGGGCGAGGGCTGCGTGCAGCGTCGACCCGGCCTCCCATGCCTCAACGTGCACGATGGGCCGCATCCGGCCGTCCGGACCGGGGCCGAGGACGATCCGGCCCTCCACCAGTGCCACCCAGCCGTCCAGGCCGTCCACGTCGCGCTCCGTCCAAGCGCGGGCGAGGCCGGCGCCGTGGTGCAGGGTGCGGATGCCGTCATGGCCGCTCCAGCGCAGCCACATCGCGCCGCGTACCAGCGGGGAGTCCAGGGCCGCCCGGCCCAGGTCCCGCTCGGCGGGCAGGGGCCGGCTGCGGGATGCGGCCAGCTCCAGCCGGACAGGCGCAGTGGCGTCCGGGTCCGGGACGGGGCGGGTGGTGCCGGTCATCGTGCGGTGCCTCCTGGCCGTTGAGAAGCAGGGGTAAGGCCCCCAGGGATACCACCGGGGGCGGACACGTCGGCTGCCGTCGCCTTCTGCGGGGCCGTCAGCCGACCGCGGGGCCGGCGTCATCGGGTTCGTCCCACGGCATGACGAGGGTGGCCTGGCCGTCCTCGTTCCAGGCGACGTTCAGGTCGCGGTTGTCGGCGTGGGCCCGCCAGCCGTGCATGCCCGCGTCGTAGTCCGCGCAGATCAGCGCGGCGCGCACCCGGGCCGGTCGGCGCGGTGTGACGCTCTCGTCCCAGTCGAGGACGTCGAGGACCGCTCGGCCGTCCAGCACTGCCCATCCCGCATGGGCGACCTGGCGCGCCCACGTGGGACGGACCCAGAGCTGGACGAACGGCGGTGCGCCGTACTCGACCTTGTGCGAGAAGGTCATGCCCGGGGTGTCGTCGGTGACGTGGGACTCTACGACGGCCTCCGGCACCTCGGGCACGCGGGAGGAGTCGTGCCCGGCCCGGTCCCGGCCCGCCTTGAACGCCGGCGGCGGCGCCGGACGCTCGGCGTACCGGAAGTGCGCGTGGTCCCACGCGAAGCCGGCGCGCACCGCGCCCGTCACCGCCTCACCGATCCGCTCCCGCGCCTGCGCGACCCGCACCGGCCCCACACCCTTCTCCACCCGGCCCCGCTCCAGCCTTCAGGTATCGCACACACCGGCCCCGGCCCGCCCGGAAACTCCGCAACACCACCCGCTGGAGACACCCGGCCCTTGACACCGGCCCAGCCGGCCCGGCAGCAAAGGCCCGGCGGGCCGAACCTCGACGACGCCGACGGCCGGGCCGGGAATGCCTCGCTGGGCCGGCGGGGCGGCTGTCCGGCATCCGACTGCGCCCAGGAAGCATTGGCGGTGGCGGGAGGCCGTCAGCGCAAAGCGGCGGCCATGACGGCCAGCGGAGCAGGCCCCTGCACCGAAGTGATCACCTCGGCCGCGTCGCCGGCGTCCCGGGTTACATGCCGTCGGCCAGGTCACGCAGGTGGTGGACCGCGTCGTCCCAGCCCTGGCCGTACCAGTACGGGCCGGTCAGCGCGGCCGGGTCGTGCGGGACGGCTTCCAGCACGTCGGCCGCCCGTTTCCAGGACGCGGCGAGCGCCGCGCGCATCCGGTCGAACTCCTCGACCAGCGCGGCCAGCTCCGGGTCCGGGTCGGTTCCGACCGCCAGGTCACGGCGCAGCCGGGCGGTGGCGAGGCGGGCCAGGCGGGTGGTCTCCATCTCCTGCCGCCAGTGTGGGTGGGTTCGGGTGTCGTCCATGGGCCTCTCCTGCACGGGATGACGGGGGCGGCCCGGTATGGGGCCGCCCCGGGTGGTGGTGTTACCGGTCGGTGGTGCAGTGGTGGCGGGCCTCGATGTGGTCGCCGTCCTCGGCCTGCATCTCGCGGGACCAGCCGCAGGCGGCGCACTCCGCGCGCGCTTCCCAGCAGATGTCAGGGCCGTCGTGCTCGTCGCAGACGTGGCCGGCGTCCAGGACGGTGCCGTCCTCGGCCGGCTCGTCGCCCCCTTCGCCGCAGGCCCCGCATTCCCACTGGGCGTACCAGGACACCTCGGGCTGCAGGTGACGCCCGTCGTGGTGGTGGAGCGCGTCCAGGAGGGCGGTCTGCCGGTCGGTCAGCTTGCCGTCGGTGCGGGCCTTGTCCTGCTTGCGCAGCCACGCGCCGGGCCTGAACGCCGGGTCCGCGTCGCCGCCGGTGCGGTTGGCGGGGCCGTCGAGGGTGCCGCCTGCGGCGAGGTAGGCGAGCAGGCGCCGGTAGGAGCGGTTCCAGTCCGGCTCCAGCCGCCACAGCTCGTCGAGGGCGTCGAGCTTCGCCGTCTGGCCGGCCGTGAGGCTGTCGGCACGGCGCTGGCGGCGCATCCAGGCACCGACCGCGTAGCCGTCGAGCTTCTCGGCGGCCGGGACCGCGAGGTGGCCGTGCCGGGCCGCGAAGGCCTTCGCGTAGGCGTGGCCGCGCTCCCAGGCGTGTGCGTGCTTCGACCAGATCATCCCGAGCCCGTCCAGCTCCGACACCCGCGCGGCGTCGAGCAGGCCCTGGCCGTTCAGGTAGCGCTGCCGGTCCAGCCAGGACACCAGCTCCCCGTGCACGGCCTTGTCGGTCGGGTCGAGGTGCCCGTGCTCCAGGTGGAACCGGGCCGCGACCGCGTACATGCGCTGCCACTCGGTCGCCCGCGGGTTGAACGCCCGCAGCTTCACCGACTGCAGAATCCGGCCCGCGTGCCGACGGGCGTCGATCCGCAGCCACGCCACCGGCGACTCCGGCGCGACGGGCCGCTGCTCCGCCTCGGCACCCTCTGCGCCGTCCCCGGCCGTGGTCATGGTGGCGGGCTGGGCCTGGGCGCGGGTGGCGCGCAGCTCAGTGATCCGGCCCACGACCCGCGCGTCGTGGGCGGCCAGGGCGCGCAGGACCCGCCAGATCGTTCGGAACGAGCTGGCTTCGATCTCCTCCTCGGCCTCCGCCTTCACCGCCGCGCCCGCGTCGCGGACCTCGGCCGGGTCGGCGGCCGCCGCCGTGTCGTCCCCGACCGCCGGCATCGGCAGGTAGACCGGGATGACGACCCAGGACACCTTGCCCTGCCGGTAGGACTGACGCAGCGCCCGCCCGACGGCCTGCACGATGTCGATCACCGAGGACTTGGGGTCGGCGAAGCAGACCGCGTCGACCGCTGCGACGTCGATCCCCTCCGTCAGCAGACGAGAGTTGCACAGGATGCCGCACTCCCCGCCCTCCTCGCCGGGGCGCTCGCCGGTGTGGGCCTTGAACTGGGCGAACGCCGTCCTGCGGTCCTTGAGGCGGTCGGTGCCCGCGACGGCCTTCGCCCAGATCCGCTCCGGGCGGTCCGCGTCGTCCAGCAGCCCGGCCGCCGCCTGTAGGGTGTCGGCGAACTCCCGCGCCCCAGCTACCCGGGAGTGGAAGGTGATCACCCGGCGCAGCCGCAGGTCGGCGGCCGCGCGCAGCACCGCGATCTGCAGGGCCAGGCGCAGGAGTTCCTCGTTCGAGCGCTGGGAGCGCAGGTCGGCGACGGCGGGCAGGCTGAGGAGGTCGCGGAGGTCTTCGTCGGTGACGACGGGGACCAGGACGCGGTAGTCGGCGAGGTAGCCGTGCTCGATGCCCTGGCCGAGGGTCCAGGTGTAGACGGTCGGGCCGAACACGGCTTCGTCGTCCATCGAGCACAGCACCGGCACCTGGCTGTCGGCATCGACGTCGGCGAGGTCGTCCAGGCCCGCCTTCGCACTGCGGTCGTCGGCGATCCGCGGGGTCGCGGTGAAGTACAGGCGGCGGTCGGCGGGGACCTGGGCGTCGTCGTGGACGGCGGCCCACGCCTTGCCCTGCGAGCCCGCCGTGCGGTGCGCCTCGTCCACGACCACCAGGTCCCAGGCCGGCAGCGTGAACTCCCGGTGGGCCTGGACGATCCGCTCCAGCGAGGCGTACGTGGCGTAGACGGTGACCGGCTCCCCCGGCTTCGCCACCTGGACCAGGTCGGCGATCCGTGCGGCCTGCGTGGTCACCTGGGCGCGCACCCGGCCGCCGGCCTCCGCGCTCTCCAGCGCCTCCTCCCGCGAACAGGCCGCCACCGCCAGCCCCCGCCGCCCGCCGCGCAGCGACCACGCCTCGGCCGTCTGCTCCAGCAGCTCGATCGTCGGCACCAGCACCAACACCCGCCCCCGGGCCGCCAGTCGACGCGCGCACGCGGCCGCGATCAGCGTCTTGCCGGAGCCGGTCGCCGCCACCACCGTCGCCCGGCCGCCCGCCTTCACGGCCTTCACGGCGGCGGAGGTGGCCTCCTTCTGGAACCAGTGCAGGGGCACCGGGTTCACCACGGCGGTGTCGGCGGTGCCGGGGGACGGCTGCGCCGGAACGACCGGGGCAGGCGGCACCGGGGCGGGCGGCGCGGCCTGGAGGGCGGCTTCGGTGGCGGTGGTCGTGATGGTGTCCACGGCGGTGCGTCTCCTTGGTCTGGGGCTGGTGCCGGGTCTGCCGGGGATGGGTGGCGCTACTCGGGGATCCAGCCCCTGACCTCCAAAAACGCAATGTCGGCGTCTGCGACGGCGCGGCCCGTCTCCACCAGCCAGGCCTTCATCGCCTCGGTGACGTCGCCGTGATGGTCGGCGACGCGCCGGGACCACTCGGCGGCGTCGAAGCCGCCCGTCGAGGCGGAGCCGTAGGTGCGCTCCTCCGTGCCGTCCGCGCGCGGGACGAACCCGCGACGCAGACCGCCGGAGTCCTGCATCGACCCGGCGCTGTAGACGTACTGGTCGGCGCGCATCCGCACCGTGAAAGCCAGGCGGCCGCCCGCCTGGCCGGTCTCGTGGACGACCGGGGCGAGGTGGCTCGCGCCGGACTTGATGGCCTGCTTCCCCGCACGGCCGGCCATCGAGCCGCCCGCCTCGCCCATGACGTCCTTGCCCCGCACCCGGGCCTTCTGTCCAGTTTTCGTGCGGCGCCGCTCCACGTTCTCCTGCGCGACGGCGCCAAGTGCCTCGGGGTCCCGCTCACCGCCGCGCACAGCCCGCACCACCTGGCGCAGCGCGGCCACGAACGCCGCGCCCTTGCCCTTGGTGAAGAACTGCGACACCAGCGACGCGTCCCGGCCGAGCATCCGCGCCACCTGACGCCGGGTGAAGCCCTGCTCGACCAGCTCCTGCGTCAGACGGGCCGCCTCGTTCGGGTGCTGCGGGTCCGCAGGGCTCACCGGCCGTCACCCTTCACGACGGCCCGAGACTGGAGCCGCGGCGGCCACTTCAGCGCGTGCACGGCCTGCGTCGGCCCGGCCAGCAGATCCACCGGCGCCATCCCCCAGTGCCGCGCCAGCAGATCGACCTCATCCAGCGACCACGGCTGCGCCCCGGACTGCCGGCGGGACACCTTGTCCTGGGACAGGCCCACCGCCCCCGCCAGCTGCGCCTGGCTCTCCCCGGTGCGCTGCCTGATCGCGGCGATCGTCAGCCGCAGCGTCTCCAACGTACTCAACGTCATACATCGCATCCTAGCCATTATATATGGATAAGTTCCATATCACATGGACAGAATCACTGATCTGGCGACAGGGCGCAGCGGGAGGTCCCTGGCCCGCATCGGCGTCAGCTGTCGCGGGAAGAGTCACATCCGTGGCCGCCATGGAGGCAGAACTCGCAGGTGCACACGTGGTCGGCGCACTCGGGAGCGCGCGCCACGGGCTGGCGCCGCGTTCGGCATCGAGGGCGGCCTACGCCGCAGTGCGTGTGGAGGTTCTCATCTGCCGCTGACACAACGGCACGCACACTCACCCCAGGCCACCGGGGGACTGACCGAGCAACCGCGCGCGGCGATCGATGGTGCGAGGCCGCCTTCTTAGTCCTCGGCCTGGCCCACGGTGGCTTCGGGTGAAGCCCGCGCTCTGGGTACAGCGCGTGAGTATCGACCGCAGCGCCGCGTTGCCCTGGAGCAATTCAGTCGGCAGTCGGTCATGATCGCCGGTCTTGGAGCCAAGACCGGGCCGGGTAGGGCCAACGAAGACGGCACGGGCGGTTGCCCGGGCCGTCGCAGGTCTCGTCGGCTATGCGCTGATGCCGAGGTTGGCGAGCTGGCTTTCGTAGCGCTGCCGCAGCCGCTCGCCGAACGGCTCAGGGGCGAGGGAGTCGATCCGGGCACCGAGGCCAGGCCGACCCGCGTCCTCCCGCCGGTCAGCAGCGGGTGGATCCGGTAAACGCCCGGGTCCAGGAGCCAGGCCAGGCCCTTGTCCGTCAGCTGCCTTACCGCCGGTTGCACGCGCTCGGCCCCAGCAGGGTGCCCATCTGTCGGCAACGGGTGAAACGAGGTTCTGGATCACTTTCCGTGCCAGAGCCACAGAGCGTCACCGGAACCGCGATCATGAACGGTCGTGGCTGACGACCTCCTCCAAGACCTCTGG
>NZ_JBVJYK010000060.1:0-10567 GCF_055600605.1 Kitasatospora sp. NPDC038210 | reverse complement strand
ATCACCCGCAGCCGCCTCGGACGCCTCACTCGCCAAGGCTTCCTCACCCAACCCGAACGAGGCCGCTACCAGAAACGGACTTAACGTCCACTCAGAGCGGGCCCGGGTCACGGGAGTTGGTAGCTCCAGGACGCCGGTCTCGGGTCACGCGCGGCAGCCAGCCGCGCTTGTAATCTCAGCCGGAACACGACGGCACCTCTCGGGAACGGGGAGACGAAGACGCTGCCCCGCGCGGCTCCGTGCACAAGGGGCGGCATGGATCAACACACGCCGGGCCGGGGCCGTCTGGCCCGCCGCCCGGCTGGCATGGCGAGACAGTAGACGCGAAAGTCGGCCTCACCAAACGACCCCCAGCCGGGCCCGGGAGCCTGGAGCCGCTCATTAGGTACGGCCGCCGATCGCGGCTACCTTCCCCGGCATCCCCGCTTCCGGCGGCTGCCGCTGGGCGCCGCCCGGAGTGGGCCCAAGCATCATGCCCCGAAGGAAGATCCCTTGAGCTACAAGCTGCACCGCGGCGACGCCCTCACCGTGCTGAAGACCCTCCCGGACGAGTCCGTCAACGCCGTCATCACCGACCCGCCGTACAACTCGGGCGGCCGGACCACCTCCGAGCGCACCGGCCGCGACGCCCGCGCCAAGTACGTCACCAGCGGCTCCGCCCACGACCTCAAGACCTTTCCCGGCGAGAACCGCGACCAGCGCTCCTACCGCTCCTGGCTCACCGAACTCCTCACCGAGGCCTACCGGGCGAGCACCGAACACTCGGTTGCGATGGTCTTCTCCGACTGGAGGCAGGAGCCCACCACCAGCGACGCGCTCCAGATGGCCGGCTGGACCTGGCAGGGCACCATCCCCTGGATCAAGCCCGCCAGCCGCCCCCGCAAGGGCGGCTTCAAGCAGTCCGCGGAGTTCATCACCTGGGGCGTCAAGGGGACCCTCGACAACAGCCGGGACCTCTACCTGCCCGGCCACTTCGTCGCCAGCCAGCCCCGCAAGGACCGCGTCCACATCACCCAGAAGCCGCTGGAGATCATGCAGCAGCTCGTCCGGATCTGCCCCGAGAACGGCACCGTCCTCGACCCCTTCGCCGGCAGCGGCTCCACCGGCATCGCCGCCCTGCGCGAAGGCCGGCGCTTCGTCGGCGTGGAACTCTCCCCGCACTACGCCGAGATCGCCGAACGGCGCCTGCGCGCCGAGCGGACCCAGGTCGACTTCGTCCTCGCCGGACCGGAGGCGTGATGCGAACCACCACGGATCCGGCCCGCAGACGCGAAAGGGCGGCTGGAGCATCACGCTCCAGCCGCCCTGTCACGTCCGTCAGGACTCCTCGACCGCCCGCCGGATCAACGGCACCGCCTTCTCCACGTCCGCCGACGAGGCGGTCCGTACCTCCAGGTCACCCGTCCCCAGGTGCCCGACGCCGCGCACGTCCCGCGTGAAGCCGGCCGCCAGCTCGACCGTGTCAGGGTCCAGCCGTAGGTACATCAGCAGGACCTGGTGTCCTGGGCGGAACACGACGGACGCGACGTTCAACATCCGCCGGTAGGCGACGTAGTGCTTGAGCAGCACCACCTTTAGGTCGCCCGCCGCCGTCAACGCCTCGTCCAGCTCGCCGAACAGCTCCCGCAGGCACCCAGGCACCTCCACCTGCGAGGCCTGCGTCGGTCCGTTGTCCGCCTCACCGACCGAATCAGCCGGCACCAACGACGCATTCCCGGTGACGCCCGGGACCGTCTCGACCAGTTGCAGCGTCAGCAGGTCCGGACCGAAGAGCCGGTAGCGAACGAGCTCCACCCGGTGGTCCCGCTGGTGTAACGAAACGGCAGCCCGGTCGTGGCGCGAGAACTCGCCGGCGACACAGATCACCCGAGGCCGCCGCCAGTCGACTGCCTCCGCGACCTCGGCCCCCAGGCGTCTGCGCACCAGCGCCTCGAACTCGTGCCGGTGCGCCAACAGCCACCCCAGGTAGGACGTAGCCTGCGTGATCACGCCGGCATCCCGGCCACGCTTGAACTCGATGACCACCGGCACGCCGTCTTCGTCCAGCCCCAGCGTGTCGATCCGCCCCTGGTGCCACGGCCCCGTCGGATACTCCGACGCCAGGAACCGCACCCCCAGCATTGGCTCCAGAGCGTCCTCGACCCGACGCTGCAACTCCTTCTCCCGCGCCACGGTCGAGCCCCGTAGCTCGACATCACGGCCATCGGCACCCCGTTGGAACATTTTCAAGTCGGTCACTCGCGCCCCCTCCACCCGACCATGCATAAGGAGCAATCCAGAAGAGGAGCGCGGCATTCCTCCCGCGTCGTCAAAGTCGGCCATGATCTGGAGGTCGGGATCGAGTTCGTGACCCGACCCAGCCGGGATCTTCTGTACCCGTCGCGTGGCCAGGACATCAGGTGGGGCGAACAGTCGGTGCCGATCGGTCACGCCTTCACGGGGAAGAGGCTGTCATATGAGTGATCGATCACGCTCCTTCCCCCCGGTCGGCTACGGAGCCCCGTCGGTCGGCGGCTCCGTTTCCGCAGCGGTCGGTCTGGTCGGAACGGTGTGCGAGGTAGCAGCGGCGGCTGCGGCGTACTGTGCGGCGTTCAGCGGGCCGGAGGGACGGATGCGGCCGACCAGTAGTGCCAGGGCGATGCCGAATGCGCAGAAGAGGGTGAGCCCGATGGATGCCCGGGAGAATCCGCTCGCCAGCGCGTCCGCGGCCGTCGCGCCCGTCGCCTGGTGTCGACCGTAGACCGAGTTGGAGATGGCCGCGGTGACGGCGGTGAGGACGGCGGCACCCACGTAGCGGCCCATGTTGGAGATCCCGGAGGCGGCGCCGACCTGGTCGTCCGGCACACACGCGGTGGCCACCGAGGAGGAGGGGCCGTTTGCCAGACCCAGGCCGACGGCGAGGACGACCAGCGGTCCGACGAACGCCGCGTACGCCCAGGACGCGTGGACGAAGGTGAGCACGATGAACGCGGCGGTAGCGATGCCGAAGCCCACCGCGATCACGTTCCGGGCACCGATTTTGTCGACGAACGGCGTGATCAGAGGCGCGGTCACGACGATGCCCGCCGCCGCGGGCAGCGTGGCGAATCCCGCCTCCAGCGGGGTCATACCCAGACCGGCAGGGTTCTGGAAGTACAGGCTGCAGAGATACATGATCGCGTTGATGCAGCCGGCCACGACGAGGATGGCGACGCTCGCGCCGACGAGGAACTTGTTGCGCAGCAACTCCAGGTCGATCAGCGGGGTGTGCACGCGCTTCTCGACCAGAACGAACCCGATGAGCGCCGCCGCCGCGATCGCGAAGCAGGCCAGCGTCGGGGCGCTGAGCCAGCCCCAGTCTGCGCCCTCGGTCACCGCGAAGACGAACGGGACGAGGACGGCGGCGACGAGGGCCGTTCCCGCGAGGTCGACGGATCGCGGGCGCGACGGATCGCGGGACTCCGGGACCGTCCGGAGGGTCAGTGGGACGCAGGCGGCGGCGATGCCGGCGTCGATCCAGAACAGCCCCTGCCAGCCGGTGATGTCGACCAGTACGCCACCGAGCAGCGGTCCGGCTGCGGCCCCGGCGGCCGAGGCCGCTCCCCATAGCGACACCGAGCGCATTTGCGCTTCGCCGGAGATGCCTGCGGAGAGCAGGCTGAGTCCGCATGCGAGGATCGTCGAGCCTGCGGCGCCCTGGATCGCTCGGCCGGCGATTACCAGACCTCCGCTGTTGGCGAGCGCGATGAGCACGCACGACGCCACGAACAGCAGCAGGCCGCCGAGGAAGATCCGGCGCCGCCCGAAGATGTCACCCAGGGCGCCGGAGGTGACGATGACGGCCGCACCGACCAGGGAGTAGCCGGTCACGGCCCACTGGAGGCTGGCCAGGGAAGCGCCGGTGTCCTCGCTGATGGCGGGCAACAGGATGCTGACGGCGGAGGTGTTCGCGTTCACGACGAATGCGGAGACACAGGTGGCTGCCAGCACTCCGGTGGCCGCCCGAACGGGGGCCGCTCCGCCCCTGTCGCCGGTGCCCGTGCTCACCCCACGATCCCGAACTCGTGCGGGGCGTCGTTCGGGCCACGTGCGTCTGTCTCGGTCACCGTGACGACGGCCTCGATACGGACGCTCAACCGGCCGGACCGGTGGACACCGGGTTCGACGGGTAAGCACATGGCAGTGTCGAGCTCCTGGGGCCCGTCCGCGACCAGGTACGGGGGTTCGTCGGTGCTGGTACCGGTGCCGTGGCCTGGCGTGAGGATCGGCCGGGACAGTCCTGCCCCGGTGAAGGCGTCGGCCCTGAAGCGGGACCCCAGGTAGTGCGACGGTGTCCGGCGCCCTGGCATCCCCGCGGAACCGCCGTCCGGCGTAGCGACACCCGCACTGCGCATCGGACCCTCCCCTGACCGGCTGTGAGTTGGCACGTCACGTACGAGGATCGCCACGATGTGTCGCGGTCGCACGGCGGCCTGGGCCAACCGGGACGCCGGGTTCGAGCCGGAGCCGCAGCGGTCGGGTGTGCTGAACGGCTGAACGGTTGCCCCGAGCGGCGTAGGCGGGCGTGCGTCGGCCACGGAGGGTGTGAACAGTCTGGACGTGGTGCGCAAGGCGCCGAAGGTCAGGACGAGGAGACATCCCGATGAGCACCGTGGACGTACCGGGCGGTGATGCCGGCCGGGCCGGTGGAGCGAAGGCGGTCAGTGCGGTTCAGGCCGGGGCCGGGTCGAACAAGATCACCTGGCTGACGCTGGCCCTGATGACGACCAGTTCGGTCGCGAGCCTGCGCGCCGCGCCGACCATGGCGGTGTACGGCCTCGCCTGCGTGTTCCTCTACCTGTTGCCCGCGGTCGTGTTCCTGCTGCCGACGGCCCTGGTGTCGGCGGAGCTGGCCTCCGGGTGGAGCGGCGGGGTCTACAACTGGGTGGCGCAGGGCCTGTCGAAGCCGCTGGGGTTCCTGGCCGTGTGGTGCCAGTTCGCCATGACGATCTTCTACTACCCCAGTCTGCTCGCCTTCGTGGCCAGCACGATCTCCTATGTGATCAACCCCGCGCTCGCCAGCAACGGGGTCTACACCGCGATCGTCATCGTGGTCCTGTACTGGACCGGCGTCTGGGTGTCCTCCCGCGGTACCAACGCCGTTGCCGGCCTGGCCTCCTGGGGCCTGATCATCGGAACGCTGATCCCCGGCACGCTGCTGGTCCTCCTCGGATTCGTCTTCCTCGGACAGGGCAACCCGTCGGCCGCGCCGATGGACGCCTCCCACTTCTTCCCGCAGTGGACCGGCATCGCCAGCCTGGTGCTGATCGTCAACAACTTCCTCAGCTACTCCGGCATGGAGATGAACGCCGTCCACGTCAACAAGCTGCGCGACCCCGCCAAGGAGTTCCCGAAGGCGATGTTCCTGGCCATGGGCATGGTGCTGCTGATCTTCATCCTGCCGGCCCTGGCCATCAGCTGGGTCATCCCGGCTGACCAGCTCAGCCTCACCGCCGGCGTCATGCAGGCCTTCGACGCCTTCTTCCAGTACTTCCACATCGGCTGGCTCGTCCCGATCGTCGCGATCGCCCTGTGCTCCGCCTCCCTCGGCGGCATGCTCACCTGGCTCGCCGGCCCCTCCAAGGGCCTGCTGCTGATCTCCCGGCAGGAGGGCTACCTGCCGCCGTTCCTGCAGAAGCTCAACGCCCACGGCATCCAGCAGAACATCCTCGTCACCCAGGGCGCGGTCACCACCGTCATCGCCCTGCTCTACGCACTGATCCCCGACGTCTCCAGCGTCTACTGGATCTTCTCCGTGATCACCACCCAGGTCTACCTGATCATGTACCTCCTGATGTTCCTCGCAGCCATCCAACTGCGCCGCAAGCAACCCGACCACCCGCGCGGCTACCGCGCACCGCTGCTCACCACGATCTGCGTGGTCGGGTTCGTTTCCTCGGCGCTGGCCATGGTGATCGGCTTCGTGCCGTCCTCGCAGTTCGGCGGCGGCAGCGTGTGGGCCTACATCGGGATCGTCGGCGGCGGCCTGCTGCTGCTCGGAGTCGTGATCCCGTTCTCCTTCCTGAAAGCGCGCAAGCCGAGCTGGCGCCAGCCCGACGCCGACACCACCGAGGAGGCAGTGGCATGAGCCCCACCCGGATGGCGTCCCAGCACCGGTGGATCTACATCGGCGCGATCGTGGTCCTGGTCGGCATGATGATCGCTGCCCTGCTCACCTACACCCAGCAGAAGGCGACCAACGAGGCCTACCGGAAGGCGAACCAGCTGAACGACGCCCTGGTCGCCAAGGGCTTCGCCGCGCGCAACCCGCACAACATCGCCCTGACGCTGGGTACCGACGGGGGAGCGGTCTGCGACCGCCCCAACTCGGACCTTCGGCAAGGCCTGTGGCTCGCCCAGCTCGCCAACGGCGCGGGCGGCCCGGGCATGCGCCCGGTCATCGTCGACCGGCAGATTCTCGAAGCCGGCGCCGAGGTGATCAAGGTCTACTGCCCGGACAAACTGGCCGACTACCAGGAGCAGATCAACGACCTCAAGACCTCGGACGTCATCAATGACTGACGGGGCCGAGTGGCCGGTGGCACCGGTGGGACGGAGAACAGTGGCATGACCGGAGACCTCGCCACCCGGGTGGCCGAACTGATGCCCCGGGCCAAGACCGACCTCGCTGAGCTGGTGGCCATGCGCTCGGTCGCGGACCCCCGTCAGTACCCGCCCGAGGAATGCCGTCAGGCCGCAGAGTGGGTCGCCGCAGCCTTCACCGCGGTCGGGCTGGAGGACGTCCGCCTGGCCGAGACCCCGGACGGCAGCCACGCCGTGATCGGCCACCGGCCGCCCCCGCCGGGCGCCCCCACCGTCCTGCTCTACAGCCACTACGACGTCCAGCCCCCGCTCGACGACGCCGCCTGGACCTCCCCGCCCTTCGAGCTCACCGAGCGCGACGGCCGCTGGTACGGGCGCGGCGCCGCCGACTGCAAGGGCAACATCGTCATGCACCTCACCGCGCTGCGCGCGCTCGGCAACGACCTCCCGGTCGGGCTGAAACTGGTCGTCGAGGGGTCGGAGGAGCAGGGCACCGGCGGACTGGAGGCCTACGTCCCCGGACATGCCGACGAGCTGCGCGCCGACGCGCTGCTGATCTGCGACACCGGCAACGCCGCCGTCGGCGTCCCGACCGCGACGACGGCGCTGCGGGGCCTGGCGAACGTCGTGGTCACCGTCTCCACCCTGGCCGGGGACATGCACTCGGGCATGTTCGGTGGCCCCGCCCCGGACGCCCTCGCCGCATTGATCCGGATTCTGGACTCGCTGCGCGACGCCGACGGCGGCACCCGCGTCCACGGCCTCGACAGCGGCGGCACCTGGCCGGGTGCCGGCTATGACGAGCAGCAGTTCCGTGCGGACGCCGGGGTGCTCGACGGCGTCGCGCTGCTCGGCACCGGCAGCGTCGCGGACCGGCTCTGGGCGCGCCCGGCGGTCACCGTCCTCGGCATCGACTGCCCCCCGGTGGTCGGCTCGGCAGCGGCCGTCCCCGCCCGGGCCAGGGCCCGGGTCAGCCTGCGGGTACCGCCCGGAACGGACGCCGCTGCGGCCGCCGACGCACTGGCAGGCCACCTCGAGGCCGCGGCCCCCTGGGGCGCGAAGGTGACCGTGGAACGGGAGGGCACCGGCTCGCCGTTCCGTGCCGCCACGGAGGGACCCGCCTACGCCGCGCTCGACCGCGCCATGCAGGAGGCCTACGGCTGCCCGATCTCCTACCTCGGCCAGGGCGGTTCGATCCCGCTGTGCAACGTCCTCGCCTCGACCTTCCCCGACGCCGAGCTGATCCTGATGGGCGTGGAAGAGCCGCGCTGCCTCATTCACGCACCCAACGAGAGCGTCGACCCGACCGAGATCCAGCGGATGGCCCTGGTGGAAGCTCTGTTCCTGCGCCACTACCCCGAAGCCGTCAACCGCTGATCCCTCGTCGTCCCTCCGACCGGGAGCCCCCGCACGATGCCGAAACCGTTCACCGTCCAGGACTTCGCCGCCCGCATGGCCCGCGCCACGGAGGAGGCGGCACAGGCAGGCCTCTTCGGGCTGGTCGTCACACCCGGTCCCGACCTGCTCTACCTGACCGGCTACCAGCCGGTGGCCATCACCGAACGGCTCACCGCCTTGGTCCTTGCGCCGGACCGGCCGCCCACGATGATCGTGCCGAGGCTGGAACGCCCGGACGCCGAAGGCGCCGTCGGCGCGGCCGCGTTGAGGCTGGAGGACTGGACCGACGGTACCGACCCGTACGCCGCGGCCGCCCCGCTGCTCGATCCGCGGGGCCGGTACGGCATCTCCGACTCGGCCTGGGCCATGCACCTCCTCGGCCTGCTGGAGGCTCTCCCGGCCAGCAGCTACGTCCCGCTCACCCGCGCCCTCCCCATGCTCCGCGCCGTCAAGGACGCCGACGAGCTCGAACGGCTCGCCGCCGCGGGCGCCGCCG
The DNA here is from genome assembly GCF_055600605.1 of Kitasatospora sp. NPDC038210. Classification (NCBI taxonomy): domain Bacteria; kingdom Bacillati; phylum Actinomycetota; class Actinomycetes; order Kitasatosporales; family Streptomycetaceae; genus Kitasatospora; species Kitasatospora sp. NPDC038210. The sequence goes on along the minus strand of NZ_JBVJYK010000060.1, from coordinate 2,112 downwards.
CCGACGAAGCCTTCCAGCGCATCGTCCACGTGACGTTCGCCGGGCGGCGCGAGATCGAGGTCGCGGCCGACCTCGCAGGTCTGCTCATGGAATTCGGCCACAGTCAGGTCGACTTCACGGTGGTCGGCTCCGGTCCCAACGGAGCCAATCCGCACCACGAAGCCGGCGAACGGGTCATCCAGCACGGCGACACCGTCGTCCTCGACTTCGGCGGCCTCAGGGACGGCTACGGCTCCGACACCACCCGGACCGTCCACGTCGGAGCCGACGCCCCCGACGAGGTGCGCACCGTCCACGAGGTGGTGCGCCGGGCCCAGCAGGCGGCCTTCGAGGCCGTACGGCCAGGCGTCGCCTGTCAGGAGATCGACCGCGTCGCGCGCGCCGTGATCACCGAGGCGGGCTACGGCGAGTACTTCATCCACCGCACCGGCCACGGCATCGGCCTGACCACCCACGAGCCGCCCTACATGGTCGAGGGGGAGGGGCAGCCGATGGTGCCCGGGATGTGCTTCTCCATCGAACCCGGCATCTACCTTCCCGGGCGTTTCGGCGTCCGGATCGAGGACATCGTCACGGTCACCGGGACGGGCGGCCGCCGGTTCAACAACACCCCGCACGACCTGGCCGTCGTCGCCTGACCGGTGATGGGCTCGGAACTCGGAACGGGAGGTGATCCGTTGACCGGCCCGACCGATGAGCCCGTCGAACCGGACCAGCTGGCCGACCTGATCGGCCGCCTGGCGGCGATCCAGCTGAACGCCAGCGGAGAGGGAGCAGAAGCCATCGCCGGAGTACTGGACGGCGTCGCCCGCCGCTACGGCGGCAGCTGCGCCAGCCAGATCGTCCCGGACAGCGCCACACTCTCACTCACCCTGCCCGGTGCGACGCGTACCTTCGTGGTCGCGGCCTTCCCGGACGTTGCCCGGCTGAGCCGACTCGCCGAGCTGAAACGTCTCGTCGAGGAGATCCAAGCCGGCAGGCTACCGCTGGCCGAGGCGCGGCGACGGGCATCGGCCATCGCCGATTCCCCGGACATCTACCCGCGCTGGCTGAGGCTGGTGGGCATCGTGCTGTTCGCGACCGGGTTCGCCCCCGCAATTCAGGAGACCTGGTACGAGATCGGGACCACGGCCGCGCTCGCCGCGATCGTGGCGGTGCTGGTCGGGGTGTCGGACATCAGCGCCGCGCTCCACAGGGTCCTGCCGTTGACGGCGGCGATCGCGGTGTCGGCCACAACGTTGCTGGCCTTCGCCGACAGCGGCACGCGCGGCGGCGCGGTCCTGCTCATGCTCCCGGCGCTGTTCTACTTCGTCCCCGGCGACTTCCTCAGCGCCGCAGTCAGCGAACTGGTCGGAGGTCACATCACCACCGGGGCGATCCGCCTGGTGTACGCGAGTGCGCTGCTGGTCCAGCTGTACGTGGGCATCCTGATCGGGGCCGCGCTGACCGGAACCCCGGTCAGCCGTTTCGACGACTTCACGGCGGCGGCCGAGCTGCCGCGCTGGTTCCCCGTGGTCAGCTGGGCGGTGTTCGCGGTCGGCACGGTCCTGGCCTTCGGCATCCCGATCCGGCTCCTGGGCTGGGTCCTGGCGCTCGCCTACCTGACGCTGGTGGTACAGGCCGCGACCACCAGGGCGTTCGGGGACAGCGGCGGCACCTTCGTTGCCGCCGCCGCCCTCTCGGCCGGGGCGTCCCTCCTGTCCAGGTCGCCGGGACGGCCGCCGAGACTGCTGCTCGTCCTCGCCGGCTTCTTCACCCTGACCGTCGGATCCCTGGGCGTGCGCGGCCTCACCACCCTCGTCGGCGGGCATCCCGTCCAGGGCTTCCGCGACCTGCTCGACCTGATCACCCTGGTCACCGTGCTCGCGACCGGCATGCTGCTGGGCGTAGCCGTCGTCCCGGCCCGTTCTCGGCACACGTGACGGCTGGTCACTTCGGCGACGGAATCGAACCCGGGTCGCGCTCGATCTCGTAGCTGCCGCTGCTTGAACCGTGCCGCGGCGGCGTCCATGTGGCGGGGGGGGTGCCTCTATGTCCTTCGTCAAGGCTGAAGGGGTCATGCTGCCGCGGTTTCGGGGGTGCGGGTTTCGTAGAGGGTGCCGTCTCGGAGCA
>NZ_JBVJYK010000059.1:0-10984 GCF_055600605.1 Kitasatospora sp. NPDC038210 | reverse complement strand
TCGACCAGCCGCTCGAACGGCAGGTCCTGGTGCGCGTACGCCTCCAGGTCGGCCGCCCGCACCCGCTCGATCAGCTCCGCGAACGTCGGGTCGCCCGACACGTCCGTCCGCAGCACCAGCGTGTTGACGAAGAACCCGACCAGGTCGTCCAGCGCGTCGTCGGTGCGGCCCGCGATCGGCGTACCCAGCGGGATGTCCTCCCCCGCCCCCAGCCGGCTCAGCAGCGCCGCGAGCGCCGCCTGCAGCACCATGAACACACTCGCCCGGTGCTCGCGCGCGACCTTGGCGAGGCTCTGGTGGAGTTCCGGGGTGAGCTCGAAGGTGACGGTGTCGCCCCGGTGGGTGGCGTGGGCCGGCCGCGGCCGGTCGTACGGCAGCACCAGCTCCTCCGGAAGGCCGGACAACGCCTCCTGCCAGTAGGCGAGTTGGTGGTGGATCGGCCCCTCGGCGGCGGCCGTGTCGTCGGAGCCGAGCAGCTCGCGCTGCCAGAGGCTGTAGTCGGCGTACTGCACCGGCAGCGCCGACCAGGCCGGGGCCTCCCCGGCGACGCGCGCCGCGTACGCGGTGGTCAGGTCACGGGCGAGCGGCGCGCGGGACCAGGCGTCGGTGGCGACGTGGTGGGTGAGCAGCAGCAGGACGTGCTCCTCGGCGTCGAGCTCGAAGAGCCAGACCCGCAGGGGGGTGTCCGTGGTGAGGTCGAAGGTGTGGCTGGCGGCGGTCAGCAGGGCCTCGTCCAGCCCGGCCTCGTCGGTCCGCACGACGGTGAGGTCCACGGTGCGGTCGGCGCCGAGGACGATCTGGTGCGGGCCCTCGGCGTCCTCGGCGAGGATGGTCCGCAGGCTCTCGTGGCGGGCGCTGAGGTCGGCGAGGGCCAGGCCCAGTGCCGTCCGGTCCAGGGCGCCGGAGAGTCGCAGGGCGACCGGCGAGTTGTAGGCCGCGCTGGGGCCCTCGAAGCGGTTGAGGAACCAGAGGCGCTGCTGGGCGTAGGACAGCGGGATCCGCTCCGGGCGCGGCACGGCGGCCGTGAGGGTGGGGCGGGCGCTGCCGTTGCCGGTGTCGAGGGCCCCGGAGAGGCCGGCCACCGTGGGGGTGTCGAAGAGCTGGCGGATGGCCATCTCGGCGCCGAGGGTGGAGCGGATGCGGCTGACCAGGCGGGTGGCGAGCAGGGAGTGCCCGCCGAGCTGGAAGAAGTCGTCGTCGATCGACACCGACTCCACGCCCAGCGTCTCCGCGAACAGACCGCACAGGATCTCCTCGCGCGGCGAGCGCGCCGCCCGCCCGGCGGAGTCCGCCCCGTACTCCGGTGCCGGCAGCGCACGACGGTCCAGCTTGCCGTTCGGCGTCAGCGGGAACGCGTCCAGGACGACGAACGCCGACGGCACCATGTACTCCGGCAGCCGGCCCGCCGCCAGCGCCCGCAGCTCGTCGGGCGTGACGGTGCGGCCGCCGGTGGCGGCGTAGGCGACCAGGCGCTTGTCGCCGGGCTGGTCCTCGCGCAGCAGGACGGCGGCCTGGGTGACGTGCTCGTGCGCGGCCAGCACGGCCTCGATCTCGCCGAGTTCGATGCGGTAGCCGCGCAGCTTGACCTGCCCGTCACCGCGGCCGACGAACTCCAGGAGCCCGTCGTGGTTCCAGCGCAGGACGTCGCCGGTGCGGTACATCCGGGAGCCGGGCGGCCCGTACGGGTCGGCGACGAAGCGCTCGGAGGTGAGCCCGGCCCGGTGCCAGTAGCCGCGGGCGAGGCCCGTCCCGGCGATGTAGGCCTCGCCCGGGACGCCGGCGGGGACGGGGCGCAGCGCGCTGTCGAGGACGTAGACCCGGGTGTTCCAGAAGGGTCGGCCGACGGGCACCGGGCCGGTCGGCGAGGGGGCGCCGGCGGGGATGCGGTACTGGACGCTGTTGACGGTGGCCTCGGTGGCGCCGTAGACGTTCAGCACGTCGGCCTCGGGGCGGCGGGCCCGCCAGCGGTCGATGACCTCGCCGAGGAGGAGTTCGCCGCCGAGCATGACGAGCCGGCTCGGGGAGGCGTCCGCGGGCAGCGCCTCCAGCAGGGCGAGGACGCTGGGGGTGCCCTTGAGGAAGGTGGGGGTGGGGCCCTCGGCGGCGGTCTCGTCGAGGTCGGCGACGCGGACCAGGCCGCCGGAGACGAGGGTCGTGTAGAGGGCGGTGACCGTGAGGTCGAAGGAGATCGGCGAGTGCAGCAGCGAGGTGCCGGTCATCGCCGGGTAGGCGTCGCGGGCCCACTGCAGGTAGGCGCCGAGGGAGCGGTGCTCGATCACGACGCCCTTGGGGCGGCCGGTGGAGCCCGAGGTGTAGATGACGTACGCCGGGTGCGCGGGCAGCAGGGCGCCGTGCCGCTCGGCGTCGGTGGGTGCGCTGGCGGGGCGGGCGGCGAGCTCGCCGGCCAGCGCGGGGTCGTCGAGCAGGAGGCGCGGGGTGCCGCTGTCGGGCAGGGCCGCGGCGAGCTCGCCGGTGGTGAGCAACAGGGTGGGCCGGGTGTCGTCGAGCATGAACGCGATGCGCTCGGCCGGGTAGTCGGGGTCGACGGGCAGGTAGGCGGCTCCGGTCTTGAGGACGGCGAGGAGGGCGACGGCCATGCCGGCGGTGCGGGGCAGGGCGATGGCGACGAACCGCTCGGGGGCGGCGCCGCGCGCGACGAGCAGGTGCGCCAGGCGGCTGGAGCGGGCGTCGAGTTCGGCGTAGTCGAGGGTGCCGTCCGGGCCGCTGACCGCGGGGGCGTGCGGGGTGCGGGCGGCCTGTGCCCGGAACAGGTCGAGGATCGTGGTGTCCTCGGGGACGTCGCGGGCGGTGTCGTTCCAGCGCAGCAGGGCCTCGTCGCGCTCGTCGTCGCCGAGCAGCGCCAGGCGGCCGACGGCCTGGTCCGGGTCGGCGATCAGGCCGTGCAGGACCCGGACGAAGCGGTCGAGCACGCGCTGGGCGGTGGCCGCGTCGAAGACGTCGGGCCGGTAGTTGAGGCGGAAGCGCATGGTGTCGCGCGCGGAGGCGATCAGCAGCAGCGGGTAGTGGGTGGCCTCGCGGTTCTTGCCGGGGGCGAGGCTGATGGCGGCGCCGATGCCGGTGCCGGCGGTGCCGGTGCGGCTGACCGGGTAGTTCTGGAACACCATTGAGGTGTCGAAGAGTTCGCCGAGGCCGACGGCCCGCTGCACCTCGGCCAGTCCGAGGTGCTGGTGCGGGGTGAGCCGGGCCTGCTCGTCCTGGACGCGGGCGAGTAGTGCGGTGAGGGACTCGGCGGGCCGGATCCGGACCCTGGTGGGCAGGGTGTTGATGAAGAGCCCGACCATCCGCTCGACGCCGTCGAGCTCCGGGGGGCGGCCCGAGACGGTGGTGCCGAAGACGATGTCGTCGCGTCCGGTGTGGGTGCTCAGGGCGATCGCCCAGGCGGCCTGGACGACGGTGTTGAGGGTGAGGCCGCGGCTGCGGGCGATCTCCCCGAGTTCGGTGGTGTCCGCGCTGTCGAGGAGGGCCTGGACCTCGGCGCCGGCCACGGCGGCCCGGCCCGCGCCGGGCGCGACCTGGGTGGGCTCGGCGAGGTCGGCGTAGGCGTCGCGCCAGGCGGCGCGGGCGGCGTCCTTGTCCTGCCGCTCCAGCCAGGTGAGGTAGTCGCGGTAGGGGCGGACCGCCGGCAGGGCGGTGGGGTCGCCGTCGGTGTCGTAGAGAGCGAACAGCTCACCCATGAGGACGGGCAGGGACCAGCCGTCCATCAGGAGGTGGTGGTTGGTCAGCACCAGGCGGTGGGTGCCGGCGCCGAGCCGCAGCAGGGTGAAGCGCAGCAGCGGGGGCCGGGCGACGTCGAAGCGGGTGGCGCGGTCGGCGGCGACCGCCGCGGCGGCGGCCGCGGCCCGCTCGTCCTCGGGCAGGCCGGTCAGGTCGGTCTCGGTCCAGGGCAGCCGGACCTCGCGCATGACGAGCTGGGCCCAGTCACCGTTCTTGCGCTGGCGGAAGGCGACCCGCAGGTTGGCGTGGCGGGCGAGCAGCTTCTCTGCGGCGGCGCGCAGGGCGGCCGGGTCGAGGGTGCCCTCGATGTCGAAGGAGATCTGGACGACGTAGGGGTCGAGGCCGTCCTCGTCGTAGACGCTGTGGAAGAGCAGGCCCTCCTGGAGGGGGGCCAGCGACAGGATGTCCTCGATCTTCCGCGGGTTGCGACTCACTTCGTGGCCTCTTCGTCTTCAGGAGCGGTTACGTCGTCGGAGGCGGCGAACTCGTCGTCGCCGAACAGGTCGTCGAGCTCGTCCTCGAACGCCTCGATCTCGTCCTGGGTGATGGAGGAGAGGGAGACGTCGGAGGGGGTGAGTCCGCCTGCGAGGGGGTCGCGCGCGTGGGTGACGAGGGCTTCGAGCGCCTGGAACCAGAGCCCGGCCAGGTGCCGGACCGCGGTCTCGTCGAGGATCCCGTCGGCCCAGGTCCAGAAGGCGACCAGGCGCGGGCCGTCGGGGCCGTCCTCGGTGCGGGCGTTGAGTTCGAGGGGGTGCGCGAGGGGCAGGTGCGCGGGGTCTCCCGGGACGGCGTCGATGCCGCTCAGCGGGGTCCAGTCGGCGACCGGGCCGTCGCCGCCGGTGGCGAACCGCCCGAGGTAGTTGAAGGCCACCTGCGGTTCGGGCAGTCCGTCGAACCCGCTCGCGGTGGCGGGGTTGAGCCGGCGGACGAGCCCGTAGCCCATGCCCTTGTCCGGTACGGACCGGAGCTGTTCCTTGACGGCCTTGAGGGCGGTTCCCGCGGCCGGGCCGCCGGCGAGGGCGTCGGCGACGTCGGCGGGTCCGACGTTCAGGCGGACGGGGTACAGGTTGGTGAACCAGCCGACGGTGCGCGACAGGTCGGCGCCGTCCACGAGGTGTTCCTCGCGGCCGTGGCCCTCCAGGTCGAGCAGGAGTCCGGTGCCGTTGCGCCAGCGCGCCCAGGCCAGGGTGAAGGCGGTCAGCAGGACGTCGTTGACCTCGGCGTTGAACGCGGCGGGGACCCTGGTGAGGACTGCTTCGGTCACCTCGGGGGGCAGCACCGTCTCGATCCGGCCGGAGGTGCCGTGGGTGTCCCGGGCCGGGTCCAGGGCGCGGCGGCCCAGCAGCGGGTCGGCGGTGCGCAGCACGTCCTGCCACCAGCCGGCGTCGGCCGCCCGGGCGGGCTTGGCGGCTTCCTCGGTCAGGCGCTGGGCCCAACGGCGCAACGAGGTGCCGACGGCCTGGAGTTCCGGCTCCCGGCCGGCGGCGACGGCCTGGTGGGCCTCGGCGAGGTCGGGCAGCAGGATCCGCCAGGACACGCCGTCGACGACGAGGTGGTGGATGACGAGCAGCAGCAGCCCGGGGGTGTCGGGGCCCCGGTCGACCCAGACGACCTGGACGACGCGGCCGGCGGCCAGGTCGAGGCGGTCGCGGGCGGCTTCCCCCTCGGCGTGGACGAGCCGGATCAGCTCCGGTCCGTCGAGTCCGGTGGCGTCGGCCCGGTGGACCGCGGTCGCGGCGTCGACGGTGCCGGGGGCCGGGACCTCCAGGCGCCGGTCGGGGGCCGGGGAGAGCCGGGCCCGCAGGGCGTCGTGGTGGTCGAGCAGGGCCTGGACGGCGCGGGTCAGGTGGCCGGGGTCGAGGCGGGCGGGGGCCTGGAGGACGGCGGACATGGTGAACCCGTCCAGGTCGTCGCTGCGGGCCAGCAGCCAGTGCTTGATCGGGGTGAGCGGCACCTCGCCGAGGCCCGCGCCGGGTTCCTCGGCCGGCGTGCCCTCGGCTTCGGTGACGACGGTGGCGAGGGCGGCGACGGTCCGGTGCTCGAAGACGTCCCGTACGGAGAGTTCGAGTCCGGCCCGGCGGGCCCGGCCGACCAGCTGGATCGACATGATGCTGTCGCCGCCGAGGTCGAAGAACCCGTCGTCGATGCCGACCTCGCGGACGCCGAGGACGTCGGCGAACAGGGCGCACAGCGCCTTCTCGCGTTCGGTGCGCGGCCCTTCGCCGGCGCCGGCGGACTGCGCCTCGGGGACCGGCAGGGCGGCCCGGTCGAGCTTGCCGTTGGCGGTCAACGGCAGTTCGGCCAGGACGGTGACGGTGGCGGGGACCATGTAGTGCGGCAGCTGCTGCGCGATGTGGGTGCGCAGGGTGCGGCCGAGGTCGGGGTCCGGGTCGGGTTGCGCGGGCACCACGTAGGCGACCAGGCGGACGGCGCCGGGGGTGTCCTCGCGGGTGAGGACGGCGGCCGTGTCGACGGCCGGGTGCTCGGCGAGGACGGCCTCGACCTCGCCGGGCTCCACCCGGAAGCCGCCGATCTTGATCTGGTGGTCGGAGCGGCCGAGGAACTCCAGTTCGCCGCCGGCGGGCCGGCGCACGACGTCGCCGGTGCGGTACATCAGCGAACCGGGCGGGCCGAACGGGGAGGCGACGAACCGTTCGGCGGTGCGGTCGGGCCGGCCGAGGTAGCCGCGGGCCATCTGGGAGCCGCCGATGTACAGCTCGCCGCGCACGCCCGGGGCGACCGGCTGCAGCCGCTCGTCCAGGACGTGGGCGGCGGCGTTCCAGATCGGTTCGCCGATGGAGGCCGAGGCGGGCCACTCGTCGGTGTCCTCGGGGAGGGTCGCCGAGGTGATGGCGGCGACCTCGGCGGGGCCGTAGACGTTGTGCGCCATGCGCCGCCGGCCGGTCCCGCAGAACGCCCGCAGTTCGCTGCTGAGCCGGAACTGCTCGCCGCCCTGGAAGAGGTCGGTGAGCGAGTCGAGCGGCTCGCCGCGGTCCGCGGCGGCGGCGAGGACGGCGTCGATGACGAGGGTGGGGGCGAAGAGCTCGTTGATGCCGTGCCGGGCGATCCAGGCGGCCAGTTCGCGGCCGTCGACGCGGACGTGCTCCTCGGGCAGGACGAGGGTCTTGCCGACGACGAGCGCCTGGAGGATCTCCTGGACGGCGAAGTCGAAGGAGACGGCGCAGAACTGGGCGGTGCGGGTGCCGACGCCGCCGCAGTAGGTGCCGGCGTGCCAGCCGAGCAGGTTCATCAGGGAGCCCATCGGCATGACGACCCCCTTCGGGGTGCCGGTGGAGCCCGAGGTGTAGACGACGTAGGCCGGGTGGCGCGGGTCGAGCGGGCGGACCCGGTCGGCGTCGGTGAGGTCGGTGTCGGCCTCGGCGGACACGGCCCGTTCGACGGCCGGGTCGTCCAGGACGACGTCCCGGGCGTGCGGCTCGCCCAGGAGCGGCCGGTGGGCCGTGTCGGTGAGGACCGCGGCGGGGCCGCAGTCGTCCAGGACGGCGCGCAGCCGCTGCTCGGGGGCCTTGGTGTCGAGGGTGAGGTAGGCGGCGCCGGCCTTGAGGACGGCCAGCAGCGAGACGATCATCTCGGCGGAGCGCGGCAGCGCGATCACCACGATCGACTCGCCGCCCACGCCGCGGGCCGCCAGGTGGCGGGCCAGCCGGTTGGCCCGGGCGTTGAGCTCCCCGTAGGAGAGGGTGCTCCGCTCGGAGATGACGGCCGTGGCCTCGGGCACGTCGGCGGCCTGCCGTTCGACCAGCTCGGGGACGAACTGCGGCGGCACCTCGTGCGCGGTGCGGTTCCACTCACCGAGCTGCCGGGCCTCACCGGGTGTCAGGACGTCGAGCTGCCCGACGGGGCGGTGCGGGTCGGCGGCGGCGGAGCCGAGCAGCCGCAGGAGCCGTTCGGCGAAGGCTCCGGCCGTCGCCCGGTCGAAGATGTCGGCGTTGTACTCGACCGCGCCGTGCAGGCCGGTGGGCTCGCCGTCGGGGCCGTGGGTCTCGTCGAGGAAGAAGGCGAGGTCGAACTTGGCGCGGCCGGTCTCCGGGGCCTCCACGTCGACGGTGAGGCCCGGCAGGCGCAGGACGTCGATGGCCTCCTGGTTGTTGTCGAGGCCGAGCAGCACCTGGAAGAGCGGGTGGCGGGCGAGCGAGCGGACCGGGCTGAGCACCTCGACGAGCCGCTCGAACGGCAGGTCCTGGTGGGCGTACGCGCCGAGGTTGGTCTCCCGGACGCGGGCGACGAGGTCGGTGAAGCTCGGGTCGCCGGAGGTGTCGGTGCGCAGGACGAGGGTGTTGACGAAGAAGCCGACCAGCTCCTCCAGGGCCGTGTCGGTCCGCCCGGCGATCGGGGTGCCGATCGGGACGTCCGTCCCGGCGCCGAGCCGGGTCAGCAGCCCGGCCAGCGCCGCCTGCAGCACCATGAACAGGCTGGTGCGGGTCTCGCGGGCGAGGTCGGCGAGCGCCGCGTGCAGGTCCGCGGGCACCTCGAAGGGGACCCGGCCGCCGTGGTGGGACTGGCTCGGCGGGCGGGGCCGGTCGACGGGCAGTTCCAGCTGCTCGGGCAGGCCGGCCAGGGTCTGCTGCCAGTAGGCGAGTTGGCGCGAGATCTCGCTGTCCGGGTCGTCCTCGGAGCCGAGGACCTCGCGCTGCCACAGGGTGTAGTCGGCGTACTGGACGGGCAGCGCCGGCCAGGCCGGTGCCTCCCCGGCGGCGCGGGCCGCGTAGGCCAGCGAGATGTCGCGGGCCAGCGGGCCCATGGACCAGCCGTCACCGGCGATGTGGTGGACCACCAGGGTCAGCACCTGCTCCCCGGCCTCGGTGGTGAACAGCCAGGCCCTGAGGGGGAGTTCGGTGCGCAGGTCGAAGGCGTGGGAGGCGGCGGCGCGCACCCGGGCGGCCAGTTCCCCGGCGCCGACCCGCTCCTCGGCGAGCCGCGGCGGCGTGTGCCCGGCGGGCAGGACGATCTGCCGGGCGCCGGCCGGGTCGTCCGCGAACACGGTCCGCAGGCTCTCGTGCCGGGCCACCACGTCGGCCAGGGCGTCGCGCAGAGCGGCGCGGTCCAGGTCCCCGGTCAGCCGGAGGGTGACGGGGATGTTGTACGTCGCGTCCGCGCCTTCCAGGTTGTGGAGGAACCAGAGCCGCTGCTGGGCGTAGGACAGCGGCAGCAGGCGCGGACGCTCGACGGGCACCAGCGGCCGGCGGGCCCCGTCGGCGCGGGTGAACGCCTCGGCGAGGCCGGCGACGGTGGGGTTCTCGAAGAACGTGCGGATCGAGATCTCGGCGCCCAGGACGGACCGGACCCGGCTGAGCAGCCGGACGGCCGACAGCGAGTGGCCGCTGCGGTCGAAGAAGTCGTCGTCGATGCCGACGGACGGCACGCCGAGCACCTCGACGAACAGGGTGCACAGGATCTGCTCCAGCGGGCTGCGCGGGCCGCGGGACCGCGCGGGCAGCACGGCGGCGGCCGGGCCGTCCCCGTCCCGGCCGGCCCCCGGGACCTCGGCGAGCCGCAGGTCGCCGTCGGCGGCCCAGCGGGCGGCGCGGTCGAGGCGGTACAGCCAGGCCGCGCCCGTCAGCGGGGAGGGCAGCAGGCGGTCCGGGTCGACACCCGCCGTCCCGACCGGCGCCGGGCCGTCGCCCGCGGCGTACAGCACGCCGGGGACGCCGGGCGGCACCGGCTGGAGGGCCTCGTCGAGGATCCAGGCGCGGGTGGGGGCCAGCGCGGCCGGGAGCCCGGCCCGGGACAGCGCCTCGGCCGCCTCGGGGCGGGCGGTGTCGCTCCACTGCGTCAGCACGGCGGCGCGCTCGCCCGCGTCGAGGAGGTCGGCGGCGGACAGCGGACTGCCGGGCTCGGCGGCTACCGCGGCCAGCAGCCGCAGGAACCGCGCGCCGATCGCGCGGGCGGTGGCCTCGTCGAAGAGGCCGGTGCTGAACTCCAGGTCGGCGACGATGCCCGCGGGCCGGCCCTGCTCGTCGAAGCCCTCGGTCAGCTCGATGTTGAGGTCGAACTTGGTGTCCTCGATCGGCAGCCGCTCCAGTTCCACGGCGAGCCCGGGCAGCCGGGCGACCTCGGCGACGGTGGCGCGGGGGTCGGAGTTGTGCACGGTCAGGCAGACCTGGAACAGCGGGTGGCGGACCAGCGAGCGCTCGGGGTTGAGGGCCTCGACGAGCCGCTCGAACGGCAGGTCCTGGTGGGCGTACGCGCCGAGGTCGGCCTCCCGGACGCGGGCGACGAGGTCGGTGAACGCCGGGTCGCCGGAGGTGTCGGTGCGCAGCACGAGCGTGTTGGCGAAGAAGCCGACCAGCTCCTCCAGGGCTGTGTCGGTCCGCCCGGCGATCGGGGTGCCGATCGGGACGTCCGTCCCGGCGCCGAGCCGGGTCAGCAGCCCGGCCAGCGCCGCCTGCAGCACCATGAACAGACTGGCCCGGGTCCGGCCGCTCAGCACGTGCAGGTCCCGGTGCAGGGCGGCGGGCACCTGGAACGTGACCCGTCCGCCGCGGCTCGCGAGGTCCGCGGTCCGCGGCCGGTCCGCGGGCAGCTCCAGTTCCTCCGGCAGCCCGTCCAGGGTCCGCTGCCAGTAGGCGAGTTGACGCGAGATCTCGCTGCCCGGGTCGTCCTCCGAACCGAGCGCCTCCCGCTGCCACAGGCTGTAGTCGGCGTACTGGACGGGCAGTTCCCGCCAGGCCGGTGCCTCCCCGGCGGTGCGGGCCGTGTAGGCCAGCGACAGGTCGCGGGCCAGGGGCTGCAGGGACCAGCCGTCGCCGACGATGTGGTGCAGGAGCAGAAGGAGCACGTGCTCGTCCTCGGCGATGGCGAACAGCGTTGCACGCAGCGGGAGTTCGGCCGAGAGGTCGAAGCGGTGGCCCGCCCCGGCGGCGAGTTCGGCCGGCAGGCGGTCCTCGTCGACCTCCCGGACGTCCAGCCCGACCGGGGCGTCGTACGGCGCCAGGATCCGCTGGACGAAGCCCTCCTCGTCCTCGACGAAGAGGGTGCGCAGGCTCTCGTGGCGGGCGACGACGTCGGCCAGGGCCAGCCGCAGCGCCTGGACGTCCAGCGGACCGCGCAGCCGCAGGGCGCCGGGCGCGTTGTACGCGGTGCTGTCGCCGTCGAGCAGCTGGAGGAAGCGGAGCCGCTGCTGCGCGTAGGAGAGCGGGATCCGCTCCGGGCGCGGGACGGCAGCGGTGAGCGCGGGACGGACACTGCCGTCCGCACGGTCGATGGCCTCCGACAGGCCGGCAACGGT
>NZ_JBVJYK010000058.1:0-12233 GCF_055600605.1 Kitasatospora sp. NPDC038210 | reverse complement strand
ATGCCCTCGATGGTGACCCGGGCGTAGCCGTCGCGGACGGCGATGTCGAGGGCGGCGTCGAGGATGGCGCGGTGGGAGCGTTGGTTGCGGAGGTCCGGATTCGGTGCTGGCGGCATGGTTCGGAGTATTCCACGAGACATTCCACGAGACGTCACGTGCCGTCTTGACGTGATCGTCTTGCGCGGGGAACATGGTTCCCGCGAGGCGAGACGAGACGGTACGTCACGAGACGAGACGGTGCGGGTTGCCGTACGGGGGAAGGTCGTTCCCGTCACGGGGGATCGCCTCGCACTGGAAGCGCCGGGACTGACCAACCGGCCCACGCACAGGGGGACCAATGAAGACCATCGCGTCCGGCATCGGCCGCGCCGGCTCGGTGCGCAGGAAACTCGGCAGACGAGCGGGCAGCGCGGCCGTCGCCGTGGCACTCGCCGGCGCCGGCCTCATCACCGGCACCAGCCAGGCGCACGCGTCGGGGACATGGATCAATGGCTGGAGCACAGTCTCGACACCGTTCCGCTGCACCGTCGGCAGCGACGAGGCGACTTTCTTCTGCCTGTACTACAACAGTGGTGCCGAGGGTGCCATTTGGTTGTCCTCGTCCGGGAAGGTGGCCTCCCTCGGGGGCGAATACTTCCACAACGACGGCTACGGCTCGAACGGTGCCGGAGCGGCCGTCTGGCACGATGCCGCGAGCGTCGAGGCCGTCGAGGGCGGCTGCGCCGTCGGGGTCTACTCCGGAGCGTGGTTCACCGGCGATGCGAACTACGTCCCTGCCGGCCGTGGCGGCAACCTCACGTCCACCGTGAAGAACAAGGAAGAGAGCATCGGCGCCGCCTGCTGACCCCCGCCGGTTTGCCCGAACGGGTGCTGCCGCCGGGCCGCCTGCCCGGCGGCAGCGCTCCGTACCGACCTCATCGACCGATAGGGCACCATGAAGCGCCGCCCGGCCGTACGACCGCGCCACTGCCGGAGCGGCGCTGCTCTCCTCCTGCTGGCCGCGGCCGGCTGCACCCCCACCGCTACCGGCGCGCTCGCTCCCCCGCAGCCGGTTGCCACCCCGACCGTCGCCGCCGGAACGGCGGAACTGCACCTGCCGGTCGAGGCCTACATGCTCTCGCCCACGCAGTCGGTACAGTTCAACTGGGTCCAGCAGGCCGCGACCGGCGCCTGCATGAAGCGGTACGGGCAGGACTACCCGGTACCGGCCCGACCGGACCGGACGCCGGCCGGAGCGTTCGAGACCATGAAACGCCGATACGGCATCAGCGACGCCGAAGAGACACACCGGTGGGGCTATCACCTCCCGGAGACCGCAGACCCGCACAAGACCACGCCGATCGGCAAACTCCCGCTCGACGCACAGACCGTCCTGACAGGCGTCGACCCCCGGACCCGGAACCGGGTGTCGAGCTTCGCCGGAAAGCCACTGCCCGAACACGGCTGCCTCACGGAGCTCGACCGGATCCTCCCGGCCGCAGCCGCCGGACCGCTCGGCCCCGGCAACGGCGAACAGGGGATCGTCGCCACACTCAAGGCCAAGTCCTTCGAGGACTCCCAGGCCGATCCCCGGGTGACCGCAGCCATCGCCGCCTGGTCGTCCTGCATGAAAGGCCGGGGCCACGACGTGGCCACTCCCCTGCGCGCCTCCGAGGGCCTTGCGATGGCTGCGGATCAGCCACCGAGCGAGGCCGAGATCGTTCGGGGCGACGCCGACATCGCCTGCAAACACGAGACCAATCTGATCGGTGTCTGGTTCGCGGTGGAGTCGGATCTGCAGAACGCCGCGATCAATCGGGACAGCGAGACCATGCGGAAGGTCAAAGCCACCCTGGACGACGAAGCAGCCCGACTCAAGCAGCTGTTCGACCGGGACTGGGGCGTGGGTTCCTGACCCGTCCCTGCGGCGGATCGCTGCACGGAGCCGGTCTGCATCCGGACCCGGTAGTCAAGATCAGCAAAGTCCACGCCGGGCACCGTAGCTGCTACCCCTGACGCCACCGGCCGCCCGGCCGGACGTGGTGCGGCCGGGCCCGGGATTGGGTCGTCCGTGCGGTTCCTGATTGTGGGCAAGCCAGGAGCACTCGCGGCAGGCCCCCGTGTGGGGGCCGTAACCCGGGCAGGAGGCCGGGTTCAACAGGCATGACGCCGAACGCGACATCCCCACCCCGACGCGACGATGGCGCCGGTCCCGGCCCGGACGAGGCGCAGCACATCCACGGACCGGCACAACAGGATCGGGAGCAGGCGGCGCGCGAGGTGCTGGCCGTAGCCGGCGAGACGGGGCGGCGGGCTGCCTGGTGGGTGCGGGACCTGGCCGGGCGGCAGGCGGACGCGCGGCACCGGATGCGCCTGGAGCGGGCACCGACGCGATCGTGCGGACCAGCGGGCGGGAGATCGTGCCCGGCAGCGAAGGCCGGCTCGACGAGGAGCTGCGCTACGGCCTGGCCGCGGACGTCGTCGCGGGCCACCCTCTCGCTGACGGGCCGCTGACGCTGAATGCTGGTGAGCGAGTCGCGCCGGCGGCGGTGTGCGCACTGGTGGCGGCGATGCCGGCCACCGTCCTGGGCGACCCGGTACGCGAACTGCCGCTGCTGTGCGAGGCGATCGATGACGCCCTGGCCATCGCCGAACCGCAGACGGGAGCAGAGCCGTCGGCCGCGGGGAGGGCGCCCGCCGGTGATGGCCCGGGACGTGCGTCTCGGATCCGGCGGGCAGCTTGGGGGCAGCGTAGCGGTGCAGGTCGGCGAACCGCGCCCCGGTCCCGGTGCAGGTTCTGGTTTCACCGCGGCGGCGGGCTCGCGGCGGGATCCGGCGTGGGCCAGGCCGTGGGTGGCGGCGGGCTTCGCGCTACCCGGCGGGCGAGAGAGCCCGGGCCTGGTTCAGACGCTCCCAGGTGCTGCTGGAAGCTGGTCTCCAGGTCCTGGGCCGACCCGCGGGCAAGCGCCTGGTCAGACAGTCGGGGCTCCGTGTCGGCGCCCGCTGTTGGTTACGGTCGGCAGATGACTCCCGACGCCCCCACACCTTCGGCCCCACCCGGCCCGCTCCCCCAGGACGCCTCTACCGACGTCCTCGTGGAGACGGCCCTCGACGAAACGGTACGCACCGGGCGCCTGCGAGATCAGTTCGGGCGAGGGACACCTCAGATGAGCCCGAGTCAGTAACTAGCTCCAGGCCCAGCCAAGGAGGACCAAGCCCAGCAGCAGCCCAAGCGTGACTAGCAGGCAGGAGGACCCGCCACTGCCGCCTGTCGGAGGAGTGGCCGGGGCATTCGGGCGGGGATTCCAGCCGTACCAGACCAACGCTCCGCGGGAGGCCATGATTTCGGGTCCGAGGACATCGAACAGCGTGTCCCGCCAATGCACGTAGAACGCCATGCCCGCGTCGCGGGCATTCTGGCCGTTCCGCACTCGGTAGATCGCCAAGGCGTCCTTGAGGTCCCCATAGCTGATCATCACGTCCTCGCCTGGGCGGCAGGAGCGCAGTTGCGAGATCGCATTGGGAACCCCCTCGCTCGCAACCGGCATGCGCATCCACTCATCGAGTGCAGCCGCGCGGGCCTCCTCGAAAGTGGCGAACACCCGCGTGTCGATCTCGATGCCGTTGTCCCCGCCAGCACGCCAGGGCTCGTAGATCCACATCATTCCCCAACCGGGACCCTGCTTGGCCATGCTCATCCCCCTCAGGTGTGCCGACGCGCCGCGACCCGAGCATCGAGTCTGGCAAGGTTCTGGGCCTGGAGCTAGAGCTAACACAACGTCAGCCTCCGAGCGTGCGACGGTTCGCTCCCGGGCCGAGCGGCTCACCGAACTCGGCATGCGCTGGGAGTAGTGCAGGGTCCAGGCTGCGGCCGGGGTGCTGGAGCCCCGGCCGTAGCGCCTGTGCCGGCCTCAGACACCGCACGGTGCGACGGTGACGACGACAGGCGTCAGGTACCACGCGGCGACGTCGGCGGCGGTGACGATGCGGAACACGGGGCTGGGCAGGTCGGCATCCTCGTCATCCTCGCAGGGCACGTGGTTGCCGAAGAGGGAGCCGAACACCAGCGGGTCACGGTGCTTCGCCCCAGCACGTCCAACGCCCGCTCGGCCGCCCGGTACGGGTCCGCCGGTGCCATCAGCCGGGCGACCTCGTAGATGTCCGCCAGCTCGCGCACTCCGAAGCCGTACCGGTAGGCGCTCAGCGAGTAGGTCCGCGCCATCCGGCGGAAGCCCGCGTCTCTGCCCGCCTGTGCCCGCCGCGTCCGAGGAACGAGGCGGCGGGGCTCGACAGGGGCGGCCCGGTGGCCTTCTGGCACCGCCCGCGCCCCGGCCCACCCCGCCAACCGCGAGCAGCCGGCACCAGCCGGGACGCGAGAGAAGAAAAGGCCCGCCGCAGGCGCAGCGAACCCTCAACGCCACCGCCCCACCCAAGCAGCCAACCACCACCCACAAAGCCAAGGACAGGAAGGGGAGGGAGAGGGTTGTCGGGGTGATGAGTTGGGGAAGGTCGCGGCAGCGGGCGCCGAGCAGGGCGAGGCGCTGGGTACAGCTTCGGGTACAAGACCCGTATCTCTCACCACGGATCGTCCGGGGCGGAGACCGGCGCGGACACCGGCTCCCGCTTCGTCGGGGCCGGCAGCACCAGCGCGCCCAAGTCCCTCGCCGCGCGAGACTGCACGCACTTGGGGCTCCAGCCGGTCCGGGCCGGCTTTCTCGTCGAGTTCCGGTGGTGAGCCCGCCTTCGAGCTACAGCGCCGGGTACGCGGCCCGGGACGGGGCTCGGGCGCGAGGGGAGGCCGCGTGGGCGTCCTGTGGGTGACACTTACGAACCGGCGCTCGAATTGGGGTAGATCATGACCTGCATCGAACCACTGCTGGCTTCGATCGGCGAGAAGTAGACCGAGAAGTTGGGGTAGCCGGTCGACTGTCCGTTGGGGGCGAAGGCGCATCCGGCGAGGCTGGGGGTGGAGGGGAAGTCGAAGCTGGCCGGGGAGGTGCCGAAGTCGACGGTCATGCCGAGCGTCCACACCGAGGCGCTCGCGCTGTAGTTGAACAGCATGGAGAGCAAGATGCCGGCTCCGGGTCCGGTGCCGATCTCGAGCGTGAGGTTCGCCTGGGAGGAACCGTCCAGGGCTTGGTTCCGGGTCAGCAGCACGTTGCCCGACTGGCCGGTGGTGAGCGTGGTCGGCGCCTGGGCGAGCTGACACCCCGCGGTCTTGGTGGCGGTGAAGGCCAGCGGCACCAGGGCGTTGTTCGTGTAGACGATCGTCGCCACCCCCTGCTGGACTTGCGTCGGGTTGGTGGTGCTGGTGTTGGCGGCCGGGTTCTGGTAGGCCCTCGCCGTGTTGGCGATGCCGAGCCCGAACTGCCCGGCCTGGACGACCGTGCCGATGATCTGCGCCCCGACCCCGACTGCGCTGATGATGTTGCTCGCGAGGGATTCGGGCTGTCCCGTGGAGCTCGGCGGATTCAGGCTTGAGATGAAGGCGGCGGAGTCCCGGAGCGCCTGGTCCGAGGCGCTGGGCGAGGTCTGGTAGGTGTACCAGGTCACGGTGCCGTGCTGCGTCTGCTTGGTGGTGGGAGCGGAGGGACCGTCGGTGACGGGCTCGGTGGATACCTGGGTTGCCATGTCGACTCCTTGCGCGGGATGGCTGATGGGCGCGCGCTGAGGGCCCTGCCCGAGGAACTCGTAGCACGGGGCACGCCTTCTCCATGAGGACACCCCCCGATTCCGCTCGCACTCCCCGTTGCTCCGGTGGAAGCAGGAGGCAGCCGGTGGTTCGCCAGCCACCCGTCGGGATCCGGTGCCCGAGTTCCGCCGTGTCCACTCCGGCGAGCCGGGCGCGGGCGGCCTTGGCCTCCTTCTCGTAGGAGCCCCGCAGGAGCGCGGAGTTGAGCGAGTCCAGCCAGTCGGAGGCGCCCAGTGGGCCCGCGGCGTACTACGACATCGTCTGGCTCGGCAGCACCACCACCGAGGTCGACCGCAAGGCCACCCAGCGCTTCACCGAACTCGGAATCTTCCTGAAGCTCGCCAAGGCCGTCATCGAAGCCGCGGCCAACAGCATCGCCAAGGACGCCGACGAGTGCAGCCGCAGCGGCGGCACGTCGCCCAGCTGCACGGTGGGACTGACCTTCCTGCCCGGCGGCAAAGCCGTCAAGGGCGCCGAGCTGGCCCTGCAGACCGACAAGGCCATCACGACCGGCGTCGACATCGACAAGGTCCTCGCGGCCATCAAGGTCGCCGACGGCTCCGGCACGTCGACGACCCGGCCCGACTCGCCAAACCGCTTGGGCCCGCCGGCCGGGCGTGACCTCGGTGGAACTGATCCCCCTGCCCGGTCTGCACCTTCACGACGGTGATGGCCAAGCGCGGCTGATGGTGATCGCCTCCGCGCGTGCCGCCGCGCCCAGCGGGACGCCGCGGCGGAGGCCGAGGCGGACCGGGCCGCGGCGTGGCAGCGGCCGCGGGTTGCCACGAGGGGAGCTGCACGCCCTACGCCGGGAGTCGGCGAGCAACGGCGGTGGTGAGGTCTCGGCCGGGTGGTTGACGTCCGCAGACAGCGTGAGGGTGCCGGCCAGTGGCTGGCCCCCTCACCTGCGGTCAGGAGGTGCTCTGTTTCGGGGTTGGCCCGTGGATGGCCTCAGGAAGGCCAACGTCCTCGCCGCCGCGGCGAGCCTTGAGAGCATCGAGGTGGGCCAGGGTGTGGAGGATCCAGTCCTCGCCCGGGCTAATGTCGGCCTGGGCACGCAGCACGTCCACCGCCTCGTCACCCCGGCTGTGCCGGACCAAGAGCTGCGCGAGCCCGTACGACGCGTTCGGATCCCCGGGCGCCTGCCGGTACACCCGCCACCGCACCCTCGACGTCGCCGCGCTCCTCCAGCAGCTCCGCCAGCCGCTGCGCGGCTTCGCTCAGTTCCTCGATCACCGGCCACGCGCCCAGCACGCCGGTCCCGCCGTGCCCAACCGGCGGGTCGGCCTGCGGTTACTGTAGCGGTGCCGCGGTTCTCCAGCTTCACCTTGATCGGCGCGCGACCTGGCCAGCGACCGGGAAGTCTCCCTTCGGGTCCGCCGGAGCCTGTGAGGCGTCAGCCGGTCTGGCCGTACTCGTCGGGCCAGTTGGGGGGCTGGACAGGGCCGCCCGGCCGATCGGGGTTGACGGCCAGACAGAGCACGACGACGCTGGTCGATCGTTTCTGGGTGTATGAACCGAAGATCTCGGGCCCCTCGCCGTAGCAGGGCCGGTACTGGCTGGCATCCCGGGCGATCTTGACGACCTTGTACTGAGCATCCGGTTTGCCGCAGCCCACGATCTGCAGATCCGCTCTGGACGCAACACCGCGATCATGCATGCAGTCACCGACCCGAGCGGCATCGGCCTCGGTCGTGCTCAGCCAGCCGGCGACCAGCAGCCCGATGGTGGCCAGGGCGACCAGGATGAGCGGCGCCCGCGAGGCCTTGCCGAACCGGCGCAGGAGTGAGGAGGAAGTCGGTTCCGAAGCGGTCGAGTGTGGGTTGGCGGCCCGGAGCAACGGGGACGTCATGACAGCTCCTTGTGGTCGGATCATCGGATTGCGGCGCCGAACAATAGCAGCGGATCGTGTACGGGGCCGACGTGCCAAGCCCACCCAGCGACCAGGCCCTGGCCCTCGCCGCGCAGGCGGCAGCAGGGCCGTAAACCACTGGGGGCGGCGTAACGGTGCAGGCTTGCGGCCCGCGCTCCGGTCCCGGTGTGAGTTCGGCCGTCTTCACGGCGGCGGGGGCGTGGTGGGAGCCGGTGTGGAACAGCCCGTGAGTGGTGGCGTCGGCCGCAGGCAGGAGGTTCGGATCCGGTTCAAGCGCTCTCGCGGTGGTGCCGGACAGCGGTCTGCAGGTCTGGGCTGGGCCGGCGTTCAGGTGAGCACCTGGTCGGGCAGTGCGGCCTTCATGCCTGCGACCGCTGTTGGCTACGGTCGGCGTATGACTCCCGGTGCCCCACCCCTGCAGCCTCGCCCGCCCCTTTCCCGCAGGACCCGTCCCCCGACGTCCTGGTCGAGGCGGCCCTCGACGACACGGTGCGCAGCGGTGCCCCGCAGGCCTCCAGAGAGCTGGTCGCGGAGCTGACGCGTCGCGGTGACGACGCGTTCTGGGAGGGGGTGCTGATCGTGCTGGGGCTCTTGGCATCCCGGCTGGTGTACGGGCTGGGGGAACTTCAGGGAGTCGAGCGGTTGCGGCAGGTCGAGCGGACGGCGGTCCCCGTGACCTCTCTCGTCTTGGGAGTGCAGGCGGTCCATCGCGCCGAAGGTGCCGTCGCCGCCCGGGAGATCTGGTCGCGGGACACCCAGGAAATCCGCGAGTCCGCACTGATCCCACTGCTGATCGCTGCCGGCTTCGTGATCGGCTCCAATGAGGGATACCTCAGTGCGGCGAAGACCGGCACCCGAAATTCCCGGGCCCGCCGGCAACTCCACGGCGCCGGACCGCCACCGCAGCATGCGGGCCGTTCCATCCGGCACGCGGGCACCCGGCCGGCCGGACGGTCCTTGAGGACCTTGAGGGCCTGACCGCGCTGCCTACGGGACCGGCCACGGCGGAGCCCGCCGAACTCCCCCTCGTGGGCTGACAGACCGCCGGCCGCCCTCCACCCGTCACTTCGGCGGGTGGAGGGCGAGCGTCCAGGTGTGACTGATGTGCTTGTTCGCCCGTTCGGGGTTCTGCTCGCGGATGACGGCGGTGAGGCGATCGGCGGCGGTGTGCTCCAGGGTGGAGGTGAACCGGTGGCCCTCGCCGCCGGGAACGGTGACGAGTTCGGCGAGCACGGTGTCCGTCAGGTCGCGGCCGACGGCCCGCAGCACGCCCGCGTCGAGGAGCAGGACGGTGCCGTCGGGCAGGACGACCGGGCGCCCCACCTGGGGCGCGGTGAGTAGCAGCGGACTGCGCTCGATCGCCCCGTCGGGGCGGAGCCGCACGACGCGGCTGCCGGCGGGGTTCCCGCGGTCGGTCTCGACGACGCGCACGCCGGTCCCGACGACGTAGTGGCCGTAGGTGTGCCAGGTGTCGGTGAGGTCGCCGTCGCGGTCGTACTGCCAGGTGTGGAAGAAGTCGTAGCCCTCAAGTCCGAGCAGGAACCGGCCCCCGTCGAGTGCCGCGCCTCGCTCGCCGCGGAGTTCGGCGATCAGGGTCCCGTCGGCGAGGTCGAGGAGGTAGGCGGGGCCGATGGGTCCCCACGCGCAGTAGTTCACCGAGCTGGTGGTGACGAGGACGCGCCCGGAAGAGATGTGCGCCGCGTTGGGCACCCCCGGGATGGGGTGGGTCCACCGGACGCGCCCGGCGGTGTCGGTACAGGTGATTTCGAAGGTGCGACCGCCGATGACCAGGTCGTCGCGCCGGGCGAACGGCTCCACCGGGACACGGTGCGTGGGCTCAAGACCGCGCTTGCTCTGCTGGTCGAGTACGGTGACGCGCCAGTTGCCCGGGCCGGTCATGCTTCCCATGCCAGCGATCCTAGGGCTCGTCAGGCCGGCACGGGCCTACAGGTCCACAGCCAGCAGCCAGCAGCCAGCAACCAGCAACCAGCAACCAGCAACCAGCAGCCAAAATAGCAGGCCGCACCGATCTCGGTGCCGGTCACGACCACCGGCCCGCGAGCGGTCCAGTAGGCCCTCCCATCGAACGGGTCAGCGAAGGCCTCCAGCCCGCCGTACCAGGTGACCCAATCAGTGACTTCCGGCAGGAAGCGTCGGGCCTGGCGGTGTGGTCATGTGGGTCCGCCAGTTCTGCCCGTCGTCCGCTGTTCGTCATGGTGGAAGACGGCTTCAGTGAGGGCTGGTCACTCCGCTCAGCGCCTGGTTCCTGGCCCCTGGATGGCCTCCATGCTGGGCTGGGCCCCGCGTACTGGTCGTCCCGCTCCGCGAACCGGGCGCTACCACCCGTGCGACTCGGGTTTGGTTCCGTTCAGCATCCGGCTGGCGCGGCCCGGCCCCCGGCGGGCGCCAGAACCTCGATCGTCCCTTCGATGGCGGTTCCAGCCAGAGGGAGAGCCTGTTCGGGCCAGCTCCGCAGAAGCGCGACTCCCGGTCGGCAAAGCGATGCGTACGGTTGACGGGCCAGTAGCACCTGTCCTGTCGTCTGCCCGCATCGCGGGAGCACCGAGGTAGGGAGTCCGCGCTGTGCCGTCCTTGCTGCACTACGAGATCGTCACGGATCCGACGTCATTGCAGGCGTCGGCCGACGGGGCACCGTCCGTGGGGACGGTGTACATCGTCGTCTCCAACACCCACCAGGAGGAGGTGGACTGGAGGTACATCGATGTGGCGATCCCGCTCGGCCCCGAACGTGACCGCCTGACGGACGACCGTCCGGCGATCAAGCCGGACGTCGACATCACCTGGAGCACGCCCCTGAACCTGGAGAATCCGACGTTCAAGTGGGACGAGACCGAGCAGGCGTTCCGGGTCCACGTCCCCCAGGCGCCGACAGCGAAGCAGAGATTTCCCGGCCAGGCCTCGATGACGCTGACGCTGGACAACATCCCCATCACCCGGGACGGCGGGCTGGTCCTCCTGACCATCCGTGAGGAGACCGGCCTCAGCGAGGGGCCAACGAAGATACAAATGGGCACCTACACCACCACGCTCGCGGTGGTGAAGCAGACGCCGCGGGTCCCGCGCAACTTCCACCCGGCGTCCGCCCTGGTGGACGGGGATACGGGCGGGCAGCTCGAACTGAGGTGGAACGGCCCCGACAACCTCCACTACTGGATCCACCGGCCGGACGGCCCGGTGGACCACATCGAGCCGTTCCCCGGCTCCGCGGTGACGGACCGGCCCTACAGCCGCTCCGTCCCCGTCCCAAAACGTGGCACCACCTACACCCTGATCGCCGGGACGAACGACGGAGGGCAGCAGCACGGGTACTTCCTCACCACCACCGTCCACGCGATCATCCCCGAGTTCGGCAGCGGGACGCGCTCCCTGTGGGTCGAGGGGACGGCGGACAAGGGCCGCCTCGGCTTCACCGAGGACGGCGTGGACGTCCGGGACCCGCAGCATGACCTGGGCAGGGTGACGGCCGACAAGGCCGACGTGGACAGGGTGATCACCAGGCTCGTCCAGGGGCGGACCAACGACAACGGCTGGATCACCTTCCCGGACAGCGGCGTCAACGTGTACCACGGCCCGACCAACGTCCCGGGCGTTGTCACGGCCGCCCGGGCCGACGTGGACGGCGTCAACACCAAGTGGGCGGGCGGCCGCGACGCGGGCGCGGGCTGGGTCGAGTTCACCCCGTCCGGGGCGAGCCTCCACAAGGACGGCAACGTGGCCCCGGGCGACATCACCGCCGGCAAAGCCAACCTGCAGAGCGTCAACACCACGTGGGTCGGCGACCGCGACGGCGGCAAGGGCTGGATCGGGTTCCCCGAGAACGGCATCGACGTCCGTGGAAACGGCACCGACGCGTGGGGCACCGTCCACGCGGGCAAGGCCGACGTGGACGGCGTCAACACCAAGTGGGTCCAAGGCCGCAGCACCGGCGACGGCTGGATCGACTTCCCCACGAGCGGCATCCGCGTCCACCGCGACGGCGGCAACAACCGGGGCGACGTCATCGCTCACAAGGCCGACCTCAACAGCGTCAACACCACGTGGGTCGGCGACCGCGACGGCGGCAAGGGCTGGATCGAGTTCCCCGAGAACGGCATCGACGTCCGCAGGGGCAGCGGCCAGGTGTGGGGCACCGTCTCGGCCGACACGGCGGATCTGAACAGTGTGACCGCGAAGTGGGTCGAGGGGCCCAACGGCACAAAGAGCCGACTTGCCTTCACCGAAACGGGAGTGAAGATCACCGACCCCGACGGCCACAGGGGCACCATCGTGGCGGGCGAGACCAACGTCCGCAGCGTCGTCACCCCCTGGGTGTCAGGGCCCATGCCCGGCGCGGGATGGATCGCCTTCCGGGTGGAGGGGGTGGACGTGATGCGGGACAGCGAGGTCTCCTTCGGCACGATCCGCGCCGCCACCTACGAGGACAAGCAAGGGGGAACCGGGCGCGCCCTGCACCGCAGGCTGCCCCCGTACGACTGGCCGCCGAAGTCGCAGTAGGCGCCTTCCACACCTGGCAGCCTGCCAGATGGTCCGAACGAGGATGCCTGGATGAGACGAGCTGCTGGCACAGAGGCTTCTCAGTGGACGTTAAGTCCCGTTTCTCTTGTTTCGTGATCGCTCGTACGTGTGAACGTTGGCCGTACTGGCGTGCTGGCCGGGGTTCGGGTGATG
>NZ_JBVJYK010000057.1:11033-13846 GCF_055600605.1 Kitasatospora sp. NPDC038210 | reverse complement strand
GTCAACGTCCTCTGGGCCCTGATCCGTGACAGACGGTGCTACCACGTCACACCGCCAGCGACCGAGACGGCTTGACAAACAACATTAGGAAGCGAAGGCGGCGAGGAGCTTGTCGGTGAGGCGCTCCAGGTAGTCGGGGGCGGTGGGGGTGTGGACCACGGCCAGGCGCCAGTACAGGGGGCCGGCGAGGAGGTCGAGGGCGAGTTCGAGGTCGGTGCCGGGGGGCAGTTCACCGCGTTCGACGGCCCGTTCCAGCAGGCGGGAGGCGTTGCCGCGGCGGGTGTCGCGTACGGCGGTGAGCAGGACCTGGGCGAGTTCGGGGTTGCGGCCGGCTTCGGCGATCAGGTCGGGGATGATCCGCGAGGGCAGCGGGTGGCGCAGCGCGCGGGCATTGTCGGTGAGGAAGGCGAGGACGTCGCCGCGCAGGGTGCCGGTGTCCTCGGTCTCGGAGTCGTCGACGGCGACGGCGCGCACCAGGGCGAGGGTCATGTCGAGTTTGGAGGACCAGCGGCGGTAGATCGCGGCCTTGCCCGCGCCGGCGCGGCGGGCGACGTTCTCCAGGGAGAGGCGGGCGTAGCCGACGGCGGCGAGTTCCTCGAAGAACGCGTCGGCGATGGCCCGGGTGACGGAGTCCTGGAGGACCGGCCCGCCGGGCGCACGGCGCCCGGGTCCCGCCGGCGCGGGCCCCGCCGGCGCGGGCCCCGCGGCGCCAGGGGCGGCGGGGGCGGCGGGGGCGGCGGGGGCGGCAGGGGCGGCAGGGGCGGCAGCAGGGTCCGCGGGGGCGGCAGGGGCGGCGGGGGCGGCGGGGGCGGCGGGGGCGGCAGCAGGGTCCGCGGGGGCGGGGGTGGCGGGCATGGCCCGAACCTACCACCGGACGGAACGCTTGCGTCTCGACTGGGAGAGGGCTAACGTCCAAGCCGAGACGGAACGGTTCCGTCTCGGCTTTGGTTGGGAGTGCACCATGCGGTTCCTCTTCGAGGACGAGTCGTTCTCCTTCGAGACACTGCGCGCGGCCGGGTTCGCGAACGACGGCGGCGCCGACCTGGGCGAGGTGGTGGCCACCGCCTCGCGCATCGGCGAGGGCGACGAGGCGGCCTGGCTGCGCGAATGGACGGCCACCGCCGAACGCGTCCACGCCGCCGCCGAACGCTCCCTGGCCGCCGGCCACCGCGTCAGCGCCCGCGAGGGCCTGCTGCGCGCCTCCAACTACTACCGCACCGCCGAGTTCTACCGCCGCGACGACCCCGCGAACGACCCCGAGGCCCACCGCCTGGCCGCGCTCTCGCGCGAGAGCTTCGCGGCGGCCGCCGCCCTGATGGACACCCCCGTCCAGGCCCTGCGCATCCCCTACCAGGACACCACCCTGCCCGGCTACCTCTTCCTCGCCGACGACAGCGCCGCCCCCCGCCCCACCATCGTGTTCACCAGCGGCTTCGACTCCACCCTCGAAGAGTCCTACTTCGCCCTCGCCGCCGCCGCCGTGCGCCGCGGCTACCACGTCCTGGCCTACGACGGCCCCGGCCAGGGCGCCGCCCTGCGCGAACAGCACCTCGTCTTCCGCCCCGACTGGGAAGCGGTGGCCACCCCGGTGATCGACCACGCCCTGACCCGCCCCGAGGTCGACCCGAAGCGCCTGGTCCTGTTCGGCTACAGCCTCGGCGGCTACCTCGCCGCCCGCGCCGGCGCCCACGACCACCGCCCGGCCGCCCTCGTCCTGGACGACGGCCTCTACAGCTACGGCCAGGCCCACGACCGCTTCCTGCCGCCGTTCCTGCGCGACCTGGTCCACGGCGGCCACGACGACCTCGCCGACGCCGTCCTGGGCCTGCTCATGGAGCACAGCACCCAGCTGCGCTGGGCCCTGCGCAACGGCGTGTGGACGTTCGGCGCCACCGGCCCCGCGGACTACCTGCGCCGCACCGCCCCCTACACCCTGGAGGGCCACGCCCCCCTCATCACCTGCCCCACCCTCGTCCTGGACGCCGAGAACGACCAGTTCTTCCAAGGCCAGCCCCACCAGGTCCAGGCCGCCCTCACCTGCCCCCGCACCCTCCTGACCCTCACCGAAGCCGAAGGCGCCGGCGAACACTGCCACATGGGCGCCATGGCCCGCCTCCACCAGAGCGTCTTCGACTGGCTCGACACCACCCTCCCCCACACCACCACCCCCTGACCCCGCCACCGCACCCACCGCCGCACCCGCCGCAGCAGCGCCCGCACCCGCACCCGCACCCGCAGCAGCAAAGCCCGGAACACCGGGACACCGGGGCACCCTGACGGCGCTACCCGAATCTCCCCAGGTGCCACCGGAGTCCGGGCCACACACGCGGGGCCCGGCCCCCACCCTCCGGAAGAACCCGTCCGGCGCGTCCGGAGGGCCGGGGCGGGCCGCGGCAAGCCCGCGTGAGCAACGGCCGGGCCCCGCCGCAGGCACCGGGCCCTCACAGCGGAGGAAGACCCCGACGCGCACACGCTGCGCCGCCAGGGCCGGCCGATCTCGGCGATCACCCGGCATCCGGGGCACGACCGCACGACGATCCGCGCCCCCGAGCGGCGAGCGCGCCCCGCACCCGCACCGGCACCCGCACCGGCACCCGCACCGGCACCGGCACCGGCACCGGCACCGGCACTGCCGGACCCCGGACGCGTTTCGCACCGTTCCCGGACCACTGCCGCCGACGCCGCGCCGACGTCGTCCCGCCGCGCAGAACCCCGCGACCGATCCGGTCCCGCGCACCGACGCCACCGACGCCACCGACGCCAGCCGACCTCACCCATCACCCCGGCCCGGCGGCCTGCAGGCCGCCGGGCCG
>NZ_JBVJYK010000057.1:7108-11025 GCF_055600605.1 Kitasatospora sp. NPDC038210 | reverse complement strand
CGCGACACCTGTGTTCCCCCGCCCAACAACCGCCTTCCCCACTTCTACCCCCCCCTCCCCCCACACCCCCCTCCGCTGCTGCGCGTGAGCAACCGCCGGGCCGCCGCCATGGCACGGCATGGCATGGCATGGCCGCACGTGCGTGAACACCTGTCACCCACCAAGCAGGACGGAGCCCTGTCGAGCGGGTCCGACAGCAAGGCGATCATCGAGGACTTCACCATCCTCTTCCACGGTCGCCGGCCGACGGATCTCGAAGAGCTCCGCCCGTTCCACGCCGCCCTGCACAAGGGACACTTGAGATTCGTCGACGCGGCCCGACGCTCACTCGACGGCTCCCAGGAACGCCTCGCACGCGCGCTCGGCGGTCCGTCGCCGTGGCGCGGCGTCGAGTCCTTCCAGCCCCCGCCGGCCGCCGGCCGTCCGGCGCCGGGAACGACGGGACGCCGGGGAGACGAAGAGGCGGTCGCGCACCAACCGCCCGGCGCCGGGACACCCCGGTGCCCACAGTGCCGGGCAGCCGGAACACCGGAGCAACGGGACCCGGGGCGCAGCGGTGCCCAGACGCCGGGCTACCGGGCGGGCTGCCGGAGCAACGGGGCGCCGGGCCGGCGGGGTTCAGGGCGCAGCGGTGCCGGGGCCGGCTTGGGCGTCCAAGGAGCAGGAGCCCCGGAACCGGCAACGCGAGGACGCGGCCGCCCGCCGGCCGTCCGGCGCCAGGGAGATCCGGGTGCCCACGGTGGCGGGCGGCCGGTACAGCGGAGCAACGGGGCGCCGGGCCGACGGGGGTCCGGGGCGCAGCGGTGCCGGGGCCGGGTGTCCGGGAACCGGGGCCCCGGAGTCCTCGACGCGCCGTCTGCCGGCCGTCCGGCGCCGGGATGCCGGGGAGCCGTGGGCGGGCCGGCGGTCTCCCGCGGGCCGTCCGCGCACCCGCCGCTCTGGACAGCGGAGCAACGGGGCGCCGGGGTTGTGCAGTGGCGGTGGCGGGGGCCAGGGCGGCGGCGGTGTGTTCTCCGGGCAGCGGGTGCGCCCCCGTTGCCCGGGTGGGAACCGGGGAACGGGGGCGCCGGGGTGGTCCCGTCCGGCCCGGGGGGACGGGCCGGAGGGGACCGGGAGGGGCGGGGTGGGTGTGCCGCTCAGGTGATCAGGTGATGGAGGCGCCGGAGTCGATGCTGATGACCTGCCCGGTCATGCAGTCCTGGTCCAGGAACAGGGTGATCGAGCGGGCGACCTCCCGCGGGGTGACGAACCGCGGCACCGGGACCTTGTCGCGCATGCCGGCGATGACGTGTTCGGGCAGGGTGTCCGTCATCCCGGTGATCATGAAGCCGGGTGACAGGGCGTTGACCGTCACCCCCCGGCGCCCGCACTCCGCCGCCAGCGTCCGGGTCAGGCCGATCAGCCCCGCCTTGGACGCGGAGTAGGCGGTCTGCCCGGCCGTGGCGATCAGCGCCGACGGGGAGACGATGTTGACGATCCGCCCCCACCGGGCGCGCAGCATCGCCGGCACGCACACCCGGGCGGTGTGGAAGGAGCCGACCAGGTTGGTGTCGATGACCTGGCGCCACTGCGCCGGGTCCTGCATCGCCATCAGCGAGTCCTTGCGGATCGCGCCGTTGTTGACGAGCACGTCCACCGGGCCCAGCGCCGCCGAGATCTCCTCGTACATCGCGGTGACCGCGCCGTAGTCGGCCACGTCGCCGGTGACCAGGACGTGCGCGTTGGTCAGCTGCGCCGCGGTCTTCTGGGCACCGTCGCGCGAGGAGTTGTAGTGGACCGCGACGCGGCAGCCCGCCGCGTCCAGGGCCAGCGCCAGCTCGCTGCCCAGGCCGCCCGAGGCGCCGGTGACCAGCGCCACCGGCGACACGGGCCGTGCGCCGAAGGCGTCCTTGCCGCTCATCGCACGCCTCCCCACGTCATCAGGACCGATCCCCACGTCATGCCCGCGCCGAACCCGGCCAGCAGGACGGTGTCGCCGTCCGCGATGCGCCCGGCGTCCAGGGCCTCCGCCAGCGCGATCGGGATCGAGCCCGAGGCGGTGTTGCCGTAGCGTTCCAGGTTCGTCACCAGCTTGTCGGTGGGGATCCCGGTGTGGGACAGCACCGAGTTGATGATGCGGATGTTCGCCTGGTGCGGCACCACGTGGTCCACCTCGGCCGCGGTGATCTTCGCCTGTTCCAGCGTCTCGCGGATCGTGCGCACCGTGTAGCGCACGGCGTTGAGGTAGATCTCGTTGCCGTTGATCTGCGCGTAGTGCAGCCCCTGGGCGACCGTCTCGGCGGTGGTGGGCATCCGCGAGCCGCCGGCCAGGACCTTCAGGCTGTTCTTGCAGGAGCCGTCCGCGCCCAGGTTCCACGCCCGGATCCGGTCCACCGGCCCGGGGGTCAGCACCACCGCGCCGGCCCCGTCACCGACCAGGATCGACAGGTCCCGGTCGGCCGGGTTCGCGGTCTGGGTGTGGGTGTCCGAGCCGATCACCAGGATCGGGCGCGGGTCCATGCGCATCAGGCCCGCCGCCGTCACCAGCGCGTACACGAACCCCGCGCACTCGGAGTTCACGTCGTGTGCGCTGCCCGCGATCCCCAGCTCGTCGTGGACGAACGCCGACGTCGCCGGCGAGGGCTGCTCCGGGGTGGCCGTCGCCACGATCAGGTGCGCGATGTCCGCACCCGTCAGCCCCGCCCGCTCAAGCGCCCGGCGCCCGGCCTCCACGGCCATCGACGCCGTGGTCTGCCCGGGCCCCACCGCACGGCGCTCCCGGATCCCGCACCGCGAGACGATCCAGTGCTCGTCCACACCGAAACGCTGCGCGAGCTCCGCACTGGTCACCACCCGCTCGGGCACGAACATCCCCCAGCCGGTGACGTCGAAACCGCTCATCACCCGACCCCTCTCTCCCCGCTCCGGGGCCTCAGTTGCCCTCGGTGGGAACGAGCGCCAGGATCCGCTCGTGGACCACCCGCAGCGTCGTGGTGTCGTCGATGTCCGCGAACAGCGACTCGTCCGCCGGGATGTGCGGGTACTGGTTCTGGAAGCCGTACAGCCACTCCATCAGGTCCAGCGAGTCCACGTCCGCGATGTGCTGCAACGCCGCGTCGGCGTCGATCTCGTGCGCACCGGACACCGCCTGCAGCTGCTGGGCCAGGTCCTCGATGGTGGGGATCTGCGACATTGGTGATCGTTTCCTCTCCTCGCCGGCCCCGCCCCCCGGGGGGCCGTATCACGGCACACCGGGGGAAGGGCAGACGGCTGTCAACGCGTCGAATGTGGGGAACGAAGTGCACGGACCGGCCCCTGTCGGGAACGGAGCGCACCAGCCGGCCCGCCGGCACCCGAAGGCACCGCCGGCCGGGACAACACCCGAGGACCGCAACCCTGCGGCCCGTCCCTCGTTGTGTGCGGGAGGGCCCGGGGGTGCGGTACCCGCCCCAGCCCTGCGGGCCGGCACCCCGCCCCGCCGGCGCCCCGCCCCCACCGGCCCCCGGCCGCGGCCGCCGGCCGCTGTCCGACCGTCCCGTCCGCACACCCGCGAGCCCGGCACAGGCACCACGAGAACAGGACGACGACGGACAACGACGAACCGGAGACCGGCAGCCACGAAAAGGGCAGGAACCAGGAAGACGGAACACCCACAGGACGGGACCGGCACACCGGCCCCCCGCCCCGCCCGCAAGCGGGACGGACAACGGGGGCCGGCACAAGGCCCGGACAAGCACCCTCCCCGGCCCGCAAGGAACAGGCAGAAGGAAAGCGACCCGGCCGTGGGGGCCGCGTGTCTTGTCGAACCGCATGAAACCCGCGCCCGCGCAAACGCCCCGCAACCCCCCACACCCCGCCGCCCTTGCGCACCGCTTGCGAGACACACGCTTACCTGACCCACAACACACCGCACCCGCACGCCCACCGGCACACCCCGA
>NZ_JBVJYK010000057.1:1724-7009 GCF_055600605.1 Kitasatospora sp. NPDC038210 | reverse complement strand
CCCCCCACACCCCGCCGCCCTTGCGCACCGCTTGCGAGACACACGCTTACCTGACCCACAACACACCGCACCCGCACGCCCACCGGCACACCCCGACCAACCAAGCCGGACCGGCCGGACCGGACCTCAAGACCGGGGCCAGGTCGCAGGACCAGGCCGAACCCGACCGGGCCGCAAGACCAGGCCGAACCCGACCGGACCAGGCCTCAAGACCGGGCACCGGAACGACAACCGGCCCCGGCCCCGGCCCCGGCCGCACACAGGCCAGGCCCACAAGCCGGTTCCACACGGCCCACGGCACCACAGCCCACCCGCGTCACGCCATCACGACGCCACCCGCCGGCCGGCCGCACCCACAGGGCCAGTCGGACACCGCACAACCCCGCACCACCCCGTACGGCCCGCACGGCCCACGGCCCCCGGCGCCAACCCGCCGACAGGCCCGGACCACAAAGCCGGTACGGCACAGCACCACCCCGCACCACCCGCACCACCCCGCACGACCCGCACCACCCCGTACGGCCCGCACGGCCCACGACCCGCGGCGTCAACCCGCCGACAGGCCCGGACCACACGGCCCGCAGGGCACAGCACCACCCCGCACGACCCGCACCACCCCGTACGGCCCGCACGGCCCACGGCCCCCGGCGCCAACCCGCCGACAGGCCCGGCCCACAAAGCCGGTACGGCACAGCACCACCCCGCACCACCCGCACCACCCCGCACGACCCGCACCACCCAGTACGGCCCGCACGGCCCACGGCCCCCGGCGCCAACCCGCCGACAGGCCCGGACCACACGGCCCGCAGGGCACAGCACCACCCCGCACCACCCGCACCACCCCGCACCATCCCGTACGTGCCCGGTGTCCGGGAGCGCGCAGGTGCCGGCCCGGCGCCGGCCGCCCGCACCCGTGGCCCGTGCCCGCGCCGCACACCCCGCGTGTGCCGGCGCCCGTACCCGTTCTCCCCAACCCGCCAACCACATTCGAGGGGCCCCATCCCATGACCACCGTCGAAGCCCGCTCCATCAACCCCGACGTCGAGGCCATCCGCCACCACTACGAGGTCCCCAACGAGCTGTACCGCCTCATCCTGGGCCCGACCATGATGTACTCCGGCGGCTACTGGGAGGACGGCGAGGACCTCGTCGCCGTCCTGGACGAGGCCCAGGAACGCAAGCTCGACGCCTTCACCGACCTCGCCCGCGCCGCCGGCAGCGCCAAGGTCCTGGACGTCGGCTGCGGCTGGGGCACCATGCTCAACCGCCTCACCACCGTCCACGGCGTCAAGCGCGCCGTCGGCGTCACCCTCTCCCGCACCCAGGCCGACTTCGTCCACGCCCTGGGCAACCCCGCCATCGAAGCCCGCGTCGAGAGCTGGGAGGAGCACCGCCTCGCCGACGGCGAGCAGGCCTACGACGCCGCGTTCTGCATCAACGCCCTCGAACACTTCGTGCTCTCCTCCCTCACCCCCAAGGAGCGCACCCAGCGCTACCGCGTCTTCTTCAAGCAGATCCACTCCCTCCTCAAGCCCGGCGCCCGCTTCGTCCTGCACACCATGACCGTCGAGAACCCCCCGCTGCGCCGCCAGCTCCTGGACGACCTCAAGTTCCTCCAGCGCGAGGAGTTCGAGGGCTGCCACATCCCGCGCCTGCCCGAACTCGCCTCCGGCCTCGACGGCCTCTTCGAGGTCACCGAGATCCGCAACGAGCCCGAGTCCTTCGCCCGCGCCTGCCGCGCCTGGCTCAAGCTCCTCGCCGCCCGCCGCGACGAAGCCGTCGCCATGACCGACGAGACCACCGTCGCCCGCTTCGAGCGCTACCTCGACATCTTCGCCTACACCCTCGAAGACCACATCTTCAACAACTTCCGCGTCACCCTCACCCGCCGCGCCTGACCCCGCCCCCCGCCGGGCCACCGAACGGCACCCTCAAGCCAACCGCGACAAAGGGACACCGACGCCATGACCACCACCCCCGCCCCCGACCGCACCACCACCCCCGCGGCCACCGGCACCACCGCCGCAGCCCCCGCCCCGGCGGCGGGGGCCACCCCCACCACCCCGGCCACCACCCAGGGCCCGGCCGCGGACACCACCACGGACACCACGCCCGCGCCCGCCGCCGCGGAGACCGGCGACCTCGCCGTCCGCCACCTCAAAGTCGCCGTCATCGGCGCCGGCATCTCCGGCCTCGGCACCGCCATCGGCCTCCTACGCCGCGGAGAAGACGACTTCCTCGTCTTCGAACGCGCCGACGACCTCGGCGGCACCTGGCGCGACAACACCTACCCCGGCTGCGCCTGCGACGTCCAGGCCCACCTCTACTCCTTCTCCTTCGCCCGCAACCCCGAGTGGAAATCCACCTTCGCCACCCAGGCCGAAGTCCACGCCTACCTCAAGACCTGCGCCACCCGCTACGGCGTCGACCCCCACCTGCGCTACGGCCACGAACTCCTCGACGCCCGCTGGGACGACACCCACCAGCACTGGAACCTGCGCACCACCCACGGCCGCTACACCGCCCGCATCCTCGTCACCGGCACCGGCTACCTCTCCAACCCCGCCACCCCCGACCTGCCCGGCCTCGACACCTTCACCGGCACCGTCTTCCACTCCTCCCAGTGGAACCACGACCACGACCTCACCGGCCGCAACATCGCCGTCATCGGCACCGGCGCCTCCGCCATCCAGTTCGTCCCCAAGATCCAGCCCCAGGTCGCCCGCCTCGACCTCTACCAGCGCACACCCCCCTGGGTCGCCGCCAAACCCGACAAGCCCAACACCGCCCGCCACACCTGGATGCTGCGCCACCTGCCCGGCTACCAGCGCTTCCGCCGCGCCTTCAACCAACACGGCCGCGAAATCGTCGCGTTCTTCATGTCCAGCCCCTCCCGCACCACCGGCATGAAGAACATGGCCGCCGGCCACCTCAAGAAAAGCGTCAAAGACCCCGCCCTGCGCCGGCGCCTGACCCCCGACTACACCGTCGGCTGCAAACGCCTCCTGTTCTCCAACACCTGGTACCCCGCCATCCAGCAACCCAACGTCGACATCGTCTCCGACACCATCACCCACATCGGCCCCACCCACATCACCACCGCCGACGGCACCCGGCGCGACATCGACACCATCATCCTCGCCACCGGCTTCACCGCCACCAACCGCCCCATCGCCCACCGCATCCACGGCCGCGACAACACCACCCTCGCCGACACGTGGAACACCCACGGCATGACCGCCCACCGCGGCACCACCATCCACGGCTTCCCCAACCTCTTCATGATCCTGGGACCCAACACCACCCTCGGCCACTCCTCCCAGACCGTCATGATCGAAGCCCAGATCACCTACATCCTCGACGCCCTGAAAACCCTCGACACCCACCACATCACCAGCATCGACGTCCGCGAAGAAGCCCAGAACGCCTACAACCACGCCGTCCAGACCCGCCTGAAGAACACCGTCTGGAACAACGGCGGCTGCACCAGCTGGTACACCGACACCCGCGGGAACAACCCCTCGATCTGGCCGACGTACACCTGGCGATTCCGGAAACAGACCCGCCACCTCGACATCAGCAACTACCAGACCACCACCCACACCGACCACACCAACCCCTAACCCCAACCAGCCCGCCCCGGCCCGACCCGGCCCGGCCCGGACCACCAGACCCGCCCCGGACCACCAAGCCCGGCCCGGCCAGACCACCCGCCCCGGACCACCAAGCCCGGCCAGCCGGCCAAACCACCCGCCCCAGCCCGACCCAGCCCGGCCCGCCAGACCCGGCCCGCCCCAGCCAAGCCCGGCCCAGCCCCGCCACGCCACACCAGGCCGACCCCGCCGCCACGCCACACCAGGCCGACCCCGCCGCCACGCCCCGCCACGCCGCACCAGGCAAAACACCGGAGCCGGCCACCGCACCACCCCGCCACCGGACCGCCGTTACCCACACAGACCGCGGCACCACCCGGCACCAAACCCCACGGACAGCACGGGACACCAGAACACCGGGCACCACGACACAGGGCACCACACGGCACCACACGGCACACCAGGCCCCACCACACGGGCCACACGGGACACAAGGCCCCAAGGCCCCAAGGCCCAGGACACGGAAACCAAGCACCCCCCACCAAGACCCGGGACATCACCGGACATCAGGACACCGGAACACCGGGACACCACAGGGGCACACGGCACCGACGCCCGGGAACATCAGGACACCGGAACACCACAAGGGCACACGGCACCGACGCCCAGGAACACCAGGACACCGGAACACCACAAGGGCACACGGCACCGACGCCCAGGAACACCAGGACACCGGAACACCACAGGGGCACACGGCACCGACGCCCAGGAACACCAGGACACCGGAACACCACAGGGGCACACGGCACCGACGCCCAGGAACATCAGGACACCGGGGCACCACGCACCACCCAGCGCCAGAACACCGGGCACAGGACACGGAACACAAGGTGCCAGGACACGGGACACCACAAGGGCACACGGACAGCCACCCGGGGTACAGGGGACAGCCACACCAGGCAACAAAGAGGCAAGCACCACCACGCACCACAACCAGGCACCACCACGGCCCGCCGCCCGACCCACCCGGGCGGCAGGCCGGCCACCCCACCAAACCAGCACCACCCAGCGAAACACCACCCCGGGCCACCCCGCACGACAACCCGAACAGGCCACCACACCACCCAAACCGCCACCCAAACCGCCACCCACCACCAGGCCACCAGCCCGCACCACGCCAGACGACCAACACGGCCCGGACGACGAACCCAACAGACACCCGGCCACCCCGGCACCCCGCCACCCCGGCACCCCGGCACCCCGGCACCCCGGCACCCCGGCACCCCGGCACCCCGGCACAGCTACCCAGCCCAACCCCCGCCCGCACAACCGAAGACCGAGGACCGGACACCACCACCGGTCAGCCCGACCTGCCGCACCACCCGAACACCAACCACAGACCAGGCCCCACAACTTCACACCCGTTCACCCGCCGGCCGGACCCACCACCCGCCACCGCCCCGGCCGAACACCCCCAACCACGCCCGCCCCCACCACACCGGGGACCGCGGGCCACCCCCACACCCCCGCACAACCACACACAACCCACCACCACCCCGAAAACCACCAACACCACCCACCCCAACACGACCCGGAACACCACCCGGACACCACCCACGACCGCCACCGGGCACCGACCACAGCAGCCCACACCAGCCCGGCACCTCAACACCGGACCGGGAAACCGCACGC
>NZ_JBVJYK010000057.1:0-1629 GCF_055600605.1 Kitasatospora sp. NPDC038210 | reverse complement strand
GCTCACCGACGCCACCCTCGCCCAAGGCCTCACACCCCCCTGCCTCACCGACTACCTCCACCTCTCCATCGGCGGCACCATCAGCATCGGCGGCATCGGATCCACCGTCCACAAATACGGCCTCCAAGCCGACACCGTCGAATCCATCGACATCGTCACCGGCACCGGCCGCATCCTCACCGCCACCCCCACCAAAAACACCGAACTCTTCCACACCGCCCTCGCCGGCGCCGGCCAAGTCGGCATCATCACCCGCGCCACCCTCAAACTCATCCCCGCCCCCCAAAACGCCCGCGTCTTCACCCTCTACTACAACGACCTCACCACCTACCTCACCGACCAGCAAACCCTCCTCAACGACGGCCGCTTCCCCTCCCAAGTCGGCGAAATCCTCATCCAGCCCAACAACCAACCCCCCCGCTACAAAATCGAAGCCGTCGCCCACTACAACGGCACCACACCCCCTGACCCCACCCCCCTCCTCACCGGCCTCAACCCCCTCACCACCGAAACCACCATCACCGACACCACCTACCGCGAATACACCTACCGAGCCGACGCCTTCGCCGACAACATCAAAAACCTCGGCTACTGGAACGCCCCCAAACCCTGGCTCTCCCTCTTCCTCCCCGCCTCCCAAACCAAAACCTTCCTCACCGAAGCCCTCCCCCAACTCACCCCCGACGACATCGGCCAAGGCCTCCTCCTCTGCTACCCCTTCCACACCAACAAACTCACCCACCCCCTCGCCATCACCCCCAACGAACCCACCGCCTACCTCTTCGACCTCCTCACCTTCCCCCACCCCGACTACAACCCCACCCCCGCCCTCACCCGCAACCGCAACCTCTACGACCGCGCCGTCCAACTCGGCGCCAAACGCTACCTCGTCGGCGCCATCCCCCACATGACCCCCACCGACTGGCAAACCCACTACGGCCCCCAATGGACCACCCTCACCACCACCAAAACCCACCACGACCCCACCCACACCCTCACCCCCGGCCAAAACATCTTCCCCTAACCCCCCAACAACCCAAAACCACCAACACCACAAACAAACAAAGCAACAGCAACCACGAACGCAAACCAAAAACACAACACCCCGGACACTCCCCCACCCCCAAAACACCACCCCCAACCCCAGCCAACCCCCGAAAGGAAACCCCATGCACACCATCCACCACACCGACCAAACCCTCCTCCCCCACCCCCCCACCACCATCTGGAACGCCATCATCAACGAACTCAACGGCAAAACCACCTGGTGGCACCCCCACAACACCCACCAACCCGGACCCACCCCACCCCACACCACCAACGGAACCACCACCACCACCATCCACCCCAACGGCATCGGCAAACCCGGCCCCAAACTCCAATTCCACTCCACCACCACCCACATCACCCCCCACCACACCCTCACCCAAACCCACACCGGCCACTTCCACGGCACCACCACCTACACCCTCACCCCCCACCCCAACAACACCACCCTCCTCACCATCACCTTCACCACCACACCCCACCACTGGCCCAAACTCCTCCACAAACTCACCAACCTCACCTACAAACACACCACCGCCACCCAACACGCCCTCACCAACCTCCACCACCACCTCACCAACA
>NZ_JBVJYK010000056.1:0-14518 GCF_055600605.1 Kitasatospora sp. NPDC038210 | reverse complement strand
CCGGAGGACCGGGCGGCCATTCTCCTGGAGCCATCAAGGGCAACCACGCCATCAGCCACACCCGGTCCTCCCGGACCGCCCAACATTCTTAAGGACCCTTCATGCCTGAGGACCCGGGGCACACCGCCCCACGCTGGCTGGTCAACCGCCGCAAGCGCCCCGACGCCGCGATCCGGCTGTACTGCTTCGCCCACAGCGGCGGCTCGGCCGCCGAGTACGTCCGCTGGGGCGACGACGTGACCGGCATCGAGGTGTGGGGCGTGCAACTGCCCGGCCGCGGCTCGCGGCTCGACGACCCGCAGTACACCCGGGTCGGCCCGCTGGTTCACGATCTGGTGAGGCAGGCCGTGTTCCGCGCACCGTTCGCCTTCTTCGGACACAGCCTCGGCGCCCTGCTGGCCTACGAGACCGCGCGCGCCCTGCGCGAGCACGGCCTGCCCGGCCCCGAACGCCTGCTGCTGTCCGCCTGCCCGGCCCCGCACCGGCCCCGCGGACTGCCGCCGATCCACCACCTCGGCGACCGGGAGCTGTTCACCGCCATCCAGGGACAGTACGGCTCACTCCCCGACGAGGTGGCCGAGGACCCGGACCTACTCGCGATCGTGATGGCCTCGCACCGCTTCGACTTCGAACTGGTCGACAGCTACCGCCACACCCCCGGCGAGCCCCTCGACCTGCCGCTGCACGTCTTCGGCGGCACCGAGGACCGCCTCCCCGCCGAGGAACTCACCCGATGGCAGGGCCACAGCCGCGGTCCGTTCGCCCTGAACCTGCTGCCGGGCGGTCACTTCTACCTCCGCGAGCACCGCGCCGCCCTGCTCGAACTGATCCGGGCCGCACTCACCGACCGCCGGCGCGCCGGGTCGCCCGTCCACTCGCTCTCCCACGACCTGTGAAAGCAGACATGACTCACGACACCGTCACCCCGGCCGGCTTCCTCGCCGAGCTCCACCTGGGGCACGTGCGCTGGGACCTGATCAGCCCCTTCCCCGCCCCGTCCGATGAGGACCGCGCCCGCGGCGACGCCGCCGTCGCCGAGCTGATGCGCTTCCTCCAGGAGACCGTCGACCCGACCGAGGTGGACCGCACCGCGAGGCTGCCCGACGGCTTCCACGAAGCCTGCGCCGCCCGCGGCTACTTCAGGCTCCAGGACCCGCTTGAGCGCGGCGGTCTGGGCCTGTCCGCCCACAACGCCTTCCGGATGATCCAGGCCGCAGCAAGCTGGTCGGTGACCGCCTGCTACGCCATGTCCGTCCACCTCGGACTGGGCGCCGGCGCCTACCTGCCGATCCTGACCGACGGCGAGCTGAAGTCCGAACTCGAACGGCTGCTCGCAGCGGGCGCGATCTCCGGCGACGCCGACACCGAGCCCACCGGTGCGATCAACCGGACCCGGGCCACCACCGCGGTGCCGACCGAGGACGGCACCGGATTCCGGATCAGCGGCGAGAAGGTGTTCATCCAGAACGGCCCGATCGCGGGCCTCCTGAGGGTCTCGGCCACCGTGCACGACAACGACCGGGAGTACATCCGGCTGTTCTTCGTCGACACCACCGACCCCGGCTTCACGGTCAGGTCCTGGCACGAGTACCTGGGTCTCAAGGGCCTGCCCAACGCGGCCCTCACCTTCGACCGGGTCTTCGTCCCGCACAGCCGGGTCTTCACCCTGGACGGCCTGACCGCCGAGGACGAGTGGCGTCTGGCCCCCGAACTGCACACCATCAGCGTCCGAGGCCGGATGTACCCCATTTCGGCGCCCGCCCTGGCGATCGGCCGGCTCTGCCTGCACTGGTCCCGGGAGTTCGTCCGGCGGCGTACGGTCGGCGGGTTCGGGCTGGAGCAGTACGACGAGATCCAGCGCATCATCGCCGCCAACCTCGCCGAGACCTTCGCCGTGGAGAGCGTCGTGGAGTGGTGCCTGCTGGCCGAGGAGCGCCACCCGGGGATCGACCTGGACCCGGAGCGGACTGCAGCCAAGAACATCAGTTCGATGACCAGCTGGCGCATCGTCGACCGCACCCTGTCCCTGCTGGCCGCCGAGGGCTTCGAGACGGCGACGAGCAAGGCCCGGCGCGGCGCTCAGCCGTTGCCGGTGGAGCGGTTCTTCCGCGACGCGCGTGCCCTGCGGGTGGCCGGCGGGGTGGACTTCCTCGTGGACCACTGGGCCGCCCGGCACCTGCTCTCGCGCCACTACCCGGAGCCGCAGGCCATCGCCGAGGCCGCGACCGACCTCACCGCAGCGGACGCCTGCCTGTCCCCGCGCAACCGGGACCACCTGCGCTTCGTTGCCGAACAAGCCGTGCAGTTCGCCCGCCTCGGCCGCGACCTGGTGGACCGACACCCCGACCCCGAGGAGCTGTTCGCCAAGGAACGCACGCTGATCCTGCTCAACCGGGTCTCCGCCGAGCTGTTCACCATGTCCGCGGTGCTGGCCAACGCCGCCCGACTGCACCGCGAGGGCGCCGGACCGGCCCAGGACCTCGCCGACGTGTTCTGCGCCGACGCACGCCACCGCATGGCGGACGCCCGGCGGCGCCTGGCCGACACCGACGGAGCCGACCACGCCGGCGTCTGTGCGCAGTGGCTTCACGGCGACGGCCTGGAGTTCCTGCTCCGCGACACCGTCACCGCCACCCCACCCGCCCGCTGAGCAGGTGGCGTCCGGGGCCGCCCCCGGCCACCAGCCCCGCACACCGAACGACCACCGACCCGGAAAGGGCCGCGCCGATGTTCAACCTCTCCCGTTCCCAGGAGATCGTCTGGCTGCACGAGGAACTCTTCCCCGACAGCCGTGCCTACAACTTCACCGCCTCCCTCGACCTGCGCGGCCTGCTGGACGAGCCGGCCCTGCGGCAGAGCCTGGCGACCGTGCTCGCCCGCCACGAGGCGTTCCGCCTCGAACTCGATCCCGAGGACTTCCCACCGAAGCAGCGGGTGAACGGCACCTGCGCACCGCGCTACCGCACCGTGGACCTGACCGGTGGCGACGACCACGAGGCAGCCTTCGAGGACCTGTGGCGCGAGCAGCACGACGAGCCCTTCGACACCGCCGAGGCGCCCATGGTGCGGTGGAGCCTGATCAGGCTGGCCGAGGACCACCACCGGCTGCTTCACACCGAGCACCACCTGGTGCACGACGGCTGGTCCTTCGGCCTGGTCCTGCGAGACCTGTTCACCACCT
The DNA here is from genome assembly GCF_055600605.1 of Kitasatospora sp. NPDC038210. Lineage (NCBI taxonomy): Bacteria > Bacillati > Actinomycetota > Actinomycetes > Kitasatosporales > Streptomycetaceae > Kitasatospora > Kitasatospora sp. NPDC038210. Next base: position 11,337 of record NZ_JBVJYK010000056.1, on the reverse strand, counting down.
ACCGCGAGCTGGCCCAGGGCATCCCGGCCGACCTGCCCGAGCCCCGCTCCTACGTCGAGCACGTCCGCCGGTCGGTGGCCGCCGAGGAACAGCCGGGCCACCGGGACGAAGCCCTGGCGTACTGGCGGGGCGCCCTGGACGGCGCGGCCTTCGACCTGCCGCTGCCCGGCCTCGCCGACCCGGGACGGGCCCGCGACATCCCGCACGGCGACCAACTGCGCCAGCTGCTGGAGCCCGAGCTGGCCGAGCGCCTGCGGACAGCCGCCCGTCGCCACGGGCACACCCCGTTCTCGGTGCTGCTCACCCTCTTCGCGGAGCTGCTAAGGAGGCAGAGCGGCCGCTCCGACCTGGTGATCGGCAGCGCGGTGGGCAACCGCCCGCCCGGTTTCCGGGAGAGCGTCGGGATGTTCGTCAACACCATCCCCCTGCGCATCCGCCTCCAGCCCGACGACAGTGCGCTGGACGCGGTCGACGAGGTCACCGAGGTCCTGATCCGCTCGCTGCCGCACCAGGGCGTCCCGGTCCAGGACCTGGCCCGCGAACTCGGGGAACACTCCGGCACCGGCCTGGACAACCCACTGTTCCACGTCATGTTCAGTGCGCACGACGCGCCGATCCCGCACGTCGAGGGGCTGAACCTTGAGGTGTCCATCCACGAGGCGTTCAACACCGGTACCTCCCGCTTCGCCCTCGACGTGGTACTGATCCCCGACTCCCGCCGGACCGTCAACACCCGCTCGGGCCCGGGCGGCATGCTGCTGATCTGGGACTTCGCCACCGACCTGTACGACGGCCCCCGGATCGCCGAACTTCAGCGGCAGTTCACCGCGTTGCTGGAGGCCTACCTCGCCGACACCGCAACCGGCCTCGCGGCACTCACCGCGCCGGCCGATGACTGACCCCACCACCCCGAACCATGCCCCGAGGAGACGAGATGACTGCCCACGATCCGACCGGCCACCAGCTGCCCAGCATCGCCTGGGGAGGTGAGCCCGCGCCCGCTCCCGCACCGGGGGCGGGACCACTCGACTGGTTCGACAGCCGGCTGGCCGAACAGCCCGACGCCCCGGCGGTCGTGGACGGCACCATCACCTGGAGCTACCGCGAGCTCGACCGAGCCTCCGCCCGGATCGTGCGGGCCCTCGGCGGCCGGGTCACCCGCGGTGAGCTGGTGGGGGTCTGCCTGGAACGTTCCGCGCTGCTGGTGGCCGCGGCGGTCGCGTTGGCCAGGACCGGCGCGGTCTATCTCTCCCTCGGCGCGCAGCCGGGGGCCGCGCGGGTGGAATCGATCACCGAGGACGCCGACATCGGCTGCCTGCTCACCGACGGCACCACCACCCCGCCGCCCGGCTGGACCGTTGCGCCGGCCGAGGCGGTGGACGGACTCATGGTCGCTCTGCGCGGCGGACGGGCGAACGGTGCACCCAGCGGTGCGCCCAGCGACGCCTTCTGCGCCGTCACCACCTCGGGCAGCACCGGCAAACCCAAGGTCGCACTGCTGTCGCAGGGGGCGATGGCCAACCTGGTCCGGTGGACCTGCGACCGGCTCGACATCGGTCCCGAGTCCCGGGTGGGTCTCTTCGTCGGCACCACCTTCGACGCGCACCTCAAGGAGTTGTGGGAGGCCTTGTCTTCGGGCGCCACCCTGCACGTCGCACCCGAGGACGCCCGCGGCTCGATGGCCGAACTGTTCCAGTGGTGGCAGGAGTCGGGCCTCACCCACTGCCTGCTGCCGACCCCGCTCGCCGACCTCGCCTTCACCCAGCCGTGGCCCGCCGGCCTGGCCATGCGCCACATCCTGGTGGGCGGCGACCGGATGCGGGTGCGGCCGCCCGCGCAGTGCGCGGCGGTCGTGCACAACGTGTACGGTCCCGCCGAGGCCACCGTGCTCACCACCACCCACCGCCTGGAACCCCGAAGCGACGACCCGACCGCCCTCGTGCCGATCGGACTGCCGTTGGCCGGCTACGCCGTCTTCATCACCGACGAGGACGGCCGGATCCTGCCCAGGGGACATGCCGGAGAGGTCCGGATCGGCGGTGCGGGCCTGGCGCTCGGCTACGTGGACCCGCAGCGGACCGCCGAACGCTTCGTGCCGGCCCCCGCAGGTCAACCGTACGTGGACCGTGTCTACCGGACCGGTGACAAGGCGGTGATGCGCGCCGACGGACCGCTGGAATTCCTCGGCCGCACGGACGACCAGGTGAAGATCAGCGGCGCGCGGATCGAACCGGCCGAGGTCGAGGCCGCCCTGGAAACCCACGACTCGGTCCGGCGCGCCGTCGTGGTCCCGTACCTGGGCACCGGCGGCCTACGGCTGGCTGCCTTCCTCCTGCTCGCCGAAGGGGCGCAGGCCGACGAGGACGCCGTGCTGGCCGCCGCCCGCGCCCGGGTACTGAAGCAGGCGGTGCCCGTCACGGTCCGCTTCGTCGACACCTTCCCGCTGAACGCCAACGGCAAAGTCGACCGCGCACTGCTCGCCCGGCAGGCCGCCCCCGCAGCGTCCACCGCACCCGGGGCGGCGCCGACCCATCAGACCCCGCAGCCAGAGGACACCGAAGCGTACCTGCTCGTGGCCTGCCGCCGACTGCTCGACCAGCCCGACCTCACGCCCGCCGACAACTTCGCCGAATCGGGCGGGACTTCGCTGGCCGTCGCGCGCTTGATCGCGCTGATCGAAAGCACCTACCCGATCCGGGTCAAGGCCGCAGAGGTCATGCGCCAGCCCGACCTGGCAGCCCTGGCGGCCCTGGTCGCCACCCGCCGCGCGGCGTCGGCACGCAGCTGACCACTCCCGCCACCACCGCCCACCCGCCCCCGAGAGGACCTTCCGTGGACCGCCGCACCCTGACCAAGCAGTATCTGGCCGAACTGAATGACAGCACAGCCACCGCGGCCGAACTGCTCGGTTGTGCGCAGCACGACACCCTGCTCGCCCTCGACTACGAGAACCGCTTCCTGCCCCGCCCGCTCTTCCTCGGCCACGAAGAGCAAGCGCAGCTGACGGAAGACCTGGAAACGCTCCACACCGCGCTGTTCAGCCTGCCCGACAGGCTCTTCGACGGCGACCTCGGCGCGTTCGCCCGGGCCGTCGGCATGACCGAGACCCAGACCGAGGTGATCCTGCGCAGCCGGGGCGCCGCCGCGACCCGCCTGGCCCGTACGGATCTGTGCGTCGACGAAAGCGGATTCAAGGTCGTGGAAGTCAACATGACCAGCTCGCTCGGCGGCCTGGGCAACGGCGTGATGGCCCAGGCCCTGCTGGAACACCCGCTCCTCGCCGACTTCGCCGCCCGGCACGGCCTCGGCTTCGCCGACACCGCCGAGGAACTGCTGCACACCATGTACGCCGCCACCGGGTTCGACCCGCAGTCCCGGCCGGTCATCGCGGTCGCCGACTGGCCGAGCAGCTACCTGAGCGGCTGGGCCGCGTTCCTGGAGGCGTTCTGCGCCCGACTTCGGGCCCTGGGCGCAGACGCGCACCCCTGCCACATCGGTCAGCTCGACTACCGCGACGGCCGGGTCTGGCTCGGCGACCGGGCCGTCGACATCATCCACCGGATCTTCCTCGCCGAGGACCTGCTCGAATCCCCCGAAGCCCCGGCGCTGATGGACCAGGTCGTGCGCGCCGCCGCAGCCGACCAGGTGAAGCTGTTCGTCCCGCTGGACGCAGAGCTCTACGCCAGCAAGACCACGCTCGCGATGCTCTCGGACGAGAAGAACCGGCACCTGTTCGGCACCGAGGAGCTGGCGGCGTTCGACCGCATCCTGCCGTGGACCCGAACCGTCCGGCCCGGCACGGTGACGCTGGAGAGCGGGCAGCTGGTGGAACTACTCGACTACGCCCGGGCCGACCGACACGACCTCGTACTCAAACCGACGGTCCTGCACGGTGGCAGCGGTGTGGTCCTCGGCGGGGACGTGACCGAGGAGAGCTGGGTCGAGCACCTCGACGCCGCGCTCGACAAGCCCTCCATAGTGCAGCGCCGGATCCGCCCGGTCACCGAACTGTTCCCGGACGAGGACGGCCGGTTGCAGCCCTGGCTGACGGTCTGGGGCGTGTTCACCATGGCGCGCGGCTTCGCCGGCATCATGGCCCGCGCCACCCGCCTGGACGCCCACGTCGGCGTCGTCAACATCACCAACGGAGCACACGCCGGGACCGGACTGTACGAGCTGCCGCCCCGCAGGCGCACCGACGAGTGACCGAGGAATGCATGAGTGGTTCGGCTTTCCGCGGCACTCCGTCGCCCACGGTCAGCCCGGCAGGTGGAACGGGTTTCGGCCGCGCCAGCGGGCGGGGCCGAAACCCGGGACTCCACGCTGTCCGCGCATCAGGCCAGGACTTCCTTGGCGGCGCGGACGCCCGACTGGAAGGCGCCGTGGGTCGTGGCGAAGGAAGTCCGGCTGGTCGCCTCGCCCGCGAAGTGCACCCGGCTGCCCACGGGGGCCGCGAGCTGGTCCCGCATGGCCGGCGTGGAGCCGATCCCGTTGAAGGAGTAGGAGCCCAGAGCACAGGGGTCGGATGCCCACCGGGTGATCTGGTAGTCGGTCGGCGCGGGGATCGCGCCACCGAAGATCGTTTTGAGGGTACTCATAGCGCTGTCGACGATCTGGCCGTCGCTCCGGTTCTCGATGGAGCGACCGAAGTCGGCGGCGTTGAAGCCGAGCAGGACGGGCTGCCCGTTGGTGCGGGTCACGTTCACCCACTGTGTCCACTGGCCGTACTTCGTGGCGGGCGGTATGTAGCCGAGCCAGTCGGTGCCGGGCCAGAACACGCGGGGGAAGCGCAGGTAGCACTTGTTCAGAACGCCCGTGCCGAGCTTGCCCATGGCCGTACGCTTGGCGGCCGGCAGGCCGGGGTCGAAGGTCACCGCACCGCTCTGCAGGACACCGAGCGGGAGGGTGACCACCACGTGGTCGGCTTCGACGACGGCTGTGTCGGTGGTGACCGCCACGCCGGTCGTGGTCCAGTCGACGCGTCTGACGACCTGCCCGGTCCGGACGGTGAGTCCTGCGGCGAGCAGGTCAGTGATCTGGTGGTAGCCCTGGGGGAACACCACATCGCCGCCTTTGAGGTCGGCGTCGCTGTCGAAGTTCAGGGCCGACATCCGGTCGGTGCTGCCGGAGTACTCGTGCTCGTAGTCGTTCAGGTCGTAGCCGAGCAGGGCCCTGTCGTAGTCGGACAGCGAGGACCAGCCGAGGGCCTTCTGGACGACGGAGCGAAGGGAGGCGTCCGCGTCCTCTGCGTTCTGGTACGACGTGAGTGCGTCCGCCGCCTTGGTCGCCCAGGTGTTGACGGCCTGGACCTGGGCGCTGGTGGCGGGAGCGCCGGCGGGCAGGTAGTAGCTGGTGCTGTCGTTGTTCGTCGGTACGGTCCTGGCCTTCGCCTGCGTGGCGAGTGCGCTGATCGGATTGTTGGTGACGCCGTGGATCCAGGAGGCCCCCAGGTCGGCCGGAGAGTCGGACCAGCGCCCGCTGGTCCAGATCCGGCCTCCGATGCGGTCACGGGCTTCGAGGACGAGAACGTCCTCCCCGCGGTCCGCGAGGTAGCGGGCTGCGGACAGGCCACTGATGCCCGCGCCGATCACGATGACGTCGGGCCGGTCGGCGGTCGGGAAGCCCGCGGCGGAGGCGATGCCACCTTCGGCGGTGGGCACCGCGGTGGCGCGCAGGACGGCTGCGGCGGGTAGGCCGAGCCCGAGGGCCTTCAGAAGATCTCGGCGTTGCATGGTCATGGCGGTCAACCAATCTGCGATCTGACGCGGGATTCGTTCGTACGTGGGGTGAACTGGTTCCGGTCGAGATGATCGGTCCGCCGGCCGCCGTGTGGAGCGGGACCGGCGGACCTCACCGATGACGTCGGCAGCCGTGCACCGAAATCGGTGTCGGGCTACCCGCTGCGCGACGAACGCGAAGCGCACCGCCAGAGGTGCACGGAGCCACGCGTGCACCGTCCGCGCACTGAGGGCCGGGGCACCGCGCCGGGAAGTGCGGCGACCGATCGGTATCCCACCCCTGGGATCAGGGAGAGAGACCTCACTCAGGGCCGGGGGCGTGGGACGCGGGGTCGTCGGCCCCGCTGGCGCCTCAGAAGGTGGACACAGCAAAGGATATATTGAGGCATCGATGTGTCAATAGAGGCATCCATGATCCTCGGCGGCGGTATCGGACCGCGTCGCGGGATGCCAGGACGGATCCGGCGAAGCCTCTGCCCGTACGCCGTCAGCCCGCGTCCCGGACCGGCGCAGATGAACCACTCCTCCGGGCGGCCACTTCGGAGGGCGTGGCGTCGGACGTCGCGCAACGGACTCCGGACCGTTGCCCTCGGGGCTCCTCCCGGCGTCAGAACGGGGCGGTGGCGGCGGTCCTCTTGCGACGGCGACGGGCCAGGGGAGTAGAGAAGTTCCAGGCTGTGTGGTCAGGGGTGCTCGTCGCGGGGCGAGGGGGTTGACATCGTTCGTCACGAGGTGAACCACGCCGGCGAGGGTCAGCAGCATGGGAGTCGGACAGATGAGGCGCCCGGCTTCGATGTCGAGCCGCGGCGGACCAGGGGGACCTTCACCATGGTCTGGCTGATGTTCGCCGTTATGTGGGCGCTGGCGCTGGCGGTCGCGGCCGGCACCCTGGTGATCGGGCGCACGCGCAAGGGCCTGGTGTGGCCGGCCCTGGGATGGATGGCGGCGACCGCCCGGCCGCGGTCAGGCAGCCGCACCACGCAGCAGGACCGACATGAGGAACTCCGGCGCCTGCCGAGCACCCATGTGGCCTTCGAGGGTCAGTTCCCACGCCGTCTCGGAGAGGCTGCAGAAGGTCGACGCAAGCCAGGTCGCAGCCATGTCACTGCGCAGGAGCCCGGAGCGCTGTGCTCGTTCGACGAACGCGACGGTCCGCTTGAAGATGTCTCCGGCCCGGGTGCTGGCCTCCGGCACTCCCAGGACCTCGGGTTCGACGTAGACCAGGTTCCAGAGCTGGGCGAACGGCGGATATTCGGCGGCGAGCGCGGTCAGTAGGAGCTCCATGGGAGCGTCTTCGCTCTCGGCCCGGGACAGGGCGCGGTCGCAGTCGTCGAGGATCTTCTCCGCCATGGCGTGGACCAGGTGCTGGCGGGTCGGGAACAGGCGTACCAGCGTGGCCCGGCTGATGCCGGCACGGGTGGCGATCACCTGCATGGACGCCCCGCGGTCCTTGGCGAGAACCGGGATCGCTGCGTCCAGGACCTCTGTCGCGTCGGTGCGCAACCTCTATCCACTCCTCATGCCTCTATTGACACACCAGTGCCTCAATGTATGCTCTGCAGTATCAGCCTCATTGTACTGAAGAGAGGGCCACCTGCCGCGCTCGCGGTCGGACCCGCTCCTCGGGTGATGCGTGTCCTCTTCGTGCTCGCACCGTGCGCGTCGGGTAAGGCCTCCGGAATCTGCTGTAGTTCCCGTCAGCTCGGTTCGGCCATCGCATTCCCCGGGTAGCCGGCGTCGACGTCAAGGACGGTAGGTGAACCGGGCAGGCCGCGCAGCGTCGCGTGGCTCCGATCCGTACGCGGCACCACCGGCGCCGCCCGACGGGCGAATCACGAGGCGGATTCGCGCCACCGCGTGTGGTTCCGGGAGATGCCGGGCGCGCCGCCGAAGGCTACGCGGTCCCTCTTCGTAGTCCCCCCGGGCACGGCGTCGAGCGAGCACAGCGCTCCTGCGATCCCCCATGCTCGCGGCAGATCCAGATCGGTAACAGCCAATGACGATGCACCGCCGACGTTTCCTGACCAACCTGGGCCTCGGCCTGACCGCCGCGACGGCCCTCGGTACGCTGGCCGCCTGCAACAACGGCGGGGACGACGGTGACGGAGACCCGACGGGTTCACCGTCGGCTCCGACCGGCACCTCCCCTTCCGACCGCAGCGGCGTGATCGTCGTGGGTGCGGGGGCCGGTGGTCTGGCGGCGGCGCGCTACCTGGCCGACAAGGGCAGGAACGTGCTGGTGCTCGAAGCCCGGAACCGGATCGGCGGCCGGATCTGGACCAGCGAGCAGTGGGCCGGGACCCCGGTCGACATGGGTGCCTCCTGGATCCACGGCGTCGACAAGAACCCGATCACCGACCTGGCGAAGAAGGCCGGCGCGAAGATGGTCACGACCGACTCCGAAAGCGCCACGGACTACCTCGCCAACGGCCACAAGGCCGATGACGCCTCCGAGCAGGCGATGCAGCGCTGGCGCAAGGCCGCCGCACAGGCACTGGAAACCAACCAGGACCAGAACGACGACCAGAAGGACACCTCGGTGCGCAGCGTTGTCGAGCGCGCACTGAACTGGCCATCGCTGTCGAACAACGACAAGGCGCTGGCTTCCTTCGCGTTGAACGACTACGAGCACGAGTACTCCGGCAGCGTGGGTGACCTGTCGGGGCTCTACTTCGACAACGGGGCCTCGATCAGGGGCAAGGACGTCCTGTTCCCCGGTGGCTACCACCAGGTCACCGATCTGCTCGCCAAGGACCTGGACGTGCGGACCGAGCACGTCGTCCAGCAGATCGACTGGAAGGCCGACGGCGTCACCGTCACCACCGACAGGGGGGTGTTCGAAGGCGAACACGTGGTGGTGACGCTGCCGCTGGGGGTACTGCAGAGCGGCTCGGTCAAGTTCGGCCCCGGCCTGCCCGCGGACAAGCGAGCCGCGATCGACAAGCTCGGCGTGGGCGTCCTCAACAAGTGCTACCTCCGCTTCCCCAAGGTGTTCTGGGCGGACACCGACTGGCTGATGTTCGCACCCAACCTGGACAAGTACGGGCAGTGGGAGCAGTGGATCAACCTCAACCGTGCCGTCGGGCAGCCCCTGCTGCTCGGCTTCAACGCCGCCGACTTCGGCCGCTCGATCGAGAGTTGGAGTGACGCCCAGATCGTCGGCGGCGCGATGGAGACGCTGAAGACCATGTACGGCGGTGACATCCCCCAGCCGATCGACTTCCAGATCACCCGATGGGCTTCCGACCCGTTCGCACACGGCTCCTACTCGTACTACCGGACCGGCTCCACGCCGAGCATGCGTGACGCGCTCGCGGCCCGGATCGGTGACCGGGTCCATTTCGCCGGTGAGGCCACGCACCGCGAGTCGTCCGCGACCGTTCACGGGGCCTACCTCTCCGGAATCCGTGCGGCCAAGGAGATCGCGGGCTGAAACGACCGTGCGGGCGCCGATGGCCAACGGGTCCGGAAGGACGAACCCTGCCATCGGTGCCCGCACCGGCATGCGCGACCCCGGGGGCAGTCGTCGGCCTCCCACGGGGCAGCCGATCAGCAAGAGGAAAGAAGCGTGCGCCCGGCATCGAGACCACCCAGGTGCATACGTCCGGCGAAGGGCACGACCGGGCAGCCGGTTAAGATCCGGTGCGATCCGGACGCCGGCACTCGCCGAGGGCGCATCTTGGCTGCCCCACTCCCTCTGCGTCCCCCTCTCCACCGCACGACCCGCTGGGAGCCAGCATGACCACAGAGCGTTTCGGCGCGCCCGTTTCCTCGGCCTTCCAGGCGCTGGGCCCCGAAGATCCCGGCGAGATCGGCGGCTACCGGCTGCGTGCGCGGCTCGGTGCCGGCGGCATGGGCCGTGTCTACCTGGCGTACACCCCCGGTGGGCGTCCCGTCGCACTCAAGGCGATCCGACCCGAACTCGCCGAAGATCCCGAGTTCCGCCATCGCTTCGCCCAAGAAGTCGCCAGCGCCTGGCGCATCCACAGCCTCTTCACCGCCCAGGTCGTCGACGCCGGCACCGAGGACGTCCACCCGTGGCTGGCGACGACCTATGTGCCCGGCCCCTCCCTCCAGCAGGTCGTCCACCGGCACGGGCCGCTTCCCGAACGGACCGTACTGCTCCTGCTCGCCGGCATCGCCGAGGCACTGCAGGCGATCCATACCGCCGGTGTCGTCCACCGCGACCTCAAGCCGGGCAACGTGCTCGTCGCCGCCGACGGGCCGCGCGTCATCGACTTCGGCATCGCCCGCGCGGCAGACGCGAGCCCGCTCACGGGAACCGGACTGCGCATCGGATCGCCCGGCTACATGGCTCCCGAGCAGGCTCTCGGACAGCCCGCGACCTCCGCCACCGATGTCTTCGCACTCGGTGCGCTGATCGCTTACGTGGGTTCCGGCAGACCGCCTTTCGGCGAAGGGCCCGAACCCACCGCCCTGTACCGGGCGGTGCACGAGGAGCCCGACCTCTCGGACCTGCCGCCCGGACTGCACGACCTGGTGCGGTTCTGCCTGGCGAAGAACCCCGAAGAGCGACCGGGAACGGCCTGGTTGATCGAGGCTGCGCGTAGACACCCGGCGATCGGAGGCGAACTCCGCTTTGCCGACGGCTGGTTGCCCGCACAGGTCAGCGGCGACCTCCGCGACCACACGGACCTTCCCGCCACACCCGTCCCGGTCGCCGCAGGCCTGCCCGCGGGCTCGGCCGAGGCTCCGACGGCGCATGTTCCGTCTCCGGCCCCCACCCGTCCGCAACCGACACCTACGCGCCTGGACACAGCTCCGGCCAAGCGACGCGCGGCCGTTCCGGCCAAGCGCCGGCGGCGCAGCCGCACCGTGCTCGTGACGGCGGCCGCCCTCCTGGTCGGCGCTGCCGCCGCGTTCCTGCTGCTCGACTACACCGAGTACCTCGACGAGTCCCCCGAACAACCCGCCGCGGCGGCCGTACCGGTCCCCGCAGTCCCGAGTTCCGCCGCGCCGTCCGCACCCGACCAGCAGAGCCGCGTGCCCGGTTACACCGTCGCCTACGCGAACCGCGAACTCACCTCACCCGACCGGGACTACGAGTTCGACCTGACAGGCGGAAAGGTGACGCAGGATTCCTCGGTGTGGTACCTGGCCCGCCAGGCCGGGGCCTTCTACCTCCCCGAGGACAGTGACGCCTACATCCCGCCGGCCGGGCCGGTCGCCCTGTCCGACTGTCTCAAGGGCATCGAGACCCAACCGACCGCGAGCCTGCCCTACAGCACCCTCCGCGCCGACCGCAGTTTCTGCGTGCGCGCTCCCGGCACCCAGGACATCGCCATCGTCCGGACGCTCAACACGGCATCCGACGACGGCCCCGTGAAGGTCTCCATCACCTACTACCGGCGTTCCGCCTGACCAACCGGGCCCAGGGGGCCCGGCATGCCCCGGGAGAACCGTGAGGTACGTACACGCGGGCTCCTGAGTCGCCGCTCAGCGGGGCGGCCCGCAATTCGCGCCGCCCCGCTGCCTGCTGACGCCTAGTGAGCTGGTTCGGAGATGCGTGAGCAGTAGCGGCAGATCCGGTCGATGATCTGGTCGGCGGTCCTGGTCCACTTGAACGGTTTGGCGTTCT
>NZ_JBVJYK010000055.1:0-15193 GCF_055600605.1 Kitasatospora sp. NPDC038210 | reverse complement strand
CACGCCTCCTACGAACCCTTCAGCCGCCCGCTCGACCTCCTCGGCATCGCCTGACCAGCACACTCACAAGATCACCAGACTTTGAAACGGCCCTGTGGCCTGGCCGTGCGGCGGCTTGTCGGTGGGCAGAGAGCTGACCGGCACTCTGGCCCCCGAACAGGTCGCCAGAACCATTACCATTCCGGCTGCCAGAGCAGCCTTCCCGACGGGTAGCTCGGACCCAGCGAACCTCATGGACCCCGCACCCTGAAGGGTTTGCGCGCCATGGCGCTCTCGCGCGTCTCGGCGGGCTGACTCTCGCAGGCGCGCTGGTCAGCCCGCAGCAGTGCTTCGGCCAGCGGTCTCCGGTGACGTTCTCGCAGTTGCAGGGTCAGCTGCATGATCGGATCTAATGGCTTGCCGAGGCGCTCGCTGACCGTTTCGGTGAGGTGGTACACCCAATTTGTCAGGGGCTCGGTCGTCATGGGCAGGGTGGTGCGCCCGTTTGCCCGGTACCACGAGGTGCCCCTGACCGTAGGTCAGGGGCACCTCGTGCGACCTCACTTCTCCGGGGTGCCCTTAGCTTCGTACGAGAGGCGACCACTTCTGGTCCGTGGTGCTGTCGCAGTCCCAGAGCTGGACGGTGGTGCCGGGGGTGGAGCTGCCGCCGTTGATGTCGATGCACTTGCCGGTCTGGGCAACGAGGGCGACGGGGCTGTTGTCGGTTAGGTGGTCAGGACGCTGGTCGGTCCGGTGGTCCAGGTGTAGTAGGGGTCGGTGGTGGTGGAGTGGCCGGTGAAGATCTGGATGACGCCGTTGGGAGTTATGCGCCACAGGGTGGGGGTGCCGGTGCCGGTGAGGTCGCCGTCGGATCCGATGAGGGGCCAGCCGGCGGCGGGGATGTCCCAGCCGATCTTGGTGTCGGTGGCGATGCCGGTGAGAGTGGGGTAGGTGACGTTGCCGCCGAAGGGGCTGGTGATGGTGATGGTGCCGGTGGTGAAGGTGTAGCCGCGCAGGTCGCCGGTGCTCTGGTTGCGGGCCCACAGGCCCGGGTGTCCCTGACCGGCCCAGTCGCCGGGGGAGATGAGGTCCCAGCCGCTCCAGCCGGTGGCGGCGAGCTTGGTGGGCGAGCCGAACTTGGCATCTCCGATGCTGGGGTAGAACCAGAGGGCGCCGGTGCCGTCCGGGCTGGTCTCCACGGTGAACAGGCCGGTGCGGTTGAGGAACTTCTTGTTGGTGTCGAGGTTGGTGGTGCTGGGGTCGCCGCTGGCGGCGATCCGCAGGGTAGTGGACCAGTCGGCGGCGTTGTAGCCGGTGCAGTCGGTCAGCTTCGGGTCGCAGGCGGGCTTGCCCAGGAGGTAGCTGGAGTCGAAAGCGCCGGTGACGTTGGTGTTGCCGGGGTTCTTGTAGAAGTAGAGCTTCTGGTCGCCGTCCTTGTGGACGATGAGGTCGTCGACGTTCATGCCGCCGCGAAGGCTGCCGCGGTGGGTGAGGCGGTAGTTGGCCCAGGAGTCACCCCCGGGGGACTTGGCCATCGGAGCGGAGAGCGGGGCCTTGGGCGCGGTCGCGCCGATGTTGTACGTCCGCAGGTCGCCGTTGGGGTCGGCGGTGACGATGTCGGGCAGCGCGTCGCCGGTGACGTCACCGAAGGTCGGCGCGGGGCTGTTCGGGTTCCACGGGACGTAGAAGGCGTACTGCGCGACGGGTGAGAGGTTGCCAGCGTTGTCCTCGGCCTGGACGTAGAGGACGTTGGTGCCCCAGCGCCCGGGAGTCACCGGGATCTGGCCGGTGGGCATTGAGCCGCCGCACTGCCAGGCGGCATCGACCAGCTGGGGATCGAAGCTCCAGCGCAGGCAGACCGCGCCGGAGGCATAGCCGCCGCCGGGGGAGGCGTCCGCGGCGGTGAAGGGGACGCCACCGCTCTGGCCGACGTAGATCTGGGGCGTCTGGCCGTTGCCGCTGGGCGGGAACTGCGTGCTGGTGTCGCTGACCGTGGCGGGGAAGGTGACGGTCGGCGGGGTGAGGTCGACCTTGAAGTAACAGGCCGGCGTCGACGGCGACCACGGGACACCGTCCAGCTGGTCGGTGGCCATCATGGCGTAGCCGTAGGCGTGGCCGTCCTGGATGACGCTGCCGGGGACCTGGAAGCTCGTGGTGCCGCCGCTGCCGACGAAGGCCGTGACATCGCTCTTGACGTCGGGAGCGCCGGGGAGGTTGTAGTCCCAGATGTGGTCCCAGGTCGCTACCTGGGCCTGGGTGGGGCTGGTGACGGTGGCGTTGAGCCAGACGGCGTTGTCCTGGTTGGAGCCGGCTCCGAGCCAGGCCCAGTTGTCGGCGTTGCCGTCTCCGCAGGCCTGGTTGGTCGCTGCGGGGCTGACCGTCCGGGGCGCAGGCCACACGCCCGGGTTGGTGGGGGTGTCGGGAACGCGGTCATACTCGATGTACAGCGTGGGTTGGTAGGTGAAGCGCTTGAAGGCGTTCTGGTTGCTCTCGTCGCCGTAGAGGCCGAAGGTCAGCTGGCCGTTGTTGGCGTACTGGCGCATCGCGCCGGTGATGTCGAACTGGAACGGCACGTTGTCGTGGCACGCGGCGCCGCCCGAGCCACCGACCATGGCGGTCTGGCCGAGCGGGCCGCTCACCTGCGCGGGCTGGTTGGACCAGGTCGTGCCGTTGCCGATCGGCCCGGTGACGTAGAGGTTGAGCGGGTACTTGGTGGTGCAGGACCAGTCGGCGGAGACGTACTCCTGCATGTTCATCGTCGCGTAGTGGACGACCGCCCCGCTGAGTGCGCTGATGTCGAACTGGTAGAAGCTGCGTTCCTTGTCGGCGGGGGAGCAGCTACCGCCGTGGGAGTAGTAGCCGCAGACGCCGGCGCCGGGGTGGTCGGCGTCGGCGCTGCCCTGGCGCAGCCAGTTGGAGCCGTTGTGGGTGGACTGGACCCAGGTCCAGGCGTTTCCGGTCTGGGCCCAGGGCAGGAAGGCGGGGTCGATGTAGTAGGGCGCGGTGCCGTGGGCCAGCAGGTCCTGGTCGGGCGTCAGGTCGATACCGGACGTGCTCGCCGTGACCGGCATGGTGGCGACCTTGGAGCCCGTCCCGGGGCCGGTGTCGGAACCGGCGGCAGCGGACTTGCCCGGTTCCGGGGGAGCGGGCGTGGGAGTGTCGGCGGCGGCCGCGGGAAGCGTCAGGGCGGACTTGGCCGCAGGCGCCGGGGTGCTCACGGCGGGTGTGGTGGTGCTGTCCCACATCTGCGGGGTCCGGGCGATCCAGCGGGGCTTGCCGTCGGTGCCCGCGGCGGTGATGTTGCCGTGCTCGTCGCTCTTGACCGTGACCCCGTCGGTGGTGGTGCCGAAGTGCAGGTTCTTCAGCACCGGGTTGCTCGCGGCAGCCTGGGTCTTGACGACCAGGACCGTGGTCAGACCGCCGAGCTTGGTAGCGGTGACCTTCAGGTCGATGTCAGGGGCGACCGACGGGTAGACCACGCTGTCACCACTGACGGTGGGCGCCGGGAGCGCGAACGGCGCGGACAGGGCCAACTTCTTGCCGTCCGCACTGGTCATGGTCGCCAACGGCCCGCTCCCGCCCCTGGACAGCACCAACTGCCCCGCAGCCGACCTGGGAGACAACGTCCCGTCCTGATTCGCCGCCAGGGTGGCATCCAGGCCCTGCCACACCCCGCCACGGCGCACACGCTGCTGCTCCTGGTGGCTGGTGAGGGCGAGGTGGCCCTCGGGGGTTGCCACGGTCTCACTGAACTCGGTGGTGAGCGATGCGATCGGGACGTTCTTCTGCGTGGCCTTGGCCTCGGCGATGGCCTTCTCGGCGGCGGTGGCCGGCGGGCGTTCCTGCAGGTGCTTCGCGGTGGCGGCGGCGATGGTTGCCTGGGACGGGACCGCCGGCGCATCGGCGGCGTGGGCGGCCTGCCCCGACAGTCCGGCGGTGAGCATCAGAACCGCGGTCGCGGTCAATGCCCTCAGCGATGCACCGTTGCGACGGTACTTTGTGTTCAAAATGGGAATCTCCCCCCAATTTATACGGGAAGACCTGCATGGGGCACAGGTCAGGGGCACCGTATGGGGAGGGTCGGACATCGGCCAGTGCGCTTCGACTGCGAAGGTCCGGCTTGCAGTGAATTGGTCGGTTCGTAGACCACCGTGAGAAGACTCACCTGTCACCAGGTCTTGACTGTCCGTCATCAACATCCGTTAGCATCCGGCGGTTCGGATACAGGACTCGGCTCCCGTATTCGGGGGGCCCAATCTGCTGGGGGGATGCAAAAGCGTGTCATTCACAAGGAAAACAGGCTTCGAGAGCAAAAAGGGCAGGGGAAGGAGACTACGAGCTCGGTTGGCGGCCGTCACGACAGCCGCCGTGCTCGGGTCGATGCTCGCACCCCTGCCCATCGCGGCAGCGGCCGACAAGCCGGACTACTCCCGCAAGTGGTCGCCACCGAACACCGCCCTGCCCAAGACGCCCTCGGTCACGGGACAGAACGCCGCACCGGTCCCGGCACCGAAGCCCGAACACCCGGTGCCCCCGACCTGGACACCGCCGAAGAACCCGAAACCGCTCCCGGGCGGCCACGCCGCGGTCAACCTCGGCACCGCACCCCAGGCCCACGCCCTGGCCGAAGGCGAGAAACCGCAGGCCGGCGACGAGACCAAAGCCGCCGGACTGCCGGTCACCATCGCACCGCTGGCAGGCTCGTCGGCAGCCGGCCAGACGATCCAGATCGAGGTCGCCGACACCAAGACATCGGCCTCCGCCGGAATCCCCGGCGTCGCGGTGACCCTCACCCGCCCCGGCGCCGGCGATGACGCCCCCGTGCGCCTGGGCGTCGACGCATCGAGCCTGGACGCCACGTTCGGCGCGAACTGGGCCGCCCGAGCCCACCTCGTGGTCCTGCCGGGCTGCGCGACGACGACACCGCAGGCGCCGGACTGCCAGAAGCAGACACCGCTCGAATCGCACTACGACCCGTCGACCAAGAAGCTCGTCGCCGACGTCCCGCTCACCGGAACCGGCACCGCCCAGGGGGCGACCACCCCGGCCAGCAAGACCGAGACCGACGCCGCCGTCTCCGGGGCGGCCCGGGCGGTGTACGCGGACGCCACCACCACCTCCACGACCGTCGGCGTGGTGCCTGGGGTATCGAGTGGGGCCGGAACCTACGCGGCGACCCCGCTTGGGCCCTCTCAGGCCTGGACCGCAGGCGGATCGTCCGGCGCCTTCACCTACGGATACCCGGTGCAGACACCTCCGGCTCTGGGCGGCGCGGCCCCGAAGGTGGCGCTGTCGTACGACTCGACGTCGGTCGACGGCAAGACCTCTTCGACGAACTCCCAGGCGTCCTGGATCGGCGACGGCTGGGACTACAGCACCGGCTTCGTCGAGCGGTCGTTCAAACCGTGTTCACAGGACGGCATCACGGGCTCCGGTGACCAGTGCTGGAACGGCGCAAACCTCACCATGTCGGTGGGAGGGCACTCCGGGCAATTGGTGCCGAACGACGCCTCCTGCCAGTCCGGTGCGCCCAAGACGATGGAGCAGGCAGCCTGCACCTGGCGTCTGAAGGAGGACGACGGCACCAAGGTGCAGTTCCTGACCGGTGCGGCCAACGGCACCTGGAACGGCTCCTACATCAAGGTCACCGAGACCGACGGAACGGTGTCCTACTTCGGCCTGAACCACCTGCCGGACGCGAACGGCAACCCGACCACGCTCGGCGCGGACAGCGGCTCGGCGTGGAGCGTCCCGGTCTACTCGCCCAACAGCGGCGACCCGTGCTATGACCCGGCCAAGGGCAAGGGCTCGTGGTGCCAGGCCGCCTGGCGCTGGAACCTCGACTACGTCGTCGACCCGCACGGCAACCTGACCACCTACGCTTACACCCCCGAGACGAACTACTACGCCCGTGGCGGCGGCCAGAACAACGGCAACGGGACCCGCACCGCATACACCCGTGCCGGCGTGCTCTCCTCGATCGGGTACGGCCAGCGCCTGCCGGACCAGCTGAGCAACAACGGCGCCTACAACCCCGCCGCGAAGATCGTGTTCAACGCCTCCGAGCGGTGCGTCACCTCCGCTGACGCATGCGACCCGTCAAAGCGCAGCATGGCCAACGCGGCGAACTGGCCCGACGTCCCACTGGACCAGCAGTGCGACGCGACCGGAGCGTGCACCAACTACGTACCGACGTTCTGGACCACCAAGTGGCTGGCGTCCATCGCCACCCAGGTCCGAGTCAACGGCACCTACCAGAGCGTGGACTCGTACGCGCTCAACCACACGTTCATCAACGTGCAGAACGCCACCGAGAACACCCAGGTCCCCTGGCTCGCATCGGTCCAGCGCACCGGCCAGGACTCCCAGGCCACAGGCGGCCCGCTCACGATCCCGCCGGTGACCTTTACTGCACAGCTTCTGCCCAACCGTGTGGACGGCACCAACCTGGTGCCCGCACCGCCGGCCTACAACCGGCCTCGCATCCAGCTCATCACCACCGAGACCGGCGGCACCATCGGCGTCAACTACGCCCCCGCCGCCTGCTCTCGCGTGAACAACGTCATGCCGGCCTCCGCCGACAGCGACACGCTCTCCTGCTACAACGTCAAGTGGAATCCGCCGGGCTCCATCGCCAGTGCGGCCCCGGTGGACGACTGGTTCCTGAAGTACCCGGTCGCAACCGTCACCATGAACCCGGCAACCCCCGGATCGGTGCCGCAGGTCACCTCCTACACGTACGGCAAGGCGGCGTGGCACCGCGACGACTCGCCGATGACCCAGGACAAGAACCGGACCTGGGACGGGTTCCGCGGCTATGCCTCCGTCACCGAGGTGACCGGTAGTGGAAACGACGGCCCGCAGTCGAAGAAGTCGAGCACCTTCTACCAGGGCATGGACGGCGACCTGCAGGCCAATGGCACCGGCCGCAGTGTCCAGGTCGCAGGCCCGATGGGCGGACAGGCGGCCGACTCCGACTGGCTCTCCGGCCAGACCCGGGAAACCGACACCTACACCAGCGCCGACGTCACAGGAACCATCGCCGGCTACACGGTGAAGTCGTTCAGCGGCGGCCCGATCACCACCGCTACCCACAGCCAGGGCAGTGGCCAGCCCGCCCTCCTCGCCCGGTACACGTCCACGACGACCGCGAGCACGGCAAGGTCGCTCAAGGCCGATGGAACCTGGCAGGCCACAAGTACCACCATCACGACAGATCCTTCGCACGGAAACCGTGTCAGCACCTCGCTCGACACCGCCGACGGCCTGCCGGACATCTGCACCCGCACCAACTACGCCACCGGGTCGGACCCGGAGGTCCTGGAGGTGCCTTCTGAAGCAGTGGCCGTCTCCGGCGCGAACGCCTGCACCGCGACGGCCACGGCCGCCAACACCGTGTCCTGGACCCGGACGCTGTACGACGGCCAGTCCTTCGAACAGATCGGCACAGTGCATGACGCGACCAGCACACTGACCCTCGATCACTTCGACAGCGACGGAACCCCGCAGTTCAGCGCGGCCAACGCGACGTACGACAGCTACGGCCGCATCACGGCCGCGACCGACCCCAACGGCACCGACAGCGAGCACCCGAGCGGCGCGACCGTCACCACGTCCTACTCAGCGGCCAACGCGGGTGAGCTGCCCAACAGCGTCACCGTCACCACTCCGGCACCCGCCGGTGCTAGTGACGCGGCCACTGGCAGGGCCACCACCACCACGTACAACACCGCGAGGTCACTGCCGCTGACCGTGACCGACCCCAACGGCCGTACGACCAACGAAGCCTACGACGCACTCGGACGGTTGACCGGCGTGTGGTTGCCCGGACGGGATGCCAAGGCAAGCGCCAACAAGACCTACGCCTACGCGCTCCCAGGCGTGGTCAACGGCAGCGCCGTGCCGCCGACCGTGACCTCCTCGGACTTGCTCGCGAACGAAACCTACGCCGTCAAAATCGACATCATGGACGGCCAAGGACGGACCGTTCAGTCCCAGGCGACCCCAGCGCTCTCTGCCTACAGGGGCCGACTGATCAGCGACACTGTGTACGACTCACAGGGACGCGTCACCCGCACGAACAACCCCTGGTACAACGACGACACCGCGCCCAGCACCACGCCGCTCCTGACCACCACACAGAAGGTCCCGGCACAGACCTACAACGTCTACGACGGTCTCGGTCGCCCTGTGACCACACAGTTCGTCGCCTACGGTGTGGCCCAGGCCACGACGACCACTGCCTATCCCGGCGCCGACAGGACCGACGTCACACCGCCTGCGGGCGCCACGCCGACATCGGCCGTCACCGACGCGCGCGGCCACAAGACCCAGCTGTGGCAGTACAAGGCCGCCACCGCCACCGGAAACCCGGCCGACGCGGACGTGACCTCCTACACCTACACGGCCGACGGCCACCTGGCCACGCAGAAGGACGCCGCGGGCAACACCTGGACCCACGGCTACGACCAGCGCGGCCGCGAGGTCACCACCGCCGACCCGGACACCGGCACCGCTACCAAGACCTACGACGCCGCGGGCAGGCTGGCCTCCTCCACAGACGCCCGCAACCAGACCATCTCCTACACCTACGACCTGCTCGGCCGAGCGACGGGCACCTACGCCGGATCGGTCAGCCCGGACCACCAACTGACCAGTTCCACCTACGACACCGTCGTCAAGGGCAAGCCCGCCACGTCGACCCGCTACGTCAACGGCGCCTCCGGCATCACCTACACCAGCTCCGTGCTGGCCTACGACACCGCCTACCACCCGACCAAGACCACCACCACGATCCCCGGCACCGAAATCGGCCAGGGCACCACCCCGTTCACCTACACCTACCAAGCGATCTACGACCCGATCACCGGCGCACTCACCGATGACGACCGGTCGGCCGTCGGCGACATCGCCGAAGAGGCAATCCACTACACGTACGACAACAACGGCCCGCTGGGCACATTCGGCGCCTACGGCGGCGACACCTATGACCTGTCCTCGGACTGGGACGCCTACGGCCGCAGCATCCGCGCCACAGTGAACCCCTGGGGCAGCCAGATCGTCGTCACCAACACCTACGACGAATCCACCGGCCGCCAGCTGTCGCAATTCGTGGACAAGCAGACCGCTGCGACCGGCGCAGTCCAGCAACTCACCTACACCTACAACACCGCAGGACAGATCACCGCGGTCCGCAACATCCCGGACAACACCCCGTCCTCCACCGACCTCCAGTGCTTCGGCTACGACTACCTAGGCCGACTCACCAACGCCTGGACGGACACCGGAACCCTCACCCAAGCCGCACAACCCACCGTCGGAGGCATCGGCGCCTGCGCCAACGCCACGCCAACCAGCGGCGTCCAGGCCCCGGCCAGGACCACGGTCGGGGGCCCCGCCGCGTACTGGCAGAGCTACGGCTACGACCTCACCGGAAACCGCACCCAACTCGTCCAACACGATCCGTCCGGTGACACCACCAAGGACACCACCACCAACCAGACCTTCCCTACCGACGGAAAGACCAACACCCCGACCACCGCACCGAACACCGGCGGCGGTACCGGCGGACCGCACGCCCTGACCAGCACCACCACCAAGGCGTCAACCGGCACCACCGCCAGCAGCGCCCAGTACGACGCGGCAGGCAACACCACCGCCGTCACCGACACCTTCGGCACCGCCACCCTGGCCTGGAACAGCGAGAACAAGCTCGCCTCCTACACCAACACCGCCGGACCGACCACCTACCTCTACGACGCTGCCGGCAACCAACTCATCCGCCGGGACCCCGGCAAGACCACCATCACCCTCGGCGGCGACGAACTCGTCTACGACAGCACCGCCAACACCGTCACCGGCGTCCGGTACTACCAGATCCCCGGCGGTGTCACCCTGGTCCGCCAAGGCGGCAACACGACCTACCAGATCGCCGACCACCACGGCACCGGCATCCTCGCCCTCGACGGCACCACCCTGACCGAGACCCGGCGCCTGACCGATCCCTTCGGGAACTCCCGCGGCAGCCAGCCCGCCACCTGGGCCGGCTCCCACGGCTTCGTCGGCGGTACCAAGGACGACACCACCGGCCTCACCAACCTCGGGGCCCGCCAGTACGACCCCGTCCACGGTCGCTTCATCAGCCCCGACCCCATCCTTGACCAAGCCGACCCCCAGCAGTGGAACGGCTACGCCTACAGCAACAACAACCCCGTCAATCTGAGCGACCCGGGCGGGCTGCACCCCGAAGGCGTCTGCGGCGGATTCGGCACCTGCCAGGACCCCCTACGCAACATCGTCCACGAGGAATGGCATCCCAACCGTCACGGTGGCTGGAACGTCGACTACTGGGACAACGAGTCCAGCACCTCAAGCCACCCCTGGCACGCTGGCAACGACTGGTCCCTCGTCCGCTTCCACAGGACCAAGAAGGAGCGCGCCAAGGGATTCGTCCAGCTCTTCACGACGTTCATAGCTCCGGAGCTCTCCCCCCTTGCGAGCCTCATGGACGCTCGTGACGGCGACCTCAAGAGTGCCGCTGAGGATCTTGTGGCCAGCAAGGCCGAAGAGATGGCCTTCCTGAAATCACTTGCCTACAAGATGCTGCCGAAGTTCGGCGCATGCAGCTTCGACGCAGCAACGCCAGTACTCATGGCCGACGGCAGCACCCGGGCAATCAGCGACATAAAACCGGGCGACCACGTCCAAGCAGCTGACCCGCAAACCGGCGAAGACAACGGCCACACCGTCACTGCGACCTGGAAGCACGACGACAACGACCTCGTCGATGTCACCATCCGTTCGGGCGACCACGCCGAGGTCATCCACACCACTGCCGAGCACCCCTTCTGGGACGCCACCGCTCAGAAGTGGGTCCCCGCGACCGACCTCCAGACCGGACACGCCCTCAAGACAGAAAACGGCCAGAACGCCGCCGTTGTGGCCGTCAACCAGGCGCCCGGCCAACAGGCGATGTACAACCTCACCGTTGCCGACCTCCACACGTACTACGTTGCGGCGGGCAGCATTCCGATCTTGGTGCATAATGCCTGCCACCCAGAAGTCCAGGATCTCGGTGCGATGACTGACGCGAGCCAGCAGAATATCTGGACTATGAGTTCGCGCGACAAGGGGCTTGCCTTCGAGGATGAAACAGGTTTTTCAAACCTCCCGGCCAATCATCAGGCGTTTGATCAGTTTGAGCCAGACTCGGGAGTCGCAATCAGCCTCAAGGCGATGGACACCAGTCTCAAAAGCTTTCAAAACAAGGGAACTCTCTATCAGCGCCTCAAGGGGGCAATTGACGATGCCGCCAACTACACTGGCGAAGGCCCCCACGCACACACCGATCCATCAAACATCCAACATCGCGCCGTCTATGTACTGCTGAAGACTGGCGCCTTCAATGAAATGCACCTTGAGCAAATGTCGAGAGCCGTAGAGTATGCACAAGGGCGAGGGATTAAGCTCCTCTTCGGTCAGACAACGGGATAAAAGGCGAAAGGCGACGTGAGCATGGGGTATGATTTTCATATTACCCGGGCCGAGTTCTGGACCGAGAGCGAGGCCGAGCCAATCACTCGCGAAGAATGGGAAGCCCTGGCAGAAGCCGAATCAAAGCTTGATTGCCAAGGCTTTGTTCGATGGTCGGATATTGGAATCCAGCCAATCTATGGGGTTGCTGGATCGTCGGCTTCCTTTTCGTGGAGGCATGGCCGTGTAGTCATCTCGGGACACATGGAGGACAGCGTATGGTGCCTGGCCGAATCGCTCGCTAGCTCGCTAAAGGCTAGGCTCGTGGGTGATGATGAGTAGTCACCGATAAACGATCTCTCCTGGCGGGTCCTCGGAACTTGTCACCATCTCTAAGGTGAGTTATGGCTCGACTTCCTGTGACTCTTTGGAGATCTGAATGACCCAACCGGGTGTCGCTGGAGCCATCCTCCGGCGACACCCGGTTGCCATGCTTAGGGCCTGTTCACTGGGCGGTTGCCCGGGCCGTCGCAGGTCTCGGGCGCTTCGAGAGACGTCAGGCCACAGTGAATAGTTTCCTGGGTCTGGCGGGTTTGCTGGGCGGCGACCTTGGCCATCGGGTGGTCGGAGTTCACCGCAGTCGCGCTCGTACTGCTCGCCGGTGTTGCTGGTCGGGACAGCGGCCGTACCGGTCCGCGGCTCCCTTGGAGGCATCGGCGGAGCGGCCGGAAGCGCGCCACCCGTGCGCGGTGAAGGTGCGGCCCTGCTCGTCCATGCCGAACCCGGCGGTGCCGACCAGGCGCTGGGAGATGTCGCTGACGGTCCCGGACGCGAGCGAGGGCCGGATGTTGCCCCAGCGGTCCACGCCGCGCAGCAGCTGGCCGTCGGTGACGCCGCGGGCAGCGAGGACCGCGCGCCAGGTGCGCAGGGCGGCGAGCGGGCACAGCGCGTCGCCGCGCTCGGGCAGGTAGACCTTCGTACCCTTGCCGGCCTGGTCGGTCTTCGACTTCCGGAAGCGGACGTGGATGCCAGGTCGCTGTGGGTCGCTGGAGATTCGGACGTCGGCGAGGTTCAGCGCCGCCAGCTCCGACCGGCGGGTCCAGGCCCCGACGGACAGCGCGACCAGCAGCCGGTCGCGGGCACCGGTCGCCGTCGGCCAGGGCGGCGCCGTGGTCGCGGACCAGGCGCCGGGCGTGCCGGGTGCCAGGCATCCCGTCGAAGCCGGCCTCGGCGTGCATCGCGCGCACCGCGGCGACAGCCTGGTCGAGCGAGGCGACGCCGAGCGGCTTGCCGGTGCGCGCGGAGACGGTGTCGGTCAGGGTGCGCACCCACTCGGTGAGGGTCTCGGCGGCACCGTCCTTGCCGATGATCAGGTCGCCTTCCCAGTGCCCGGGCACCGCGCGGTCCTCGACCTCCGCGGGGCGCTCACTGATCATGACCATCGGGTGGGCGAACCTGGGCCTGCGCGTGGCCCCCTGGCGGTGGGGGACCCGCCGGGCCCGGCCGGTGCGCAGGGCTCCGGCCAGCTCGCGGCGCAACTCGCCGCGTCCTTGGACGTAGAGGGCCTGGTAGACGGTTTCGTGGACCACGTGCATCTCCGGCCGCTCTGGAAAGGTGTCCCGCAGAGCCTGGCAGATCTGCTCCGGACTCCACCTCTTGTCCAGGTGGTGCTGGATGAAGCCCCGTAGTTCCGGGTGCCGGCCGATCTTGCCCGGCTTGGGGCGCGGTCGGCGGGCGTCGGAACGGGCCTGAGCGGCGTGCGGGCGGTAGGCGCCGCTGTCCGGATGCCGGTTGCGGCGGGTCTCCCGGCTGACCGTGGAGGGGCTGCGGCCGAGCTCGGCGGCGATCGCCCGAACGGTGGCCTTCTCCCGCAGCCGGTCCGCGATGTAGATCCGGTCCTCCTCGCGCAGGTACCGCGAGGGACCGGGCGGGGGCGCCACCGATGTGATCGGTGGCGCCCCGGCGGTCCTGCCGGACGGGGCTCGGCCGTTACGCCAGCGCTTCCCCGTCCGCGCGTTGATCCCGACGATCCGACACGCTTCCTTGTTGCTCACGCCTTGCTGCGCGAGCTGAAGGTAGACGTGCCGTTCCTCGGCCAGAGGACGCCCTCCCCGGTTAACCGTACGATCCCGGATATCGAAGTCCATCGCACCACTTGAGCTGGGGTGTTGCAACGACCCATAGAACCCAAGGTCGGGGAGGGGCCGCTGGCGTTCGCCTCAGTCTCCGTCCGCGAGCGACTCCATGGCCTTCCTCAACACCATGTTCACGAAATGCTCCGTCTTCCCGCTCCCGCTTTGGACCCACTCGTGTTGAGTGAGGAGCGCACTGCGGGCCTCCGATGGTAGAGCCCCACGACGGGGGCGGAGGTCCGGCCGAAGATGCGCCGCCACGCGCGCCGCCACGGTACGAGGTCGGGGAGCTTTTTGGGCCGACAGCCCGTAAGGAAGGCCTCGACCTGCTCCCATCGAGGAAACGTCCCGTCACTGAGCATCCGGTAGACGGTGCTCTTGGCGATGTGGAGACCGGCCTGCTCGGCGTTCTCGGCGATGGCCCGTACGGACCGCGAGCCGGTCTCAGCCCGGTACGCCCGCATCCCGTGCTGGAAGTCCAGCGGTGTGCGCATGTAGTCAGGGTGGGGGCGACGGAGGGGGCAGGCGGTTGTAGTGCTGGCGCAGGATCTCCTCCCGGGCGACGGCTTCTTCGTCGAGCGCTGCCTGGCGGGCGGCGGCGTCCTCGCCCATCCGGCGGCGCAGGTTCTGGTAGGCGTGGTGGTCGGCGAGCGGTGGCCGGGCCAGCTGTGCGACCGATCCGGTGTCGCGGCGGGACCGGTCGTCGAGGTCCTGGTCGTGCTGCACCACGGGGCGGGGCCGACGCGGACGTCGATGACGGTGCTGGGGCGCAGCTGTTCGAGGTGGGTGAGGATGGGGAGGCAGGTGGAGGCGGGGCTGGGCGGCCCAGGCCGGGGAGTCGGCGACCACGCGCAGGCGGCGGGTGGTCGGGTTGTGCCAGTGGGCGGCCTCCGTCGGGTCGAGGTCGCGGAGCACGGCGTCGATGCGGGGGTCGGCGAAGTCGTGGTCCAGGGCGAGGGCGTCGGCGGCGGGTTTGTCTGGGAGCACGTCCCGGACCGTCACGCCGTCGCGGTTCGGTGCGCACTATGCGCTGGACGGGTGAGGCTGTGCGGCTGCCCCGGGCCGGCCTCACCGGCCCTGGCCGATCCCGGAACCTCAACTGCGTCCTCAGAAGAGCAGTTGACGGGTCGAGGCGCAGGTCAATGCGTAGGTCAGTCCGCGCGGAGCAGTTGAGCTCGGTGAGCGAGCTCGGCGGCGCCGTGGACTCCTCGCCTGGTGTAGAGGTCGAGGGCGGAGTGCATGGTGTCCAGCTCTGTTCGGTTGCGGCGGGAGGCGACGCCGTCCATCAGGTCGAGGCTCTGGCCCCACAGCCCAACGGCTTCCTCGTAGCGTCCTTGGGCTGCGACGGCCTTGGCGATGTTCGCGAGGGTGGTGCCGCGGAGACGGTGGTAGGTCTCTGGTCGCCGGCTGTCGAGGGCGGTGCGATAGTGACGTTCGGCGGCCTTGTTGTCCTTCATCGCGGTCAGGGTCCGGCCGGTGTGGGAGGCCACAGTGGCCGCGGCCGGGCCGGGCTGCGGTTCTGGATCACTTTCCGTGCCAGAGCCACAGAGCGTCACCGGAACCGCGATCATGAACGGTCGTGGCTGACGACCTCCTCCAAGACCTCTGGC
>NZ_JBVJYK010000054.1:0-15467 GCF_055600605.1 Kitasatospora sp. NPDC038210 | reverse complement strand
CCGGCTGACCGGTAGGGGAGGGGACCGGCCCGCCCCTTTGGCGAGGGGCGGGCCGGGCGTCGGTCTTGGCGGGTAATCTCGCAAGATTGACCGCCGATCGTCGCACGAGTGCGAGGCGTATCACCCGAGGTCAACGGGCGGTGCGAGGGCTTTCGAGGTGGCGGGCAGAGGTGAGTGTCTGCCCCTGCTGCACGGCGTCGCGCACCCGGTAGGGCAGCCGCTTGTTCATCTCCAGGGCCGCGAAGCCGGACAGCAGCTCGCTCGGGGTCAGGCCCCAGTGCCAGCACACGAGGTCGAACAGCCGCCACGTCACCGTGCCCCGGAACGCGCGGCTGACGGACGGTTGGCTGACGCCGAGGCCGGCGGCCAGGGCTACCTGGTTCTCGCCGGTCCACGCAGCGATCAGTCGGATGGTCTCGGCGAGCCTCTTCTCAGTACCCATGACCGTATTCAACCAGTGAATAGACAATGCGGTCTACGCATACAGCCGGGGTCGTCCGCAGGTCGTCGCCCCGCGCCGGGTGATCGACGCGGCCAAGAAGCGTGAGGGCGGGCGCGCTATCTAGCATGATTGCCCGCATGAGTCCGACGGTTCAGTACACGGTGGCGGTGGTGGAGGAGCGGCTGCGGCTGCTCGACCTGGTGGCCAAGATGGCGGCCGACGAAGAGCGAGCCTGGCTCGCCCAGGAGCGCGAGGGGCACATCGGCCTGCGCGGCGGGAAGCTGGCGCGGGCCCGCCGGGCGACCCGGGAGAAGCTCGCGCAGGAGCGGGAGGCCGGCAACCTCGCCGGGAGCCGCGACTGGCTGCTCGTGCCCGGCGTCCGGGCCGAGCTCGCCGCTCGGGGCTGGGACCGAGACTGGCCGCCGCTCCCCACCGGGGCGCTCGCCGCGGGCCGCCGCTGGGGCACTGCCCCGGGCCGCTACGAGGGCAGGCACGACGAGGGCGAGACGAAGTTCCTCGGCCGGCTCGGACTCCGGCTGCCGCGCGAAGTCGGCGAGCGGCTCCAACGGGCCTGCCACTGGCACAACGCGAAGATCGAGAAGGAACTCCAGGCATGGGCCGACCTGTGGGGGGACGGGCCCGAGGTGATCATGCGCGAGTCGATCCGCGAGCACGGCGGGGTCACCCAGCTCGCCGGGATGCTCGCCGCCCTCACCCCCACCCCGACCATGGAGGAGCTCGGCCGGCGGGCCGAGCTGCGTGCCCAGGTGGTCACCACCGGCGACATCCTGCGCGCCGCGCTCGACCGCGCCCTGACCGAGGCCCCCGAGCGGGCCCGCCGCGAGAAGATCCGGCTGCGCGACGCCGCCGCGAAGGCCCGCAAGGACGCCGCCTGGGCCGACGGCCGAGCCGAGCAGGCCAGGGACGAGCAGAAGATCGCGGAGGCCGAGAACAAGGCCGAGGACGCGGAGAAGGCCGGGAAGGACGTCCAGTACTTCACCACCCTGGCCGCCCACTACCGCTTCGAGGCCGAGCGCTGCGCCACCCGCGCCGACGAGGTCGGCGACCTCATCGGCCAGTTGAAGGCACACCGGACCTGACCCCCGGGCCTCGGCGGATCTTGAATTCTTGAAACCCGGGGCCCCGGGTTGGCGATCAATCTTGCAAGATTGCCCGCCATGAGGGCGGGTTCCCTTTGGAGTTCTCTTCGAAGTCCCGTTTCGGGTGCTCTTCCAGGTGCCGTTTCGGGTGCCGTTTCGGGTTCTGCAGCCCGACCGTCGGCGGCCGCGTGGACAAGGGGTCTGACCTGCGGGTCAAGGGGTGCGGACAAGGGGGTCGGCGGGCGCCGACTTCTTCCGTACGGCACCCTTCCGGCGGGCGGTGCGGAAGATCAGCGGCCGATGCTCGGGCCGGACCGTCCCTGGGTGGGCGGCTCGTAGCGGTACGACTGCTCGTACTGCCGCTGCCGTTCCGCCGCGCGGGCCTGCTCGGCCGCGCGCCGCTCGTTCGCCGCGTGGATCGCTGCGGTCCGCTCGACCGACTCCGTTGCCCGCCGGCCGACCGGCAACTGCTCGCGCACCGCGGCCTCCTCTCGCAGGCCGACCGCCCGCCCGGCCAACTGCTCGGCGGTGGTCCGCTTCCCTGCGGCGTCCCGCACCGCGCGCTGGTGCTCGGCCCGGTCGTTGCGGTCGAGATCGGCGGCCAGCTTGGGCAGCCGCTCGCGCGCGGCGTCGATCCGCGGCTGCACCGGCCCGTACGCGCTGCCGACGGCGGAGTCCACCTCGGCCTTCGCCTGGCCCCGCAGCTCCTGCGCGCCGGACCGCAGTTCGGCGGCCTCCCGGAACAGTGCCTCCGCCTGCCCTGTGCGCTCGCTGACACGCTCGCGCAGCAGGTCAGCGGCCTCCAGCATCCCCTTGCGCTGGAAGGTGATCGCGGACCGCTTGAGCCCGGCCCGCGCCCGCACCTTCGCCTCGATGCGCATCTCCTCGCGGTTCTGCGCGTACAGCTCGGCAGAGCGGCCGGAGGCGGCGTCCGCGCCCTGGTCGAGCACGGCGGCCCGGCCGAGCAGCCGCTCGGCGGCGTCCAGATGCCCCGTCACCTTCGCCACCCGCCGCGCCCCGGGGGCCTCGTCGGTGCCCAGCACCGAGGCCAGCCGCTCGGCGCGCAGGTCGAGCTGGCGGGCCTCGGCGCGGGCCTGCTGCGCCTGCTCCTCGGCCTTCTCGGCGCGCGGCAGCAGCACGTGGTCGGCCACCCCGCCGTACTCGCGCTCCCGCCACCCGGGCACCGCCGGAGCGGGCGCCTCGACCGGCGCGGCCGGGACGGGCGGCAGACGGAGCTCCGCCCGCAGCTGCTCGACCATCTCGGCGGCCCGCTCCACCGGGGTCTGCTCGCGCTGCTCCGGGACCTGTGCCGCCTCGGCCGCGCGGACCGTCTCGGCGACGTCGGCCGGGGCGGGGGAGGGGAAGGCCGGCCGTTGCTCGGGCACGGCCTGGTGCCGCTGCTCGGTCAGCTCGTCCAGCACCATCACGTCGCCCTGGTCGCCTTCGAGTTGGCGACCGTACGCGGCGACCGCCCGGTCCAGCCGCTCGGCGTCGGTGCGCGCGGGCCCGAGCGTGATCCGGGTGGTGTCGTCCTCGAGTTCCGCCAACGGCAGCACCAGGTGGGTCTGCTGCCGGGCCCGGGACAGCGCCGGGTAGAGGCTGTGGGCGTCCGCGCCGTGCCCGGAGGCGATCGTCACCTCGGAGGTCAGGCCCTGCGCGGAGCCGATCGTCATCGCGTAGCCGTGGGTCAGGCGGCCCTCGGCGACGTCCCTGGGGCTCATCCACGCCTGGTCGGTGCGGTGCCCGCCGGAGCCGTCCGGGCGACGCCACTCGACCAGCACGCCGCGCCGCTCGTCGGTCTCCAGCGCGACGCCGCGGAACCCGTTCAGCACGTCGACCTGGTCCGCGCTGCGGCGGGAGCGGTAGTCGTTGCGGCGGACGTGGACCAGGTCCCCGGCGGCGAACTCCACCAGGCCGTCGGCCGTGCGGAACCGGTGGCCGCCGTCGAGTTCGCCGGCCTCGACCCGCAGCGCCCGCGCCCCCGCGTTGAGCTCGGCGACGTCGGCCCGGCGGGCGGCCAGCAGCAGCAGGTCGGCGACCTGGCCGTGCGGGTCGCCGGTCCACCAGCTGCGGGCCGCGTCCCACGACCGGAGCATGGAGGCATGGGCCTCCTCGGTGGTGTCGGTGGCCTGCACCCGGCCGTGCCCGGCGAGCATGGCCAGCGCGCTGGTGCGCCCGCCGTCGCGCCACGTCGCCAGCGCGGCCCGCTCGACCTGGTCGACCTGGCGCCGGTTCTCGGTCAGCGAGAGGCCGTCCACCATCTGGTGCACCCGGGCGAAGCCGCCGCCGACCCCGACCGCCTTCAACTGCATGGGGTCGCCGACCGCGACGACCTTCGTGCCGGTCTCGGCCGCGTGCCGCAGCAGCGCGGCCAGCGCCCGGTCATCGACCATGGCGGCCTCGTCGATGACCAGCACGCCGACGCCCGCGAGGCCCCGGCCGCCGGTGATGTCGCGGGTCCAGGCGGCGATGGTGCGCGAGTCGATCCCGGCCTCGGCGGTCAGGTTCGCCGCGGCGACCGCCGCCGTGCTGGCGCCGACTACGGAAAGGCCGGCGGCCTCCCACCCGGTCCGCGCGGCGGCCATCAGCGTCGTCTTGCCCGCCCCGGCGACGCCGATCACCGCGTCCGCTCCGTGACCGGCGGTCAGCAACCGCAGGATCACCGCGCGCTGCTGCTCGGAGAACCGGAACTCCCGGCCCTCGGCCGACTTCGCCAGCTCGGTGGTGGCGATCGTCAGCTCGGCCGCCTCGGCGGTGAGCTGGGCCAGGCCGCGGCCGTAGCCGGTGGCGGTGGTGGAGATGATCGTGGTCTCCGCCTCGACCACGGACGTGTGGGTGTAGCGCTGGCGGTGCACCTGGTGGTGCCGGTTGGAGTCGGTCAGCCGGACCGCGTGCCCGTCGACGGCGAGGACCTGGTCCGCGAGCTCGGCCAGCTGCTCGACGGAGTCCAGGTAGGGCAGTTCCTGCACCACGGCCGCGAGCACGTGCGTGTGCCCAACGCTCTTCCTCGACGCCACCAGGCCGTGCTCTCCCTCCCAAATTCGGGAGGCGATCTGCTCCGGCGTCGGCAGCACCGGGCCGACCGGGCGACCGCCGGCGGACGTCCCGGGACCACCCGGGCCGGGCAGCGCGGCGGCCACCATCGCGTCCACCGCACGCCCCGCCTCGGCGAGCACGGCGGCGCGCTGCTCCTCGTTCAGCCGCGGGTCCAGTTCGCCGGCCATCGCGGCGACCGCCTGCACGCGCCAGCTGTCGCGCTCGGTCCCGGCCTGCTCGGTCTTCGCCTCGGCGGTGCGCCGCGCGGCGGCCTTCTGCTGGTCGCGGGTCGCGCCGTCGCCGACGTCGCCGACGACCTGGCGGTGCCGACGAGAGAACACCTCGCGCAGCTGCTCCGGCACCCCGGCCAGCTCCCACGCGCCGGTGGACTCGGAGCGCTCGAACCGCGCGCCGTGCCGCTCGATCAGGCGCTGGCGAAAGCGCGCCTCGGCCAGCTCGTTGACCAGCCGCGCGTGCCGCAGCAGGTCCTCGGCCCCGGCGGCGATCGTGCGCCACTTCCCGTCCTCGCCCCGGGCCATGTGCGCCAGGTTCACGTGGACGTGCAGGTGCGGGTCACCGACCGCGCCGTCCACCGGCCGCGCGCTGCGGTGCAGCGTCGTCCACCCCAGGAACCCGGACGTGGCCACCCGCTCGGCCTGCTGGCCGGACCCGTGGTGACCGGCCATCCCGTACGCGGTCCACTGCTCCAGCGCGGCCACCGAGTCGCCGACCGACGCGAGCCACTCCTCCTCCAGCTCGGCCGCCAGCTCGTCGTCCGCGAGCGCCCACGCGGTGGAGAGCGACTTCGGCAGATCGAGCACCAGGTCCACGCCACGCAGGCCGACGTCGACGTGCCGACCGGTCCACGGCCGCGCCTCCGCAACGACGTCCGCGCCGTACAGCTCCTCGACGTCCAGGCCCGCCGCGGCGGCAATCCGCTCGGCGTCGGCCAGCGGCAGCAGGTGCCGATCTCCCTCGCGCCGCAGGCCTCGCTCGGCGCGCGCCAGACGCTCCCCGAGCGGCCCGCCCAGGTACTCCGCCGCGCTGATCCCGTCGGCCTCGGCGAGCGCCGTCACGGCGTCGACCACGACCCGGGCGGGCACCTTCCCGCGCGGGTCGAGCACCTGCTTGCGCTTCACCAGCTGCTCGCCGGTGCGCCAGTCGCGGCCGTCCATCAACGCCTTCGCCGCGTCCGCGTCGACCGGTCCGCCGGCGGTCAGTTCGAGCTCTCCGAGGCCGCTGCCGATCCACCGCAGATCGCGCTCGGAGGCGAGCCGGTACTCGACCTGGGCGTCGTGCTCGACGTCGCACCCGCAGTCGCGGGAGAGCCGGTAGTCGACCTGTTCGGGAGCCCGGATCGGCGTCACCCACCCCACTGACCGATCCACCCCCTTCGCGCCGTTTGTCCGCCCAGCGGACCATGATCCCGTATCGAAGATACCTGGAGTGCTGTAGGTAGCTTGGTAGTAGGTGTGTGCTGGTCGTTGTGGCTGGTTTTTTTGGGTTGGTTTGTGCTGTATGTCGGTTGCTGTGGTGGTGAGTTGGTTGCTGGGTTTCGTGGTGTTGCTGGTGGTGTCGGTCGGTTGTTGGTGATGGCTGCTGGTGGCCGGTGGCGGGCGGGTACGGTGCCCGGAGGAGATCGGGGAGGGCGCAGTGAGCTATGTCTACGGGTGCGGGGTGTGCCGGACCGTCAGTCACCACGGCAGCGAGGGGGAGGCGGTGGCCGAGCGGACCAGCCACCGCCTCAAGGTCCACCACGGCCGTGTGCCGATCAGCGAGTGGATCAGGGACACCACCCCGCAGCGCCCGCCGCGCCCTACGCCTGCACCGCTGAGTCCGCTGTCCGTCGCGCGCTGGCTGCTCGGCACCTGGCCCGGCCGCGTCGTCGCGCTCGTCCTGGTCGTCGTCGTGGTGCGCGTCGGACTGTTCATCCACGACCTGCCGCCGGCGTTCGCGCCGGTGCCCGCGCCGTCGCCCACGTGGACGTGGACGAACCCCTTCGTGTCCGCGGCGCCCACCACCGCCTCGTCCCCCCGGTGACGACCGGGCCGGGGAAGGCCTCGGCCTTGGCGGCCAATCTTGCGAGATTACCCGCCACCGCCCGACTGCCCCGCAATGCGAACGGCCCCCGGGAGTCACCCGGGGGCCGTTCATGCTGATTGCACCCGCACGGTATCAGGGGTGCGGCGTGTGGTGCCGGGATTGGTGACCGTGTCACTACCTTGGGCCTCATGCTGATTGCCCTCGTGAACTACAAGCCGGGGAGTGGGAAGTCGACCACCGCCGGGTGGCTGGCCAGCGCGATCCACGAGAGACCCGGCGACCCGCCCGTCGTCCTGGTCGACGCCGACCGCTCCCGGGCCGTCGCCGACTGGCACGAGCTCGCCCCGTTCCCGTTCGCTGTGCACCGGGCCGCCCGGCCGCAGGCGCACATCCTGATCCCCGAGTTGGTCCCGGCCGGGCACGACGTTGTGGTCGACTGCCCGCAGGCGGAAGACCACGCGGACATCGTGCTGTCCGTGCTGCAGCTGGCGGACGTGGTGATCGTGCCGACTAGTACCAGCTCGTTCGAGCTGCCCCGCACGGTCGACACGTACCGGTTCCTGGAGGACGCCCGGCGGGACCTGGGCCGGCCGCTGCCGACGGTGGTGTCGATGAACCGGGCCGACCCGAAGGACCCGAAGTACAACCAGGAGGTGCGGGACGACCTGGTGAAGGCGGGCTTCACCGTGCTGGCCACGGAGATCCCCGCGCACCGCAAGTACCACAAGGCGTGGGGCAAGCCGATCCGCGCCCGGATGACCCACTACGACCGCGTCCTGACCGAGATCAGGAACATGAAGATCGGAGTCACCCCGTGACCGCAGCCGCAGCCCGCCGCGACACCGACCGGTCGGACCGCTCGCGCGTCTCGCTGGTCCAGGACCTGCCCGACCTCGATGAGGTGGTGGAGGGGACCGGAGACCTGTCGGCGATGGAGCGTACGAACCTGGCAGCCGCGGAAGCGGCGCTCGACGCGTTCCAGGCGTCCGGCTGGGCGGCCGGGCAGGCGCTGGCGGTCATCGCCAAGGGCCACCTTCACCGCGCCACCCACCCGGACTTCCCCGCGTACCTGTGGGACCGGTGGGGGCTCAAGCCGTCCCCGGCCTACCGGCTGATGGAGGGCTACCGGCTGGCCGCACTGCTCGCGCCGAACACGGGCGGCCGGGGTGTGACCGGAAGCCACGTCACCAGCCTGCTCCCGGTCGTCAAGGCGGACCAGGAGTACGGGGAGCTGACCGCGGTCGCTCTGTTCGCCGGCGCCCAAGCGGCGGTGAAGGAATCCGACCAGGGAGGGAAGGTCACGGCCTCCATGCTGGACGCGGCGGTCGCCGAGTTCGACAAGGCGAAGAACCTGCCGGCTGAGGGGCCCGAGCGCGAGCAGGCGGTCACCGCGCTGGCCTACAAGACCGTGACCTCCCTAATTAGGGAGACCTCGGGTGACGGGAACGGGAAGGGGAAGTCGGCGAAGAAGGCGGGCCCGCTGCGCCTGGCGGTGCCGGAGAAGCTGACCGCCGAGCTGGACGACTGGACGAGCCAGCTGTCGGCCGGCCTCGGGATGACGCTCTCGCGGGACGCGGTGGTCGCCCGGATCGTGGAGCTGGCCTTGGAGGAGCCGGATGCCCTGGTGGCGGTGGCCCAGCGGATCGAGGCCGAGTCGGCGGAGAAGATCGGCACGGCCCGGCGGTGGACGTGGACGCCGAAGGACCAGCCGCGCGGGTACATCCGGATCGCGGAGGAGAAGC
This sequence comes from Kitasatospora sp. NPDC038210, assembly GCF_055600605.1. Classification (NCBI taxonomy): domain Bacteria; kingdom Bacillati; phylum Actinomycetota; class Actinomycetes; order Kitasatosporales; family Streptomycetaceae; genus Kitasatospora; species Kitasatospora sp. NPDC038210. Next base: position 7,104 of record NZ_JBVJYK010000054.1, on the reverse strand, counting down.
CCAAGGGGCACAAGGCGGCCAAGGGCGAGCCGGAGATCCGGTGCTCCACGATCCTGGACCACCAGGAGGCCGGACAGGAGCCGTGCGAGGAGGTGCCGGTGTGGCGGATCACCAACCACCAGACCGGCAAGACCGCGACGGTGACCACCGTTCACTTCTGCGAGGAACACCTGCCCGCCGACTCCAGCCCGCCCGGCCGCTGGAACGGCTGACCTGATCCGGCGTCACACCCCGGCCCGGCACCACCTGGTGCCGGGCTTCGCCGTTCCCCGCCGGGGAGGCCTCGCCCGGCGCCTTATCTTGCGAGATTGCCCGCCAAGACGGCCGGGTGCCTACGGAATGGTCTACGGACTGGTCTGCGGAGTGGCCTACCGAGTGGTCTGCGGAGTGGTCTACGGACTTGTCTGTGAAGGCCTGCGCCGCGCGCCTGGACAAGGGGTGTGACCTGCTGGACAAGGGGTGCCCGGTACCGGCTCGGAGGCGCCGACTTCTTCCCTGTGGCGTCCTTCGGCGGGCCGCGGTGCCGGGGAAGTCGAACGGTGGGCCGGTGCGGCGGGTCACCCAGGCCGGGGCCGGCCTTCGTGCGCTCGGCTCGCCATCGTCCTTGACCCAAGGGTCGGGGCTGCGGGTGATCCCTCGGTGGGCGGCTCGCGGTGGTGGCCGCGCCCGGCCGGGGTCGTCCGGATCGGCCGCCGTCAAGGCGGTCGACCCGCCGGGGAGTTTCGACGGTGGAGCGAAGCGGAGGCGGCGAAAGTCTTCGGCGGGTTTGCCGGGCGGCCCCGGTTGGGGGTGGCAGGGTTCGGAGGCGTCCACCGAGGGATCACCCGCGCAACGGCCCGCACCACCCACCCACAGTCAGACACCAAGATCACCGGAGCCGATCCCCTTGGAGGTGGCCCGTCGGAGACAAGATCGGTGACGCGAGCCGGAGCACCCTCCGGCGGCAGGGTCCGGGCATGACCGAGCCCCCGCCAGCGAATGCTGACGGGGGCTCCGGTGAGGCGAGGGGAAGTGGGTCAGGCTTGATCGTCGGAGAGTCCGTGGCGGCGTTCCCACTCGCGCCAGCAACTGCGGACGAGGCCCTGGGTCACGGGGTTGGGGTCGTCCTGGTGCCGCTCGATCGCGGCGCACAGCTCCTCCATGGTGAACTCCGGGATGACCTTGTCGGGCCAGCGGTCGGTGGTCATGGCAGGTGCCTCTCGGGTCGGTGGATCAGGCGGCGTTCGTGCGGCTGACGATGATCGTCCGGGCGGGGTTGTCGGGGTCGGCGCGCATGACGAACCCCTCTCGGCCGGACCACTCTTCGGCGTTGTTGGCGTTGTTGTTGTTGCTCTGACCTGCGACAACAACGCCACCAGGGGCGGCCTCAGAAGGGGAGGGGAGCGGAGGCACGTCGTCGTGGTGGATGCCGGGCACGCTGACGCCCTCCACCCGCACCCCTCCTCGGACCTCCACGCGGGCCTCTCGCAGGAGCGCGCGGACGGCCTTCCCGGACCTCTTCCAGAGGGGGTGCTGGGCGGCCAGATGGGCGGTCACGGCGGTGAGGGCAACGTGGGTGCCGGAGGCCCCCAGAACGGCCACCGCGAGGCGGGCATCGGCGGGGGTCGGGAGGGCCGCAGCTGGGGCCTGATCGGGCTCGTCCTCAAGCTCCTCCTCGGCCTGGTCGTCGTCGTCCTCGGCGGAGTCCTCGTCGGCCTGGTCGTCGCCGTCGGCTGCACCCTCGGTAGCGGGCTCGGCGTTGGGGTCGGCCTGACCCGCGATCAGCGCGGCGATCACCCACAGGGCGAGGCTCCCGCCGACCACGGTCGGCACCCACTTCCCCACGATCGGCCAGAGCAGCACGAGCGCGGCGACCGTTCCGCCGGCGCGCTTCGACCACGTGACGAACGGGTGCTCGGTGCCCTCGGCCGGAGCGGCCTCCTGCTTCGGAGCCGGGTGGCTCGGGCAGTGCTCGGCGTGGCTCGGGTTCTTCTTGTGGTCAGGGTGCTTGCACGGCTCCGGCTCTGGGGTGGTGGTGCGGGCCTTGACTGCCTTGATGATCCGGCGGTTCCCGGCGGCGAACGTGGCCAGGTTGACGCCCTCGAACAGCTCGCGCATCAGGCACCGAACCCGTGCAGCACGGAGGCGAGGACGGTCACCGGGACGGCCAGCAGTCCCCCGGCGGTCGACAGCGCGCCGGGCAGCGCGACGCCGACGATCAGGTCCTTGGTCATCGCGGGCTTGGTGCCGAACCCGATCAGGATCAGGATCAGCGCGACCGCGCCCGCGCCGACCGGGCCGACGGTGCCGGACTGCGCGTTCAGCGAGTCGCTGATGCTGGTCGACACGGTGCCGATCTGGGCCAGGGCGGTCCCGGCGCTGGCGGCGAGCAGGCCGAGCGCGGCGCCCCAGTAGATGACGTGGTGGTCCTTGACCGGCTGGAGCTTGCCGCCGCCCTTCTTGTAGATGAACAGCGCGACGATGATCAGCAGGATCATGCCGCCGGACCCGATGGCTCCGAACATGGTGGTGAACTCCTTCGGTGTCAGCTGAAGATGCTGTTGATCAGGTGGTTGAACAGGGGGCCGGTCAGGGCGAGCAGGGGCGCGAGCTTGCACGCGGCGGCGAGGCCGGAGGCGACGGGGACGCGGACGAGGATCAGAGCGGGCACGCGGGCCTTGCCGCGGACCTCGGACACCCGGGTCAGGTGGCCGTTGGCGTCGCGCCGCATCCACAGGTCGAGCGCCCACCCGCCGGCCAGCACGACGTACGCGCCGATCCCCTGGGCGTCGGCCCACTGGACCAGGCCGACGGAGTAACCGGCGCTGGCCGACAGGGCGGTGAGGACGCACCAGCGCCGGAAGCGGCGCACCCGCTCGTCGGAGCCGACCTTGTGCAGCATCGACGCGTAGCGTTCGGCCCGGCGCTGGCGCGCGCGGTCCCGCTGCTTGTGGCGCTGCGCGCGTTCGCGGGGAGTCTCCGGTTCCTGACCGGCGGCGATCCGGGCCGCGTCGATCCCGGCGTCCTCCTCGGCGTCCAGGCGCTGACGCCGCTCCTCCGGGGTCTCGGTGATGGTCAGGCTGAGCCGGTCGAGCGCCTCGACGGTGCGCTGCTGCGCCCGGTCGGCCGCGGCGAGGTTCTCCGGGGTCCAGACGGCGGCTGCGGTCTGGGACCACCAGGTCGTGGAAAGGCCGGCGGTCGGCGCGTAGTTCGGGGGCGGAGGCGGGGGCGTGGTCACCGGTGGTACCCCCGGATGAACAGCCAGGAGCAGTAGGCGGCGAGCGCGGCGTCCACCAGGATGAACGCGAGGCAGATGATGTTGCCGATCACGTGCGGGCCCTTCTGGGAGCGGGCCCGGCCGGAGCCGGGCCCTGGGGTGGGCGTGCGGTCAGGAGCTCTGGCCGAGCTGGTTGTTGCTGTGGGTGGTGCGGGGGGCGAAGACCTGGCGGCCGTTGGCGCGGGCCTCGTCGTAGTCGCTGCCGGTCCACACACGGCCGTCGGCGGCCTGGTGGTCGGGCGTCTCGGTGCGGGTGCTGGGCTTGCTCTCGCTGCGGCGGAACATCAGCGCTCCCCCTCAGCGGTGCCGGTGACGACCAGGACGTCGCCCTCGATCTCCAGCAGCGCGTAGTAGGTCACGCACCCGGCCGGGCTGTTCGGGCCGTCGGACGCCCTCACCGACATGCACCACTCGGAGCGGATCAGCTCGGTGAGCTGCTGGGCGGTGATCGGCTCGGTGGCGGTGTAGGACGTGCTGGTGGTCGGGCGGATGATGCCGATGATCGGCACGGTGCGGTCGCTCACTTCGACCCACCGCCCAGCAGGCCGCGCAGGAGGCGGGCCGCAGCGGACCCGGCCTTGGCCAGGTCAGCGGGGGTGATCGGGGGGATCTTCGGGGTAGCGTCGGACATGGCTGGTCCCTTCATGCAGGGGTTGGCCTGAGCCCCGGCCGGGTCGCTTCCGGTCGGGGCTTCTTGCATCACTGAAGGTAGACCAAAACGCCGATTTGCACTACCCCCTTGGTAGAGCACGCCTTCGTGTTCTACCGTTCTGGGTAGAGCGGGCTGAACAGGTGCTCGCATGAGGAGGAGGGACTGCCGTGGCCGGATACGCCGAAATCGCCGGGCATTTCCGCAAGTTGATCGAATCGGGTGGGTTGTCGCCGGGCGACCGGCTCCCGCCTCTCCGGGAGGTGATGCAGGAGTTCGGGGTAGCGCAACAGACCGCGAGCAGGGCCTACGCCAAGCTGCGTGCCGAGGGGTTGACCACCGCGACCACGGGTGGTGGGACGGTTGTCGCGCCGCTCGGCAGCGGCAACATCGCTGCCCGGGTCGCAGCCCACGCGGCCACTGGTCGTGCCCTTGCAGAGGGGGAGACCAGCCGAATCGTGGAGGTCGGCACGGTGCCGGCGGACGAGACCGTGGCGCATCGCCTCGGTGTCGAACCCGGCACTCCGGTGCACGTTCGTCGGCGCGTCGTCAGCCGTGGGGGTGTGCCCGTGCACTACTCCTCGTCGTACTACCCGGCGTACGTCATCGAGGCGGTTCCCGAACTGACTCAGCCCGTCTCAACGGGCGCGAGCCGGGAGCTGGCCGCCGAGCGCCTGGGCGTCCCGCAGGCCCAGGTGCTGGAGGAGATCAGCCCGCGGCTGGCGACGGTGCCGGAGGCCGAGGCACTGGGCCTCTCCGGTCAGGTGATCGTGAACCAGATCGTGCGCACGGTTTGGCTGGCGGACTCCCGGACGGTCGAGGTCGGAGTCAAGATCACCGCGACCGTGCTGCGGTACTCGACCGCGCTGTAGCCCCGGCATGCAGAAGGGCCGGACCCGGATGACCCCCGGGACCGGCCCACCACCTAGTGATCCACGGAGGTACCCGTGTCCCACACCACGAAGTATGCCCGGCCGCGCGCCATCGGCTGGCCGACCGGTCTCCTGTTCGCCGCCCTGTTCCTGATCTGCGCCGCCGTCGGCGCGGCCGGGGCGTACGGCACCTACAGCAACGCCAAGGCGGCGTTCCACGACTCCGGCCGTGCTCTGTCGCTCGTCGCCGGCGGCGAGGGCGTCGTCCTGGTGCTCGGCGTCGCCATGCTCGGCCTGACCCTCATCCAGCGCCCCTACCCGGCCGCGCTCCGCTGGGCCCTGGTCGCAGTGCCCGCCGGCGCCTCGGTCGCCGGGGTGATCATCGCCCCCACGCTGGCCGACGCCGCCGCCTACGCCATCTCCCCCATGGCCATGACCGCCGCCGCCGAGTTGTCCGGCCTGCTGGCCCGCTCGATCGTGGTTCACCGCAGCGGCGTGGACGCCGAGGCCCAGCGCCGCGCCGCCGACGCCACCCGGCGCCTGGCCTACCACCGCGCCCGCGCCGCCGGCCACCCCGACGAGAAGACCCGCGCCCGCTCGGAGCGCGCCGCGTGGCGGCTCGCCGCACGGGTCGGCGAAGGTGACCTGGCGCTCGGCGAGGACCTGGCCGAGGTGCAGCGCGAGCGCCTCACCATCGCCGCCGACGACGCGCTGTCCGGCATGTTCACCCTGTACGCCGCCGCACCCGCGCCGCACCCCGCCGCACCCACGCCGCAGGCCGCCGCGCAGGTCAGCGCCCCTGCGGCCCTGGCCGTGGCCGCACCCGCGCCGCAGCCCGCCGCACCCGCGCCGCACACTGCGGCGGCCACCCTCGCCGACGTCTGCTCGGTCGCCGGAATCCCTGTCCCGACTCCCGGCGACACCATGACCGACGACCAGGTCGCCGCCGTCCTGCGCTGGCTGCGCTACTCGACCAACCCGCCGATGACCGGCCGCACCGCCTTCGCCGCCTTCCGGGCGGAGGGCTTCACCGCCTCCGACGCCAAGCTCCGCGAGACCTGGAACTCCCTGGGCACCAACCCGTAGCAGAACGCGCGAACCGGCACGAACTGTCGTACTTACTCGGAAGGATGAACACCATGACCGAGACCAGCCCCGCCAAGCTCGCTGACCAGGCCGCCGAGGCGATCCGCGCGCTCAACCACGCCACCCTCGCCACCGGCCGGGACGACTGGGAGTTCCCCAGCCACGCCTACGACGTGATCGGCGGACTCGACCGGATGGCTGGCGGCCTGGACCAGGCGCTCGGACAGGTCTGGTCGCTGCTCGCCAAACTCGCCACCGACGGACACGTCACCAGCGACCGAGGCGACGCCAACCGCGACCTGGACGACGCCCGCAGCGCGCTCGACGCCGCCCGCGCTGCTGCGGACCAGCTCGTCACGGCGCTGAGCCGTGCTCACTCCGCCACGAGTCCGCTGGCCTACAAGGCCTGATCAGCAACCAGAACGCCACAGGGCCCGCCCCCAAAGCGGGGGACGGGCCCTGACCGGTCTTCCAGATCACATGCGGCACTTTCGCGCCGTACGCCACACCGAACGCCCAGATAGGGCATGATCGGTCGTCAATAGACCTGAAAACGCGAAAGACCGGGTGTTCCACCACCCGGCCTCTCTAGGTGATCAGGCCCTAAAAGATTCGCTGGCCGCGATAACACAGAAACCTGACCACTTGGACCCGATGGTACCGGGTGCTCCTGGCATCCGCGCAACAACGACTCCGACAGTCACCGCCCCGGGTGACGCTCCCGCCGCAACGGCGGTCGAGCCCCGGCCGAGCGGTGACTTTTCGCGCGCCCGTACGCCGGGAATGTCGCATTTGTCGGATCATCAGACTTTCGGTGCCGGTGGCACCTTCACCACCACCGCGCTCTTCGACGTCCCGCCGGCCTTCACCCCGGGCACCTCCCCCGCCACCAACGGCGCCTCGGCCTTGGGGCTTGTCACATCGGCCATCTCTTCCCGACTTTTCGCCGCGACCGGCCGCCCGACGGTGCCGACAGCCCCGGCGGACGGAAAACCGCAGGTCAAGGGGCGGAAGGTCCGGCGGGGGCGCGGGTTCCCCGGTGCTGAGCTGATCGGGCACGTCCGCGACCACTTCGGCCCGGAGCTCGACCCGGACGAGTGGGAGGCCGCCCGTGACCGCTCGCCGTTCATGTCCCCGCAGCGCGCCGCCGCCGCGCACTGGGACGGCGGCCAGTCGATCGAGTGGACCCTGTACGTCAGCCCCGGCGCCGTCCGGATCGGCTCGCACGACTCCCAGGCCAA
>NZ_JBVJYK010000053.1:0-16781 GCF_055600605.1 Kitasatospora sp. NPDC038210 | reverse complement strand
GGCCTGCCGGTGCTCGACGCCGACGGCGAGCCGGTCACCGTGCCCACCGGACGGCGCGTCGTGCAGCCCCGCGCCACCCGCGGCTCCAGCTGGAGCCCGGAGAAGCCCGGCGCCGACCAGAAGCGCCACGGCGCCCGCCTCGGCGGCCAGCACGCCAACCCGCGCATGGCCAACCGCGCGGTCGAGCGCCACCAGGGCGGCCGGGCCGTGCTGGTCACCGCCGACGGCTCGCACGACGGCATCACCTACTGGACCACCGACGAGAACGGCGCCCGGGTGCAGACCACCGCGCCCGTACGCGGCCTGGCCGCTCTCCAGTACCTCCAGCCCACCAAGGTGATCCGCCGCAAGTCGCTCTCCCGCATGCACCGCTTCCGCAACAGCGGCACCCCCTCGGGCTGGATGATCGTGCCCGACGGCGAGTCCATGGGCGAGGCCTTGGCCGCGTCGGTCGGCCAGGGCCAGCGCCTCACGCTCGGCCTCGCCGCCGGCCTCGCCGCCGCCGGGCACCCCGCACCGCCCCGCCCGGCCGGATCCACCGGCGGGCGGATCGCCGAGCTGCGCGCCAAGCTCGCCCACCGCCTGGTCCCGGCCGGGGTCGACCCCGTCACCGGCGAGATCACCGATGTGCCCCGCCCGCCGGTGGCGGTGCTCGGCCGGGACGAGCTCGCCGCCCGCTTCCGGGCCGAGCGCTCCGCCACCGCGCCCGACCGCAGCAGCCGCCGCCACCTCGCCCAGCGCTTCACCGTGCCCGCCCCGGCCGGGCCCGAGCACGACCAGACGGCGCACTGCGCGGACTGCGGCCACGAGCTGGCTCCGGTCCTCGTCGCCGACGGTGCCCACATCGGGTGCCAGCCCAACCCCCTGATCGAGAGGTTCTGATGACCACCCGCCGCCCGCTCGGCCCCGGCTTCGACCCGGCCCGCCAGGACGTCGCCGACCCCGCGCCGCACCGCCCCGGCCGTACCGTCGCTGAGCTCGCCGCCGACACGCCCGCCTCCGTCCCGCTGCTGCCCGCGCGGCCAACCGGTCGCCGCCCGTTGTTGCCGCTCCGACCAGCACCAACGCCCCCGCCAACAACCGGCTGACCGGTAGGGGAGGGGACCGGCCCGCCCCTTTGGCGAGGGGCGGGCCGGGCGTCGGTCTTGGCGGGTAATCTCGCAAGATTGACCGCCAAACGTCGCACGAGTGCGAGGCGTATCACCCGAGGTCAACGGGCGGTGCGAGGGCTTTCGAGGTGGCGGGCAGCGGTGAGTGTCTGCCCCTGCTGCACGGCGTCGCGCACCCGGTAGGGCAGGCGCTTGTTCATCTCCAGGGCCGCGAAGCCGGACAGCAGCTCACTCGGGGTCAGGCCCCAGTGCCAGCACACGAGGTCGAACAGCCGCCACGTCACCGTGCCCCGGAACGCCCGGCTGACGGACGGTTGGCTGACGCCGAGGCCGGCGGCCAGGGCTACCTGGTTCTCACCGGTCCACGCGGCGATCAGTCGGATGGTCTCGGCGAGCCTCTTCTCAGTACCCATGCCCGTATTCAACCAGTGAATAGCCAATGCGGTCTACGCATACAGCCGGGGCCGTCCGCAGGTCGCCACCCCGCGCCGGGTGATCGACGCGGCCAAGAAGCGTGAGGGCGGGCGCGCTATCTAGCATGATTGCCCGCATGAGTCCGACGGTTCAGTACACGGTGGCGGTGGTGGAGGAGCGGCTGCGGCTGCTCGACCTGGTGGCCAAGATGGCGGCCGACGAGGAGCGGGCCTGGCTCGCCCAAGAGCGCGAGGGGCACATCGGCCTGCGCGGCGGGAAGCTGGCGCGGGCCCGCCGGGTGACCCGGGAGAAGCTCGCGCAGGAGCGGGAGGCCGGCAACCTCGCCGGGAGCCGCGACTGGCTGCTCGTGCCCGGGGTCCGGGCCGAGCTCGCCGCCCGGGGCTGGGACCGCGACTGGCCGCCGCTCCCCACCGGGGCGCTCGCCGCGGGCCGTCGCTGGGGTACCGCACCCGGCCGCTACGAGGGCAGGCACGACGAGGGCGAGACGAAGTTCCTCGGCCGGCTCGGGCTCCGGCTGCCGCGCGAGATCGGCGAGCGGCTCCAACGGGCCTGCCACTGGCACAACGCGAAGATCGAGAAGGAACTCCAGGAGTGGGCCGACCTGTGGGGGGACGGGCCCGAGGTGATCATGCGGGAGTCGATCCGCGAGCACGGCGGGGTCACCCAGCTCGCTGGGATGCTCGCCGCCCTCACCCCCACCCCGACCATGGAGGAGCTCGGCCGGCGGGCCGAGCTGCGCGCCCAGGTGGTCACCACCGGCGACATCCTGCGCGCCGCGCTCGACCGCGCCCTGACCGAGGCCCCCGAGCGGGCCCGCCGCGAGAAAATCCGGCTGCGCAACGCCGCCGCGAAGGCCCGCAAGGACGCCGCCTGGGCCGACGGCCGAGCCGAGCAGGCCCGGGACGAGCAGAAGACCGCGGAGGCCGAGAACAAAGCCGAGGACGCGGAGAAGGCCGGGAAGGACGTCCAGTACTTCACCACCCTGGCCGCCCACTACCGCTTCGAGGCCGAGCGGTGCGCCACCCGCGCCGACGAGGTCGGCGACCTCATCGGCCAGCTGAAGGCCTACCGGGCCTGACGCCGGGGCAGCGCCCCCGGCCTCGGTGGATCTTGGGTTCTTGAAACCCGGGGCCCGGGCTGGCGACCAATCTTGCAAGATTACCCGCCATTGGGGCCGGGTTCCCTTTGGAGTCCTCTTCGGAGTCCCGTTTCAGGTCCTCTTTGGAGTCCCGTTTCGGGTGCCGTTTCGGGTTCTGCAGCCCGGTCGCCGAAGGCCTCGCGGACAAGGGGTCTGACCTGCTGGTCAAGGGGTGCGGACAAGGGGTCGGCGGGCGCCGACTTCTTCCGTACGGCACCCCTTCGCCGAGGGCCGGGCCGCTTCCGGGGCGGAGCAAGCTATCGCGTGGGGCAGCCCCAGGGGGCCGACCCACGCAGGTTCCGACCGAGGGCGGCCGGGGAGATCAGCGGCCGAGGCTCGGGCCGGAGCGGCCTTGGGTGGGCGGCTCGTACCGGTACGAGTACTGGTCGTACTGCCGCTGCCGTTCCGCCGCGCGTGCCTGCTCGGCGGCCCGCCGCTCGTTCGCCTCGCGGATCGCGGCGGTGCGCTCGACGGCCTCGGTGGTGCGGCGGCCGGCGGGCAGCTGCTCGCGCACCGCGGCTTCCTCGCGCAGGCCGGCCGCGCGCCCGGCCAGCTGCTCGGCGCTGGCCCACTGCCCGGCCGCGTCCTTCAGCAGCCGCTGGTAGTCGGCGAGGTCGTTGCGGCCCAGGCGCTCGGCGAGGTCGGGCAGCTTGGCCCGCTCCTCCGTGATGCGCCGCTCCAACGGCCGGTAGTCGGTGAAGCCAAGGGCCTTGTATGTCTCGTCCTTGGCCTGGCGCCGCAGGTCGTCGGCCTGGCCGCGCATCTCGACGGCCTGCCGGTTCAGGGGCTGGATCTGCTCGGTGCGGGCGTTGACCTGGTCGCGGATCGCTGCGGCGGCCTCCAGCATCCCCTTGCGCTGGAAGGTCAGGGCGGAGCGCCTGAGCGCGGCCCGCTCGCGGACCTTCGCCTCGATCCGCATCTCCTCGCGGTTCTGGGCGTACATCCCGGCCGTGGTGGTGTCGATCTCCTTCGCGCCCTGGTCGAGCACGTCGGCCCGGCCGAGCAGCTGCTCGGCGGCGTCCAGGTGCCCGGCCACCTTGGCCACCCGCCGGGCCCCGGGCGCCTGGTCGGTGCCCAGCACGGAGCCCAACCGCTCGGCCTGGGCTTCGAGCTGGCGGGCCTTCACGCGGGCCCGCTCGGCCTCGAACTCGGCCTTCTCCGAGCGCGGCAGCAGCGCGCTCGTGGCCACCCGGCCGAACTCCCGCTCGCGCCACCCGGGCACGGCCGGGGCCGGCGGCTCGGCGTCCGGGGTCGGCAGCACGCGGCCGGTGCGGAACTCGGCGAGCTCCGCGCGCAGGCGCTCGGCGAGCTCCGCCGGATCCACCGGCGCCTGGTCGCGCTGGGCCGGGACCTCGGCCACCTCGGCCGGGACGGGGGAGGGGGCGGCCTGCTGCTGCTTGGGCACGACCTGGTGGTGCTGCTCGTCGGCCTGCTCGGCCGCACGGCTGGCCGTAAGCTCGTCCAGCACCATCACGTCGCCCTGGTCGCGCTCGAGTTCGCGCCCGTACGCCGCCACCGCCCGGTCCAGGCGCTCCGCCTCGCTGCGCGCCTCGCCCAGCGACAGCCGGGTGACGTCGTCCTCCAACTCCCGCAGCGGCAGGAACAGGCGCGTCTCCTGCCGCGCCCGGGACAGCGCCGGGTAGAGGCTGTGGGCGTCCGCGCCGTGGCCGGAGGCGATCGTCACCTCGCTGGTCAGGCCCTGCGCCGAGCCGATCGTCATCGCGTAGCCGTGGGTCAGCCGGCCTTCGGCGACATCGCGCGGACTCATCCACGCCTGGTTGGTGCGGTGCCCGCCGGAGCCGTCCGGGCGGCGCCACTCGACCAGCACGCCGCGCCGCTCGTCCACCGCCAGGGCGACGCCGCGGAAGCCGTTCAGCACGTCGGGTTCGTCGCCGCGCCGGGACCGGTAGTCGTTGCGGCGCACGTGGACCAGGTCCCCGGCCGCGAACTCCACCCGCCCGTCCGGGGCCCGGAAGCCGTGCCCGCCGTCGAGTTCGCCGGCCTCGACCAGCAGCGCCCGCGCCCCGGCGTTGAGCTCGGCGACGTCCGCCCGCCGGGCCGCCAGCAGCAGCAACTCGGCGACCTGGCCGTGCGGGTCACCGGCCCACCTGGCGCGCGCGCCGTCCCACGCGGTGAGCATCGCCGCGCGGGCCTGCTCGGCGGTGTCGGTCGCCTGCACCCGGCCGTGCTCGGCCAGCATCGCCAGCGCGCTGGTGCGCCCGCCGTCGCGCCACGTCGACAGCGCGGCCCGCTCCACCGGGTCGGTCTGACGGCGGTTCTCATCGAGGACCAGGCCGTCCACGAGCTGGTGGACCCGGGCGAAGCCGCCGCCGATCCCGACCGCCCGCAGCTGCATCGGGTCGCCGACCGCGACGACCTTCGTGCCGGTCTCGGCGGCGTGCCGCAGCAGTGCGGCGAGCGCCCGGTCGTCCACCATCGCGGCCTCGTCGATGACCAGCACGCCGACCCCCGCGAGGCCCTGGCCGCCGGTGATGTCGCGGGTCCAGGCGGCGATCGTGCGCGCGTCGATCCCGGCCTCGGCCGTCAGGTTCGCCGCAGCGACGGCCGCCGTCGACGCGCCGACCACGGAAAGGCCGGCGGCCTCCCAGCCGGTGCGGGCGGCTTGCATCAAGGTGGTCTTGCCCGCCCCGGCGACACCGATCACCGCCTCGGCGGCGTGACCGGCGGTCAGCAGCCGCTCGATCACCGCGCGCTGCTGCGCGGAGAACCGGAACTCGCGCTCGGCGGTCGACTTCGCCACCTCGGTCGCGGCGATCGTCAGCTCGGCCGCCTCGGCGGTGAGCTGCGCCAGCCCCCGGCCGTAGCCGGTCGCCGCCGACTCGATGATGGTCGACTCCGCCTCGATCACGCTGGTGTGGGTGTAGCGCTGGCGGTGCACCTGGTGGTGCCGGTTGGAGTCGGTCAGCCGCACCGCGTGCCCGTCGACGGCGAGCACTTGGCCGGTCAGCTCGGTGAGCTGGTCGACGGAGTCCAGGTACGGGAGTTCCTGCACGACGGCCGCGAGCACGTGCGTGTGGCCCACCGCCTTCTTCGACGCCACCAGGCCGTGCTCGCCGTCCCAGATCCGCGCGGCGATCTGCTCTGGCGTGGGCAGCACCGGACCGCCCGGGCCACCGGTCGCGGGGCCGGTTCCGTCCGGGCCGGGCAGCGCGCCGCGCACCATCGCGTCGACCGCGCGCCCCGCCTCGGCCAGCACCGCCTGGCGCTCGTCGTCGGTCAGGTTGGTGAGGTCGCCGGCCACCGCGGCGACCGCCTGCGCGCGCCAGTTGGTGCGCTCGCTGGCCTGCTCGGCGGGGTCGAGCTTGGCCTCGGCGGTGCGCCGCGCGGCGGCCTTCTGCTGGTCGCGGGTGGCTCCCTCGCCGACGTCGCCGACGACCTGGCGGTGACGGCGGGAGAACGCCTCGCGCAGCTGCTCGCTGACCCCCACGAGCTCCCACGCGCCGGTGGTCTCCGAGCGCTCGAACCGCGCGCCGTGCCGCTCGGTGAGGCGCGCCCGGAGGCGGGCCTCTGCGAGCTCGTTGGTCAGGTGCGCGTGCCGCAGCAGGTCCTCGGCGCCAGCGGCGATCGTGCGCCACCGGCCGTCCTCGCCCTTGGCCATGTGCGCGATGTTCACGTGGACGTGCAGGTGCGGATCTCCCACCGCGCCGTCCACCGGCCGCGCGCTGCGGTGCAGTGTCGTCCACCCCAGGAACCCCGAGGTGGCGACGCGCTCGGCGCGCTGGCCGGACCCGTGGTGGCCGGCCATCCCGTACGCCGTCCACTGCTCCAGTGCCGCGACCGCGTCGCCGACGGACGCGAGCCACTCCTCTTCGAGCTCGGCCGCCAGCTCGTCCCCGGCGAGTGCCCACGCCGTCGAGATCGACTTCGGCAGGTCGAGCACGAGGTCGACGCCGCGCAGACCGACGTCGACGTGCCGCTTGGCGAACGGGCGGGCCTCGGCGACGACGTCCGCGCCGTACAGCTCGGCGACGTCGAGCCCGGCCGCGCTGGCGATCCGCTCGGCGTCGGCCAGCGGCAGCAGGTGTCGCTCGCCCTCGCGGCGCAGGCCTCGCTCGGCGCGCTCGAACCGCTCGGCCAGCCGGGCATCACCTAGGTACGCGGCCGCGGTCATCCCGTCGGCCTTCGCGGCCTGGGTGACGGCGTCGACCACCACCTTCGCGGGCACCTTCCCGCGCGGGTCGAGCACCTGCTTGCGCTTCACCAGCTGCTCACCGGTGCGCCAGTCCCGACCATCCATCAGCGCCCGCGCCGCGTCCACGTCGACGGGTCCGCCGGCGGTCAGGTCGAGCTCGGCCAGGCCGCTGCCGATCCACCGCAGATCGCGCTCGGAGGCGAGCCGGTACTCGACCTGGGCGTCGTGCTCGACGTCGCACCCGCAGTCGCGGGAGAGCCGGTAGTCGACCTGCTCGGCGGCCCGGATCGGCGTCACCCACCCCACTGACCGATCCACCCCCTTCGCCGCCTTTGTCCGCCCGGCGGACCTTGATCGCGTATCGAAGATACCTGGAGTGCTGTAGTGGTCTTGGTAGTGGGTGTGTGCTGGTTGGTGTGGTTGGTCGGTTTGGGATGGTTTGGTGTGTATGTCGGTTGATGTGGTGGTGAGTTGGTCTGCTGGGTTGAGTGGTGTTCGGTGGTTTGGTCGTGTGGGTGGTCGGGCTGCTGGAAAGGTGGTGGTGGGTCGGTGAGGGCGCTGGGGATCGGGGAGCGGGGAGAGGCAGTGACGTACGTCTACGGCTGCGGGGTGTGCCAGACCATCAGCCACCACGGCAGCGAGGGGGAGGCGGAGGCCGAGCGCGCCGGCCACCGACTCAAGGTCCACCACGGCCGGGTGCCGATGGGGGAGTGGATCACCGACACCACCCCGCAGCCCATGCCGCCCGGGCTGCCCGCGCCGCTGGGTCCGCTGTCCGTCGCGCGCTGGCTGCTCGGCACCTGGCCCGGCCGCGCCGTCGCGCTCGTCCTGGTGGTCATCGTGGTCCGCGTCGGGTTGTTCATCAGCGACCTGCCGCCGCTGTTCGCCCCGGTGCCGCCCGCAACGTCGCCGGCGCCCTCGTGGACGAACCCCTTCGCGTCCGAGGCGCCCACCGCCGCCCCGTCCCCTCGGTGACGGCCCGGCCGGGGGCCGCCGGGCCTTGGCGGGTAATCTCGCAAGATTGCCCGCCCAGACCGCGCGGGCCGGTTGCTTCTGAGGTTGCCTCTGAGGTTGCCTCTGGGGGTTGCTTCTTGAGGTTGCCCACGGGGTTGCCTACGGGGTTGCCTCAGCCCTCGGGCGGCCGGGGCCGTTTTCGCAGGTCAAGTCATGGACATTCGACTGTCCATAGGGCCGGCAACTTCCCTGGGGCCTCGATGGCCCCAGGGAAGTTGCCCGTGCCGGTCGGCAGCACCTGGTGTTCCCGCTGCTCGCCCTGGTGGTCGGCTGCGCCGAGCGCCGGGCCGTCGCGGCTCGCTCGGCCCGGCGGCGAGGACCAGGCCGCCGCCGCCGAGCAGGCCGGCGGCTGGCTCGACGGGTCGTCACCGAGGTTGCCTACGGACTGGTCTACGGAGTGGTCCACGGACTGGCCCACCGAGTTGTCTACGGAGTGGCCTACGGAGTGGTCTTCGATCGCCCGGTGCGGGCGCGTGGACAAGGGGTCTGACCTGCTGGTCAAGGGGTGCGGACAAGGGGTCGGCGGGCGCCGACTACTTCCCTACGACACCCTTCGGCGGGGCTGCGGTGCTCGGGAAGTCCGGGTTCGCCGGCGCCGACTGCTCACGCGGGCCTGGAGTGATACGGGTATCTCGCGTGCGACAGTGGCCCGGCAGGCCGGACGACTCAGCACGAGGAGGACCAGGTGCCGCTGATCGAGCTGCCGAGGATCGAGACCCCGTTGGACGCGCCGCCCGGCGTGGGCGAGGTGACCGTCATCGCCATGCTGAAGGGCGGTGCCGGGAAGACCACTTCCGCGGTCTACCTCGCGCTGGTGCTGCACGCGCTCGGGTACACCGTGGTGGTCGTGGACGCCGACAGCGTGAGCCAGACCGCGTACGGCTGGGCCCGCGACGCGGCCGAGGCCGGCACCCCGCTGCCGTTCACCGTCGAGCGCTACCCGTTCCCCGACCTCGGCGAGTACGTCACCCAGCTCCGCAAGGAGTACCAGCACGTCATCGTGGACGTCGGCGGAGGCAACGCCGCGCTGCTCGCCGACGTCCTGGAGCGCGCCACCCGGCTGGTCATCACCCTGGCCCCGTCGAAGTTCGACCAGAAGCAGCTCACCGCCACGTTCAAGCAGGCCCGGACCGCCGCGGCCCAGCACGAGGCGGACGGGTTCGCGGTCTACGTGCTGCTCACCCGCTGCGACGCCCGGACGAGTCAGCCGGGGAAGGCCCGCGAGCAGCTGGAGGCGGACGGGCGGCCGGTGATGGACACCGAGATCCCGCAGCGCGTGGAGTACGAGCGGGCGATCGACACCCGCCCGGCCAACCTGGACGACTACCGGAAGGTGTGGTCGGAGATCCAGGAAGCGGAGGCGGCTGCCTGATGGTCCGAGCGCAACGGCTGGGTCCGCCCGAGGACCAGGTGGTGCCGGAGCTGACCACCGTCGACCAGCTCACCGACGAGGAGCGCCGGCGCATCGCGGCACGTATGCCCGCCACTGGCCGGCCCCGCGCCGACGCGCCCCGCCCGGCGCCCGCGCCGACCAGGCCGGAGCCGGAGATGACCCGCCGCAGCTGGTACGCGGAGAAGGACGCCAGCGACGCCCTGGCCCGCGCGGTGGACGACCTGCACTTCGCCACCCGGGTGCCGAAGCACCGGATCGTCAGCGCGCTGTTCCGCCTCGCCGCCGAGCACCAGCTCCTGGCGCTCGACGGCCTGCGACGCCCCGAAGAGCACCCGTAGCACGGGTGATACGCCTCGTACGTCGCACGGGTGCGAGGCGTATCACTCCAGATCAACGGGCAAGAGGCGCGGGCGTTGGCGCGCTATCTAGCATGATTGCCCGCCTCTGCGGCGGGTCACCCAGTCCGGGGCTGGCCTTCCAAGTGCTCGGCCCGCCATCGTCCTTGACCTCACGGGTCGGGGCCTGCGGGTCTCCCCCGGTGGACGGCTCGCGGTGGTGGCCGCGCCCGGCCGGGGCCGAACGGCTCGGCCGCCGTCAAGGCGGTCGACCCTCCGGGGAGTTTCGGCGGTGGAGCGAAGCGGAGCCGGCGAAACTCCCCGGAGGGTTTGCCGGGCGGTCCCGGCCGGGGGTGGCAGGGTTCGGAGGCGTCTGCCGGGGGAGACCCGCAGTGCTCTGGCCCGCACCACCCACCCGGCGGTCAGGTCCAAGATCAACCGGGGCACCCTCCCTCGGGCGGATGGCCCGCCGGAGGCATGCCTTGAGCCGCACCCGCGCTCCCTCCGACGGCAGGGTCCGGGCATGACCGAGCCCCCGCCAGCGGGTGCTGACGGGGGCTTCGGTGGGTCAGGGTCTGGGTGGGGTCAGGCGTCCTCTTCGGCGAGTCCGTGGCGGCGTTCCCACTCGCGCCAGCAACTGCGCACGAGGCCCTGGGTCACCGGGTCGGGGTCGTCCTGGTGCCGCTCGATCGCGGCGCACAGCTCCTCCATGGTGAACTCCGGGATGACCTTGTCGGGCCAGCGGTCGGTGGTCATGGCAGGTGCCTCTCGGGTCGGCGGGTCAGGCGGCGCTGGTGCTGTGGACGATGATCGTCCGGGAGGGGTTGTCCGGGTCGGCGCGCATGACGAACCCCTCTCGGGTGGACCACTCTTCGGCGTTGTTGGCGTTGTTGTTGTTGCTCTGACCTGCGACAACAACGCCACCAGGGGCGGCCTCAGAAGGGGAGGGGAGCGGGGGCACGTCGTCGTGGTGGATGCCGGGCACACTGACGCCCTCCACCCGCACCCCTCCGCGGACCTCCACGCGGGCCTCCCGCAGGAGCGCGCGGACGGCCTTCCCGGACCGCTTCCAGAGGGGGTGCTCGGCGGCCAGATGGGCGGTCACGGCGGTGAGGGCGACGTGGGTGCCGGCGGCCCCCAGAACGGCCACCGCGCGACGGGCGTCGGCGGGGGTCGGGACGGTCGCCGCCGGGGCCTCGGCGGGCTCGTCCTCGAGCTCCTCCTCGGCCTGGTCGTCGTCGTCCTCGTCGGAGTCGTCGGCCTGGTCGCCGCCGTCGGTGGTGGCGGCCTCGGCCGCGGGCTTGGCGTTGGGGTCGGGCTGACCGGCGATCAGCGCGGCGATCACCCACAGGGCGAGGGTGCCGCCGACGACGGTCGGCACCCACTTCCCCACGATCGGCCAGAGCAGGATCAGCGCGACGATCGTGCCGCCGATCCGCTTCGCCCACGTGACGAACGGGTGCTCGGCGTCCTCGGCCGGGGCGGCCTCCGGCTTCGGCGCGGGGTGGTTGGGGCAGTGCTCGGCGTGGGTGGGGTTCTTCTTGTGGTCCGGGTGCTCGCACGGGTCCGGCTCGGGCTTGGCGGTGCGGGCCTTCACGGCCTTGATGATCCGTCGGTTCCCGGCGGCGAACGTGGCCAGGTTGACGCCCTCGAACAGCTCGCGCATCAGGCACCGAACCCGTGCAGCAGGGAGGCGAGGACGGTCACCGGAATGGCCAGCAGTCCCCCGGCGGTCGACAGTGCGCCCGGCAGCGCGACGCCCACGATCAGGTCCTTGCCCATGTGGGGCTTGCTGCCGAAACCGATCAGGATCAGCAGCAGCGCGACGGCGCCGGCGCCGATCGGGCCGACGGTGCCGGACTGCGCGTTGAGCGACTGGCTGATCGTGGTCGACACGGTGCCGATCTGGCTCAGGGCCTGCCCGGCCCCGGCGGCGAGCAGGCCGAGCGCGGCGCCCCAGTAGATGACGTGGTGCGACTTGACCGGCTGGAGCTTGCCCCCGCCCTTCTTGTGCAGGAACAGGGCGACGACGATCAACAGGATGGCGCCGCCGGACCCGATGGCTCCGAACATGGTGGTGAACTCCCTCGGTATCAGTTGAAGATGCTGTTGATCAGGTGGTTGAACAGCGGGCCGGACAGGGCCAGCAGGGGCGCGAGCTTGCACGCGGCGGCCAGCGCGGAGGCGACGGGGACGCGGACCAGGACCAGGGCGGGCAGGCGGATGACGCCGCGCACCTCGGACACCCGGGTCATGTGGCCGGTGGCATCCCGGCGCATCCACAGGTCGAGCGCCCACCCGGCGGCCAGCACGACGTACGCGCCGATCCCCTGCGCGTCGGCCCACTGGACCAGGCCGACCGCGTAACCGACGCTCGCCGACAGGGCGGTGAGGACGCACCAGCGCCGGAAGCGGCGGGCGCGCTCGCTGGAGTCGACCTTGTGCAGCATCGACGCGCGGCGCTGGGCCCGGCGCTGGCGCTGGCGGTCCTCGTCGCGCCGGCGCTTGGAGACCTCGCGCTGACGGGCGGCGCGCTCCTTGGGGGTCTTGCCCTCCGCGACGTACACGGCGTCACGGTCGGCGCGCTCGCGGCGCTGGCGTGCGAGGCGTTCCTCGGGGGTCTCGGTGATGGTCTGGCTGAGCCGGTCGAGCGCCTCAACGGTGCGCTGCTGCGCCCGGTCGGCCGCGGCGATGTTCTCCGGGGTCCAGACGGCAGCGGCGGTCTGGGACCACCAGGTGGTCGGCAGGCCGACCGTGGGCGCGTAGTTCGGGGGCGGGGGCGGAGGAGTGGTCACCGGTTCCCCCGCCGAACCTGCACGACGAACATGGCGGAGAGGCCGAAGAAGATCGCGGCGTCCACCAGGATGAACACCAGGCAGATGATGTTGCCGATCATGTGCGTGCCCTTCTCGGGGCGGGCCCGGCCGGAGCCGGGCCCTGGGGTGGACGGGTCAGGAGGAGCGCCACCAGGCGCGGGGGGCGGGGGCGGTGCCGCCGTAGACGGCGCGGTCGCGGGCCTGCTCGCGGCGGATGAACGCCTGCTCGCCTCGGCGGGACGCCTCGCGGTTGGCCTTCGCTCGGCGCTGCTGGCCGGTCTGCTGCGGCTTCTCGCCGCGTCCGAGGCCGAACATCACGCCCCCGGCCTGACGTCGCCGGTGACGATGAACGGGTTGCCGTCCATCTCGCACAGGGCGCGGAACCGGGCGTGTCCGTTCGTTCCGTCGGTGGTGCCGTCGGTGAGTTCGACCCGGCGGCACCACGGCTCGCGCATCAGCTCGGTGACCGTGCCGGCCGTCACCGGCGCGGCGACCTGGTACGCCAGCTCGGGCACCCGGCGGACCGTGCCGAGGATCGGCAGGTCGAGGATCTCCTTCACTTCGAGCCCCCGACCTTGCCGAGCAGCACGCCGAGCAGGCGGGCGGCGCCGGCGGTGGCGCGGGCGATGTCCTCGGGGGTGATCGGCGGCACCTTGGGGGCCGGTGCGATCCTGTTCATGCGCGTTCCCACCTTCCTGGGATCTGCGCGGGAGCCGCCCAGGGTCAGAGCTGGGCGGCTCTTCGCTTTTACAGGTCACCCGCTGAGGAACAGCGGGGATGGAGCGATGTGCGCCGCCGGAAAGGCCGAGGTCAGAGGCTCGGAAGCGGTGAACCGCTTCGATGCCTCTCCGGCGTCGCAGGATCACTCTGCCTGAGCACCTGACTACCTGTCAACACACCTGACAGGCTGGACAACCTGATAAGCCAGGTGGTTACATGGCAAGCGGCTAGCTAAGGTGGTGACCATCCGTCACCAATAGGAGGAATCGACGTGCCCGAGATCGAACGCCCGGCCCCCGCCTACCAGCAGGTGGTGACCCAC
Organism: Kitasatospora sp. NPDC038210; assembly: GCF_055600605.1. NCBI lineage: Bacteria > Bacillati > Actinomycetota > Actinomycetes > Kitasatosporales > Streptomycetaceae > Kitasatospora > Kitasatospora sp. NPDC038210. The sequence goes on along the minus strand of NZ_JBVJYK010000053.1, from coordinate 3,346 downwards.
CTGCGGGAGCAGATCGACAGCGGCGCCCTGGCCCCGGGCGACCCGCTCCCGTCCGCCACCGAGCTGGCCCGCGACTGGGGCGTCAGCCGGCCGACTGCCCAGCGCGCCATCAACACGCTCGCCGCCGAGAAGCTGATCGAGACCCGACCGGGCCAGGTCGCCCGGGTGAAGGGCAGCCCCAAGCCGCTGCACCGCTCCGGAATGGACAGGGCTGTGGCCACTCGGAAGACCGGCAAGATCTACGGCGACACCGGCGAGTACGCCCGGATCGTCGCGGCGGAGCTGACCGAGGCCCCGGCCGACGTCGCCGAGGTCCTGGGCATCGAGCCCGGGGCGCCGGCCATCCGCCGACTGCGCATCACGTTCTCCCGCGACGACAAGCCGCTGTCGGCGAGCACCAGTTGGTACGACGGTGCCCTCGCCGAACGGGCCCCGCTGCTCCTGGTCCCCGAGCGGATCATCAAGGGCTCGTGGGGCTACCTGGAGGAGGTGACCGGTCAGCGTGCGGTGGTCGGCCGGGACGCCATCGACGTCCGACTTGCCACCGAGGCCGACGCGCTCGCCCTGGGCCTCACGCTCCCGGCTGCGGTGAAGGAGGCCTCGACCATCCTGCGCACCGGCGACCAGGTGGTCGTGGAGTACGGCGTGTCCGTCTCCGGCCCCGGCCGCGTGTCGGTGTACGACTACGAGCTCTGATCAGGCCAGACAGCAAAGTGGGCCGCCCGGCTGTACCCCGGAGCGGCCCCGTGATCCACGGAGGTTCCCGTGTCCCACACCACGCAGTATGACCGACCGCGAACCATCGGGTGGCCGACCGGCCTCCTGTTCGCCGCCCTGTTCCTCATCTGCGCCGCCGTCGGCATGGCCGGGGCGTACGGCACCTACAGCAACGCCAAGGCGGTGTTCCACGACTCCGGTCGGGCGCTGTCGCTCGTCGCTGGCGGCGAGGGTGTCGTCCTGGTGCTCGGTGTCGCCATGCTCGGCCTGACCCTCATCCAGCGCCCCTACCCGGCCGCGCTCCGCCTCGCCTTGGTCGCGGTGCCTGCCGCCGCCTCGGTGGCCGGGGTGGTCATCGCGCCGACGCTGGCCGACGCCGCCGCCTACGCCATCTCCCCCATGGCGATGACCGCTGCCGCCGAGCTGTCCGGCCTGCTGGCCCGCTCGATCGTGGTGAGCCGGACCGGGGTGGACGCCGAGGCCCAGCGTCGCGCCGCCGATGCGACCCGGCGCCTGGCCTACCACCGCGCCCGCGCCGCCGGCCACCCCGACGAGAAGACCCGTGCCCGCTCCGAGCGCGCTGCGTGGCGGCTCGCCGCACAGGTCGGCGAGGGCGACCTCCAGCTCGGCGCGGACCTGGCCGAGGTGCAGCGCGAGCGGCTCACCATCGCCGCCGACGACGCCCTGTCCGGGATGTTCACCCTCGTCGCCGTAGCACCCGCCGTAGCACTCGAAGCGCAGGTCAACGCCCCTGTCGGAGCCCCGGCCGTAGCACCCGCGCTGCCCGCCGTAGCACCCGTAGCACCCGGCGCTACGGGTGCCGCGCTCGCCGACGTATGCACGGTCGCCGGCATCGCCGAGCCCGTCCCCGGCGAGGCCATCACCGACGACCAGGTGGCCGCGGTGCTGCGGTGGCTCAAGTTCTCCACCAACCCCCCGATGTCCGGTCGCGCGGCCATCGCCGCGTTCCGCAGCGGCGGCTACGTCGCCACCGAGGCCCGGCTGTGGGATGCCTGGCGCTCCATCAGCAACCCCTGACCGGATCGCCCAAACCGGCACGAACCGTCAGACCCACTCGGGAGGATGACCACCATGACCGATCAGCAGAACCCCGCCGAGAACGCCTCCGCCGCCCAGGCCGCCACCGTGAACCTGCTCCTGCCCGCCGAGCCCGACGTCCTGGGCGACCTCTACGCGATGGAGGAGGCATTGCTGATCCAGCTGCGCCCGCTGCCCGGCGACGACGGCGAGTCGTGGTCGCCGCTGCCCGGCCACGTCGACGGCGAGGCCATCTACCAGTCGTACCTGCGGGTCCTCGACGCCCTGACGCCCGGCATGGCCGACGTGGTCTACGGCCGGGCCGACCTGGTGCCCGGCGTGCCGATGCTGGTCGGCGCGGACGGCCGCACGGAGCTGGTGCAGCTGCTCGACGTCCAGGTGAAGGCGCGGGACCTGATCCACCTGGGCTGGCTGCGTGACGAGCTGGCCAAGGCGGAGGACGACCTGTCGACCTTCCTCGACGACGCCGCCGGCGATCGGCACGCCCCGTGGTGGACGGGGGAGGGCACCGACGGCGCGGCCGTCGCGGCCTGGGCCCGCCGGGCGCTCGCCCCGGTGCTCAAGCGCGAGATCACGCGGGAGGAGGCGGCCGACCGGGCCGAGCTGCTGGCCGTGGTGCGAGCCGGGGCCGGCCAGGAGCGGATCGAGCTCACCCCGGCCCAGGAGGAGGTCTACGGCCGGTACATGGTCGCGCTGATCCGGGCCAGCGCCAGCAGCCGCACCGATGCCGATCTCACCGCCTTCACCACGGGCCTGCTGTGACCGAGGTGACCTGAAGACCAGCAGAAACACCGAGGGCCGGTCCCCGCGGACGGGGGCCGGCCCTCAACGGTCTTCCAGATCACATCCGGCACTTTCGCGCCGTACGCCACGCCGAACGCCCGAATAGGGCATGATCGGTCGTCAATAGACCTGAAAACGCGAGAAGACCGGGTGTTCCACCACCCGGCCTCTCTAGGCGATCAGGTCCAAGAATTCGCTCGCCGCGATAACACAGGACACCTGACCACTTGAACCCGATGGTAGCGGGTGGCACAGCCATCCGCGCAACAACTCCTCCGACAGTCACCGGCCTGAGTGACGCTCCCGCCCCGGCGGTCGAGCCCCGGTCGGTTTCTTCGCGTACCAAGATCACCAGCGCCGAGACCAAGATCAACTCTCTGGCGCTGTTCGCCATGCCCACCACCGGACCGTCAGCCCGCAACGCCGCGAACCCCGCTGACGCCGCCTCGGCCTTGGGGCTTGTCACATCGGCCATCTCTTCCCGACTTTTCGCCGCGACCGGCCGCCCAACGGCGCCGGGAGCCCCGGCGGACGGAAAACCGCAGGTCAAGGGGCGGAAGGTTCGGCGGGGACGCGGGTTCCCCGGCGCCGAGCTGATCGGGCACGTCCGCGACCACTTCGGCCCGGAGCTCGACCCGGACGAGTGGGAGGCTGCCCGCGACCGCTCGCCGTTCATGTCCCCGCAGCGCGCGGCCGCCGCGCACTGGGACGGCGGCCAGTCGATCGAGTGGACCCTGTACGTCAGCCCCGGCGCCGTCCGGATCGGCTCGCACGACTCCCAGGCCAA
>NZ_JBVJYK010000052.1:0-20678 GCF_055600605.1 Kitasatospora sp. NPDC038210 | reverse complement strand
CCGAGCAGGCCGAGACGATCCTCGCGGAGAGTCGTCGGCGCCGAAACGTCTGGCTCGCCGAGCTCGCCCAAGGGCTCGACGAGGAGGAGTGGGCCGTCCTCCGGGAGGCCGCGCCCGTGCTCTACAAGCTCGCCCACCTGTAGCTCGAACACCTCAAGGCACACCGAACCCGGCTCGCCGGCCGGGAGGAGAAGGAGCCCGCATCACCGCAGGACCGACCACCGACACCAGGAGCGCGACGGCCACCGCCATGGCCGTCGCGCCGCGAGGGGAGACCACAGTGACACCGCCGGCCGCAGCCAGCGCCGCCGCCATCCGTACCGACGACCCGACCACCGATCCCTCCGCGGCGAGCGCCGCGGCCGCCGACGCCCAGGCACCCGCCCCCACGGGGCTGCCCGGCAGCGGCGACGACGACCCCGACGAACGCACCGCGGCGGACCCCGCCGCTCAGGGCCGCACCCCTGCGGCCTCGTCCCCCACGGGCGCCGGCTTCACCAGGCCCGGGGGGATGTTCTCCTCCCTGCGCGTTCGCAACTACCGCTACTACTTCGCCGGCCAGGTGGTGTCCAACACCGGCACCTGGATGCAGCGGATCGCCCAGGACTGGCTCGTGCTGAGCCTCACCGGCAGCCCGCTCGCGGTCGGCATCACCACCGCCATGCAGTTCCTGCCGATGCTGCTGCTCGGCCTGTTCGGCGGTGTGCTCGCCGACCGGATGCCCAAGCGCCGGCTGCTGATCCGTACCCAGGGCGCGATGGGCCTGCTGGCCGCCGGCCTCGCCGTGCTGACCATCGGCGGCGTGGTGACGCCGTACTACGTGTACGCCTTCGCGCTGCTGCTCGGCCTGGTCACCGTGGTGGACAACCCGACCCGGCAGGCCTTCGTCTCCGAGATGGTCGGGCCCAAGGACCTCGCCAACGCCGTCAGCCTGAACGCCGCCAACTTCCAGACCGCCCGCCTGGTCGGCCCCGCCGTCGCGGGTCTGCTGATCGCCGCGGTCGGCAGCGGCTGGGCCTTCGCCGTCAACGCGCTGTCCTTCGCCGCCGTGATCGGCGGGCTGCTCGCGATGCGCGAGAGCGAACTGCGCCCGACCGAGCCGATCGCCCGCGAGAAGGGGCAGCTGCGCGAGGGCCTGCGGTACGTGAAGGAGCGGCCCGAACTGCTGTGGCCGATGGTGCTGGCCGGGTTCATCGGGACCTTCGGCTTCAACTTCCCGACGCTGCTCTCCGGCTTCGCGTACGACACCTTCAAGGTCGGCGCCGGCCAGTACGGCCTGCTGAACACCGCGATGGCGGTCGGCTCGCTGGCCGGCGCGCTGCTCGCCGCCCGTCGGGGCGCGCCGAGACTGCGGCGGCTGGTCGGGGCGGCCCTGGCCTTCGGCGCGCTGGAGGTGGTCGCCGCCTTCGCGCCCGACTACTGGTCCTTCGCGCTGCTGCTGATGCTGATCGGGGTGTTCGGGCTGAGCTTCAACACCTCGGTCAACTCCACGCTGCAGCTGGCCACCGACCCCGAGATGCGCGGCCGGGTGATGGGCCTCCTGGTGCTGGTCTTCACCGGCGGCACGCCGATCGGCGCCCCGATCGTCGGCTGGGTGACCGCCTCGTACGGGCCCCGGCTCGGCCTGCTGGCCTGCGGGCTGGTGTCCGCGCTGGCGGCCGCGACGGTCGGCCTGGTGCTGGCCCGCAGCGCGGACCTGCGGGTGCGCTTCGACCTGCACCCGGGGCGCGGCGGCCGGGTGGTGGCCGTCGTGCCGCGGACCGGTGTGGCGCGCAAGTCGGAGCTGGCCGCGGCCTGCTGACGCGTCGTCGGGTGCGCCGTCCGATGCGCCACGAACCCCCGAGGGCTCTCGCCCCCGGGGGTTCGTGGCGTCGGAGCCGGACTCGCTGCGTCAGAGCCGGATGGCGAGGACCTGGCCGTGCCAGACGCCGTTCGGCTGCTCGACCTCGAAGCTCTCGGTCTCGGTGAAGCCGAGGGCCCGGTACTGCGCGACCAGCCTGCGGTCGCCGCCGCCGTAGCAGTCCACCCGCAGCAGGCCGATGCCGCGCCGGCGGGCCTCCTCGACGGCGTCGGCGATCAGTGCGGCGCCGATGCCCGAGCCCTTGCGGGTGCGGTCGGTGACCAGGTTGCGGACGAACAGCTCGCGCTCGTCCACCGCGGGGATGTACGTGCCGCGCACCTCGGAGAGCACGCACGAGCCGACCGTACGGCCCTCGTCGTCGACGGCGAGGCGGATCAGGAACGGCTCGCGGCCGTACTGCTCGATGTGCTCGACCCGGGCGGGCGTGGTGCTGAACGGCTGGTCCCCCCACTGGCCGGTGCGGCCCCGGGCGGCCAGCCAGGCCACGGCGCCGTCGAGCAGGGCGAGGATGTCGGGGACGTCCTCCGGACCTCCGGTGCGGATCTTCATGCCACTGGAATCGATCATGGAACCGTTCTAGCCCAAAGCCGCGGGCGCCGGAAGCCCCGGCCGGGGCCCGCGCCGGGGGTCCGTTCCGGCAGCCCGCGGGCGGGCCGGGGCCCCGCGCCGCCGGAACGCGCCCACGCGCCGGCCCGCGCGGAACGGGAGAATGGCGGCATGAGGCTTTTCGTGGCGGTGCTCCCGCCGGTCGTGGCACTGCAGGGGCTCTCCGACGCCGTCGCGCCGGTGCGCGGGCTGCCCGGGGCGGACCGGCTGCGCTGGACCACGGCCGAGGGCTGGCACCTGACCCTGGCCTTCCTCGGCGAGGTGCCCGCCGAGTGGCTGCCGGCGCTGTCGGCAGGCCTGGCCGGCGTCGCCGAGCTCCACCCGGTGCACCGGCTGCGGATCGCGGGCGCCGGGCGGTTCGGGGACCGCGTGCTCTGGGCCGGCATCGAGGGGCAGACCTGGGCGCTGCGCCGGCTGGCCGACGCCGTCACCGAGGCCACCGCCGAGGTGGTCGGGCAGTCGGCCGACACCTTCGCCTTCCACCCGCACCTCACGCTCGCCCGGGCGGGCTCCTCGCGCGGCCACCGGCGGGCCGTCCAGCGGGTCGCCGCGGCCGAGCTGGACGGTCTGGCGGCGGCGCTGGCGGACTACCGCGGGCCGGAGTGGGAGGCCGCCGAGCTGCACCTGATGAAGAGCGACCTGGACGGCGGTTCCGCGCACTACGAGTCGCTGGGTTCCTGGCCCCTCGCGGACTGGTGCTGAGGCCCCGGGCGGCCTCGCCGTCCGGTCGGGCGCGCGACGGAGGTACGCTCGTTGACCGTGGACCCCAAGACTCGTATGCGCATCGTCTCCGGCACCCTGGTGCTGCTGCTGGTCGTCGTGCTGATCAGCTCACTGGCCGGCAGGTAGGCCGGGAACGGCCGTGAGGGCCGCCGCCCGGGTGGGCGGTGGCCCTCACGCATGCCTCAGCGGGTGCTCAGAGCTGCTCGACCACGTAGTCGATGCACTGGGTGAGCGCCTCGACGTCCGCCGGGTCGATCGCCGGGAACATCGCGATCCGCAGCTGGTTGCGGCCCAGCTTGCGGTACGGCTCGGTGTCCACGATGCCGTTGGCACGCAGTGCCTTGGCGACCGCGGCGGCGTCCACCGACTCGTCGAAGTCGATGGTGCCGACCACCTGGGAGCGCTCGGCCGGGTTCGCCACGAACGGGGTGGCGAAGGAGGACTTCTCGGCCCAGGAGTACAGCCGGGACGAGGAGTCGGCGGTGCGGGCGACGGCCCAGTCGAGCCCGCCGTTGCCGTTCAGCCACTCCAGCTGGTCGGCCAGCAGGAACAGCGTGGAGATCGACGGGGTGTTGTACGTCTGGTCCTTCGACGAGTTGTCGATGGCCGTCGGCAGCGAGAAGAACGGCGGGATGTAGCGGCCGGAGGCGGCGATCTCGGCGGCGCGCTCCAGGGCGGCCGGGGAGAAGGTGGCCAGCCACAGGCCGCCCTCGGAGGCGAAGGACTTCTGCGGGGCGAAGTAGTAGACGTCGGTCTCGGTGATGTCCACCGGCAGACCGCCGGCGCCCGAGGTGGCGTCCACCAGGACCAGCGAGCCCTCGTCGGCGCCGGCCGGGCGCTTGATCGGCATCGCGACGCCGGTCGAGGTCTCGTTGTGGGTGAGTCCGTAGACGTCCACGCCGGCCTCGGCGACCGGCAGCGGGTGGGTGCCCGGGGCGGTCTTGATCACGCTCGGCTCGGCGAGCCACGGGGCCGCCTTGACCGAGGAACCGAACTTCGAGGAGAACTCGCCGAAGTCCAGGTGCTGGGACTTCTCCCGCACCAGGCCGAAGGCGGCGATGTCCCAGAAGGCGGTGGAGCCGCCGTTGCCGAGGACGACCTGGTAGTCCTCCGGCAGCGAGAAGAGGCTGCTCACGCCCTCGCGCACGCGCTTGACCAGGTTCTTGACCGGGGCCTGGCGGTGGGAGGTGCCGAGCAGGGAGGTCTGGGTGGCGGCGAGGGCACTGAGGGCCTCGGGGCGCACCTTGGACGGTCCGCAGCCGAAACGGCCGTCTGCGGGCTTGATGTCAGCGGGGATCTGGATCTGAGCCACGCGCGCAGCCTACCGGCGGCGGGCTCCGCGGCGGTACGGTCGTCCGCCCGCTGAGACTGTGATCTTCGCTGCCCGGGATGCCGACAGCGGGCCCGGCCGGAAGCCGGACCCGCTGGTCAGGGGCCGTGCGCGGACGCTCGTCCGGGGTGGTCAGCGGGCGATCGCGTCCCAGCCCTCGATCTCCTCGGGGCGGCGCGGGCCGGGGCCGACGTAGCGCGCGGAGGGGCGCACGAGCCGACCCGTGCGCTTCTGCTCCAGGATGTGCGCCGACCAGCCGGCGGTACGGGCGCAGGTGAACATCGAGGTGAACATGTGGGCCGGGACCTCGGCGAAGTCCAGCATGATGGCGGCCCAGAACTCGACGTTGGTGGCCAGCACGCGGTCCGGGCGGCGGTTGTGCAGCTCCTCCAGCGCGGCCTTCTCCAGCGCCTCGGCGACCTCGAAGCGCGGCGCGCCGAGCTCCTTGGCGGTGCGGCGCAGCACGCGGGCGCGCGGGTCCTCGGCGCGGTAGACGCGGTGGCCGAAGCCCATCAGGCGCTCGCCCTTGTCCAGGGCGTTCTTGACCCACGCGGTGGCGTCGCCGGTGCGCTCGATCTCCTCGATCATGCCGAGCACGCGGGAGGGCGCGCCGCCGTGCAGCGGGCCGGACATCGCGCCGACCGCACCGGAGAGCGCGGCCGCGACGTCGGCGCCGGTGGAGGCGATGACCCGGGCGGTGAAGGTGGAGGCGTTCATGCCGTGCTCGGCGGCCGAGGTCCAGTAGGCGTCGACGGCCTTGACGTGCTTCGGGTCCGGCTCGCCGCGCCAGCGGATCATGAACCGCTCGACGACCGTCTCGGCCTTGTCGATCTCGCTCTGCGGGACCATCGGCAGGCCCTGGCCGCGGGCGGACTGGGCGACGTAGGACAGTGCCATCACGGCGGCGCGGGCGAGGTCGTCGCGGGCCTGCTCGGCGGGGATGTCCAGCAGCGGCTTGAGGCCCCAGACCGGGGCGAGCATGGCGAGCGCGGACTGCACGTCGACCCGGATGTCGCCGGAGTGGACCGGGATCGGGAACGGCTCGGCGGCCGGGAGGCCCGGGTTGAACTTGCCGTCCACCAGCAGGCCCCACACGTGGCCGAAGGAGACGTTGCCGACCAGGTCGTCGATGTCGACACCGCGGTACCGCAGGGCGCCGCCTTCACGGTCGGGCTCGGCGATCTCGCTCTCGAACGCGACGACTCCCTCAAGCCCGGGTACGAAATCGGACATGCGACGGCTCCTTCAGTTCTGCGATCGGCGCCCCGCCGTGGTGGGGCGGGCACACCAGTGACCGAATCGTGGTTGGCACTCGGTGCCAGAGTGACAGGCACGGGGTGCATTGCGCCATACACCACCGTGGTGATGTTTGCCGCGGGCCCGCTTGACTTTTCCGTCGAGGGTCGGTCGTGCCCGGGAATCGTCCGGAACCGAACACCCGGTTCCGGACAATTGCCCGTACGACGGGCGGCCAAGCGGTGGCGAGTCACCTTATCTCCGACCGGGGTTTGTCCGGAGGTAGCGGTGCCGGTTGCTTGTCGTACGGGATGATGTCGGCGTGCAGACCCCGGAACGCGCCCAGTCGACGCCCCCGAGCCCCGTCACCCGGACCCCGGCCGACGAGGCCCGCCCCGGCCCGGACCTCACCGTGATGCGCAAGCACTACGTCCACGAGGGCCTGGTCGAGGAGCAGCTCGCGCCCGAGCCGATCGCCCAGTTCACCCGCTGGTTCCACGAGGCGGACGACGCCGGGGTGACCGAGCCCAACGCGATGGTGCTCTCCACCGCCGACGCCGCGGGGCGGCCCAGCTCGCGCACCGTCCTGCTCAAGGGCTACGACGTGCGCGGCTTCGTGTTCTTCACCAACTACGGCTCCCGCAAGGGCTCCGAACTCGCCGCCAACCCGCACGCCGCGCTGCTCTTCCCGTGGATCGCGCTGGCCCGTCAGGTGATCGTCCAGGGCCGGGTGGAGAAGGTCGGCCGGGACGAGACCGCCGCCTACTTCCGCACCCGCCCGCACGGCTCCCAGCTGGGCGCCTGGGCCAGCGAGCAGTCCAGCCCCGTCGGCGGGCGCGAGGTCCTCGAACAGCGCTACGCCGAACTGGAGCGCCGCTACCCCGAGGGCGAGGGCGTGCCCGTCCCGCCCTTCTGGGGCGGGTACCGGGTCGTCCCGGAGAGCGTCGAGTTCTGGCAGGGACGCGAGAACCGCCTCCACGACCGCCTCCGCTACCTCGCCGACCCGGCGAGCCCGACGGGCTGGCGGGTGGAGCGGCTCTGCCCGTGAGGGCGGCGGGTGCGGGTGCGGGTGCGGCGCGCGCCCCCCTGGGCCGACCGGGTCGGCCCGGGCGCGGCGGTGGCGGACAGCTGACACTCCGTCACACCTCGGGTGTAGGATGCCCGACGCGGACCTGGGTCGATGTACATCCGGCCAGCAACGCGCTGTGCCGGCACGATCGAGTGAGGGACTGATGGGCGTCACCGGTGCGGAAACCGCCGCTGGACTCGGCTCTGACCTGGTCGACGTCGCCGCCCTGCCGCTCGACGAGCTCGACGCCCTGCCCGACACCGTCCTGGGCGACCTGCTGCGCCGGGTGGTCGCGGACGCCCTGACACCCGGGGCGGAGCCGCTCGCGGCCTTCCAGTCGTCGCTCGACCGGTAGCTGCTCGACCGGTGGCCGCTGGGCCGGTGGCCCGACGGTCGGGGCCCCGGTGGCGCGGCCCCGGCGCCCGCGAGCTCCGTCCCGCGCCGGTGATCCCTTCGGCGCGCCCGCGCTCCCGCCGGTGCGCCCCCGGGCGCCGGAGCGCTCCCGGCTGCGGGCGTGCGCCTGACCACCGGCTAAACCCCCCTCGGCCGCTGGATCCGCCAACTCGCCAGCGCCACTGGTGGAGTTCACGACATGCTGGGGTATGAAACCAGCGCCGTCGCGGCACCGTCGGGCACGGGGGGAACAGGTGATGGAGCAGGACCAGCAACGGCCGTACTTCTTCTTCAGCTACGCGCGTCGTGACTTCGAGGCCGAGGACGCCTTCGTCAACCAGTTCTTCAACGACCTGCGCGACGAACTCGGCCGGCTGGTCGGGATGGGCGTCCGCGCGGAGGAGCTCGCCTACCGCGACACCGAGCAGCTGCGGCTCGGCGACGACTGGGCCGAGAAGCTGGCGACGATGCTGGGCCGCAGCCGCACCATGATCGCGCTCTACTCGCCGGCGTACTTCACCAGCCTCTACTGCGGCAAGGAGTGGACCGCCTTCCGCGGCCGGGTCCGGCGCCATCACGAGGACACCGGGGAGCTCATCTCGGCGCTGATCCCGGTGCTCTGGGAGCCCGTCGTGCCCGGCGAGTTGGCCGACGAGGTGAACAAGATCCAGTGGGCCCAGCCGGACATGGGCGAGGCCTACGCCCGGCACGGCCTGCGGGCCCTGCTGCGCACCGCGCAGAGCGGGGCGTACGAGCAGGTCGTGCGGGTGGTCGCCGAGCGGATCCGGGACGCGGCCGCCCGCCGGCTCGGAGAGCTGCCCGAGTTCGACCTCGGCGCGGTGCGCGGCTACTTCCCGCCCCCCGCGGCGCCCGAGGCGGTCTCCGTCCCCGGCATGGTTCGGCTGTTCATCGCGGCCGGGCGGGCCTCGGAGGCCGCCGCCGAGGGCGGCTCGTACGCGGGTGGCTGGTACGGGGCCAAGCCCTGGCACTGGGCGCCCTACCATCCGCCGACCCACCCCTCGCTGGCGGCGCGCGCCCAGCAGGTGATCACCGCCGCCGGCCACACCACCACGCTGGAGGAGGTCGACGGCGGGCTCGGCGGGAAACTCGACCAGGCCCGAGAGGACAGCCAGGTCAGCATCCTGCTGGTGGACCCGTGGGTGGCCGGCGGCCCGCGCTACCGCTCCGCGCTGCGCGAGTACGACGACCAGAACCATCCCGTCACCGGCGTGATGGTGCCCACCGGCAGCTCCGACCCGGCCGACGGGCCGGAGCGCGACGTGCTGTGGACGGGCGTGCGCGACGTGTTCCGGCGCAACTGGCTGCGCCGGGGCGACATGGAGCACTTGTTCCGGGTCAACGTGAGCCGGGAGAGCTTCGACAACGACCTCACCATCATGGTGACGGTCGCCCAGAACAAGCTCATGGACGACAACTTGGATTGGGGAGACGATGGCGGTGACGCCTTCGGCTTCGGCGGCGGCCCGGCCATGCCCGGGTTGTCCATCCCCGCCGGCCCGCCGGGGCCCCGCCCGGTCCCGCCCGCGCGCTTCGACCAGAACCAGGGCCGCAGGGACCTCCCGCACCAGAGTCGTGGCAAGGACAACGCTGTCCCGCTGAGGGGAGACACGGACGATGACCACTGAGCCCGGCGCAGAGCTGGAGCGCGGCGGACCGGGTTCGGTCGTCACGTTCTACTCCTTCAAGGGCGGCACCGGCCGCACCATGGCCCTGGCCAACGTCGGCTGGATCCTCGCCAGCCGGGGCCTGCGCGTCCTGGTCGTCGACTGGGACCTGGAGGCGCCCGGCCTCCACCGGTACTACCACCCGCTCCTGGTGGACCCCGAACTGCACTCCACCGACGGCCTGATCGACCTGCTGCGCTCCTACGTGAAGCAGGCGCTGCCCTCCGCCACCGGGCCGGTCGGCCTCCCGCCGGCCGCCTGGCTGGACGAGCCCGGGCGCCTCGACGGCTACCTCTGCGGCCTAGCCCTCGACCTGCCGCCCGGCGGCCGGCTCGACTTCCTGCCCGCCGGCCGGCAGAACGCCGCCTACGCCGCGGCCGTCACCAGCTTCAACTGGCGCAGCTTCTACCACGGCCGGGACATCCGCGGCGGCGAGTTCCTGCGCGAACTGCGCGAACGCTGGGCCCGCCGGTACGACTACGTGCTCATCGACAGCCGTACCGGCGTCAGCGACACCTCGGGCATCTGCACCGTCCTGATGCCCGACACCGTCGTGGACTGCTTCACCTTCAGCGCCCAGAACATCCGCGGCGGCGTCGACGCCGCCCGTGCCATCGCCGAGGCCGAGGAGCGGGCGATCCGGGTGCTGCCGGTGCCGATGCGGGTCGAGGACGCCGAACAGGAACGCCTGGAGGCCGGCCGGGACTACGCCCGTGAGGCCTTCGCGCCCTATCTCGGCCGCTGGCTCTCCGGCGACCGCCGGGCCGGCTACTGGGCCGACGTCGAAGTGCCGTACAAGCCGTTCTACGCCTACGAGGAGGTGCCGGCCACCGTCGCCGACCGGCCGCAGGAGGCCCGCAGCCTGCTCAACGCCTTCGAACGACTGGCCGGTTGGATCACCGACGGGCGGGTCCGCACCCTGCGCCCGCTCACCGCCGACACCCGCCGCCGGCTCTACGGCGCCTACCTGCGCTCCGCCCGCGTGGTGCCGCGGCAGGTCTTCGTCAGCTACGCGCCCGAGGACCGGATGTGGGCCGAGTGGGCCGCGGGGACCCTCACCCGCTTCGGCTACCAGACCTCCCTGCACAACGCCGCCGAGCCGCACACCGGCCCCCGGCCGCCGGAGGTCGCCGGGCCGCTCGAAGGCCAGGGCCGGCTGCTCGCCCTGCTCTCGCCCGAGTACACCGCGCTGCCCCGCGCCGCCGAGGTCTGGCAGCTCCTGCAGGGACGCGAACTCGCCTCCGGCTCGCCGGCGTTGGTCGCGCTGCGGCTGCAGGACTCGGACGAACCGGTACCCCGCCCGTTCGCCGGCCAGTCCGCCCCGGACCTGGTCCGCTCCTCCGCGGCGGGCGCCGAGTCCCAGCTGTACGGCGAACTCGGCCCGCCGCCCGGCAGCAACCGCCAACTCGACACCGACAGCGGCGAGATCATCGCGCCCGCGCGGTTCCCCGGCACCGCCCCGCAGGTCCAGGACGCGCCGTCGCGCAACGCCGCCTTCATCGGCCGCGGCAAGCTGCTCGAACTGCTCCGCAACCGCTTCACCGGCGGCCCGGCCGCCGTGCTCAGCCAGGTGCTCTACGGCTTCGGCGGCGCGGGCAAGTCCCAGATCGCGGCCGAGTACGCGCACCGCTTCAAGGCCGCGTACGACGTGGTCTGGTGGGTGCCCGCCGAGGAGCCCGCCAACATCCCGCAGAAGCTCGCCGAACTCGCCCCCCGGCTCGGCGTCCCCACCAGCGACGACGTCGCGCACACCGCCGCCGCCGTCCTCGACGCGCTGCGCCGCGGCCAGCCGTACCGCCGGTGGCTGCTCGTCTTCGACAACGCCGGCACCCCCGAGGAGCTCGCCCCCTGGCAGCCGGCCGGCTCCTCCGGCGGGCACGTGCTGATCACCTCCCGCAACCAGGGCTGGGCCCGGCACGCCGGCCTGGTGGAGGTCGACGTCTTCCTCCGCGAGGAGAGCGTCCGGCTGCTGCGCCGCTTCAACAGCGGCGTCTCGCCGGAGGACGCCGACCAGGTCGCGCAGCGCCTCGGCGACCTCCCGCTCGCCGTCGGCCAGGCCGCCGTCTGGCTCCAGGAGACGTCGATGCCGATCGCCACCTACCTCGAACTCCTCGACGAGGAGCTCACCGAGATGCTGGAGCGCACCCGGCTGCGGACCGCCGACTACCCGCACTCGGCCGCCGCGACCTGGCGCATCTCGGTCGAGGAACTCCGCCGGATGAACGCCCCGGCCGCCCAGATCCTGGAGATCTGCGCCTTCTTCGGCCCCGACGCCATCCCGATGCGGCTGCTCTACAGCCGAGCCGTCACCCGCGCCCTGCGGTTGCCCCCGCGCGCGCCCCGCGACAAGCTCGCGATCGGCGAGTTCCTGCGCGCCATCAACCGGTTCGGGCTCGCCCGCACCGACCAGGGCAGCGAGACCATCACCGTGCACCGACTGGTCCAGGCCGTGCTCCGGGACCAGGTCGAGGAGGAGCGGCGGGCCGAGCTGCGCGGCGTCGTCCACGCCGCGCTCGCCACCGCCAACCCCGGCGACCCGGACGTGCCCGCCAACTGGGCCGAGTACGCCGAACTGCTGCCCCACCTCTGGCCGTCCGGGGCCGTCGACAGCGCCGACGAGGACGTCCGGCAGTGGATCATCGACTCGGTCCGCTACCAGTGGAAGCGCAGCCTGCACGAGTCCGGCCGGGAACTGGCCGAGCGCACCCTGGAGCACTGGCGCCAGGACGGCTACGGCGGGCCCGACTTCGACGTCGACAACGACGCCCAGACGCTGATGCTGCGCACCCAGCTGAGCAACATCCGCCGGTCCCAGGGCGCCCTCCAGGAGGCGTACGAG
Organism: Kitasatospora sp. NPDC038210; assembly: GCF_055600605.1. Classification (NCBI taxonomy): domain Bacteria; kingdom Bacillati; phylum Actinomycetota; class Actinomycetes; order Kitasatosporales; family Streptomycetaceae; genus Kitasatospora; species Kitasatospora sp. NPDC038210. Next base: position 8,936 of record NZ_JBVJYK010000052.1, on the reverse strand, counting down.
ATGGACCGGGACATCCTGGAGCGCTTCACCGCGACCCTCGGCCCCGAGCACTCGCACACCCTCGCCGTCGCCAACAGCCTCGGCGCCGACCTGCGCTTCCTCGGCCGCTACGACGAGGCCCGAGCGCTCGACCGCCGGACCCTGGACGCCGCCCGGCGCACCCTGGGCCCGGACCACCCGCGCACGCTGATGATCACCAACAACCTCGCCGTCTCCGACTACCTGGCCGGCGACCGCCGGGCCGCCCTGGAACGGCACCGCAGCAACTACCTCCAGCAGCGCGACGCGCTCGGCGCGCACAGCCTCTACGCGCTGTCCTCCGCCTCCAACTACGCCCGCGACCTGCGCGAGACCGGGCGGCTGCGGGAGGCCCTGGACCTGCTGGAGGAGACCGTCCGGATCTACCAGCAGACCATCGGCGACAGCCACACCGACACCCTGCGCGCCCGCAAGAACCTTGCCGTGGCACTGCGCCGGGCCGGCCGGTACCACGAGGCCCTGGAGATCGACGAGGACATCTACCAGCGCTACCTGGACATCAACGGCCCCGAACACCCCGACACCCTGGCCGCCGCCACCAACCTGGCCAGCGACCTCAACGCCCTCGGCGACACCACCCGGGCGATCCCGCTGGCCGAACGGGCGCTGGCGCGGTACCGCGACTACCTGGGCGAGGACCACCCGGTGACGCTGGCCGGCGCCAACAACCTGTCCGTCTACCTGCGGTTGGCCGGACGCACTCAGGAGGCCCTGGAGCTGTCCGGGCGCACGCTCGCACAGTTCCGGACCGTCCTCGGCGCCCACCACCTCTACATCCCGATCGCGATGATGAACCACGCGAACGACCTCGCCCTGGCCGGGCAGACACAGGCCGCGCTCGACGTGGAACTGGAGGCCGCGCCGCTGATGACCGAGGCCCTCGGGCCCGACCACTACGACTCCATCGGCATCAACTCCAACCTCTCGCTGTCACTGGCCACCGTCGGGCACACGGAACGGGCCGAGGAGCTGCGGAAGGACTGCATCCGGCGGGCGCGGGTCACGCTGGGGGAGGAGCACCCGACGACGGTGGCGGTGCGGGCCGGGTCGCGGCTGGACTCGGACGTGGAACCCCCGCACGTGTGACGGGGGGTCAGCGGGGCCGCCGGGCGGTGCTAGGTTCGCGGACATGGTGCCGTTCCGGCAGTTCCTGCTGAAGATCCACAGCCGGTGCAACCTCGCCTGCGACTACTGCTACGTGTACGAGGGCGCGGACCAGAGCTGGCGGCGGCGGCCCCGGCGGATGGAGCTGGTGACGGTCCGCCGCACCGCCCGGCGGATCGCCGAGCACGCGGCCGAGCACGGGCTGGACGAGGTGTCCGTGGTGCTGCACGGCGGCGAGCCGCTGCTCGTCGGCGCCGGCCACCTGGCGGCGCTGCTCGCGGAGTTGAGCGGCATCGCGGGGGCCGGCGGGCCGCGGGTGCGGTTCGGCCTGCAGACCAACGGGCTGCGGCTGCTGGACGAGCCGGCGCTGCTCGACGTGCTGCACCGGTACCGGGTCGCGGTCGGGGTGTCCCTGGACGGCACCCGGGCCGACCACGACCGGCACCGCCGGCTGCCGTCCGGCGCGGGCAGTTGGGACCGGACCGCGGAGGCGGTGCGGCTGCTCGGCTCGCAACGGCACCGGGAGCTGTTCGCCGGGCTGCTGTGCGTCGTCGACCTGGCGGCGGACCCGGTCGACACCTACGAGGCGCTGCTGGAGTTCGCGCCGCCCCGGCTCGACCTGCTGCTGCCCCACGGGACCTGGCTCGCGCCCCCACCCGGGCTGCAGGCGCGGACTCCGCCCGGCGCACCCCCGACGGGCGCGGATCCGGCGCCGTACGGGCAGTGGCTGATCGCCGCCTTCGACCGTTGGTTCGGCGCGCCGCGGCGGGAGACCGGGGTTCGGCTGTTCGAGGAGTTGGCGGTGCTGCTGCTGGGTGGCCGCGCGGCCAGCGAGGCGGTCGGGCTGGCGCCGGTCGACCTGGTGGTGGTCGAGGCGGACGGCGCCGTCGAGCAGGCGGACAGCCTCAAGGCGGCCTACGACGGCGCCCCGGCGACGGGCCTGGACGTGTGGCGGCACGGGTTCACGGAGGCGGCCGCGCACCCGGCCTTCCGGGCCCGCCAGCGCGGCCTCGCCGGGCTCGGGGCGGTCTGCGCGGGCTGTCCGCTGGCGCGGGTCTGCGGGGGCGGGCTGTATGCGCACCGGTGGGCGGGTGACGGGTTCGGGCATCCGTCGGTGTACTGCGCGGATCTGGACCGGTTGGTCCGGCACATTGCGGGGCGGTTGCGGGAGGGGGTCGCCGAGGTGGGGGGTCCGCTGCGCGGGGCTCGGTAGGTGGGCTTCCGGGAGGGTGGGGGTGGACGGACGGGGTCGGCTCCGGGGGTGGCCGCTCCGGGGGCTGGATGATTTTCAGACTGCCGACTCCGGGGGTGGGGGGTCGGGCGCCGTTGGCAGTCTGAAAATCACCCGCAACGCCCCTCTCCGGGCCACCCCCTGCGCCGCCCCCGTCCGTCCCCGCAGCGCGTCCCTCTCGCGGGGGGAGAGGAAGGGGTGGGTGGGGGTGGGGGCGCACTTTCGCTGGGAGGTGGGGGGTGGGGGTGGGGGCGTTTCTCTCGGTGGGGGGAGATGCGGGCGGTTGGGGGATCGGGGTTGGGTGGGGTGGGTTCGTCCGTTCGGGTCATGCGTGTCCGTTGGCCGGATTGTCCGGCGTGGCGGGGGGAGACTGCGAGCGGATGGGGGCGGTGCGGCGCAGGAGGAGGAGTGGTGGCGGGCACGGACGAGGCGGTGGCGGCCTGGGTGCCGGGTGCGCGCGGGGCGGACGGGCTGCCCCGGCACGGTGTGGACCGGGCGACGTTCCTGGCGATCGCGGGCGCTCGCGGTGGGCCGGAGGCCGTCCGGCTGTTGCGTGCGGGGCAGTTGAGCAAGAGGGCGCTGCTGCTGCTCGCGCTGCGTCGGGCTGTGCCGGACCACGAGGGCTATCGCGAGGCGTACGCGCGGGTGCGGGCGCTGCAGCGCGAGGACCGGGCGGGGTGGGAAGAAGTCCTGCTGCGGCCGGAGTTGGATGCCTGGGCGGCCGAGTGTCTGCGCGGCGTGGCAGCGGGTGCGGAGGGTTCGCCGGGCGGACCGGGCGAGTTGGGGGACTTCCTCCGGGCCGACGTCGGCCGGAGGCTGGTGCTGGAGTGTGACGGGTTGCGCTGGGCGCCGTCGGTCGATCACGTCGGGCCGCGCCGGGTGGACTACGGCCGCCCGCCGGCCGGGCCGCTGACCGACGCGGAACTCGCTTGCTGGGAGGAGAGTTTGGCCGACGCCTGGCGGATCCTGGTGAGCCGCCACCGGCGGCACGCGGAGGCGGTCGCGGCCTGCGTCACCACGATCGTCCCGCTCTCTCCCGCCCCGGGCGGGGAGGCGGTCAGTGCCGCGGCCCGCCGGGCGTTCGGGGCGGTGGCGGCCTCGTTGCCGGAGGAGCCGGTGCTGCTGGCGCTGGCGTTGGTCCACGAGTTCCTGCACGTCCAACTCGGCGCCCTGCTGGACCTGGTGCCGCTGCACCGCCCCAACGGTCCGGCCGTCTACCACGCCCCCTGGCGGCCCGACCTGCGGCCGGCCGGGGCGCTGCTGCAGGGTACGTACGCGCACCTGGGGGTCGCGGACTTCTGGTGTGCGGAGGCTGCCGCGGGCGCGAGCGCGAGCGCGGGCGCGGATGCGGGCCGGGCGGAGCGGGAGTTCGTGCGGTGGCGGGGGCACAGTCTGGCGGCTGCGGACACCCTGCTGCACTGCGGTGAACTGACGTTGCACGGGCGGGAGTTCACCGCGGAGCTGGCGCGTTCCGTGCGGGAACTGGGTGGCGGTTCCGGTCAGCGGGCCTGAGGTCGGTGCTCCGGCCGGTGTCCGCGGGTGGGGGGAATCAACCGGAGGACTCGAACGCTTACCCGGGTGCTTACCCCGGCGGTGCGCTTCGGCGCGCGCCAGGGCGAAGTGCGCGACCGCTGTCCGGGTGAAAAACTCGGGGCTCCGAGCCCGTCGTACGACGTCGGCCGCCTGGCGGGCCCGACGTGAGTCCAATGTGAGTCGACAACGTGCCGCGCGGAGCCTCCGCGGGCACTACATTGGGTCCCAACTGGGTGGGCTTACCCACCCTCGGCAGGTCCTAACCGCGCCTAAGGAAACGAATATGACTCCGGTAACCAGCACCAGGCCGGCCGGCAAGCTCACTGACACTCAGGAGACGCCGGAACGTCCGTCCCTCGCCGATCTCGCCGCCCTCGGGGCAGAGGAACTCGCCTCCCGCCTCCAGCGCGCACTCCCCGGCGCGGAATCCGGCCTCGTGCCGGTGGCGGCCTTCAACTCCTCGATCTGACCCGGCCCGTACCGCCGGGCAGGACCAACCGAGCCGATCGATCCGAACGGATCTCCGAAAAGTTCCATGACGACGTCAACTCCGCTGCCCTTGACGCAGTTCGTGGTCAAGATCCATAGCAGATGTGATCTTGCTTGTGACCATTGCTACGTCTACGAGCACGCGGACCGCAGCTGGATCTCCCGCCCGAAGGTCATCGCGGACGGGATCCTGGCCAAGGCCGCCGAACGCATCGGCGAGCACGCGGCCGCCCACCGGCTGCCCGCCGTCCGGGTCGTCCTGCACGGGGGAGAACCCCTGCTCGCCGGCCCGGACCGCTTGCGCCGCGCCGCCGAGGCGTTCCGGGCGGCGCTTCCGCCCGGCTGCGCGCTCGACCTGCGCATCCACACCAACGGTGTGCTGCTGAACCGCGCCTTCTGCACGCTGTTCGCGGAACTGGACCTCAAGGTCGGCATCTCGCTGGACGGCGACAAGGCCGCCAACGACCGCCACCGGCGCTTCGCCGACGGGCGCAGCAGCCATCCGCAGGTGCTGCGGGCGGTCGCGCTGCTGAACGAGCCCGAGTTCCGGCACCTCTTCGCCGGGCTGCTCTGCACGATGGACGTCGAGAACGACCCGGTGGCGGTGTACCGCGCCCTGGCCGAACTCCGTCCCCCCGCCGTCGACTTCCTGCTCCCGCACGCCACCTGGGACGAGCGGCCCAAGCGCCCCGCCGCCCTGGGCGCCACCCCGTACGCCGACTGGCTGCTGACCGTCCACCGGCTGTGGGAAGCGGACGGGCGGCCCTTCGCGGTCCGGACCTTCGAATCCGTGCACCGCACCCTGCGCGGGTTCTCCAGCCTGACCGAGTCGCTCGGGCTGGAGCCCTCGGACCTGGCCGTCCTGGAGACGGACGGCACCTTCGAGCAGGCCGACAGCCTGAAGACCGCGTACGACGGCGCGCCCGCCACCGGGCTGAACGTCTTCGCGCACAGCCTCGACGACCTGGCCGGCCACCCCGGCATCGCCGCCCGCCAGTCCGGCCTGGCCGGACTGAGCGAGGCCTGCCGAGCCTGCTCCGTGGTGCGCTCCTGCGGAGGCGGGCTGTACGCCCACCGATTCCGGAGCGACGATGGAGGAGGCAGCTTCGACCATCCCTCCGTCTACTGCGGTGATCTCATGACGTTCATCAACGGTCTTGCGGGGAGCGCCGGTTCGGCTGCCGTGCCGAACCGGGGCGGGCAGTCCGCCGCCGAACCCGAGCTGCTGCCCGGCGCGCTCGCGTCGTCGCAACTCGACGAACTCGCGCGGGGCTACGGCGGCGCGGAGACGGTGGCCGCACTCGGACGCTCCCAACTCGCCCTCACCCGGGCCATGCTGGCCGCCGCCTGGGACGCCTCCGGACAGGGGCGGCCCGAGGCGTGGGCCCTGCTCTCGGAGCTGGACGTCGAGGCCCCCGCCGCCGTCGACGCCGTCCTCGCGCACCCGTACGCCCGTGCCTGGGCGGCCCGACGGCTCGCCGGGGACCTGGCGGTCGGGCTCGGCCCGCTGGCGTCGCTGGCCGCGGCCGCCGCAGTCCGGGCCGGGCGGGGGGACGCGGTCGCGGTGCCGGTGCGCGGCGGGTGGCTGCACCTGCCGACGCTCGGGCGGATCGCCCTGCCCGACGGCGAGGCGGTGGTCACCGGGCGCGCGGACGGCTTCGAGGTGCGGGCCGGCGACGGCACGGTGCGCACGGCCCTGGACGAGCCGCTGCGGCGGGTCCGGCTGGCCGGCGGCTGGACGGTCGCCCTGGAGGACGCCGACCCGATGCGCGACTGCCACGACCACCCGGTGGCGGACCGGCTGCCGGACGGCGAACTGCTCGACTGGACGGGTGCGTTGCGCGAGGCCTGGGAGCTGCTCGGGCGGGACCTGCCCGGGTACGCCGAGGGCATCCGGACCGGACTGACGACGGTCACCCCGTTGCGGCCGGGTCCGGCGGGCCGGGACGTCAGCTCGGCGGCCCGGCAGGCGTACGGCGCGGTCGGCATCGCCCGGCCGGCCACCGCGCCGACGCTCGCGCTGCTGCTCGCGCACGAGTTCCAGCACGTCAAACTCGGCGCGGTGCTCGACCTGATGGACCTGTACGACCGCGCCGACACGGCGCTGTACTTCGCCCCCTGGCGGCCCGACCCCCGGCCGCTCGAAGGGCTCCTCCAAGGCACCTACGCCCACCTGGCCGTCACCGAGTACTGGGGCACCCGAACCCTGGCGTACGACGGGCTGCCGGGCGAGGCCGCCGACCGGGCGCGCGCACAGTTCGCGCTCTGGCGGCGGTACACCGCCGAGGCCGTGGAGCGGCTGGCCGAGTCCGGGGCCCTGACCGGGACCGGCTTGCGCTTCGCCGACGGCATGCGTGCCACCGTGGCACCCTGGCTCGCCCTGCCGCTGCCCGCCGCCGCCGAGCACGCGGCCGACCGGGCGCGACGGGAACGGGCCGGAGTCTGACCTCCCACTCCGCCCCGCCCCGGGACCTCCCTCACCCCGGGGCCCTCAACCCCGGGGAACCGTCATCCTCACCGAACCGCGAACCGGCAGCGTCGCCGTCGCAGACCCCGTCCGGCCACCCGTCGCCGCATCCGTCACGCCGTCCGTCCGTCCTCATGTCCGCCCGCTCTCCCGCGCGTTCGCCGACCTCGGGGTCCGCGCGGGCACGGTGCTGCACGTCCAGGCGTCCCTGCGCGCGCTCGGCCCGGTGCCGGGCGGGGCGGCAGGCGTGATCGACGCCCTGCTGGACGTCCTGGGCCCCGAGGGCACCCTGGTCGCCTACACGGCCACCCCCGAGAACTCCGCCACCTCGCGCATCCACCAGTCCGCCACCGCCGGTCTCTCCCCGGCGGAAGTGGAGGACTACCTGGCCGGGATGCCGAGGTTCGACCCGGCCGCCACCCCCGCGTCACCCACCATGGGAAGGCTGTCGGAGGCGATCCGGACGTACCGGGGCGCGTGCCGCAGCCGCCACCCGCAGACCTCCTGGGCGGCGGTGGGCCGTCGAGCGCAGGAGATCACCGGCAGTCACCCGGACGAGTGCCACCTGGGCTTCGACTCCCCACTGGGCCGGCTCTACGACCTGGACGCCCGGGTGCTGATGATCGGCGTACCGATGGACCGTTTCACCGCCTTCCACCTGGCCGACCTGCGGATGCCCGACGTCGCCGTCCGCCAGTACCGCTGCGTGGGGGAGCACGGGTGGACCGCCTTCGAGGCACCCGACCTGGACGACCTCCACTTCGGCGCTCTCGGCGAGGAGGTGTTGCAGGCCGCCCGCGGAATCACCACCGCGCGCATCGGGGGCGCGGAGTGCCGCCTGATCCCGGTCCGGGAGTCCGTTGACCTCGCGGAGCGGATCCTGCGCCGCACCCGCACCCGCACGGGTCCCCCTACCTGAGCCCGCGTCGGCGGGGGCGCGGGCGCCCGAGCGCGCAGGGTATAACTGTCATCGCTCTGCGTGCTCGGTGTGTCTCTGGAGGTCGAGGAAACGGTGGCGCGGGATCTGAAGGCGGTCGTGGCGATCGCAGCCGTCGGTGCGGCACTGGCGCTGGCACCTGCGGGGAGCCCGGGCGGTGCACCGCAGCGGATCGGATACTTCTCGGACTCGCCGCTGCCCGAAGGGAACGTCCCCCTGACGCGGGTGCCTCCCGAGGCCCGACCGCAGCTCGCCTCGCCGCGCCCCCGGAACGCCGGGGCGCGGGGCAGGGAGTAGGGAGTGACGGGTGGGGGCGGCCGCCGATGATGCCGTGACGGATTCCGGCACCGTCAGGCGAGTTCGCGGACGGCGGCGGCGACGGCCCGGAAGTCCTTGCGCAGGATCTTGGAGTGGCTGCTCGGGACCTTCGCGCTGACCGTGATGTTCGGGTTGCGGGCGAGCACGGCGCTGAGGCCGGCGCGGAGCCGTTCCATCACCTCGGCGTCGCCGCCCAGGTTGCCGCCGGTGGCCAGCACGTAGCGGGTCGGCACGGTGATGCGGTCGAAGACCGGGTCGAGGGCGGCGGGCGCGCAGAGTTCGTTGAGCTCGATGTTGATCTCGGCGTGCTGGGCGGCGCTCATCCGGGCGGCCATGCCGAGCCGGCGGCAGATCGGGAACAGCGGGCTCAAGCGGCGGAAGAGCTTGCGGATCCGGGCCTTGGTGGCGTCGTCGAGCCACTCGTGCGTCATCGCGCCGTCCACGGACACCGCCCCCAGCACCCGGTCCGGGTTCCGGGCGGCCCAGTGGACGGCGAGCATGGCGCCGTAGGACCAGCCGACCAGGACAGCCTTCTCGACTCCCCGCGCGGCGAGGACGGCGTCGAGGCTGCGGACCGAGGACTCGAAGGAGTAGTCGCAGGACGTCCCCGACTTTCCGCGGGCGCGCTCGTCGAAGGTGATGTGCCGGTAGCCGTCGCCGAGTTCGGCGATGACGCGCTTCCAGTGCGACCGGTCGGCGTAGGAGCCGTTGAGGTAGACGACCGGGGTGCCGCTACCGCCGGTGTCGGTGGCGGCGAGGGTGGTGTCGTCGACGGGGACCGTGCCGGTCCAGGCGGACGGGCGGGCGGTCGTCTCGGT
>NZ_JBVJYK010000051.1:24506-26348 GCF_055600605.1 Kitasatospora sp. NPDC038210 | reverse complement strand
ACCAGCCGCCTGACCGCCAACCCGGATAGAACCGGGCAATACCTCCGCCCGAAACCGCTCGCGGCAGCGTAAATCGGTATCGAACACCCTCTCAGAGCCGCCCGCGCCCCGCGAAGCCGCCGCGCGGCACCACGTGGTACGTCGCGTGGTCGCGCCCGCCCGCGCCGAGGACCAGCTCCAGGACCACGCCCCGCCCGTCCGCGCGGGCCTCGCGCAGCAGCTGCGCCGGGTCGCCGTCCGGCGGCATCCGGTCCAGGACGTGGCGCGGGTCGTCCACGACCGGGTCCGGCCGCGCCGGGCCGTCGATGCCGACGCCGGGCCGCTCCCAGTGCAGCCTGGCCCCCGGGCTGAACAGCTCGGGGGAGTCCATCGCCCAGCCCTCTGCGGTCCTGCCGCCGTCGCGGTACCAGCGCAGCGCGTGCTCGACCGTCCCGCCCGCGCTCGTCCGCTGTCCGGCGGGGGACCACGCGGCCACGTTCGCCGCCCCGATCCTGGGCAGGACGGCGGTGATGTCCTCCCGGATCACGAAGTAGGCGCGGGCGTACAGCCGGCAGACCATCAGCGCACGGCCTTCGGGGGTGGTGCGGAACAGGCCGAGGGCGGCCGGGCGGTCGCAGCGGTCCGAGACCATGGTCAGCACGTGCTCGACCCCCTCCACCGCGCCCAGCGCGTCCACCACCCCCTGGATCCGCTCCCGTTCCGCGGCCCGGGCCGCCCGCGCCCGCGGCGAGGAGGCGAGGGCGCGCATCCGCCGCTCGGTGGGCCAGTGCCCGCGCACGCCCTGCAGGGCGTCGAAGAGTTTGACGAACGGGTAGAGGAGGAGCTGCAGGAAGCCTTCCACCGGCCGGGTGTCCTCTCGGGTCGCACGCACGTTTGCGTCCACACCCTGTCCGGTCGCAGCCCCGGCCCGCAATCCGTTCCCGTACTCAACTCCCCGCCGGGCCGGGCTCCCGACGGGTGCGGGCGGTCCGGGCGGTCCGGAAGAAGGCGTTCGCGGCGGGCAGGAACATCAGCACGACGGCGGAGAGCACCGAGCCCACGTGCAGGGCCCGGCTGGCACCGAAGGCGAGGTCCAGGGGGCCGGCCTGCGCCAGTTCCCAGCTCAGGGACCGGCCTTGAGCCAGCGCTTGGACCGGCTGGAGCACCATCGACGCCGTGCCCAGCACGCCGAGGCCGAGCGCGAGAGCGATCCGGGCCCAGTTACGGCCCCGGCGCATCTGCCGGGCGACCAGGAGCGCGGCGGTGAACACCGGCAGACGGACGGCCAGGCCCGCGACGATCTGGGAAGCGGAGCCGGAGGAGTCGGTGAGCATCCGGCCGACCGCCAGGACCGTCTCGAACGCGCCGGCGGCAACGGCCGTGACCCACAAGGCGAACGCGGTACGCACCGGAGCGGGCGGCAAGGCAGCGTCGAGCGGTGCGGCGGCGGTACGGGGACGGGGCGGGTGTGGGCGTGCGGACGGGGCGTGGGACATCGCGGGGCCTCGGTTCGGTGACGTGGGGTCAGGGACGGTCCGTTCGGACGCCCTTGATCCTCCACGCACGCCGCGGCCAAGCCCCTCCGGCAGCCCGGCCGATTCCCCGGGGGGTTGTCCCTACCCCTCGACCGGGAACTCGCCCTGCCGCACCGCGGCGATGAAGGAGCCCCACGCGGCCGCCGGGAAGACCAGCGCCGGGCCGTGGGGGTCCTTGGAGTCTCGGACGGGGACGAGGTTGGGGGATCCGGGGGCTACCTCGATGCAGTCGCCGCCGTTGCCGCCGCTGTAGCTGCTCTTGTGCCAGGCAGTCGCGTTGAACTCGGTCCTCGTCATCTCTGAACCCTTCCAGCGCATCGGCGATCAG
>NZ_JBVJYK010000051.1:0-24409 GCF_055600605.1 Kitasatospora sp. NPDC038210 | reverse complement strand
GACGGGCTACTGTCCGCTCCCGGATCACGTCACGTTTTCCAGCCGCATCACTGATGGCAAATACTGCTTCCGCGTATTCGCGACACTGCAGAAGCCCGTGCACTACAGCCAGCTGAAAGATCCTGGCAGCCAAGGCTTCAGACTCCATGTCGACGTGACTCTGGAACCAATCCGGATGCTCGGCCTGCGCGTTCCAGTCGACGCGGCCCCAGAGTCGGATCAGCGCTCCACCCGCGTGGAGCAGTTCATCAGCCTTCTCCACCAGCGCCGGTGGCATGCGCCGCTGGCCGCTTTCGTAGCGGGTGATGACCGTCCGGCTGCAGTGCAGCAGCCTGCCCAGCTCTTCCTGCGTGACCTTGGCCCGCTCCCGGTAGAACCGCAGCTCCTCGCCGAACAGTTGAGCCGAACTGGCTGTCAATTCCCGCTTGATTCGCCGGTGTGCCACAGCAGCCCCCTGACGTACCAACATGTGCCTGGTACCTGATTTCGGCCATCACCGTACCTCCGGGCGCCGATCATTGATACCGGAACGCGATCTTTTGCTTGCACAGCGTGACACCGCGCTCCTTTCGCACGCCCCCCTTCCGCCCCCCGAGGTACTTCGCCATGCCCGTGTCCCACCGCCCCCGCCCGTTCGCCGCCCGGCTGGACTCCCGTACGGACTCCGCCCCGTTCGCCCGCCACTTCCTGCGCGCCTACCTCGCCGCGCTGCCCTGCGGCGACTGCTACGCCGACACCGCCGAACTGCTGCTCTGCGAGCTGTTCGCCAACGCCGTCTGGCACTCCGACGCGCCCGCGGACCGGCTGGTCGAGGTCCGCTTCTCCGTGGTCGGGGACCGGCTGCGCATCGAGGTCCACGACGCCGGCTCGGGCCGCCCCTCCCTGCGCGCCGCTTCGCCGGACGACGAGTGCGGGCGGGGCCTGTTCCTCGTCAACGAGCTGGCCGAGCGCTGGGGTTGCTGTCCGCGCTCCGGTGGGATCGGCAAGTTCGTCTGGGTGCTGGTCGCGCCCGATCCCGACGACGCCTCCGTCCCCGCCCTCGCGCCCGCCGCCGTCGCGGTCTGAACCGGAGGCACCTCCTCATGCGACTCGCCCTCACCGCCCGGCACCTCCTCACTGCCGGCCATACCCCCGCCGAGGCCTACGCCGCCCTCGCCCGCCGCACCGGCGAGCCCGAGCGCTGCGCCCGCGCGGTCTGCGCCGCGCTCGACATCCCGGCCGTCGAAACGGCCCGCCGGCTCGACGAGTGCCGCGACGCCCTGTTCGCCCCGCCCCACCCCCGCCCGAACGCCGAGGCCGACACGGGCGAACTCCTGGAAGCCCTGGGCGTGTTCGACGTGCCGGCCGTCCTCGACTCCCGGGACCGGGCCGTCATCGACCTCTTCCTCGCCGCGATCGACGCCATGGGCGGCATCCGCACCGGCCACCGGCACGGCCTGGCCCGCTGGTTCACCACCGGCAACCTGACCGCCGCCTACCTCTCCCTGGCCGCCGCCCACCCGCTGCCCCGCACCGGCGACCCGGCCCGCTACTGGACCGTCCTGGTCTCCGCCGGCGAACTCCTCACCGCCGTTCCCTGCCCGGACACCCGCCTCAAGCTCGCCCTCTCCCACTGCCGCACCCGCGCGGCCCACACCACCCGCCCGTGAGCCGGACCGGCCGCGCGGGATTCCCAACGCGCTCCCGGTGGTAGGCACTTCCACGATCAAGTCCGGATCGGAAACGGGGGCCGTGCGTGCGGTGGGTCGAGTCGCTGGTGCTGCTGTCGGTCCCGCCGTTCGTGGCGGGGGTGCTCTACCGGCCCGTCATGATGCTGTTGGACATCCCGGACCTGTGGAAGGGGTGGTGGATCCCGCCGCAGATCGCCGGCCGCCTGCCGAGGTCCGTCGTCCCGAGCGCGGCCGACATCGACGGGTACGGCTGTGACCTGCACGCTCCGGTGGGCACGGCCCCGGCGACGCTGCAGGAGCACTGGGGCCAGGGGATCCGGCGGTCCTGGGGTATCGAGGTCTGGCTCCTGGTCTTCGTCCTGCTCCCCGCGGCGCTGGTCGCGACATTCGCCCTGACCGGCCTCTTCCTTACCGTGCACCCGAGCAGTTCGGAGGACGCGGTGTTCCTCCGGAGGAACACGCTGCTGACCTTCTCCTTCTGCGCCGGGCTGGGCAGCGCGGCCGTGCTGTGGGTCTACCGTTCGATGTTCCTCTACCGGCGGCGGGTCGGTGAGAGTCTTCCGCTCACCTCGGCCGTCGACCTCGCGCGGCTCCTCCGGAAGTGCCATGAAGCCGCCGCCGGGACGATCCCGCTGCTCGAACTCGACCGGCACGTGACCCGCCACGCCAACCGCCTGGGCTGGTTCGCCACCTACGGCGTCGACCGTGAGCAGCGGCGCAACGCGCTGCGCCCGCACATCGCCGGGGTACAGCAGGCCCTGGAGCGGGAGATGTCGAACGCCCTGCGGGACGGGCCGGAGGCGGTGCCCCGGCTGGCCCGGCTGGTGGCCACCCTGCTCGACCGGTCGGTGCAGGGCCGGTGGATGGGCCTGCTGGACGAGGCGGACCTTCCCGAGACACCGGCTGACCTGGTCACCGCCCGGGAGAGCCGGCACGACCGCGCGGTCGTCCTCGCGGGCAGCGTCGCGGCGGTGGTCATCGTCGGCGTCGCGACGGCCGCCGACCTCCCCGCCTCGATGGTCGCGCCGGCCGCGCTCACCGCCCTCATCGGGCCCGCCGTGATGTGGGGCAGCGAGAAGCTCGGCACCCCGCGCGAACACCACGGCACGGTACGGGCCGCGATCGGAGCCCCCGCCGCGGACCCGGCCGGGAGCACCGGCGAGCCGCCCGCGCCCGCGCCAGCCCCCTGAGGGCCTGTTGTACGGGAAGTCGGCGCGGTCGACTTCCCGTGCAAGCGGCTGCCACGAATGCAGAGAGACCGCCTCGGGCCACCAAGGGCCGGGCGGTCTCTGCTGTCCGGGCGGGCCCATGCGCCAACACGGCCCGTTGCCGATGTTCCCGAGATGTTGGAGTGAACAGCGCCCCCCGGGTTCCGGACCCGCAGGTCCGGGTGACGCCGCTGCAGATCGTCACATCCGGCCAGGACGGCTTACAAGTGGACGCTGCACGAACGCACATCAATATCCGGTTTCAAATCGCTGAACTGCCCCTTTCTGGTACGGCGTTGCCGAGATTGCGGGCGGGGGCCGGGACCGCCGCGCATCAATCCGCGCGATGTTCACCGAACCGATTGGGAATCACCCGTACGCCTGACAGAGTGTTACGCCACCGGGCACCCCGAGCGACGCCAACCGCGCGAAGTGCCCGTCCGTTGGAGTGGACAGTGATATAGGAGGATCCTCGATGACGAGGAAACGGAACCGGCGTGCCCGCATCCACTGCGCGGCCGGCACCCCGAAACCCGCGCGCCGCCCCCGCCTGCCCCGGCCGTCCGCGCTCGGCGAGCCGGCCTCGGTCGTCGTCGTGGTCGTGGTGACGGTCGTCCTGGCGGCCGCGCTGGTGGCGACCGGCATGTCGGCCGGAGCGGCACTCGAACTGGCCACCGGAGGCTGGCTGCTGGCCGCCGGACGGCGACGGGAGCGGGCCTAGCGGAAAGCGCCCGCCTGCGATGGGACGCCGCGAGAAACCGATCGAGGCGGCCGAACCGGCACTGGGCCGGCTGGCCGCATGGCTGCGCGAGCAGCGCGAACGAGCCGACCTGACGTACCGGCAGCTCGCCGATCGGACCAACTACCACGCCACCACCCTGCAGCGGGCCGCCAGCGGGCGCTCCGTGCCGAGCTGGAAGGTCGTCGAGGCCGTCGCCCGCGAATGCGGCGGAGATCTCAAGACAGCCCGGCGCAAGTGGGCCCAGGCCAACTACTGGGCCCACGTGCCCCGCCCCTCGGGGAGTCGGCGGCTGCGGGCGCCGCGGCGGGTCGACCCCGAGCAGGTCGACTCCTTCGCTGACCTGCGCCAGGCCATGCACGAGATGCGGCGCAAGGCCGACTGGCCCTCCCTGCGGGAACTGGACCGCCGGGCCCGCGGCAGGGGCAGACGCCTGCCCGCCAGCACGCTGGCCCTGGTCCTCAAGGGCGAGGCCCCGCTGCACAAACCCGTGTTCCTCGCCTACATGGAGGCCTGCGAGGTCAGGGAGGTCCGCCGCGTGCTGTGGGCGGCGGCCTGGGAACGGACCAACAACGCCCGCACGCCCGTCCCGGTCAACTCCCGCATGCACCACAGCGAGTTCGCCCGGGCCATGCAGTCCTCCAGCGGCGGCACCTCGACGGAGATCCTGTTCCGGCTGTGGGTGACGCTGCGCAACAGCCTCGCCGCCGAACGGCCCGACGACCCCGGCCCCCGCGCCGCGGCGGGCCGCGAAGGCACCGACGACAGCCCGCCGGTGCCCGTGTGACCGGGTCCGCGGACGGAGCGCGCCACCCGCGCTCCGTCCGCGGACCGGCACCCAACCGCGCCACCTCGGGACACCTCGGGACACCACCATGCCGACACCACCCCGCACAGCGGCCGCCCGCGGACCGACCCTGGGCCTGTGGGCGCTGCACGACCTCCACCTGCGCCACTACCTCGACTACACCGCCCTGATCCTGCCGGCCGCCGACGCACAACTGGTCGTGCGCGACGCCTTCGAGGAACTCGGCGGGCACTGGCTCGACGCCCTGGCCACCGCCAGCCCGGCCGCGTGCGCCTGGCAGGCGGTGCGCCGCAGGGTCCGCACCCTGGCCGGACCGCGGCCGTTCGGGCCGGTCGCCCACCTCACCGCCGCGCAGCAGGACGTCCTGCTGCTGCACCTGGTCCTCGACCTGACCGCCGTACAGGTCGCCGCCCTCACCGGCACCGAACCCGCCGCCGTCCACGTCCAGCTCCGCGCCCTCGCCGCCCGGGCGACGGCCTGACCGGGACCGGGTGCGCACGGGCGGTCGGGCCGCGGGACCGTGCCGACCGGCTCGCCGCCCCGGTGGGGCACGCGGCGGCCTGCGGCGCGCCCGCCCCCGCCCCCGCCCCCGGCCGCAGAAACGCGGACGGGGTCCGGCACCCCGATGGGTGCCGGACCCCGTCCGACGATGGAGCGCCAGGCCCGGATCGCACGGACTCTCCCTACTGAAAGTAGGGCGTGCTCTGGTAGCACCGCTGACGCCTGGCGAGGGGTCAGTCCCCTCGCAACAGGAGGAACACTAGCAGCTCACGACGGGTGTGCGAGCCGCGGGGCCGTGGCCGGCGGCCGGTCCGCCGAGGGGGCGGGGACGCCACGCGGCCGGAAGGCCGGTCCGCGCCCGGGTGAGCCGGGCGGCGGCCCCGGGCCGTAGACGTGGACGGGCGCCACCCGCCGGAGGAGGCGCCCGACCCGGCGTCAGGAGGCGGGCATGCTCAGGTACCACGGCGCGTGGCGGATCACCGTCATCGGGCGCAGCGCCGACTTCGACCAGCGGGCGGTCGTACGCGGCCCGCACGGCTCCCGGGTGCTGGCCGGGCGCGTCGGCGCGGCGCTGCAGGTCGACGGGGAGAGCTGGACGCTGTCCCTGGAACACCACTCGTGGGAGGGCGGCTGGCGGCCCAACCTGCGCACCACCCCCGGGCCGGTCACCGAACGCGACGGCGTGCGCAGCCAGCTGCTCATCAGCAACGACTGCCACTGGCCGGGCAAGCCGCTGGACTACGTCAACTTCGTGCTGCGCCTGGATCAGCCGCTCGGCCCGGCAGCCGGTTCGGCACCCGGTTCGGCGTCCGGCTCGGTGCCCGGTCTGGTGCCCGGTCCGGGGTCCGGGCGCGTCTCCTCCCCGTGGCACCCCGTGCGGTGGGCGATCTGACGGCCGACCGGGCGCGGCCGCCGACGGATGACGACCGGACGTGATCGCCGTTCGGCGGATGATCGGGCACGACTAGAGTCCCAGGTGAGAACCCGTCGCGCCCGAGGAGAGCACGCCATGCCGACCGACCCCACCGCCGGAGCCCCCACCCGCCCGCAGGCAGCCCGTCCGCAGCCCGCGCGCCTGGGACTGGGCACCGCCGCCGTCGGCCGGCCCGGCTACATCACCCTCGGGCGCGACACGGACCTGCCCGCCGACCGCACCGTCGAGGCACTGCGTGAGCGCACCCACGCCCTGCTCGACGCCGCGTACGCCGCCGGGGTGCGCTACCTCGACACCGCCCGCTCCTACGGCCGCGGCGAGGAGTTCCTCGCCCAGTGGCTGGACGAACACCCCGGGGCGGCGGCCGAGGTGACGGTCGGCAGCAAGTGGGGCTACACCTACACGGCCGGCTGGCAGGCCGCCGGGGTGGCCGCGCACGAGGTCAAGGAGCACTCGACGGCGGTCTTCGACCGCCAGGTCCGCGAGACCCGCGCCCTGCTCGGCGACCGCCTCGACGTCTACCTCGTCCACTCCGTCGTCCCCGGCAGCCCCGCCCTCACCGACCCCGACCTGCACGAACGGCTGGCCGCGCTCGCCGCCGACGGCGTGCGGGTGGGCCTGTCCACCAGCGGCCCCGCCCAGGGCGACACCATCCGCGAGGCCCTCGCCGTCACCGTGGCCGGCCGCCCGCTGTTCACCGCCGTCCAGGCCACCTGGAACCTGCTGGAGACCTCCGCCGCCCCCGCCCTCGCCGAGGCCCACGCGGCCGGCTGGCTCGTCGTGGTCAAGGAAGGCATGGCCAACGGCCGCCTGGCCGGCCGCAACGCCACCGGCCCCGACACCGCCGCCCTGCGCACCCTCGCCGACCGCACCGCCACCGCCCCCGACGCCCTCGCCCTGGCCGCGGCCGCCGCCCAGCCCTGGGCCGACATCGTCCTGTCCGGCGCCGCCACCCTCGACCAGCTCGCCTCCAACCTCACCGCCGCCGACGCCCGGCTGACCCCGCAGGACCTCGCGGCCCTCGACGGCATGGCCGAGCCGGCCGAGGCGTACTGGCGCACCCGCTCGGAACTGCCCTGGGCCTGATCAGCGGCTTTCGGCCGATTCGGCCGTTTCGGTCCACCGCGCGGGGGTCAGGTCTGCGGCGCGGGCGCCTGCCCGCCCGCACCCGTCCGGATTGTCGGTGACCGCTCCTACGGTGGGCGCCATGACGCAGCACCCGGACCTCGCCGCCGCCCTCGCCGACCTGACCGTCCCCCTGCCGCCCGGCCGCCTCGTCGGCGCCGACGACGGCCGGGAGCCGCTGCTGTGGATCAGCGACGCCCCCGCCCCCGCCGGGCTGTGGGCGCAGCTGCACCACGCGCACCCGCAGAGCGGGCTGTGGCCGCTGCTGCTCAGCCCGCTGGACCGCGGCGACGCCGACTACCGGCCGTGGCTGTCCGGCGAGCTGTACCCCACCGACGCCGCGATACCCGAGTTGTACGACCCGGCCGCGCTGCTGCGCAGCTGGTGGGAGACCGGCGAGGCGGGCGGCTACGAGGAGGACGGGGAACTGGCCGAGGCCCTGGCCCCCTACGGGTTCACCTGGCCCGGCACCGCGCCCGCCGCCGACGTGCCCGAGGGGGTGGCGGGCGGCGAAGCTCAAGAGCTTGCCGACGTGCTGCAGTCCGTCAAGGACGTCCGCCTGGGCCTGGTGCGGGCCGGCGGCGGCGCCGAGGCGCTGGCGGTGTGCGGCTGGGGCGGGCCGGTGAACCACGTGGACGACATCGCCCAGGTCGCCGCCGTGCTCGCCGACTGGGAGCGCCGCTTCGGCGCCCGGGTCGTCGAAGTCGGCTTCGACACCCTGGAGCTGAGCGTCCCCGTGCCGCCCGCCACGCTCGCCGAGGCGCTCCCGCTGGCCGCCGAGCACACCTCGCTCTGCCCCGACCTGGTCTTCCAGGGCACCGGCAGTCTCACCGAGTACGCCGAGCAGCTGGTGGGCGCCCACCGGTGGTCCTTCTGGTGGGACTGACCCGACCGCGCGGGCCGGGTCCGGCGGGCGCCGCCGGGGTTCAGTACTCGGCGCTGGGGGCCGCCGCGGTCGGCCCGAGGTCCGGGTGGTCGCGCAACTCCAGCGCCTCGCCGTGGTGTTCGAGCTCCAGCACGACCAGCTCGTTGCCGCCTGCCCGCCACAGCGGCGCCGGGGCGTACAGGGTGCGCTGGGGGCCGGCGGCGCTGTAGCGGCCGAGCAGGAAGCCGTTGAGCCACAGCAGGCCGCGCCCCCAGCCGGGCAGGGCGACGAACGCGTCGGCGGGGGAGGGCAGTTCGGCGGTGAAGCGGTGGAACACCGGCTCGCCGTTCCGGGCCGGGGTGTCCTGGGGGAAGCGCAGCGCGGACAGGTCCGTCAGCGGCAGCGGCCGGATCTGCCAGCCGAACAGCCGCTGGCCGCCGTGCGAGACGCCGCGCGTGATGCCCTTGCGGTCGTCCATGTTCGGGCCGTAGTTCACCCGGCCCAGCGCCTCGACCAGGATGTCCAGCGTGACCCCGTCCTCCCCGGTGGCCAGTTCCAGCGTCGTGCCGGGGGAGTTGCGGTCGAGGGTGCCCAGCGGGCGGCCGTCCGCGAAGACCTGCGCCCGGTCGGCCAACCCGTCGATGCGCAGCGGCAGTTCGGGGCGTGGGCCGGGCACCCGGGTGCGGTAGTGGATCAGGCCCAGGGACTGCCCGAGCTGCTCCATGGGCAGCGGCGCGGCCCGCTCCACCGGTTGCGACAGCGCGTCCAGCTCCGCCAGCAGCGCCGCCCGCCCCTGCGCCCGCTCCAGGCGCTGCGGCGCCACCCGGGGTGCGGGGGCGGGCAGTTCGCCCTCCGGCAGCCGGACGTAGCGGCCGATGACCTCGCGCAGGGCGTGGAACTTCTCGGTCAGCTCGCCGGCCTCGCCGATCGGCGCGTCGTAGTCGTAGCTGGTGACGGTCGGCTCGTAGCCGGCGTCCAGCGGATGCGCGCCGGCGTGGTTGGCGCCGGACCACAGGCCGAAGTTGGTGCCGCCGTGCGCCATGTAGAGGCTGACCGAGGCGCCGGTGGCCAGCAGTTCGTCCAGCGAGGCCGCGGTCTCCTTGGCGTCGCGCACGTGGTGGGGCAGGCCCCACTGGTCGAACCAGCCGATCCAGAACTCCATGGCGGTCAGCGGCCCTTCGGGCTGGTGGCGGCGCAGCACCGCCAGGCGCTCGGGGGCGCGCGAGCCGAAGGTCACGGTGGCCAGGTGTCCGGGCAGGGCGCCGCCCTGCTGCATGGTGTCGTGGGCGCCGTCGGTGGTGAACAGCAGGCAGTCCACGCCGCGCCGCACCAGCCCGTCGCGCAGGTGCCGCAGGTACGCGGTGTCGTCGCCGTAGCTGCCGTACTCGTTCTCCACCTGCACCGCCACCACCGGCCCGCCCCGGCTCGCCAGCAACGGCAGCACCTCGGGCACCAGCGTGTCGAACCAGCCGTCCACCTCGGCCAGGTACGCCGGGTCCGCGCAGCGCAGCCGCAGCCCGTCCACCGCCAGCAGCCGGGCCGGCAGCCCGCCGAACTCCCACTCCGCGCAGATGTACGGGCCGGGGCGCAGGATCACGTCCAGCCCCATGTCCCCGGCCAGCCGCACGAACCGCGCCACGTCCCGCCAGCCGGTGAAGTCCACCCGGCCGCCGGGCAGTTCGTGGAAGTTCCACGCCACGTAGGTGTCCACGGTGTTCACCCCCAGTGCCCGCACCCGCCGCAGCCGGTCCTCCCACAGGTCGGGGTGGATGCGGAAGTAGTGCACCGCCCCGGCCACCACCCGGTGCGCCACCCCGTCCCGCACGAACCCGTCCGCGTCGTACCCGAGCATGCGCACACCCCGTTTCCCAGAAGGAGACCCCGGCCCACCCGAGCCTAGCGAGGAACCCGCCTCCCCGGCCGACCATCCCCCGGCACGTCCGGCACGTCCGGCAGGGCGGGGCTCGGCGTGTGATCGAGTCGCGGCGGTGGGGTTCAGCGGGGTGTGGCGGGTGGGTTGGTCGGGCCGAGGGGGACGGCCGGGCCGAGCGGGTGGCAGCCGTCCCAGGAAGCGGCCTGTCCGGGCGGGCAGGAGGTGGGCACGGGCGGCAGGGTGAGCACCGGCCTGGGCGGGATGGTCGAGCCGAGTGAGGGTTTGGGGGCGGGGGCCGCCGGCTGCTTCCGGGTGGGCGGTGGCGGGGCCGGGGCCTCGGGCGCCGGGGCGGCCGTGGTTCGGGGCCGGGCCGGCTGGGTGGCCGGGGCCTCGGGCGTGGCGGTGGCCCCGGCCCCGGCGCCGGGGCCGTCCGTCGTCAGTGCGTCCGCGGGCGTCTCAGTAGGTGCCGGTGCCGGTGCCTCGGCCGACGGGGATGCGGAGGGGGAGGGGACCGAGGTGGCCGCCGAGCCGGGCGCCGCCGGGGCCGGCGACCCCGTCAGCAGGAGCGTCCCGCCGATCCCGGCCGCGCCCAGCACACACAGCCCGGCCGCCAGGGCGAGGGTTCGCCGACGCCGCGTCGTCCTGTCGTTCTCGGCCCTGCCCTCGGGGCCGTCGTCGGCTGTCCTCTGCACTCTTCCTCATCCGTCCGCATGGTCACGCCTGTGAGCTGCGCGGATGCTACACGAGGCGTCAGGACCGGCACCCAGGCCGGTACCCCTACCGATACGTGACTGATGCGGCCCATGCCCGCCGCGCCCTACTGTCGGGGACGTCAGACGGAACGCCCACGACGCCCTCAGGAGTCTCAATGACCGCCTACGCGATCGCCCAGGTCCACTCGGTCGAGTTCGGCCCCGACATCGTCGAGTACCTGGAGCGCATCGACGCCACCCTCGACCCGTTCGGCGGCCGCTTCATCGTCCACGGCGGCCCGTCCGAGACGGTGGAGGGGCGTTGGGGGACGGGCGGCACGATCGTCATCGAGTTCCCCGACATGGAGCGGGCCCGCGCCTGGTGGCGGTCGCCCGCCTACCAGGAGATCCTGCCGCTGCGCACCCGGCACATGGTCGCCGATGCCATCCTGGTCGAGGGTGTGCCGGGTGACGGCTACCGCGGCGCGGACTCGCTCAAGCACTGACGTTCCGTCAGGAAGCCAGTCGTTCACGCCACCACGTGACGGTCGCCTTGACCTGCTCCTCCAGTGGCGTCGCCCGGACCTCGAACACGGTCTCGTAGTCGGCGGAGTCCATGACGAACGGCCGGTCGAACTGGTAGCGGGTCTCGCGCAGTTCGCGCAGCAGGGGGGAGAACAGGCCGGCCGCGCCCAGCAGGACGGGGGACAGGCGGCGTACCGCGACGGGGGCGGTGCCGGCCTCGGCGGCCAGGTGCCCGACCATCGCCCGCACCGACGCGGCGGGGGCGGTGGGCACGTGCCAGGCCCGGCCCCAGGCCCGTTCGTCGCCCGCGACCTCGGCCAGCGCCCGTGCCACGTCCGGCAGGTAAGTCCAGCTGTGCGGGGCGTCCGGGTCGCCGAGGACGGCGACGGGGCGGCCCTTGAGCAGGCCCGGCATCGCGCGCGCCGCCAGGTGGCCGCCGTCGGTGACGCCGGGGCCGAAGAAGTCGGAGGCGCGGACCTCCACCGCCCGGATCCGCCCGGCCTCGTGCAGCGCCCGTGCCTGCTCCCAGGCGGCCGCCCGTACCCGGCCCTTGGGGCCGGTCGCGGCGAGCGGCAGGTCCTCGGTCAGGGGGCGGGTGGGGTCGGGCTGCGGCCCGTAGCCGTACAGGTTGCCGAGCATGACGAGGACCGCGCCGCTGTCCTCGGCCGCCGCGCACAGCGAGGCGGACAGGGCGGGCCAGCGTGCGGCCCACTGCGGCAGCGGCGGCGCGGCGCAGCCGTGGATGGCGGCGGCGCCGCGGGCGGCGGCGGCGAGGGCGGCCGGGTCGCTCGCGTCGAGGGCGAGGTGCTCGACGCCCTCCACGGGCTGCTGGGCGGGGCGGCCGGAGCGGGTGGCGACCCGGACCTCGTGGCCCTGTTCGGCCAGCAGGCGGGCGGTGGCGGCCCCGGCGGGCCCGTGTCCGACGACGAGATGGAAGCTCACCGGCCCCACCCTATCGGCGCCCCGGCGGGCGCGTCGCGCGGGTGGAGGCAGGGCGACTGACGCTCCGCCAGCGGCCGGGCCGTACGGGCCGTCAGCCGTCAGCCGTCAGTCCGTCGCGCCGCTCAGCCAGTCGGCGGGCGATGCGCTCGCGCTCCCGGGCCGCGCTGCTGCCGTCCAGCTGTCCCTCGAAGGCGCGCCGGGCCGCCGCGACCAGCTCCGGCGGCACGTCCGGGCGGGCGCACTCGATCGCCCACAGCGCGTCGCCGGTCTCCATGTCCAGGCCCAGGCAGTCCGGCACCCCCCGCCCGGCCAGGGTGGAGGCCAGCACCGCTTCGAACACGGCCCGCAGCCGCGCGTCGTCGTCCGCCATCGCCTCAGTCACCGCCGCCGCCGCTGTTGTTGCTCTTCCGGGGCCAGTTGCGCAGGAGGACGCGCAGCGCCTCCCCGGCACGGACCGTGAGGGTCGCGACCACGCGCGTCCACGCCGGCCCGCCCCGGTCGGCCCACACCACGCACACGCACCCGGCGACGACCAGCACCAGGATCCCGATCAGCACCGCACCGACCATCTCGGCCACCTGCCCTTCACTCCGTACGACCGTCGTACCCCTCCGATACGTCCCACGTGCGGATCCTTCCACCCGGTTCGGCCGCGAACCCCGAGGCTGTGCCAGGATGCCGTAGCCGGTCCCCCCGATCCGCCCCACGCGTCCACCGCACCCGAGGAGTCACCCGTGGCCACCGCCCGCTTCGCCACCCTGCACACCACGGCGGGCCCGATCCGCCTGGAACTGTTCCCGTTCCACGCGCCGAAGACGGTCCGCAACTTCGCCGAACTCGCCGAAGGCACCCGCGAGTACACCGACCCGCGCACCGGCGAGCCGGGCAGCGGCCCGTACTACGACGGCACGCTCTTCCACCGGGTGATCGCGGGCTTCATGATCCAGGGCGGCGACCCGACCGGCACGGGCACCGGCGGTCCGGGCTACGCCTTCGCCGACGAGTTCCACCCGGAGCTGTTCTTCACCAAGCCGTACCTGCTGGCCATGGCCAACTCCGGCCCGGGCACCAACGGTTCGCAGTTCTTCGTCACGGTGGGCACCCCCACCCACCTCAACCGCAAGCACACCATCTTCGGCCAGGTCGCCGACGCGGCGTCCAAGGCCGTGGTGGACGCGATCGCCGCCGCCCCCACCGAGGGCGAGCGCCCGGTGCAGGACGTGGTGATCGAGTCGGTCGAGATCACCTGGTCCTGAGCCCGAGGACCCGAGGACCCCGATGAGCGTCGCACCGCAGGGCTTCCCGTCGCACCCGATCCGCGGGGTGCAGGCCCGCTACGTCCGCCAGACCGGCTGCCCCTGCGACGTGGCCATCGTCACCGTGGACTTCGAGCCGCGGGAGGAGGGCGTACGCCTGGAGGTGGCGCCGGACGCCACGGTGCGCGGCGACTCCGACCCGCACTACCTGGCGCTGTTCCACGCGGCGCTGGCCGAGGGGGTGCGCGAGGAACTGGCCGAGCGGGCGCCGGGACGGACCGTGGCGCTGGCGGTGGTGGTGCGCTTCACCGTCGTGCACGAGATCGACTCGCGCGAGCACTCCTTCCGGGTGGCCGGACGCCTGGCCGCGCGCGAGGCCCTGGCCCGGGAGGGCGGCGGTCCCGGGGAGGACGCGGACGGCCGCCGCCCGTAGTGCGGGCGGCGGCCGACGGAGGACGGGTGCGGCGTCAGCTGCAGCTGGTGAACGTCGGGCTGGTGTTGGCGACGTAGAGGGTCGGCCCGGCGTTGGGGTCGGAGGTCACCGGGATGGTGATGGTGTCGTCGGCGGTCCACGGGATGCCGTGGGCGTCGAAGGTCCAGGAGCCGGTCACCTTGCGGGCGACCTCGGCGAGCGTCACCCAGCCGTACTGCTGGGTCGGGACGGTGACGTTGACGGCGTTGTTGACGCTGCGCGAGCCGTTCCAGACGTTGGTGAACGTGATGGAGGACGTGACGGCCGCGGTAAACACGCCCGGGGTGCCGCCGGAGATCGTGGAGCTCAGCGTGCTGCCGATGGTGCTCGACCAGCCGCTGGTGTCGTTCACCGCGAAGGTCTGCTGGACGGTGCCGCTGGTGTTGTTGAACCAGACCGCGGAGGAGCAGATCCGGGGCAGCGGCGCGGCCGGGGCCTCGCTCTGGACGGCCCACGAGCAGGTGGAGGCGTCCTTCTGGCACTGCTTGGCGGCGTGGTCGACGGCCAGGGCGCGGGCGGCCTGCGGGAAGCCGGTGGCCCACTGCTGGTTGATGGTGCCGTTGCAGGCGTACTGGTCGGTCCAGGCGTCGTCGTACTGGGCGCCGCTGAGCAGGTCCAGACAGGTGCTGTCGCCCGCGTGGCGGATCATGAAGGCGTCGCCGCCGCCGGGCGCCGGCTGCAGGAACCAGCGCTGGCTGGCCTGCCCGGCGCAGGTCTGCTGGCGCAGGGCCGGGACGAACCAGGAGGCCAGGTCGATGCACTTGCCGGTGTCGTTGTTGACGATGGTGAAGGTGTAGTCGGAGGTGTCCACGTTCAGCCGCCAGGACTGGTGGTAGCCGGGCGCGGAGTTGGTGACGACGTAGACGCCGTCGCCGGTGTTGCCGTTCTGGACGTCCAGCTGGCGTCCGTTGCTGAGCGACTTGATGGTCAGGCACTGCTGCGGCGAGGCGCAGGCGGCGGCCGGGGCCGGGGCGGGCGCGGGGGCCGGCGCGGCGGCGTGGGCGGGCGCGGCGGCCAGGCCCAGGGCGGCGCAACAGGTCACCAGGAAGGCCGCGAGCAGGCGCAGCCAGGGCGCCGTACGGCCGGGGGTCGTGGTGGTGGGCAAGGAGGGTGTCCTTTCGTAGGGAGGGGGAGAGCGGAACGGCGGGCTCAGGGCGCGGCGGCGAAGGCCGCCTCCAGGCGCGGGACGTAGTCCACGAGGTCCTGCGCCCAGCAGCCCGCGGTGTGGCCGCCGTGGCAGTCGGCGCCCCAGCCGGTGCCGTCGCCGTAGTCGACGTAGTGGTACGGCAGCTTGAGGGCGTCCAGGCGGTCCTTGACGCGCTTGGCGGTGCCCTCGGCCCAGAACTCCATGTCGGCGGGGTTGCCGTTGCCGTTGCCGGTGTAGACGGCGATGCCGGTGTGGGCGAGCAGGGCCAGCCGGGAGGCCGGGTCGGCGGCGTTCCAGCGCCAGTCGGCGTTGAACACCGGGTACGGGGTGCCGAAGATCGCGTCGCTGGAGACGGTGGGCCCGTAGTCGAAGCCGCAGGGGTGGCCGTCGCTGGGGCCGCACAGCACGGTGCCGGCGTTGGTCAGCATGGCGACGACGGCGCCGCGCAGGATCATCTCGTCGGTGGACAGGTCGTTGGCGCCGGACATGGTGAGGACCTGGCCGAACAGCTCGGGGCGGTCCTGGGCGTAGTGCAGGGCGCCGAAGCCGCCCATGGACAGGCCGCCGACGGCCCGGTGGGCGCGGTCGGTGCGGGTGCGCAGGTTGGCGTCGACGAAGGGGAGGACCTGGTTCAGGTGGAAGGTCTCCCAGTTCTGCGCGCCGGCGGCGGTGCCCTGGTCGAGCCAGTCGGTGTACCAGCCGCGCAGGCCGCCGTCCGGGATGACCGTGATCATCGACTGTGCGGCGGTCAGCGCGGGGTAGGCCAGCGCCGGGTCGTTCGGGCCGTCCGAGGCGCCGTGCAGGAAGTACAGCACCGGGTAGCGCCGCTCGGGGTGCTGCGCGTAGTCGGCGGGCAGCAGGATCCGGATGGCGTGCTGCCCGGAGACCTGGGGCGTGGTGACGGTGATGACGAAGTCGGTGGCGCTGCCGGTGGCGGCGGCGACCTGGGTCAGTCCGAAGCCGTCCGTCAGCGGCGGCGGCCCGGCGGGGTCCGCGGCCTGCGAGCGGGCGGCGGGATCGGCAGCACTCGGCGCGCCGGCGGCCGCGGGCGCGGCGAGCAGCAGCAGGCCGGCGGCCAGGGCGGCGACGGCCGTCCGGGCGCGGTGCCGCCGGGCGGGCAGGAGCCGGGCTGGGGTCATGGGTCGTCCTCGGCCTTCGACGGTCGGTGGTGGCGGGCTGTCCTGACGGTCCGTCCCACAGGGGGTGTCTGAACATCGACAACTCTCGCCACGCGGGCCGCCTCCGCGCCAGATCCCCCGGCGGCGCACCTGGGCCACTGGCGCATGTGGGCCACCCGCCCGGGTAGGCTCCCCCGGCCACCCGGTACGGCCGGGCGGCAGGACACGACGACCGGGGGGTGGATCGTGCACGACGTCCTGGAACCGGACACCGAACGCGGCCGCGTCTACCGCTGCCTGGTCGGACGCCCGCGCGCCCGCGTCGCCGACCTGGCACACGGCACCGGCCTGGACGAGGACACCGTCCTCGCCGTCCTGCGCGACCTCGCGGACGAAGGCGTCGCGGTCGCCTTCGACACCGCCGGCAGCGCCGACGACCGCGACCACGCCTGGGAGGCGCTGCCGCCCGGCCGGGTCGTCGAGGCGGTGCTGCAGCGCGACGCGCTGCGCCAGGCCACCGCCCGCCGGGCCGGCGCCGAACTGGAGCGCCTCTACCGCTTCGCCCGGCGCGACACCGGCAGCTACGGCGCGCTGGAGGTCGTCGAGGACCCCGCCGAGGTGCTCGCCGCCAGCCGCCGCCTGCAGCTGGTGGCCCGTCACCAGGTGCGGGTCATCGACGTGCCGCCGTACTCCGGCAACAGCGCCCACTACGCCGACCAGGAGGTCCTGCAGCGCCGCCGGATGGCCGCGGGCGTCGTCTACCGCGCCATCTACCAGGGCTGCGCGTTCGAGGACCCGGTGGCCGGGCCCAACATGGCGCGCATGGTGGAGGCGGGGGAGCAGGCCCGCACCCTGGACGAGCCGCCGCTCAAGCTCGCCATCGCCGACGACGACCTCGCCATCGTCACCCTGCCCGCCGACGACCGCCCCGGCGTGGTCTCCCTGCTGATCCGCCCCTCCGGCCTGCTGCACGCCATGGCCGGCGTCTTCGAGACCCTGTGGCGCCTGGCGGTGCCGGCCAGCGTGGCCGGCGTCGACCTGCGCATCGACGAACGCGACCGGCGCATCCTCACCCTGATGGCGAGCGGCGCCACCGACGACGCCATCGCCCGCCGCCTGGGCCTGGGCCGGCGCACCGTGGTGCGCCGGGTCTCCACCCTGCTCGCCCACCTGGGCGCCACCACCCGCTTCCAGGCCGGCGTCCAGGCGGCCCGCCGGGGGTGGCTGTGAGCCGGGGCCGGGGCCGCGGTTCGGGCGGTTCGGTCGGATGGTCCAGGCAGTTCGGATGGTTCGGCCGGCGCGGTGGTCAACTCCCGTGCCCGCCCCGGCTCATGGGATCGAGGCGGGTCCCGTCCGCGATCGGGCCGCGGCCCGCCGCTCGCCCCACGGGTCCGCGTCCCTCGTCCACTCGGCCAGGTGGACGGCGAAGGCGCGCGCGGCGGCCAGGCCGGCCAGGGCCAGGGCGATCCAGAAGGGGACCGACAGCAGGCTCGGCCGGCCGGTGACCATCCGCCCGTCGTCCTCCAGCCGGACCCGGGTCTCGTGGCCGTCCGGGAAGGGGGCGTCGACCGGGCGTTCCTCGCTGAACTCCCGCCCGTCCGCACTCCACCGGTAGGTGCAGCCGTACGTCCGGTCGCCCAGCCCGCCGCCCTCCACCGGCTTCTGACCGGTGACCCGGCAGTGCGTCACCACGGCCGACACGCCGCGCGGCTCGTGCGCCCGGGTGCGGACGGTGTCAGTGGCCTGAGCCGCCGCGAACACCACGGCCGCGAGGTCGTCACACGGCCTGCGGCCCGTTGCGGTTGGATCACGACGTGTCCGGTTCGTCGGGCATTGGGGGAGAGTGCGGTGATTGATTTTGTTGGCAGCGCTGTCAGGTGACTCTCATAATTCCTGCTGACACGCGTGACGGACGGTCCGGAGAACCCACTGGGGGAGCGGTTCCCACGAGGGACCCCGCGCGTGGGAATCCGCATTCTTTCCCTGGGGGAGTCCCTTGTCCGAGCCCGAGAACGAGAGCGCCGCCGCAGAACCTCCGGCACCGGCCCAGCCGCCCGTGCCCGCGTCGGCGCCCGTGCCGATGCCCGCGCCGGCTCCTGCCGAGGAGCCGCCCGCCGAGGCGCAGCCGTCCGCGCGCCGGCTGCCGCGTGCCGTCGGCGTCGCGCTGGCCACCGCCGGCCTGCTCGCCGTCACCGCGGCCAGCGCCGCGGTGACCGTCGCCGTCGGCAAGCCCGACAGCCACCCGGCCGCCGCCGCCCCCGCCGTCACCGCCGCCCCGACGGCGAGCGCGAGCGCCACCGCGAGCCCGTCGCCCACCGCCGAGCCCGTCCCGGTGCCGACCGCCGTCCCCTCGGTGCCGGCCCCGGTCAGCACCGTCAAGGGCACGGTCAGCGGCGGCAAGCACGCGGGCGACCTGCGCTACTTCCTGCTCCCGATCCCCGCCGGCGGCGAGTCGTACGGGCCCGTGGACGGGATGACCATGACCGACGAGGACGTCGCCGACATCTTCGGCAAGCAGGACGGCATCAAGGACATCCTCGCCTCCTACGGCTACAAGGAGGGCGCGACCCGGATGTACCGGACGGCCGACGGCAAGGTCCAGGTGACCGTCACCCTGCTGCACTTCGGTTCGAGCGGGATGGCGACCGACTTCGTCAAGGGCTACACGGTCAAGTCCCAGGACCCGATCGACATCGACGGCCTCCCCGACGCCCGCGGCTACCTGAAGAAGCCCAAGCAGCAGGCGTACACCGGCTCGATGACCGGCATCGCCAGCCAGGGAGACGTCCAGTACACGGTCGACGTCGACGTGAAGGGCACGCCGGACAAGGCGCTGCTGAGCGAGCTGATGAAGCGCCAGCGCGACTGGCTCGCCTCGGGCGGCTGAGCCCCGCGCGCCCACGCGCGCGCCGCCGCCCGACCTCCGACGCCACCCTCCCCTCCTCCTCTGGAGCCACTTCCGTGACCACCGAACCCGCGGAGCCGGTACCCGCCGTGCCCGCCGCACCGCCCGCGCCGCCCGTCCCGCCCGCGCCGCCCGCACCCGCAGCCGCCGTCCCGCCCGCCGCCGACCCGTGGGCCGCCGGGCCGTCCACCGCCGGGCCGTTCGCCGACGATCCGTCCGTCGCCGGGCCGGGCGACCTGCTGGAGACCGGCCCCGCGCGCACCCCCCGCACCCCGCGCCGCCCCCGCCCGGTGCTGCTGGCGACCTGCGCCCTGGTGCTCGGCACCCTGGCCGGCGGCGGCGTCGGCTACGCCGTGCAGGCCCAGCGCCCGCCCACGCCGCTGCCGCCGCTGCAGGTCGCGCGCCCGTCCTACCCGGCCGGGACGGTCGACCCGGCCGCCCTCGCCGCCGAGCAGCCCGCGCCGCTGGCCATCGACGGCGACCTGACCAAGCTGCTGATCACCGCGCCCGACGGCAGCGTCCCCTGGGGCGACAACCCGGACAAGCCCAGCTGGACCTCGATCGGCGAGATCGCCGAGCACAGCGGCGACGCGGCCTTCGCGTTCCGGGACCTCGCCTCGCGCGGCTTCCGGCGCGCGGCCGAGGTGGACTGGAAGAAGGACGACGTCCGCTACCGCGTCGCGCTGATCCAGTACACGGCGGACCACGCCGACGAGGCGAAGTCCTCCAGCTGGGTGCCGTTCGCCGACGGCGCCAACGGCGGCTACAAGGTGGAGACCGCACCCCGCCACTGGGCCGAGAGCACCGACCAGTACTACTACGGCGAGGCCGTCGCCAAGCGCGGCTCCTTGCAGATGACGATCGAGGTCTTCGGCACCCAGCAGGTGAGCGCCGACGTCCTCAAGGACCTCGCCAAGCGGCAGTGGGAGCGCCTCGCATGAACGACGACACCGTGACCGCGAACCCGGCCGAGCCCGAGCAGCCGCCCGCCGCCGGGCAGCCCGCCGAGGCCCCGAGCCCCGCCACCCCGACCGCCGCAGTGCAGGCCCCCGCCGCTGCGCCGAACCCCGCCACCCGCCTGCTGCTGCGCGCCGGTGCCGCGACGGTCGCGGCCGCGCTGGTCGGCGTGGCCATCGGCGTCGGCATCATCAAGACCCAGTACGACGACCCGGCCCCGGCCACCGCCGCCGCGCCGTCCACCGCTCCCACCCCGAGCGCGACCGCCACCCCGTACGGCGCCAAGTCCAACGGCAGCCACTTCGGCTCGCTGCGCGACCTGCTGCTGCCCGTCCCGGCCGGATACGAACCCGGGCCGGACGACGGCGTCTACGGCAACGACACCGAGCTGAACGGCGAGCAGCTGGCCGCCCAGCTGGACGCCGAGCTCCAGCAGGTCCCCAAGGAGAAGCGCGACAAGCTGCGCTCCTACTGGGAGGGCCTGCACGTCAAGGCCACCGGCGTGCGCTCCTACCTCGCCGGCGGGGACGACCTGGTGATCGGCCTGAAGCTGCGCCAGTTCAACCAGCAGGAAGTGCAGCGGATCAACGAGTACACCGCGGTCTTCACCGGGGACACCGGCCTGTTCCGGATCGGCCCGTCGATCCCGGGCCACCCCGAGGCGCACTGCTACCTGATGCCGGCGCCGCCGTCCGCGCCGATCGACTACCTGGAGTGCTCGGCCGCCGAGGGCGACCTGCTGGTCGTCATGAACGCCGAGGGCGTGGCACCGCTGCCCAAGGACAAGATCGTCGCTCTCTTCACCCTGCAGCTCGACCGCCTCGCCCGCCCCGGAGCCGCCGTATGACCGACCACGCCACTCCGCCGCAGCCCGCCTCGGACCCGCTCCCGCCGTCCGGGACGCCCGCGCCGCCGGTTCCCTCCGCGCCGCCGCCGCCCGCTTACGGCGCCGAAACCGCCATCGGGGCCGTCGAGTTCACCCAGCCCGCCCCGACCCCGGAAGCCGTCGCGGAAGAGCTCGCCCACCGGGCCCGCCGCCGCAAGGCCGCGGTGCGCTGGGGCTGCGCCGCCCTGGTGTTCGCCCTCGCCGGCACCGGCACCGCCCTGGCCGTCACCGCCCCCGAGCGCACCGACATCCCGGGCCTGGCCACCGCGGGCGACGGCCGCTACACCTTCCCGCCGCTGGCCCTGCCGCCGCTGCCCTCCGGCAAGGCGGCACCGGACGGCAAGGGCAAGTCCCTCCACTACGCGGACCTGCGGCACCTGCTGCTGCCCGCCCCCAAGGAGGCCGGCGGCTCGGTGACCGCGCCGACCTTCCCGGCCCCGGCGGCGAGCCCCACCGCCCCGGCATCCCCGTCGGCGTCGGCGTCGGCGTCCGAGCCCGCGACCCCCGCGACCCCCGCCGCCACGGCCGCCACGGCCGTCGCGGGCTGGGTGCCCTGCGACGCGATCCTCGCCGAGCAGCAGGACCCGGCCAAGCTGCGCGAACTGCTCCTGCAGAACGCCTGCCGCGCGGCCACCGTCCGGGAGTGGACGGCCTCCGACGGCACCCGCACCCAGATCCGGCTGCTGCGCTTCGGCTCCGCCGGCGAGTCCTGGGACACCTACACCTCGCTGCGCTCCAAGGGCCGTCCCAAGGCGGCCGCCGACACGAAGTCCACCGACCACCACGACTGGGCCGACGTCCCCGGCGTCGAGCTGACCGCCCTGGAGTCCACCGCGACCGCCGCCAAGGGCAACCCCACCGCCCGCGTCGCCTACCTCTCGGCCGCCGACATCCTGGCCGTCGTCACCATGACCAACCCCGGTGGCATCCCCAGCGCCCCGTTCCGCCAGGTCGTCACCCTCCAGTCCGACCTGCTGGCCTGACCACCGGGCAGGCCGTGCCCGGCCCGGCGTGGGCCCGGCGTGCGCGGGAAGTCGGCCCGCCCGACTTCCCGGAGGGGAGGAGGAGCCGCCGGGGCCCGTCTCCACCGCCAGGGCCCGTCTCCGGACCCCGGTCGTCCTCCCGGCCGCCGGGCCGGGGAGCGTCGCCCCGGCCCGACGGGGGTCTGCAGGCGAGCCCTACACCCCGAACCTCGCCGCCAGGGGCAGGTGGTCACTGGCGGTGGCGGGCAGGGTCCAGGTGGCGGCGGCCGGCAGGCCGCGGGTGAGGACGTGGTCGATGCGGGCCAGCGGGAAGGCCGCCGGCCAGGTGAAGCCGAGACCGGTACGGGCGGGGGCGAGGCGGCCGGTGAGCGGGGCGAGGGCGCGGTCGTCGGCGGCGGTGTTGAGATCGCCCAGCAGCAGGACCCGGCGCAGCGGCTCCCCGTCCAGCGCGCTGCCGAGCGCGGCGAGGTCGCGGTCGCGGTGCCCGGTGGTGAAGCCGGCGGCGGTCACCCGCACCGAGGCCAGATGGGCGACGTAGACGGCCAACGGCCCGCCGGGGGCCTGGACTTCGGCCCGCAGGGAGCGGTTCCAGCCCGGGTCGATGACCAGCCGCCGCGCCTCCGTCACCGGGTAGCGGCTCCACAGCGCGACGGTGCCGCTGCGGGTGTGGTGGGGCAGCGCTCCGTCCAGCACGCCCTGGTAGGCGGGCAGGGCGGTGTCGGTGACCTCCTCCAGCGCGACCAGGTCCGGGTGGACGGCGAGCAGTGCACGGGCGGTGCCGGCCGGGTCCGGGTTGTGGGCGTTCACGTTGTGGGTGACCACGGTCAGGCCCGCCCCGCCGGCCGGCACCCCGCCCGCCGGCGCACCGCTCGCCGCCGCCCCGCCGGACAGCAGCAGCGGTCCGAACAGCACCGCCCACACCGCCGCCGCCACCGCGCCCGCGCAGGCCGCCGCCGGTGCCCGGCGCAGCACCGCGCACAGCAGCACCGCGACCGCCACCAGGGCACCCCAGGGCAGGGCGCTCTCCCACAGGCTCCCCAGGCCGACGCCCAGATCCGGCACCAGCCGGTGGCCGCCCAGGGCGAGCGCGGTGAGCAGCCCCAGCACGGCGGGCACCCGCCCGCGCCGCCACCGGGGCACCGACCGCCACCGGGGCACCGACCGCTCCACGCCCTCGGGCGCACCGGCGGTCGCATCCGCACCGGCGGACACCACGTGCCCCCTCACCCGGCGGCGTCCGGCAGCTGCGCCGGGCACGTCCCGCCCGGCGCGGTGAGCAGCTCGAAGTGCCACATCTCGTTGGCGTACACCTGGCACAGCCCGTACCGGGCGCCGTTGCGGATCAGCCAGTCGTCGGCAGCGGTCGGGCCGACGTCCACCGCCTTGCCCGTGACGTGCGCGGACTTCTCCGGCGTGTTGACGAACTGCCGGGCCTGCTCCACGCTCCCGTACCTGGCCACCGCCCGGTCCAGCAGCCGCTGCTGGTAGGCCTTGCTGCGCCAGCCGGACGTCACGGTCATCTCCACGCCCCGCTCCCGCGCGTCGCCGGCCGCCCGCCGCAGGGCCTCCAGCAGCGGCTTGTCGAGGTTGCGCACGGCCGGGGCCCCGTCGTCGAAGGGGCTCAGCGTCGTGCCGTCGGGGATCGCCCCGTCCGCCGCCGTCCCCGCCGGGGAGGGGGTCACGCCGACGGTGGCCGCCAGGGTCCGCAGCGCGGCCCCGGTGCCCGGCTGGTCGGCGGCACACGCGCCGGCCAGCACCAGCACCGCCGCCGCCCCGGCCCCCGCCGCCGTCCGCCGCCCGCCCCGGGCCCTCCGCCCGGGTGCCGTCCTGCGCACCGCGTCCATCCCTGCCTCCCGATGTCCCTCGTGGTCCTTCGTCCGTTGCCGGACCATTCGACGGGGCACGGTGTTGCGAGGACGTCTGCGCAGGCCGATACGTTTTCGATAGCCCCCATCGGGTCCAATGGGGGGACGAACGACACAGACAGGCGGGAGAACGGCACGTGCGGGTCCTGGTGGTGGAGGACGAGATCTACCTCGCCGAGGCGGTCCAGGCCGGACTGCGGCTGGAGGCGATCGCCTGCGACATCGTCACCGACGGCGACGCCGCGCTGGAACGCCTGGCCGTCCACGCCTACGACGTCGTCGTCCTCGACCGGGACATCCCCGGCACCCACGGCGACGACGTCTGCCGCAGCATCGTCGAACGCGGCCTGGGCTGCCGCGTCCTGATGCTCACCGCCGCCGCCCGCCTGAACGAGAAGGTCGCCGGCTTCGAGCTCGGCGCCGACGACTACCTCACCAAGCCCTTCGACCTGCCCGAACTCGTCGTCCGGCTGCGCTCACTGGCCCGCCGCCCGGCCCAGGCCGCTCCGCCCGTCCTGGAGTACGCCGGACTGCGCCTGGACCCGTTCCGCCGCGAGGTCTACCGCGACGGCCGCTACGTCGCCCTCTCCCGCAAGCAGTTCGCCGTCCTGGAGGTCCTGATGACGGCCCGCGGCGGCGTCATCAGCGCCGAGGACCTGCTGGAACGCGCCTGGGACGAGAACGCCGACCCCTTCACCAACGCCGTCCGCATCACCATCTCCGGCCTGCGCAAACGCCTCGGCGACCCCTGGCTGATCCAGACCGTGCCCGGCGTCGGCTACCGCCTCGGCGACGAGGACACCCCCCGATGACCACCCGCCCCGGCCCCCGGCCCGGCCCCCGCCCCCGCTTCCTAATGTTGTTTGTCAAGCCGTCTCGGTCGCTGGCGGTGTGACGTGGTAGCACCGTCTGTCACGGATCAGGGCCCAGAGGACGTT
>NZ_JBVJYK010000050.1:0-27084 GCF_055600605.1 Kitasatospora sp. NPDC038210 | reverse complement strand
CCCGGCATCGCGGCCACCGTCGTCGACGACAACGCCGTCGAGGTCCCCAACGGCTCCGGCGGCTACCTCGTCCTCACCGAGCCCTGGCCCTCCATACTCCGCACCATCTGGGGCGACGACCAGCGCTACATCGACACCTACTGGAAGCGGTTCAGCCCGGGTCTGACCGTGCCCGACGGCGCCTGGCGCTACTTCGCCGGCGACGGCGCGAAGAAGGACGAGGACGGCGACATCTGGCTGCTCGGCCGGGTCGACGACGTCATGCTCGTCTCCGGCCACAACATCTCCACCACCGAGGTCGAGTCCGCCCTGGTCGGCCACCCCTCCGTCGCCGAGTCCGCGGTCGTCGGCGCCACCGACGCCACCACCGGGCAGGCCATCGTCGCCTTCGTGATCCTGCGCGGGACGGCGACGGACAACGAGGATCTGATCGCCGAACTGCGCAACCACGTCGGCAAGACGCTCGGCCCGATCGCCAAGCCCAAGCAGATCAAGGTCGTCGGCGAACTCCCGAAGACCCGCTCCGGCAAGATCATGCGCCGCCTGCTACGCGACATCGCCGAGGGTCGTTCGGTCGGCGACACCACCACCCTCGCCGACTCCTCCGTGATGAACCTCATCCAGTCCCAGCTCCTGCCAGCGGGTAGCGAAGACTGACCGACCCCCCCCGAACCGCGCCGGCCTCCTTCCACCCGGGGAAGGAGGCCGGCGCATTCCCCTGTCCCGAACGGGTGGCCGACCCGGCGATCCAGGGCGTGACCAACCGGGAGATCGTCCGGCACCTGCTCGTCGGGCTGCGCACCGTGGAGGCCCATCTCGCCCATCCGTGAGGAAAATCGGGCATCGACTGACGCGCTATGTCGGCCGAGACGCTCTGCCAGCAGGCGGCCGAGGAGCGGGACGGCCCAGGGCCCCGCCGACGCCGGGCTCGCTGACCCGAGCCCGCGGGATCCCCGCCGATCAGCGGGCCGAAACACCGTGGGGGACGACCGGCCAAATCCTTCGGTGTCAACCGGCATCCGCGATCCGGCGGCTCCCTTCTAGGTTGACGGCAGGTTGGGGGCCGGACGACGTGGCCCGTCGGGCGGCTGGCTTGCCGCCCGGAACGGACGGATCGCCGCCCGCCCACGGGGGCGGCAGGCAGGAAAGAGAACACAGATGGTGCTGCGTATCGCGGCAATCGACCGGATCGGGCGGACGACCACGCCCGGCGATCCGCACAAGCGGCCACCGGCCCCCGCACGGGAGGCAGCAGGCAGGAGCCCCTGGACCGGGAGTCCGCTCGGCAGCACGGAAGCCGGTGCGCGATGAGCACCGCACCCCGCGTCGTCCCGCACGCGGCCCGCATCGCCGCCGCGCTCGCCCTGCTGCCGGGCACGCTGCTGGCCGGCGGCTGCGCGGGCTTCGTCGACGCGCCGCCGCTGGTGATCGCGCCGGGCGCCCGTGCTTCGGTGGCGGCCAGCCCGGCGGCGCTGGGTGCCGCCGCCTCGAGCAGCCCGGCGCCGACGGGCGACGGCGCGCCGGTGTTCGGCCGGGGCAGCCCGCACACCAGCATGTACGAGGGCCTGGGGACGCTGACCTCGTGCGACTCCGGGCGGCGGATGGCAGCCCTGAACGCTCCGCCGATCGACGTGCCGAGCGGCACCGCGGTCGGTACGGTGGCCGCCACCGGTGCCTCCGCAGAGGAGTGGCTCGTCTGGGCCGAGCCGGACGGCGGCCTGGTGCTGCAGTCCCTGCTCTCCAGTGACGCGGTCGGCCCGAAGCTGGTCACCGTGGAGCGGGGGCACTCGGCGGAGCTGCGGGACGATGTCACCGCGGGCCCCGGCGCCAACCCGAGCCCCATCGACTTCTCCGCCCAGCGTTGGCAGCTCACCGACCGGCGGCCGATGCCGGACGCGGCCGCGAAGGAGGCGGCCGCGAACGGCTGTCTGACCATCCGGACGCAGGACGGCACCAGCTGCCTGCTGGACACCGGCGCCGACCAGCCCCTGACGGTTGGCGACTGCTCGGCCCGCGCCGCCTGGTGGAGCCCCCAGGGGCTGAGCAACCAGCCCGACGAGTGACCGGCATTGAGACGCTGAACCAGGCGTGAGGCGCTGAACCAAGCGCCCTGGCGCCGGACTGCAAGGCAGTCCGGCGCCAGGGCGCTTGTCCGGTTGGTGGCCACTGTTGCGGTCGTCGCGGTCACCGCGCACCTCGCGCCCGCCCGCGCAACTGTCGCGGCGCGGCCGCGGCGGCTCGAAGGCGTGGGCCGGGGTACCGTCAGGCGGTCGAATTCTTCGGTGCCGACCACGCTCCTCCGTGGGTCGATGCCCTCCTACGGTGACCGCGGGGCGGGGATCCGGACGGCGGGTCCCGAAAGAGGGGCAACCGCCGCCCGGCGTCCGCGCAGGTTGGACCCGCCCCGCACCTAGCCCGCTCGCCGTCGCACGGCGCTGCCCCACCGAAAGGCCCACGCATGCCATCGATCTCTGCCGCCTTCCAGGACACCGCCCGGCCGCAGCCCACCCCCCAGCTCGGTCTGGCCTACCGCCTCGTGGCCACCGTGGGCGGTCTGGCGTGTCGCTTGGCCGGCCGCCGGGACTGGCGAGGTGCCGACCACTTCCCCCAGCACGGCGGGTACATCACCGCCGTCAACCACACCTCGGCCTTCGACCCCTTCGTCTATGGGTACTTCCAGTACCGCAACGGCCTGCCGCCCAGGTTCCTGATCAAGTCCTCGCTGTTCGGGCGTCCGGTCATCGGCCCACTCCTGCGGGCGGCCGGGCAGATACCGGTGGAGCGCGCGAGCGCCCGGGCGGCGCAGGCCCTGGACATGGCACGCGAGGCGCTGGCGGACGGCCAGTGCGTGGCGGTCTACCTGGAGGGCACGATCACCCGGGATCCCGACCTGTGGCCGGGGCCGGCCAAGACGGGAGTCGCCCGTCTGGCGCTGATGTCGGGAGCACCGGTCGTCCCGGTGGCGCAGTGGGGTGCCCACCGCTTCGTTCCGCCCTACGGCAGGGGCGGGCGACGCGTCAGGTTCCTGCCGCGTCCCACCTTCGTGGTGGCGGTCGGCCCGTCGGTGGACCTCTCCGACCTGTACGACCGCGAGCCCACCGCCGAGGTCCTGCACGAGGCCAGCACGAGGATCACGACAGCGATCACCGGACTGCTGGAGGACATCCGCGGCGAGCGGCACCCCGGCCGCGCGACCGAGCACGGCACACACAGGCCCGCTCAGCCGCTGACGTCATGACCGGCTGCTGCACCGTGCGACGGTGAACCGACGGTGCTCCCGGCTGCGTCCCGATCTGTGGGCGGGCCGGGCGTGGCCGCGGAACTCGGCGGACAGGGGCGGCCCGGGTTCGGCCGACCGGCAAATGGGTGCTCGGCCAGCTGCGCGCGGCGCCGCACCGGATGTTGCACATGAGCGGGATGGCGGCATCGCTGCGACCGGGCGGTCCGTCCGAGGATCCTGCGTATCTCCTTGCTGCGCTGGCGGGTTGTGACGAGGCAGGGCATGTGAGCATGGCGGCGCGGTGTTCGCTGGATCTCGCCTCGGCGTATCCGGCGCCCGCCCCCCGGCCGAGGCGTTCGAGGTCGCGCGGGATTCTCTGGCCCGCTGCCGGACGGCCGCCAGTTCGGCCGGGATCGTGCTCGCCCAGCGTTCCTTCGGCGAGGCGCCGGCAGCGTTCGGGCGGTACGACGAGACGGCCGGTGGAGTTCCGGGCGGACCTTGAGCTGTGCGGGGCGCGCAGGCTGGGAATCCGGCGCGCCCCGCACCCTGCTTGCCTGCGGCGCCGCGCCGGCCGACACGCAGCGCCACTGCGCGGCCAGTTCGTTCCTGGCGCCAGCGCTGCAGGCCCTGGCCACCTCGCCGACTCAGCTGGCGAGGTGGTCAGGGCCTGCTGGCGGCCTTGGACGCCGGTCAGTGTGCGCCGACGGGCTCCGTCTCTGCCTCCGGCGCCTCGGCGCAGTAGTCGGCCGGTCTGGTCTCGTCGTTGCCCGGGCGGACCTTGGCAGCTCTGAGCAGCACGGTCAGCACCACGGTGACGGTCAGGTTGAGCACGAACGCGGTCAGCCCGATGTAGCCGATCTGGCCGATCAACGGGATCATCCCGGTGCTACCGCCGAAGTGTTTGGTGGCTGGGGTGGCGATCCCGTAGGTCTGCCAGGTGCCGTAGACCATGCCGACGGCCCAGCCGGCCAGCAGGGCCCAGCGGTCGAACCAGCGGGTGACCAGTCCGACGGCCACAGCCGGCAGGGTCTGCAGGATCCACAGCCCGCCCAGCAACTGCAGGTTGATCGCGACCTGCTTGTCCATGCCGAGGACGAAGACCAGGGCGCCGACCTTCACCAGCAGCGAGGCGATCTTCGCGACCCGGGTCTCCTGCGCCGGCGTGGCGTCGGGCTTGATCAGTTCCTTGCAGATGTTGCGTGTGAACAGGTTGGCCGCGGCGATCGACATGATGGCCGCCAGCACGGCGAACGCGATGAATTGCGGCAGGTCCCGCAGCAGGGGGTTGGTGCTTGCCTGGCCGCCCACCCCGAGCACTTCCAACACTGCTTCGATGCCCACGAGTTGCAGGGCGACATAGGGGAGCGTGGCCAGGATTCCGGTCAGCGCGACGGCCACCGACAGCGCGCGAGAGCCGTAGCGTCCGCGCACGAAGCCGGCGGGTGTGACACAGCCGTGTGCCCCGGGCCACCGACCAGAGCCTCGGCAGCAGCGGGAACACCAGCGGGTAGGCAAGGATGGTGAACGGCACCGCGTAGAAGCCGGCGGACCCGGTGCCGTAGACGGCGGCCGACACCGCGACGAGGGTGTACGCGGTGTAGACGTCCCCGCCGAGCAGGAACCAGGTCACCCAGGTGCCGAACGAGCGCCCGCCCAGGCCCCATTCGTGCGTGTGCAGGGCGTCGGCCGGCCTTCGCTAGCGTGAGGCGAGGAAGCCCATCACCGTCACTGCCGTCACGAGCAGCAACAGGACCGTCAGCGCCGGGGCGTTCACCCCG
The DNA here is from genome assembly GCF_055600605.1 of Kitasatospora sp. NPDC038210. Lineage (NCBI taxonomy): Bacteria > Bacillati > Actinomycetota > Actinomycetes > Kitasatosporales > Streptomycetaceae > Kitasatospora > Kitasatospora sp. NPDC038210. The sequence goes on along the minus strand of NZ_JBVJYK010000050.1, from coordinate 22,086 downwards.
GCGTCGAGCTGTGTGGTCACGCCGCACCGCCTTGGGCCGCCGCGCGGTTCTTCTCGTCCCGGTCCAGCAGCAGGTACGCGCCGCCGGTGCATAGCGCGGACACCAGCACCCACAACAGCTGGTACCAGTAGAAGAACGGTATGCCGCCCAGTCTGGGGGTGGTCTTGGCGTAGCTGGAGACCCACATCAGGGCGATCACCGGAAGCAGCAGGGCGAGCCCGGCCAGCAGACGTTCCGCGGTCAGCGGCGGCGAGGTGTGGCGAGTGTCGCCGGTTGGCAGCGGACGAAGGTCCGAGGACATGAACGAGCCTTTCCGGCGTGCTGGGTGGTTGGCGGCGGAGGCGCGCTGCGTGGCGGTGGACCGGCCGGGAGGCGGATGGTCAGGCCGTGGTCGCTGCGGATCGGCAGGCGCCGGCTGCGCGGCCGCCCGGCGTTCGTGCGACGGGCGGCCGCGGGATGTGCGCCGAAGGCCCTCACTGGCCCTCCATCCGCCGACCATCTCAGCAGCGTCGGGTCCCGCCAATCAACTGCGCTGGGAAAGCATTCGGTGTGTGGTGGCCCGGATTTCGGTGGGATCGGTCCGATGCCTCGGTTCGGATCGGCCGAATATGTGACTGTGAGTCAGATGGCAGATCGAAGGTGTGCACCAGTCGCGGGCCGCTGGCGATCCCGGCCACTCGGTCGGCGCCGAAGTGGTGGGCGGGTGCAGCCGAAGAGTTTCGGCTGCGGGCCGTTTCCGCTGGCTTTGGGCCGTGCCGATCTGTTGTGATCGAGGTGCGAACCCGACGGTGCGGGACACAGCCGCACGCGGGACGCCTCACGCCCGCCCCGCAGGATCAGCCCTGACTCCCCCGGCGGGGCGGGCGTGTCATCGATGTGCCGGCCGGATCCAGGGGGAAGCATGTCCACCCTTGGCCTCTCAGCCGAGGACTTTGCTGCGGCCGCCGAGGCCACCGAGCGGAACTGCCCGGTCGGCAAGGCGCCCAGCGGCGTGCCGATCGAGTTTGGCGTCCGTGCTGCTCGGCTGACCTGTGTCCGGTGCTGCACGGCGCGGCGGCACCGGACGCGGCGGCTCGTGGTCCGGCGGCCGAGTGCCGAGCCGACCGCCCAGGACCGTCGCCATGCCAACGTCTCGCCCGGGCTGCCCCCGCAGTCCGGGCGAGACGTTCTGTTGTTGAACCATCAGTTCTTCATCGTCTCCGAGCAATGTGCCTCAGAGGGACGGGGTCGAGGGCGTCGACGGTCCCCCACCGCACGGTGCGATGGGGGACCGTCGACGATTGCGGCCCGGCCGGCTCAGCGGCCGGCAGGCCCGGCCCAGGGGCTGTGGCCGATGCGCAGCTCCCAGGGTGTGGCGGCGGTGGCGGAGCGGCGTTCGCGCTGCCAGTACCAGAGTTCGGACTTGTCGGCGCCGCCGATCCCGGCGACCCGCCGCAGGTCGAGTGCGTCCTGACCATGTCGGCCGTCCGTGCCGGACCTGCCCAGGACATCGCGCAGCGCACCGGGGTCGGCGTGCAGCACGCTCACCCCGTAGCCGTGGACGATCTCCCACAGCCGCCCGGTCCGCGCCCACCAGTCGCCGTCCTCGCACAACACCTGGGCGGCCCCGACCGCCAACGGCCCGGACACCGCCATCGGGTGGCGCACCAGCCATTCGAGGTCGGCGGCGCACCAGTACACGTCGGTGCTGTGCAGGCCGAGCCGGAGGCCGGCGGTCAGTTCACCGGAGGTCGGTCCGGTCAGGTCGGTCCCGATGGCGGCCCCTGCCAGTACCCGGTGCCACCAGCGGTGATGGTCCGCCCGCCGCTGTGTCGGCCGGCCGCCGTACTGCACCACCAGGATCGGCGGAGCCGTCGGCGCGGCCGCTCCTGCCGGGTCGAAGGCCCGGTCGACGGTCGCCAGCCAGTCCTGCGGCTTGCCCTGGTGGCAGCCGCCGTCGGCTGTCACCACGAGGCGGACGTGTTGGCCGCGGCGCCGGGCGAGTTCGTCTGCCGGGTGCGGGCGCGACGACGGCCACGTGCCGAGGGTCGTGGGAACGGCACCGATCCGGGTGCACGCTAGCAGGGCGACGGCAGCCTCCGGGATCACCGGCAGGTGCAGGGCGACCTGGTCGCCCGCCCGCACGCCGAGCCGGTGCATCACCGCGGTGGCTTGGTCCACCTGCTTGGCCAGCTCGCGCCGGGTGACGGTCCGTCCGGCGCCCGCGCTGTCGACGGCGTAGAGCGCCACCTGGTCGCTCGGGACGGCGGGCAGCGGGCAGGCGGCGAGTGTGGTCCGTAGCACGGGGCCTCCGCTCGGTCAGGGTCTGGTATCGATCGGGCTGGTCAGTCATCGGTGTGGCTGCTCAGCCCCTGGGCGCTCCACCAGGCGGCGCGCGAGGAGCAGTCGCCGACCACCAGGGGCACGTCGGAGCCGTTGTCCAGCAGACAACCGCCGCCGTCCTGGGTTCTGATCCGCAGACAGCCGTCGGCGGTGGAGTCGGTCGCGGCGGACCCAGGAAACGGCCGCCGGTCGGTGAGCTGCCAGCGCTGCGCGGAGACGTCGACGGTGCCCGCCGTGACGTCGTCGCCCGTGCTGACGTCAGCCCTCAGGTACACAGTGCCGGCCCGGTCCGCAGTGATCAGCTGCGGCACGGGCGCGCCGCTGGAGAGCAGGGACTGCAGCGCCAGGCCGCCACCCGGCTCGGCCCAGACAAGCCATTCCTCGCCGTTGGCGCCGGTGGCGGCCGTCGCACCGACCCGGGTGCCGTCCGGCACGTCGGAGAGCGGGGCGTTCAGGGCGGCGATGCGCCGCCCCGAGGTGCAGGAGGACAGTGTCCCCAGCCCCGAGTACGAGGCGGTGTGCTGCCCGGTCGTGCCGAACACCGGTGGATCGCTCGGCGCGTCGGCCGGGTCGCCGAGGCTGCCTGGAGGCACGCTGTTGTCGGCTGGCTTCGATGTGCCGAGCGGGGAGCTCGGCACCCGGGTGTCGGTGCGGGTGCTCGACGCGGACGGGATCGCCGAAACCTCGTGGTCGAGGGTGCACCCGGTGACCAGCAGGGCGCCCGGTAGCAGGGCGAGAACGGCCGCGGTGCCCGCTGCGCGCGGCAGCGGGCGGTGGGAGACGGTCACCGCGGACCGGCCTGAGCGCCCAACTCGGCTGTGAGGGCGTCGAATCCGTTCCGCCACTCGTGCCGGGCGTTCATCCGGGTCGGCTTGCTTCGGCCCGGCTCCAGGAACCACAAGGCGCTCACCACCGTGCCCCGCTTCGCCCTGACCAACCGTCGCGCCGCCTCCTCCCGGGGCATCGCGTAGACCTGCCGTCCGGGGTGGCCGAACACCGGGGTCAGCTCGTGGACGCGCAGCATGTGTTCGGTCAGGGTCATCTCATACACGTCGACGGTGCCGAACACATCAATGACCAGGCGGCTGAGCCAGAGGTGCCAGCCCGGTGCGACCCGTACGGTGGCGAGCGTGCGGTTGACCGGCTCGTCGGACTCCGTCCCCCGGTCGGTCTGCTTCGCGCTCGGCGTGCACAGCACCATCTGTCGTAGCTCCTTGCTGTGCCGCCCCCCAGGGCGGCGGTGTCTTCGGCCCGGGCGATGGCCGCCCGGCGGGACCGCCGGTATCGGTCCCAGGCTGTCGTCACCATAGGAGGAGGTGGTGGCCTCGTGGATGCCGGTCGGGACCGAAGGTTTTGCCGAGTTGACGGTATTTCGGCCCGCCATTCGGCGGAGCGGGCGCGGACCCGGGTCTGTCCCGGGAAGCAGGCTGGCGCGCAGGCGCGGACGGTTTGCGCGATCAGCGCGGCAGAGGGATTCCGCAGCCGTAACTTGTCGGTGGCGACCGTGGGGTCGTTGGTGGGTCATCGTCCCTAGCTTGGGCTGCGGAATACGGGCAAGCAGGTCTTCGTCAGGGCGTTCGGGCGAGTCCGTACGGGTGAGGCGACGACGGACTGTCTGTGCGGTCCCCGGAGTGACGGCTGGGCAGGAGAAAAACAGTGGGGTGGACGGCTGCCGACGCTGAGAACGATGCGCGGCGGCGCAGGCGTGCGCGCCGCAGGAGCAGGTGGTTGTCCGTGCTGATCGACGCGGTCGTCGATGCCGCGGTGAAGCTTTTCTTCTGACGCAGGCTTTCGCTTCGTACACCGCATCGTCTGCGAACGGCATGGTTGTCCGGTCGGGCAAGGTGTTCCGTTGTTAGGCAACTCAACATAGGGAGATATCGGTGAAGTGGTACCTGGGTGGACTGAAGAAGTATGCGCGCTTCCGCGGCCGTGCGCGCCGTCGGGAATTCTGGATGTTCACGCTCTTCAGTGGAATCGTTTCATTCGTCGCGGGGTTCTCTGACGGCCTGCTGCACACCGGATACCTCATCAGCCTGGTGTACTCGCTCGTCGTGTGGATCCCCACGCTGGCTGTGGGATTCCGGCGCCTGCATGACACCGACCGGTCCGCCTGGTGGCTGCTTCTCGGCCTGGTGCCGGGAGTTGGGCTCCTGCTGGTCGTGTTCATGGCGCTCAACGGGCAGGCCGGCGAGAACAAATACGGCCCTGACCCCAAGCTCGGCGCCGCGCTGAGCTGATGGATCGGCGGTCCTGCCGGGTCAGCGACCGGCGCCGGCGTGGGGAACGGCCTGGAGTCCGAGCTCGGCCGTGATCTCGGCGACGGTGTTCTCGGGCGCCTGCCGTCCTCCGCCCACAGGTCGAGCGTGATCTTCGGCGAGCCGTACGTGTTGCCGGATGAGGCGAAGAAGTGCCGCATCCGATCGGCCAGTTCAGCCCTCGTGGCCTCGCGTCTGTCTGGTGGGCTCAACCCGGTCGGCGGCGCCACTCGTAGAACCACGACTCGGACGCCCCAAAGGCCCGGGCAGGCGATCGCGTGCGGACGCCGTGCCCGGTTCTCTGGTTGGCGATGAAGCCCGCAACCGTCACTTCATCGCCTCCTTCACCTACAGGGCCACCGATCGCTTGAGGACATCGCGGTCCATCCCGGGTCCGGCGATCTCCTTGCGCTGTCGGGCGTTCTCCTCGCGCAGCCGACGAAGCTCGTCCCTCGGACTCGCTCAAGCCTCCGGCCGCCTCGCGGCCGCCCGGCCCGCGCGCGGTGGACCCAGTTCTGCAGCGTGCTCTTGTGCACGTCCAGATCCCGCGAGACCTCCGCGGCCGCCTGCCCGGTCTCCGTCGTGACCCGTGTGCTGCTCGCGCCGCTGCTGCGGGAGGCGCTTCGACGACTGCGGCTTCTGGTGCGGCCGGACTCGGTGCTGCGGGGGGCATCACGACCTGATGCGAGGTCGGCACGCCGAGCTCTGTTTCATGCCGGACTGGGTGTAGGAGCTGTACTCTCGGCCACCGGAAGCCCCGTCGACGAACCTGCCCTTGGCCTCCTCCGACGGCACAGTGGAAGCGGCGCGACGGTGCCGATGAAGAGCTGGTGGCCAGGGCGGCTGTGACCAGTTGGCCGGTGCCTGGGCGGAACCCATCGGTCAGGTCACGGTAGATGTATTCGTCTGCTGTCGCCCGCACCAGCTCGGCTATCCGTGTCGGCGGACCGCATGGTCGGCCGGAAAAGTGCATCGCCAGTCCTGTCACCTTATGGGGGTTCACCGGTTCGCGCCGCTCATCACCTGTCGATTTGGTGCCAACTTTGGTGATGAACAGCCTATTTGTCGGAATGGTGAAGCGATCCATCGATGCCGGCATGGCCATCGGGGAACCTGTCGAGGGGGCGTACTGTAGTCCTATCTTCAGCCCGCTATCGGTGCCCACCGAAGGATTGTGGAAGGCTGACCGAAATATCTCCCAGCTGGAGAGGATCTCTGTTGACTCGCAGGTTCGATGCTGCTGGAATTCATTCCGGAAGGCGGAGCCCCGAGGCCTTCCAGAGCGCTCATTACGAACGCCTAGGGCGTTCCTCGGTGTTTCAACGCCGAGGTCGACTCCCGGGCCGTTAGGCCGGGCTTGCCGTCACCGCACTCCCCCCAACGGTGACGGCAAGCCCTTCAAAACCACGCGCACTCTCGCGACCTCCTTACGATGTCCAGCGAATTCAGTGGGCACTTCGGGGAAGTTGTGCTGGTGGGTTCCAGGCGAGGTTCGCCGGTCCGCCGGGTGCAACCCGCAACAATGCAGTTCGAAGTCTGATGTGACGTCAAAATTGGTCCCGAACCCCGGCGTCGAGTACGCCCGGCCTGGTGAGGTGGCGCCGTCGAGCGAGCCCAGGATCAGTCGGCTGTCCAGGCCTGCGGCGGAGACGGCCGGCAGTTCGGCGTGGTGCTCGAAGGCTGGCTCTATGACCCCTACGTCCTGCGAGGAGCGGAGGCCTTCGCTTCGTACGTCTCCAGCTGGACGGACTCCGGGGTGAACCAGCTCAGCATGCTCACCCGCTTCGTGGAACTCACCGGACTCACCTCCGCCCGGCAAATGGACGGAGGCGCGAGTGCGTGGTGCACGGTGGGATTCCGATCCCAGGGCGAGGTCGGCTCGGCTCGTTTGCGCAGCAGCTGGCTGACTGGCTCCAGCAGCAAGGAGAGCAGCCTGGTGATGGGCCGTTCCGGTATCGAGGTCTGGATCGATCATACCGCCATGACCGGATTCGCCACCCGGGAAGGCGAGTTGCTGGCTTCCTTCGGTAACGACGGCCGGACCGCACGGAAAGTCGCCCACTACCGCCCGCTCTATGCCAACCTGCTCTCCGACCGGCCCGATCCGGTACTCGGCTTCGACGCCGCAGCGAGGATCACCGCGATCCATCACATGGTGCCGAGGGAGCGATAGCCGCCGATCGCGGTCGATCCCTTCCCGTCCGATGCTGACGATTTGCTGACCGTAGATGGTCCTCCAGGCCCCTGACCTCGGAAGAACCGTGAAACGCGTGATATGTGGTGGAACTTCATCGGCCGCTCCACCGAGGACATCGCGCAGGCCCGCACAGACTGGATGACGGGTACCCGCTTCGGCGAGGTCCACGGCTTCGCCGGCGACCGCCTCCCCGCCCCGGAACTCCCCGCCACGCCGCTGAAACCGCGCGGACGGACGCGCTGACCTGCGGAGACAGAGCTCGCAGGATTGTGTCTGGGGCCTGCCGGCCGGTGTGCTCCGGGCGCTCCTCAGGTCCTGGAGCGAGGGACGCCCCCTCGACCGCGTCTCGCGGTTCGGCGGCGATCCGGTCGTGGCTCGCGCCAGCAGCCACCAGGACGATCGGCCTGCGCTCGGCGCCGGTGAGGTCGGGCGGCGTGCCGAAGGTCACGGCGTCTTCTCCGTCGGGGTGGTTCGGGCGGGTCGCAGCTGCTGCGGGATCGGTACGTCCGGGGCGGCGAGGCGGAACAGCAGCCTCGGTCCGAGCCGTTCCGCCTGGTCGGTCCCGACGACCAGCACGAGGTCGCCCTCGGCGGCTGTCTCGAAGACCCGCTGCTCCGGTCCGGGTTCGCACGGTCCGGAGCGGACGCGGTGGACGGATCCTGCTCCGAGCGCCCGGAGGGCGGCCTGCTCGACTGCGTCCAGCGGATCAGGTGTGAGGTGGGCGGCAAGCGGGGTGCTGACCGGCAGCAGCACCACGTGGTCGGCATCGCCGAGAGCGGCGCCGAGCTCGTCCGCGTGCGCGCTGGTGCGGGCGAGGCCGTCCGGCTCCAGGACCACGATCAGCGAGCCCTCGGTGAGCATCCGGGCGGCCGTGACGTCCTGGGCGATCTCGCGAGGGTGCCGGGCACGGGAGTCCACCACGGTGATGCCGGACTGCGTGCCAACCGTGGCCAGCGAACGCTCGACGCCGCGGAAGGCGCCGGCTCGCTCGGCGAGGACCTGCGGGCCCTCGCCCAGGATCAGGGCGGTGGCGATGGCGGCGCACACGGCCAGGGCGTGGTGGCGGCCGGTGACCGGGAGGACGAAGGCGTGGTCCGTCCCCTCGTATCGCAGGGTGACGCGGAAGTCCTCGCCGGTCCAGCGGGGCCTCGTGATCCACACGACGTCGGTCGGGTCGGTGCCGACGGTGACCACATGCGGTCCGGGCCGGTCGTTCAGGCGCTCGCGCAGGATCTTCGCGCCGTTGTCCCAGCTGGGCAGGACGACGGTGCCGGCGCGGCGGGCGAGGCGCTCGGCGGCGTCGAGTCCGGCGATGTTGTCCTCGTAGTGCGGGGCGTTCGCGTCGGTGGTCAGGATGAGCGCGGCGGCGAAGCGGGGGCCGTGGTGGAGGAAGTGCGGTGCGGGGTGGTGCTGCCAGGCGCCGGGCGGAGCGGCTTCGTGGGTGGTGGTGTCCGGGCAGAAGTCCGCGACGATACGGCCGTCCCCGGCGTGGCCGGCGTTGCCGCCGCCGGCCGGGGTGTTCAGGACCCAGCCCGTCTGGCCGTCATCCAGCACGGCCGCCAGGGCGGCTGCCGCGCTCGCGGTGCTGTGACTGCCCGCCACCGCCACCGCCACCGCCTCGGACCCCGCCCCGGCACAGATGGCCGTGAGCGCGACGGCCCGGCCGAGGATCGGCAGCCGGAGCACCTGGGCGCGGTCGAGCTCGGGATGTGCCCCGGCGAAGACACCCGACCACACCACGGCCGTCCGGTCGGTGCGCACGTGCTCAGGCTTGAAGCCCAGCCGCACCTGGACGCCGGCAGCTCTCAGCGCGGCCACCGCCAGGCTGTCCCGGTCGGCCTCGGGAACGCTGCCGGTGACGTCGGCGCCACTGCCGGCCAGCCACAGAGCCAGGCCCTCCATGCCGGGAGCGGCGACATCGACCAGGTGTACGGCCCTCAGCAGATCGGGCACGCCAGACGTGGCCGGGCCCGCGACGGGGTGGCTGCCGGGGTGGGTGGTGGTGTCCATCATGCTCTCCAACGGGAAGTCAATGGAAGGAAGTTGGGCGAAGCGGGGAGGGGGGCGACCCGCCGCCGATCCGGGGCACCGGGGACGCATGGCCGGCGGCGGGTCTGTGCCGGACCGAAGCGTGTCCGATCGGTGGACCGTGCTGTGGTGCCTTGGCTGCTGACCGCCGTTCAGCGTTGCGAGGTACTCGGTCCCGAGTTCACCGCCCCTGGCGGCTGAGGCATCGTCGAGGCTGCCCGTCCGGCCCTGGGCGCGCGGTGTTTTCCGCGGCTGCGGTGCCCGGGGGTTCCGGGGAGCGTCTGCGACCAGGTGGCTACCGGGTTGCCGAGCCAGCGGGTGGCGGGAGGGACCTCCTCGCCGCGCATGACCAGCGAGGCCGCGCCGACCGACGAGCCCGGCCCGAGGGTGGCGCCCGGAAGGATGATCGAGTGCGGTCCGATCGACGAGCCCTCGGCCAGGCGCACCTCGTCCAGCCGCATCACCCGGTCGTGGAACAGGTGGGTCTGCAGCACCACCCCGCGGTTGACGCTGGCGCCGTCGTCCACCCGCACCAGGTCGGTCTCCGGCAGCCAGTGCGTCTCGCACCACACACCCCGGCCGATCCGGGCGCCCAAGCTGCGCAGCCAGATGTTCAGGAACGGCGTGCCGATCAGGGTCGAGCCCAGCCACGGCATGGCGAGCTCCTCGACGAAGGTGTCGTACAGCTCGTTGCGCCAGACGAAGGTCGACCAGAGCGGGTGCTCGGCGGCCCGGAACCGGCCCAGCAGCAGCCACTTCACCAGGGTGGTGGTCACGCAGGCGGCGATGCCGGCGCCGAGCAGCACCGGACCGCCGCAGGCGATGGCGGCCGCCAGGCCGTCGGTGCCCATCACGTCCTGCAGGGCGGCGAAGGTCAGGTCGCCCAGCAGCGCGCTGCACACCACCGGCAGGAACCGGCACAGCTCCACCGCGGCCCGCGCCAGCACCAGCCGCCGGGGCGGGTCGTAGGTGCGGGTCGGGTCGCCGGTGTCCGCGACTCGGGGCAGCGCGATGCCCGGCCGGCCGAGCCAGGACGAGCCCGGCGGGGCGTGCGGCGGTGTGTCGGCCAGCACGCCGACCAACGCGTCGTCCGGCAGCTCGCGGCCGGCCGCGACGATGCCGGAGTTGCCCACGAAGGCCCGTCGGCCGACCCGCGCCGCCCCGAGCCGCAGCCAGCCGCCGCGCACCTCGAACGGTGCGACCAGGGCGTCGTCGGCAAGGAACGCGCCGTCGTCCACCCGCATCAGCCCGGGCAGCGTGAGCACCGTCGAGGCCTCCACCCGGCGCCCGACCGTCGCGCCCAGCAGCCGCAGCCAGACCGGCGTGAAAAGGCTGGCGTAGAACGGGAAGAGCGAGCCGCGCGCGGTGTCCATCAGCCGCGCGACCACCCAGACGCACCAGCCGACCCGGCCGTGCACCGGGTGGTACCCCGGCCTGATCGGCCGGCTGAACAGCCGGACCAGCAGCGCCAGCAGCAGCGCGTAGCAGCTTACCGCGACCGCCACCAGCACCGGCGTCACCAGCATCAGCTGCAGCAGCGCGGAGCCCAGCGTCCGGTCGGTGTCCAGCAGCGGATAGGCGAGCGCCAGGGCCGGCGCGGCGGAGGCCGGCGGCAGCAGACCGAAGCCGAACAGGCCGAGGCCGTAGGCGAGTTCCCAGCGGCGGGACCGTTGATGCCCGGGGCGAGGCCAGCCGGAACCCGCAGGGGCGGCGTCGGGGGCCGGGCGGGCCGGCGAGCCGTGCACGTGCGCGTCGGCCGGTACCGCGTCGAGTACGCAGCTGCCGGGGGCGACGTCGGCCCGGGCACCGACCCGGGCACCCGGCATAAGGGTGGACCGAGTGCCGACCCGGGCGCCCTCGCCGACCTCGACCGCGCCCAGGTGCAGCAGGTCGCCGTCCAGCCACCAGCCGGCCAGGTCGACCTCGGGCTCGATCGAGCAGCCCGCGCCGAACCGGCCGAGGCCGCTCACCGGCGGCATCGCGTGCATATGGACGTCTTCACCGATCTCACAGCCGAGTGCTCGGGCGTAGTAGCGGGCCAATGGGGTACCAGCCACTACTGCGACGTTGAACATCGCGACCGTCCGCTCGGCGGCCCACAGCCGCAGGTGCACCGAGCAGCCGCGCGGATAGCTGCCGGGCTTCACCCCGGTGGTCAGCAGCCGGGCCGTGCCGGCCCCGATCACCAGCCGCCCGGGGACGCTGGACAGCGCCGCCCAGCCGATGAGGATCAGCCACCACGGGGTGTACGGCGACCGCAACAGGGTGCCGCCGGACAGGTTGTCCAGCGCGGCGAGGCCGAGCACCCAGCGCAGGCTGCCGACCGTGTACAGCACGGCGAGTACCAGGAACTGCACCGGACCGGCCCGGCGCGGGGTCGGCCGGACGGTCCGCTGCTCGCGCGGCGGGCCGCCCAACTCGTCCAGTCTGGCGGCCATGTCGAGCAGGCCGGGGTGGGCGTAGAGGTCCGCGATCGAGACGGCGGGGTACCGCTCCCGCAGCGCCGAGACCAGCTTGGCGGCGGACAGGCTGGTGCCGCCGAGCGCGAAGAAGTCGCCGCCGGCGCCGACCGGGGTGCCCAGCAGCGCCTCCCATTGCCCGGCCAGCCAGCCGGCCGTACCGGTCGGGCGCGGGCCGTCGGTGCCGGCCGGGTCGGTGGTGGCGAGCGGCCAAGGCAGGGCGCTCCGGTCGACCTTGCCGGAGGTCTTGGTGGGCAACTGGTCCACCACGCCGAGCACCGGTACCAGCGACTGCGGCAGTCGCTCCAGCAGCAGCGAACGGGCGGCGGCCGGGTCGAACGGGGCGCCGTCGTGCAGCACCAGGTAGCCGACCAGCACCTCGCCGCCGGCCGGGGTCCTGCGCACGGCCGCCGCGGCAGCCCGTACCCTCGGCAGTGCCTGCAGCGCGGCGTCCACCTCGCCCAGTTCGATCCGACGGCCGGCCAGCTTGATCTGCTCGTCGGCGCGGCCTATGAAGACCAGGCCCTCCGGCTCGGCCCGCACCAGGTCACCGGTGCGGTAGACCCGCGGGCTGCGCAGGTAGGGGCTGTGGCCGTACTTCTGTGCGTCCTTCTCCGGGTCCAGGTAGCGGGCGGCTCCGACGCCGCCGATCACCAGCTCACCGGTCTCGTACCAGGCGACCGGCTTGCCCTCGCCGTCCACCACGGCGATCTCCCAGCCGTCCAGCGGGGCGCCGATCCGCACCGGCTGCCCGGGATGCATCTGCGCGGCGGTGGCGACCACGGTGGTCTCGGTCGGACCGTAGGTGTTCCAGAACTCCCGGCCGGGCACCGCGATCCGCTCGACCAGCTCGGGCGGGCAGACCTCGCCGCCGACGATCACCAGGCGGACCTGGGCCAGGCACTCCGCTGGCCAGAGCGCGAGCAGCGTCGGCACGGTGGAGACCACGGTGATGCCGCGCTCGACCAGCCAGGGCCCGAGGTCGGTGCCGGCCTTGACCAGCGAGCGTGGCGCGGGCACCAGGCAGGCGCCGTGCCGCCAGGCCAGCCACATCTCCTCGCAGGAGGCGTCGAAGGCGACGGACAGGCCGGCCAGCACCCGGTCGCCCGGGCCGAGCGGCCGGCGCTGCAGGAACAGCCGGGCCTCGGCGTCCACGAACGCCGCCGCCGAGCGGTGGGTGACGGCGACGCCCTTGGGGCAGCCGGTGGTGCCGGACGTGAAGATGATCCAGGCGTCGTCGGCCGGCGACGGCCAGGCCGGCTGCCCGCCGGGGTGGACGTGCGGGGTGGGCGTGATGGTGCGGCCGGCCCCGAGCACCGCGCAGACCCGGGCGTCCTGCCAGATCATCTCGGCCCGCTCGTCCGGGTCGTCGGCGTCCACCGGGACGTACGCGGCGCCGACCCGCAGCACGGCGAGGATGGCGAGGTAGAGGTCGGCGGTGCCGGACGGCACCCGCACACCGACCCGGTCGCCCCGGCCGATCCCCGCGACGGCGAGCCGGCCGGCGAACTCGACGACCTGGTGCAGCAGCGTGCGGTAGTCGAGCACCTCGCCGCCGGCGTCCAGCGCGGGGGTGTGCGGGCAGGCCTCGGCGGCCGCCACGAGGGTGTCGAGCAGCGTCCGGGCCGGGGCGGCCGGGGCGAGCGGCCAGAGCGCCCCGGCAGTTACGTCCGGAGTGACCCCGCCGGGACTTTCCGCCCCGGAATACTCGCATGTCTCCATCGAATGTCTCCATCGGCAGGGCTTCTCGACTGTCTGCCGACGGGACTCCTCATCCGCCGGCAGTCGAGCGGGCGTGCGGACACCGCGGCAATCACTCCGAAGTACACGGATGAACAGAGCATCAAATGCCATTCCATGCCGGGTCTGATCTGGGGTTCGATCTCACGGGAGTCAGATGCCGGACTGAGCGTCGTACGGCGGGCTGACGTAGGAATCCGGTGGGTGAGAGGTGTTCTCGTATCCGCTGAAGGGCAGCGGCTGGGGCTGGGGAAGGCCTGTCGTCGTGATCTTCATACCTCCTGGCGGAATCGACTGCGGAGGGTCGGCTTCGTGATCGCACGCGCCGTTCGTGGCCGTTGCACCGTGATGGGTTGAAACCGGGTCGGTGTCCGGTCCGGCGGATCGATCGCCAGTCGTCACCTCGGGAACGGCAGCGGGGGCCCGTGACTTGGATGGCAACTGCGGGACGGGAGGGGAGGTTTCCGTCCTGTGGTGCGCCGCCGAGCGTATAGGCATAACGACGTCAAGGTCCGGTGGCGGCGTATGCCTTAAGGGGCTGCTAAGGATTCGCTCATTCTCGTCCGCGGCCCGCAAAGGCGCTCGCTGGTGCAGGGCACCGCAGGTCGGGGCCAACGTGGTGGTGGCTGCGACGCCTTTGTCGCCATGGAGTGGCTCACCGGAAGTGTGTCGGAAATGTCGGCCGTGCCCGTCGGGCCGGGTGAGTACTCTCCTGAATGAGCAAAACCTTATGTGTCGTTTAGGAATGGCGCTGAACGGAGCATCGAGCGTGTGGATCTCCTAGCATCCATGTCACCAGCGCCGCACCTGCCAGCGGCAGAACAGCGAAGAGAGTTGTGCCAATGCACTCCAGAGCCCGATGTCAGCGCTGCAGTTTCGACGGGCCTGGCACCGGCCACATCTGCAATCCACAAGCCGACGCCTCGTTCCCACAGGACTCCCGCCTCGATCTGCGCATCCCGCCGTACCTCCTGGAGCTCGACGCTCCGGAGGCGGGAAGCGAGGCGGAGACAATCGTGCTCCCGGTCATCAGCGAACCGGATCCGTCCGCCGAGCGCCGCGCCGGTGATCCCGGTCCCGGAAGACGCCGAGATCCGCAGTCGTCCGGGGCTGCCGCCCGCCGGTTCACCCGCCGGACGGTGCTGATCGTCACGCTGGCCCTGACGGTGGGGGTGGTCCTGTATACGCAGATATCGGGACTGACTGCGCCGGCCGGCTCCGGGGACGGGACGTCGGTGGCCATTCCCGGCGGCCCGGTCGGGCAGAACGACTTCTCGCTCCCGCCGTTCGCGTCGCCCTCCCCGAGCGGGGTGCCGTCCCCGCAGCAGGCCGGCACCACTCCGGGTTCCGTCGCGTCGGCGCCGGTCGGCACCACCCGCTCGGACCCGCCCGTAGCGCCCGCCGCCCAGGTGCTGGTGGACGCCGCGTCCGGCAACTGCCTGACGGCCGGCCCGGACGGCAGCCTGCAGATCTGGACCTGCGACGGGCGCGCGACGCAGCAGTGGACCCATACCGCCACCGACGAAATGCGCACAGCCAACAGCACGCTCTGCCTCGCTCCCGCACAGGACTTCGGGCAGGACGGTACCCGGGTGATGACCATCCTCTGCACCGGATCGGCCAGCCAGAAGTGGACCGTGCGCCCGGACGGCAATCTGGCCCACGCCAGATCCGGGCTGTGCCTGGACGTACTTGACGGATACCGGGCCAACGGCACCCCGCTCCGACTGTGGACCTGCCCCGGCCCGACCAGCCCGGCCTGACAACGCCGTTGCCGCCGAGCCGAATCGCACGGTCCGCCCGCTCTGGGAACACGCCGCCGAAGTCGGTGCCCCCGCGGCGGTATCGGTGTACAGCGTGGGCCGGAACACCGTCGGCGTCAACGCCAACCGCCGCCTGCCGGCCACCGATCTGACACCCGGGCGAGCGCGCGAACACCACGACATCCGGCGACCAGTTGCCGGTCTTCGGCGAATCCTCCGCCCTGCCGCCCTCGACGTGGACCGCTCGCCCGGCGAATCCGCGGCCACCGAAGAACCCGCGAGCGCGCAACCCGCCACCGCGTGTCCGGCCGGCGTCGAGGCGCAGTACCCGTCCACCGCTCCTTCGCGATCGGCAGGCCCCGACCAGGATTCGGATCGGTGCACTGCCGATCGTGTCCGTACCGCCACCTCCTTCGACGTCCGACGACAAAAGGATCAACGTATGCTCAGAACACTGAACAGACACCAGTCCCGGGCCGACGGAGGCCGGGTGGTCACGTTCAGCCTGGCTCTCGGTGGGCTGCTCGCCGTCGGCGCGTCCTTGCTGAGCGTCTCCTTCGCCGACACCGTCCCCGTCGCCGCCCCGCCCGCCACCTCCGACCCGGACTGCACGCTCACCGTGCCCGACGCACCACTCACCGCCCGCGGGCTGGCCACCCCCTATGTCCTGACAGCCACCGACCCCGCCAAGGGCCCTTGCCACGAGAGCAACCCGCGCCAAGCGGTCTTCGTGCAGGCCACCGTGCTCGACCCGGACACCGGAACGGTCTTCGTCTACAACCCGTTGGTGACCGACAGGGGCAGTGAGCCCGCCGTCGCCCCGGTTCTGCTCAAGCTGCCCGAACACGCTGTCGTCGGCATCTGGTTCAGCTTCGACGGCAATACCCTCACCCTGGCCGGCCACGCTGCCGCCGGCAAGTGCGCAGGCCGATCGCCGGTGCAGCCGTTCGGCCAGTTCGCCTCCTGCAATGCCGCCGAGTTCTTCAGGTCCGCGTGGTCCGCGCAGAGCGCCGGTCGGCTCGTCGTGCCGCCGCTGGGCACGGCGCGTGACGGCAGCCCCTGCCCGACCACCCGCGACCTGGGCATCGTCGGGCAGGACCACGACGGCAACGTGACCACCGAGTACCTGATCACCGCACGCGGCGCGACAGCACAGCGGACCGCTGCCACCACCGGCCGGCTTTCCGGCTCGACCGTGGCGCGCAGCGTCGTCGCACCGTCCGTCGGCAGCGACAACCTGCTGCTCACGAACTTCATCGACCCGGCGCTCGGCTGCACCCCGTGGACGGCTCCCGACTTGGCAGACCCGGGCAGTAGGGTCACCTCGCTCGCCCTGAACGAGCTCCAGGTAGCCAACTTCAAGGCATCGCCCGTGGGCCTGGCACCGCTCACCGGAAGCCCCACCGGCCCCACGCGCGTGGGAGGCAAGGACCGGACCCGGCAGTTCCCCGCTGACGGCAACCCGCCGTCGGCCGATCACGCCACAACCGCCGAGCTTCGTACCTACTGTCAGGCGCTCGCCACCGTGGAAGCCCAACGGCTCCTACGAGACAAGGAGTTCACTGCCAAGGCCGCCTCGCCACAGCCCGGACGCACGCTGTTCGACTTCCTGAACCAGCGGTTGACCGACTCCTTCACCGGCCTCGGCTGCCGCCAGGTCCTCGCGCCGGCCCCCGGCCAGGCGGCCGGCGGTACGCCGACCGCCATGCCCAGCCAGATCCCGTCGGCCTTCGGCAACCACTTCTGAGCTTGTCGCTCGACCTCGCCGGTCAATCGACCTGCTGAGACCCCCCGGGAACCGGGGACAGACGACGCGGCCGTTCTCCACGCTTCGAATTGTCAGGTGACGAAGTACGAGAGAACGGCCGCTGCGTGTGAGTCTCCCTGCCGACGAGATGCTGGTCGTCATGGACTGCGGCTACGACGTCGCTGACACGCAGGGACGGTATGCGTGGCGTGCGGGAGACCTCCCGCGCGCCACGCTGCCTGCGATCCGCGGGCGGTCCGGCCGTGCCCCCTGTGTGCGGTGCCGGTGTCCGGGTTCCTGGTCAGCCCATGGTGAAGAGGAAGCTGCCGGAGTTGTAGTAGTTCGGCAGGTGCACCAGAAATGATCCCGGATGCGGTGGATGCGCCTTCGTCCAGTCCTGGGGGCCCAGGAGGTGCGCGGGATAGTCGCTGGAGGGGACCGGTGGAACGAACAGGAGGCGGAATGCGGCTGCCTGGGTGTCCGGAGCGAATCGCCAGAGTTGCTCGGCCGTATCGGATCGGCAGGCCGTGAGGGTGACAGCGACACCGTTTCCGCCCGTGGTGGTGCCGTCGAGACACGTCCCGGTGCCGGTGTTGCGCAGCTGGTAGGTGTCCTGTCCGGCCGGTAGCCGCTGCCAGCGCTGGGCCGCCTGGCCGTTGCACGGCTGGAGCTGGAGCTGGAGCTGGAGCTGGAGCGGGCCGGCGGTCTGTGCGGCGGTCGTGGGGCCCACGCAGAGCTCCGAGCCGAGGTTGACGAGCGGAAGCCCTGCGGCAACCGGTTGCGTGGGTGAAGGGGTGGTGTTGGTGGGCGTGGCCGTCATCGGTGGGGTGGGCGACGGGGAGGTGTCGATGGGAGCCGCGGCGGAGGCGGAGGCGGAGGGCGGCAGGGAGGACATGGCGGCCGGGCCGATTTCCGGGGGCGTATCGTCGGAGCCGTTGGTCGGCAGCGACCTGCTGGGAGCGGGCAGGGTCGGGGCGTCGACCGGCTGCGGATGTTCTCCGGCCCCCTCCACTGTGCTGAGGAGCAGTCCGGCGATGGCGAGTGCGGCCAGGGCACCGGCGCCTGCCGCGGCGAAGGGTATGAGCAGGCGCCAACCGGTCCGGCCGTCGGTGCGTGCCGCTCGGGGCAGGCGCCGGTTCCTGTCGTGGGTGCCGGGGTTGGAACCGTCGGAAGTCGGATCGATGGGCGTCGGGCCCTGGGGCTCCTGCCCGGGTACGAGGGCCATGGCCGATGGCGGTGATCCCGCATCCCACAGCACCAGTGCGTTGAGCAGAGCGGGCCGCTGCCAGGTCCGGATGGCGTGCAGGTCCGCCCGGACACTTCGGCAGCTCTCGCACCTGGCGAGGTGGCGGTCGAGGTCCTTGGGTTCGCCGCCGGTGGTGTGCCGGACGCTGTCGCCGAGTTGTGCGGCCAGGTGCCGGCAGGAGCGCTGGCGCGCGCGGGAGGCGTATGTCTGGAGGCAGGCGTCCTGAAGGCGGCACTCGGCAGGGCTCCCGGCCCGCGGCGTACGGGCCGGCGACCCGGCCGCGTCATCGAGGCGCTGCCACAGGTCCTCCTGCCGCGCCGCGGGCAGGCTCTCGAACGCGCTCAGGATGAGCGAGTCCGCTTCCGCCGCGGTGAGCGCCGCACGCGCCGACGCAGCTCCGTCGCCAGAACGGGGAAGGTCTGCGAGCCAGGCGGTGAAGGCCGGGCTCAGAGCCGATCCGCGTCCCGTGTCGGCCCACTCGGCCGCAGTCCTGGTCACCTCGGCCAGAAGCTGCAGGCGGCTCGGGCCCGGGTGGCCGCCGGGACCGCCGGCTTCCACTGCTCGCTGCCACGCCTCGTTCGCGAGCTCCTGCGCGGCGTGGCTGTCGGCGCAGCACGTGTTGGCGTACGCCGACACGGCCTCCTGGTGGCGGTTCGTCGGCTGGGTGGCGCTGGGTTCGTCCGGCTGCCGGCTGCCCGGGAGCCGGTGTGCGGAATCGGCTTCCGGGATCGTCGCGGTCCCCGAATGTGGCATCTTCACTCCTGAGCATGCCGGTGGGAAGGCAAGTGGTCGGACAGTCACTGCTCGGCCCGGCGCGGGGGCGGGGCCACGCGCTGCAGGCCGGCCGGAGGATGCCGTGGGTGAGGCACCCCGTGCGGCGCTGGTGGCCAGTGGATTCAATGGCGGGCGTTCCCCCGGGGGGTCTCCGGACCCGGCGCCGCCGAGGTCCGCCGGTGGCCACCTTGGCGGGGGAATTTACCAGCTGGTAGCGGTCCGCAAAAGGTGATGTTCAATCAGTGTACGAATTAACTGCGAGACGCTCCGTCAGCAACGGTTTGTTCCGGGTCTGTTGTCGGGCTGCGTGCAGAATGGAGTCGAGCCTCGCTGTGTTGCGGCCCGTCAGCCGTGTCAGCCGTGTCAGCCGTGTCAGCCGTGTCGGCCGCGCGGCTTCTGCGCTGCCCGTCGGCGGTTGCGCCAACGGCGGCCGAGGGGCCGTCGGTCCTGGGCCGCCAGCCCGAGGTCCACCTCCACCCGTGCTCCGCCCAGCGGGCCGGGCCCGATGCGAAGGCGGCCGCGGGTGGACTCGGCCGCGCTGCGCGCGATGTCCAGGCCGAGGCCGGTTGATCCGGAACCGCTGGTTCCTCGGGAGAGCGCGACGGCTGGGTCCGCGATCCCGGGCCCGTCGTCCTCGACCACCAGGACGACGCTCTGGGCTGTCCGCCGTACGCTCACGGCGAAACCGGTGCCGTCCGGGGTGTGCCGGAACACGTTGCCCACCAGGGCGTCGACCACGGCCGCGACGTGATCGCCCGGCAGCTGAACGGGCGTCGGTTCGTCCGTCGCCTCGAAGGTGCAGGCCCGACCCTGTTGGTCGGCGAGGACGGCCCAGAAGCCGACGCGGTGGGCGGCGACCTCGGACACCTGGCATGACTCACCCGGGGCCGGGCCGGGCAGTCCGGTGCCCGTGGCACGTGGCGCGTGGCCGGACTCGGCCCTGGTGGACCTGGTGGACAGGGGCGTGCGGGCGGCGACGATGATCGCATCCAGTTCGTCCTCGAGTTGTTCGACCGCCGCCGCCAGCTGGGGCGCGGCCGGCGTGGGGCCGATCCGTTCGGCTGCGAGGCGCAGTGCGGTCATCGGGGTACGCAGGCGGTGCGACAGGTCGGCCACCAGCTCCCGCTCGGTCGCCAGCAGCTGCCTGACCCGGTCGGCCATGGTGTTGAAGGCGTCGCCGACCGCTCGGAGGTCGGGCGGGCCGGTGGGTTCGACGCGGACGTCGAGGTCGCCCGCGCCAAGGGCTGCTGCGGCGTGGGACAGCTTGCGGGAGGCGCGTACCACGCGGGCGCCGAGGCGGTCGGCGACCAGCACCGATCCGACGACCAGGCTCGTGGCGAGCAGGGCCATGCTGGTCCAGGCCCGGGCCAGTCCGCGGTTCAGCTCCGAGTCGGGCACGAACTCCTCGACCACGGCGATCTGGTCGCGCCCGAGCAGGACGGGTTGGAGGTAGTCCCGGCCTCCGGGAACGTCGCCGATCAGAGCGGTCCTGCCCCGCACCGCCCGATTCAGCAACGGGGTGCCGGAATGGGTGGTGCCCAGCCGGCTGCCGTCGGGCAGATGGATGCAGAGGCGGCCCGTCGTGTCCGTGCGGGCCACCGCCGCGGCGAGATCGGCCTGGTCCGGGACCAGCGTCAGCAGCGGCATCGTGGCGGCCACGCGCTGCTCGGCGGCGAGCATCGCCTGGGTCTGGACGTGGGTGCGCAGGAGCAGGGCAAGCGGGACGAGGAACGACACGGTGACCATGACCGTCACGGCGAGTGCGACCGTGGCAAGGGCGGACCTCACCGGGGCGAGACCAGCTTCACGCCGACGCCCCGGACGGTGTGGAGGAAGTGCGGCCGGGCGGCGCGCTCGCCCAACTTCCGGCGCAGGCAGGACAGGTGCACGTCCACGGTCTGCTCGTCCACGTAGGTCTGCTGCCACACCTCGGCGAGCAGCTGTCGTTTGGAGATCACCCTGTCGGCGTTCAGTGCCAGGAACGACAGCAGGTCGAACTCGCGTCGGGTCAGGCCGATCTCCCGGCCGGCGAGATGGACCGTCCGGGCGAGCGGGTCGATCCGCAACTCGCCGAGTACCAAAGGCTCGTGGTTCATTTTGGCGACTCCGTCCCCAGGTGCGAGCGTGCGGGCCGGGCTGCTGCAGCGACGCAGGACGGCGGTCAGTCGGGCGAGCAACTGCCCGCCGGAGAAAGGCTTGACCAGATAGTCGTCCGCACCCGCGTTGAGCAGTTTGATGATCTCGGCGTCGTCGTCCCGCGCGGTTGCCACCAGCACCGGGACCTGGGACAGTCCGCGGATCATCTTCAACGCGTCGGCGCCGTCGAGGTCCGGCAGGCCGAGGTCCAGCACCACCGCGTCCGGCTGCCACTGGGCGACCTCGCGCAGTGCGCCGAACCCGTCGGGGGAACTGCGCACCACCAGTTGATGGCCGGCCAGCAGCTCTATCAGGGAGGCACGGATGGCGGGGTCGTCTTCCACGACGAGGACGGACGTCATGGCGCACACCGTAGCCGACGGGCCGATCCGGCTGACAGTGTCTTCGAACCGGTGGGCGGGCAGGGGCGGGCACGCCGGGCCATCCGGTTGGCCACGGCCCCGGCCGTCATGGATTTCCGCTGGTCAGCGAGGTGATGCAGACGGGATTCGGGGAAGTTTAGCGGCGGCTTAGGGCTTTCTTAGTGGAGGCACAGCGAGCGCTCTCGGCCGGGTGGCCGCGGTTGCCGGAGTAGCATGGTCCGCCCTCAGGAACTGTCGACACACCATCGGCGGCGGCATCGGTCGGCACCGTTCGTGGACGGTTCCGGTGGGCACGGTGGGATGCCGCGCGAGCTCGCCTGCCGCCTCCGTCGCCCCTGCCACCACCCGGCCGGGAGCACGAGCACGCCCAACGCGGGTGGTGTGGACGGGGGCTGTGTCGGGAAGTGATCGGGATCGGGAGACGGTCGAGCGTGCCCCAGGCCTTCGGTCGCGGTCGGCAGCGAGGAGAGCGAAGCGGGTGCGTCCAGGTGCCGGATCCGCGGGACCGGCCAGACGATCGCAACCGCCCGACCCACCACGCTCGTCAGCGGAATGGTTCCTCGGCCCGGACTCCCCATGTGGAAGCGGGAGTCGGCGGACACATCGCGGTGGTCACCCATCACCCAGATCCGTCCCACGGGTACGGTGACGTCGAAGGTCTGTTGAGAAGGCGCATTGCCCGGCGCGAGATAGGGCTCGTTCACCGCGAAGCCGTTGACGGTGATCCTGCCGCGGTCGTCGCAGCAGGCCACCGTGTCGCCGCCGACCCCGATCACCCGCTTGATCAGGTTCCGCTCGTCGTCCGCGGGGAACAGGCCGACGAAGGAGAGAGCGGTCTTCACCGTTCGCAACACCGGCCCGTCCGACGTGTTCTGTCGGTCCGTCTCCAGCCAGCCGCCGGGGTCATGGAACACCACCACGTCACCGCGGTGCGGCCGCAGGGCCGTTTCAAAGTCTGGTGATCTTGTGAGTGTGCTGGTCAGGCGATGCCGAGGAGGTCGAGCGGGCGGCTGAAGGGTTCGTAGGAGGCGTG
>NZ_JBVJYK010000049.1:0-30169 GCF_055600605.1 Kitasatospora sp. NPDC038210 | reverse complement strand
CACCCCCCAGGTCATGCGATCGACAGGGGGCAACAGTCATGCCGGACCCGGAGGCCAGGAGCCCCGTTTCAGGGCCACGAAGAAGGTAACGGGGGCAAGCAGCCACGCCCCTGTCAGATGTCAGGGACCGCCGGGGGCGCCGCGTTCCTAGGCTGACGTGCACCGGTCCGGCCGATCGCCGGGCCCCGTACCAGCCAAGGGAGAACCACCCCATGCGCAGGATCACCCACGCCCTGGCCGCCCTCGGCCTCGCCACCGCCGCCCTGACCGCGATGGGCACCGGCAGTGCCGGCGCCGCGGACGGCTCCTGGGCGGGCTGCCCGTCCGGGGCGGTCTGCATCTACCCGCAGAACCAGAACCCGGCCGTCTCCCCCACCGACATCTACTACAGCTACGGCGCCCACAACCTGAGCAACCAGTTCGGCAACCACTGGGTGCTGAACAACCAGACCGGCGGCGCGCACGCGCACCTGTGCCGCAACTCGGGCGGCGGCAACTGCGTCTACGACATCCCCGCCCAGAACGGCGTCTACTACGACCTGGGGCCGATCAACTCGATCACGCTCGACCGTCCCTGACGCATCACCGGCAGCATTCCGGTTCCGGCAGTGCCCGCCGCACGGGGGACGGCGGGCACTGCCCGTGCCGGGCGGGGGGCGTCAGGCGGGGTGGACGCCCGGCCGCCACCGCGTCCTGTCCCACGTCACCCGCACCGGCGGCACCCACGCCGGTGCACTGCCCGCCGGCCCGTCCGAAGCCGCGGATACCCTGCAGGACCAGGGATGGCGGTGTGCCGTCGGAGACACGGGGACAGGACGGGACGGGACGCCGGTGGACCTGCACACGCTCGGCCAGTTCCTCGTCGTGGCGCGGCTGGAGCACCTGAGCCGCGCGGCCGAGGAACTGCGCGTCGCCCAGCCGTCGTTGAGCCGCAGCATCGCCCGCCTGGAGGCCGAGCTGGGCACCCCGCTGTTCGACCGGGGCGGGCGGCTGCGCCTCAACGAGGCCGGGCGGATCTTCCGCGGCCACGTCGAGCGCTCGCTCGGCGAACTGGCCGCCGGACGGCGGGCGGTGGCCGAGGCCGCCGGGCAGGGCTTCGGCACGGTCCGGCTGGCCTCGGAGACCTTCCTGGCCTTCAGCGGGCCGCTGGCCGCGTTCAAGCGGGCCCACCCCGGGGTGGAGATCGAACTGCACCAGCTGTCCGCCGAGGAGGCCGCCCGCCGGCTGCGGGCCCAGGACGTCGACCTCGCCGTCGTCTCCCAGCCGATCGCCGCCGACGGGCTGGAGACCGTCCCGCTGCTCGACGAGGCGGTCGGGCTGGCCGTCGCCCCCGGCCACCCGCTGGCCACCCGCACCGCGGTCGGCATCGACGAGATCGCCGGCCACCCGTTCATCGCCGCCCGCCCCGGGCACTGGCAACGGCGCCTGCTGGAGCGGCTGTTCGCCGGGCACGGCCTGACGCCCAGGATCGTCTGCGAGGTCGACGAGGTCGGCGCCATCGCCGAACTGATCAGCGCGGACCTGGGCATCGGCCTGGTGCCCGCCGTCGGCCGCCGCACCGCCACCCGCCTGCCGCTGGCCTGGGTCGCCGTCGACGCCCCCGACTGCCGCCGCACCCTCACCCTCGCCTGGGGCGCGGGCACCCGCCTGCCCGCCGCCGTCCGCCTGCTGCGCGACGCCGTCGCCGAATGGGACTGGGAGGGCAGCGGCGCGGCGGCCCCGGGGGCCGGGCCGGCCTGACGGCGCGGGCAGTCCTGCACGGGCGGGCGCCGCGGCCCGGGCCAGGCCTCGGGGCGCTGCCGGCTGCTACAGCTTCGCCGCCGAGAAGGTGTCGCACTGGGCGAGGTCGCCGCTGCGGTAGCCGGTGGTGAACCAGGCCTTGCGCTGCTCGGAGGAGCCGTGCGTCCAGGCCTCCGGGTTGATCCGCCCGGTGGCCTGCTGCTGGATGCGGTCGTCGCCGACGGCCGCGGCCGCGTCCAGGCCCTGGGCGATGTCCTGGTCGGTGAGGGAGGCGATCAGGGGCCGTCCGGTGGAGGGCTGCGGGGTGGTGGTGGCGTGGTGGGCCCACACCCCGGCGTAGCAGTCGGCCTGCAGTTCCAGGCGTACCGAGGCGCTGTTCGCGCCCTGGCGGTCGTTCCCGACCTTCTGCATCGTGCCGGTGAGGGTCTGGATGTGGTGGCCGTACTCGTGGGCGACGACGTAGGACTCGGCGAAGGGGCCGCCCTTGGCACCGAAGCGGGCGGAGAGCTCGTTGAAGAAACCGAGGTCGACGTAGGCCTTCTTGTCGCCGGGGCAGTAGAACGGGCCGACGGCCGAGGTCGCCGGCCCGCAGGCGGTGGAGACCCGGTCGGTGAACAGGACCGTCTCGGCGTTCTTGTACGGGATGTTGGTGCGGCGCGGCAGTTCGGTGCGCCAGAACTCCTGCAGGCTGTTGGTGACCGCCACGATCCGGCAGTCCTGGCGCTTGTTGGCGTCCGCGCCGGTCTTGCAGGCCTGCTGGGCCTCGCCGGCGGTGCGCACGCCCGAGGAGGAGCCGGAGCCGGAGCCGCTGCCGGAGGACAGGCCGAGCAGCTTCGGGTCGACGCCGAGGACGACCGCGATCAGCACGGCGATCAGGCCCACGGCCCCGCCGCCGATGGCGATCTTCCCGCCCGGGATGCCGCGCCGGTCGTCCACCTGCGAGGTGTCGAGGTCGCCCTGGTCGTCGAACTGCATGCCCTGCCTGCCCGGTTCCGTACGTGTTCCGCCCTGCTGGTGACGGTCTGTGCCGTCGGCGGCCCGCCCAGCCTACGGGCAGCGGCTGCGGGCGTGGCGCGCTGGGGACCGGGGGTGAGGGGAGCCGGGGGCCTTCAGGCCTGCACCCGCGCTGACGCGTGCGCCTGCGCTCACACCTGCGCCTGCGCCTGCGCCTGTGCGCCGACGACGCGCAGCAGCTGCAGGCGGGAGGCGGACTCGCTGCCGGGTGCGGCGGTGTGCACCAGCAGCAGCTGGTCCTCGCCGCCGGCGGCCAGCACCTCGCACTCCAGCTCCAGCTCCCCCACCACCGGGTGCCGCACCCGCTTGCGGCCGGTGCGCCGCCGGGCGACCTCGTGCCGTTCCCAGTGCGCGGTGAACTCCTCCCCGGTGGCGAGGAGTTGCTGCAGCAGTTCGGCGGCGCGCCGGTCCCCGGGGCGGGCGGAGCGGGCCGCGCGCAGGGCGGCGACGTGGGCGCGGGCCAGGTCCTCGTGGTCCTCGGGCGGGAACAGCTCCCGGCAGCCGGGTTCGGTGAACCAGCGCAGCAGCAGGTTGCGCCGCTCGGGCGCCAGGGCCGCGGTGTCGCCGAAGACGGCGCCGGCCATCGGGTTCTGGGCGAGGACGTCGCCGAGGTCGGTGACGACCTGGGCGGGTGTGTCGTGCAGCCGGTCCAGGATCAGCAGCAGCCCCGGGCGTACGTGCCCGAGCGGCCCGTGCCGGCGCGGCGGCTCGTGCCCGGCGAGGCGGAACAGGTGGTCGCGCTCGTCCTCGCTCAGCCGCAGCGCCCGCGCGAGTGCCGCCAGCAGCTGCGGCGAGGGCTGCGGGCCGCGCCGCTGCTCCAGGCGCGCGTAGTAGTCCACGGACAGCCCGGCCACCTGCGCGACCTCCTCGCGCCGCAGTCCGGGCGTGCGCCGCCGCGCCCCGGGCGGCAGCCCGAGGTCGGCGGGGGTGAGCCGGGCCCGGGCCCGGGTGAGGAAGTCGGCCAGCGCCGTTCGGTCGGTCATGCCCCCAGCATGGCCCGCGGGGCGGGCCGCAGCCAGGGACCGCCGGTCCCTGGCTGAGCGCTGCGCCTCCCCCGCCCGCGCCCGTCCCGCCGATAGCGTGACGGACGCAAATGTCCTCGTCAGGAAAGGTTGGTGACGGAATGTCCGATGCGGCGAAGCGGCGCATCTTCGCGATGCTGGACGCCGACGGCGACGGTGTGATCACCCTCGGCGAGTACCTCGCCCGGGTCGACCGGGCCGCCTCGGCCTTCGGGCGCGGCCCGCAGGACCCGCTGGTCGCTGCGGCCCGGGCGGCCCACCGGGAGGTCTTCGGGCGGATGGACGGCGACGGGGACGGCGGTGTCACCTTCGAGGAGTACCGCGACTGGGCCGGTCACGAGACCTTCGAGCAGACCTGCCGGCCCGCCCTCGGCTCGCTGTTCGACCTCGCCGACGGCGACGGCGACGGGCGCCTGACCCGCGAGGAGTTCACCGGGCTGCGGACGGCGAGCGGCAACCCGGCCGAGGGGGCCGACGCCGCGTTCGACGCTCTGGACCCCGACGGCGAGGGCACCGTGGACCGCGCCGCCTACCTGGCAGCGATCCACGCCTTCCTCACCACCGGCTCCTCCCCCATGGCCGGCGCCTACGGCGACGCCCGCCCGGTCCTGCGGGAACCGTCCGCCCGCTGACCGGCCCGCCGGCCGGGCCCCGCCGCACGCGCGCCCCCACCCGGGAAACCCGGGTGCCCCGCCGGTGGGGCCGTGCGAGCATCGGCGGGTGATCGACATCGAGGAGCTGCCCGGCGCCGACCTGATCGGCAGACGGCTGCTGAAGGTGACCACGGCGTGGCACCACCACGGCGACGACGAGCCGTCGCTGCTGCACCTGTGGCTCCATCTGGAGGACCTGGGCCCGGTGCTGTTCCACACGCCGTCGACCGGCCTGTCACTGCGGGCCGAGCGGCCGCACGGGCCGTACTCGATGGCGCAGTACGGCAGCGTCCGCGTGACCGATGACCCGCCCGGCGTCCCGCTGACCGGGTTCGTCGGGCAGCCGGTCCGCGCGGTGCGGGAGATCGGCTACGACGACGGCCGGGTCGCCTTCACGGCCGGCCTCACCCTCCGGTTCCCCGGCGGGGACGTCCGACTGCTCGCCCTCGTCGACGAGTTGACCATCGCCGACGACCGGCATCCGGGCCCGGCCGGGGCCCACCTGCACGCGGGCGCGGACCTCCCGCGGGCGGGCGGCGCAAGACCTGCCGGCGCTCCACCGGGCGGCGCTCCGCCGGGCGACGGAAAGGGCTGAGTCGATGGCCATCCACCCCGGCCGCGACTACGCGGTCATCGCGATGTACTCCGTGGCCGAGGACGCCTGGCACCTGGAACTGGAGTTCCTCCGCGAGCAGCGCACCCTGGCGGTCGCGGTCGTCCCCGACGAGGACCCGGCCCGCGAGCCGACGGTGAGCTTCGATCCCCAGGAGCGCTGCCCGGACGTCCCGTTCGAGGTGCTGCGCTGGTTCGTGGAGCAGGTCGAGGAGGAGATCCGCACCTCCCGCGCCTGGATGCGGCTGCAGCCCGAGCTGGTGGAGGTGGTCCACCGCCTGCGCCGGGAGCACGCGGGCGCCGTCGAGGACGCCGACTTCCCCGGCGTCCTCGCGCGGCTGCGCGACGCCGTCGCCGCGCCGGACCTGCCCGCCGTCCTGGCGGCCGCCTTCGGGCGGGGCCCCGACGGCAGCGAGTTGAGCGGCGGGCAGGCGCTGCGGATCGTCGAGGAGGCCGCAGCGGCCCGCTGACGGCCCGGGGGGCCGCAACCTTCGGGTTGCGACCCCCGGACGGCACCATCGTGATCAACGCCCCCGGGGAGCGGGTCCGGTCCGCCCGGTGGGAGCACCGCCTCGGCGCGATCAGGGAGCTGTCGGAGGACGCCACCGCCCCGTGAGCCGAACCGGCGGCCGGCCGGTGGGCCGCAGCCAGGGACCGCCGGTCCCTGGTTCGGGAGGTCTCTGCCGCGCCGCGCGGTGCGCGGGCAGGGTGGCGGGTGTCGAAGGACGGCAGTGACTTCCTTGGAGGGAACGGGCGATGACGACGATCCTGGTGACGGGCGCGACCGGTTCGGTGGGCAGCCGGCTGGTGCCGCGGCTGGTGCGGTGGGCCGGGGCGCAGGGCTCCTCGGTGCGGGTGCTGGTGCGCGACGAGCGGAAGGCGGCCGCCCTGGCGGGCCTCGGCGTGCAGGTGGTGACCGGCGACCTGTGCGAAGAGGCGGACCGGGCACGGGCGTTGGCGGGGGCCGCCGTGGTGCTGAACGTGGCGGCGGCGCTGCGCGGGGTGCCGGACGAGGCGGCGTGGGCGGTCAACCGGGACGCGGCGGTGGCGCTGGGGCGCGAGGCCGCGCAGACGGGGGTGGCGCGGTTCGTCCACACCAGTACGAACCTGGTGTACGGGCGGGGGCTGGGGCGCCCCGCGCTGGAGCGCGACCGCCTGGCGCCGGACCCGGCGTGGGGGGTGTACGCGGCGTCCAAGGCGCAGGCGGAGGCCGGGCTGCGCGCGCTCGGGGACGAACTGCCGCTGGTGGTAGCGCGGTTGGCGTTCGTGTACGGGGAGGGCGATCCGCACCTGGCGCAGTCGCTGCAGTGGGCGGCGTCCTGGCCCGCGCACCAGCGCCTGGCGGTGGTGCACCACGCGGACGTGGCGCAGGCGCTGTGGCGGGCGGTGACCGTGCCGGGCATCGAGGGGCGCACCTACAACGTGGGCGACGACGCGCCGCTGACGGCCTGGGACCTGCACGCACTCAACGACCGTACGCACCCGGGCGGTTCGCCGCAGGCGCCGTTCGACCCGTGGGAGGGGCAGGTGTCGACGGCGGCCGCGCGCCGTGAGCTGGGCTGGCGTCCGCTGTACCCGTCGGCGTGGGCGGCGGCCGAGGCCGGGGCGCTGTAGCGGACGCACACGCGCACCCGCCCCGCACCCGCACCCGCCCCGCACCCGCACCGCACCCGGCCCCGCACCCGCACCCGGCCCTCCCCGGGCGGGGAGGGCCGGGCAGCGGGCTCAGCCGGCGCTCGCGGGTGCGGGCGCGTAGCCGGCCGGGCGGCTGGTGAAGGTGCCGCGACCCTGGGTGCGGCTGCGTAGGCGGCCCGCGTAGCCGAACAGTTCGGCCAGCGGCACCAGCGCGCTCACCCGGGCGGTGCCGCCGTGTCCGGCCGTGGTGGCCCGGACGAGGCCGCGGCGCGCGGCGAGGTCGCCGAGGACGGTGCCCAGCGCGTCCTCGGGCACGGTGACCGTCACCTCCGCGACCGGCTCCAGCAGGCGCATCCGCGAGGCCCGCAGCGCCGCGCGCAGGGCGAGGCGGGCGGCGGTGCGGAAGGCGAGCTCGGAGGAGTCCTTGGGGTGGGTGGCCCCGTCGGTGAGGGTGACGGCGACGCCGGTGACCGGGTGCCCGCCGAGCGGGCCCTCGGCGAGGGCGTCGCGGCAGCCCGCCTCCACGGCCTGCACGTACTCGCGCGGCACCCGCCCGCCGGTGACGGTCGAGGCGAACGCGAACTCCCCGTCGGCGTCGTCCGCGAGCGGGCCGACGTCGAGCACGAGGTGCGCGAACTGGCCTGCGCCGCCGTCCTGTTTGGCGTGCCGGTACACGAAGCCGCCGACGCCCTCGACCAGGGCCTCGCGCAGCGCGACCGTCGGCGCCCCGGTGACCGCCTCGATGCCGCTGTCGCGGCGCACCTTCTCCACCGCGACCTCCAGGTGCAGCTCGCCCAGGCCCGACAGGGTGCGCTGGCCGGTCTCCGGGTCGGTGGCCAGGCGCAGCGAGGGGTCCTCCTCGGCGAGGCGGGCCAGGGCGGCGGCGAGCTTGTCGGTGTCGGTGGCGCGGCGGGCCTCGACGGCGACGGTGACGACCGGTTCGGCGCTCACGGGGGCCTCCAGGAGGATGGGGTGGTCGGGGTCGCAGAGGGTGGCGCCGACGCGGGCGGCCTTGGGGCCGATGACGGCGACGATGTCGCCGGCGCGGGCGTGGTCGGTCTCGCTGTGGCGGTCGGCCATCACCCGCAGGATGCGGGCGACGCGTTCGGTGCGGCCGGTGGTGGTGTCGAGCACGGTGGCCCCCTTGTGCAGGGTTCCGGCGTACAGGCGCAGGTAGGTCAGGCGTCCGGTGGGGGCGGCGACGACCTTGAACGCCAGGGCGGTCAGGGGCTGTTCGGGGTCGGCGGTGCGCTGCTGTCGGGTGCCGTCCGCGCCGTGGTCGGCGGCCCGTACGGGCGGGACGTCGAGCGGGGAGGGCAGGTAGGCGACGGCGGCGTCCAGCAGGGGTTCGATGCCGCGGTTGCGGTAGGCGGAGCCGCACAGCACGACGACGGCCTCGCCGGTGCGGGTGAGTTCGCGCAGGGCGGTGGCCAGGGTCGCGGCGGTGACGGTGCCGTGGGCACAGAACTCCTCCAGGGCCTCGGGGTTCAGTTCGGCGACGGCCTCCTCCAGGGCGCGGCGGCGTGCGGCGGCCTCGGCGGCGAGGCCGGCGGGCACCGGGGTCTCGGCGGCCGGGGTGCCGTCGTCGTGCCAGGTGAGGGCGCGCAGGCGCAGCAGGTCGACGACGCCGGTGAAGGACTCCTCGGTGCCGATGGGCAGTTGGACGGCGAGCGGGTGCGGGTGCAGGCGTTCGCGGATGGAGGCGACGGCGGTGTCCAGGTCGGCGCCGGCGCGGTCGAGCTTGTTGACGAAGGCGATCCTCGGCACGCCGTGGCGTTCGGCCTGGCGCCAGACGGACTCGCTCTGCGGCTCGACGCCGGCGACCGCGTCGAACACCGCCACCGCGCCGTCCAGGACGCGCAGCGAGCGTTCGACCTCGTCGGCGAAGTCGACGTGGCCGGGGGTGTCGATGAGGTTGATCCGGTGGCCGGCCCAGGCGCAGCTGACGGCGGCGGCGAAGATGGTGATGCCGCGGTCGCGTTCCTGGGGGTCGAAGTCGGTGACGGTGGTGCCGTCGTGGACCTCGCCGCGCTTGTGGGTGGTGCCGGTGAGGTAGAGGATCCGCTCGGTGACGGTGGTCTTGCCGGCGTCGACGTGGGCGAGGATTCCGAGGTTGCGGACGGCGGCGATGGTGGCTACGCCGGTGCCGGTGGTGACGGCGGCCGTGCTGGTGGTGCTGCTGGTGGTGGTGTGGGTGCGCATGGCCCGGTTGCCTTTCGAGGCGTTTCGGTACGGGGTGGGCGCGCGATTGCCGGTGCCGGCGGACCGTCGGAGACGGGTGGTCCCGCAGGGGCCGCACGGGCGGGGACCAGCCGGGGCATGCCTGGCCGGGCCGGGCTGTGCCGGGTTCAGACGGTGGCGGCACCGTTCCGGTGCCGGCCGCGCAGCGGGCACCGGAAGGACGGGGACACCAGGATCACCTCGTACCGCGACGCGGGAGAGGGGGCGGCGGCGCACTGCTTCGGCACGGCCGCTCGCCCCCTCTCCCGTCTCGTTCGTCGGCTCGGCGGGCCGCGCGTCGGGGCGCGGCCGCGTGGCGAGTGTAGGGAAGGCCGCTCGCCCCTGGCGACGGGTTTTACGGCGGGTTCTACGGGGCCGGGGTCCCGAAGCGCAGGACCGGCTCTGACCAGCCGTCGTCGCGCACCCCGGCGTCGAGGGCGGCGCCGATGGCCCGTTCCTCGTAGCCGAAGTGGGAGTCCATGATGGCGGCCAGTCCGTCGAGTTCGCGCCCGATGGCCTCCAGGTCGGCGGGGGCGGCGGCACTCGCGGGGTCGGCGGCCTGTGCGGCGAGGTCGCTCACCCGGGTGAGGATGGCGGAGATGAACCCGTGGTCCTCGACGAGTTTGGCCACGGTCGGCGCCACGTCGGGCCTCTCGCGCAGGAGTTGGGCGAAGAGGCCGTCGTCCTCTCCCTGGTGGTGGTTGGTCAGGGCGGTGCAGAAGGCCAGGCAGTGGGTGAGGAGGGTGTCGTCGCCGCCCGGGCGGCGGTGCCCGAGGCCGGCGCGGACGGCGGCGAGACGGCGGCGCAAGTCCTGGTGCGCGCGGGAGAGTTGAAGGCTGAGGGCGGCCGTACGGCCGTCGGAGGGGGAGGCCACGGGTGGCGGTCCCTTTCGGTCGTGCACCTCCATGCCTGACGCAGCCCGTCACCGGCACGCGATGCCGGCGCCAGCAGATCACGCCACCCGGCGCCCGGGCAAGCGCGCCGGGACCACACGATGTCCAGCGGCTCGGCCGTCTTCGCCAGGGGCAGCCTGCCATCGCGGTACCGGAACCCGCTGGTGGTGTACTCGGCGGACCTCCGGGACTTCTTCCGGGACGTGAACGCCGGGTACTTCGCCCGCTTCGCCCAGAAGTTCCCGAACGCCCCTTGCAGATGCCGAGGCGTCCGCTGCAACGGACGGACGACACCTCGGACAGGTAGGCCGGTTCCCCGGTCTTCTTCCACGCCGTCAGCATCGCCGCGTCGCAGCCCCCTACCCTGCTCCGCAGAGGCTCCGATTCCTCCCCCGCTGAAGCCAGGAGCATCCACGAAAGGACCCAGATGACCAGCACACCGCCGCCCCCGGACGCCCCGCAGCCCTCCCCCGCGGCCCCGCCCGGCTGGGAGAACCCCGCCGTACGGGCCGACCGGCGCCTGGTGGAGATGCTGCAGGAGCTGCGGGTGCTGCAGACCGGCGTGCAGATCGTGTTCGCCTTCCTCCTCGGCGTCGCCTTCACCCCGCGCTTCACCGAACTCACCGACGCCCAGCAGGACATCTACATCGCCACCCTGCTGCTGAGCGTCGTCGCCGCGGCCGTCCTCGCCACCCCCGTCGCCCTGCACCGCGGCCTGTACCACCACCCCGCCAAGGCACGGATCGTCACCGTCTCCACCCGCATCGCGCAGATCGGCCTGGTGCTGCTCGCCAGCGCCCTGACCGGCGCCGTCCTGCTGGTCCTCGACGTCGTCCTCGGCGCGGCGGTGGCCGTCCCGATCGCCTGCGTCATCGCGCTGATCTTCACCGGCCTGTGGTTCGTGCTGCCCTGGTCCGTCCGCCGCGCCGCCACCCGCGACCAGGACTGACCCGCACACCACGGGGGCCGGCCCGGGGATCCGCCGCCGGCACCCCGCCGGGCCCGTGCGTGGCGCCGGCGCCTACGGTGGCCGTATGCACACCGACGACAGCCCGTGGGACGTCCTGCTGATCGGCGGGGCCTCCGGGGTCGGCAAGAGCCGTGCCGCCACCCGCCTGGCCGCCCGGCACGGGGCGTTCACGGTGGAGTTCGACGACGTCGTCGCCGCCCTGCAGGCCGCCACCACGGCGGCCACCCACCCCGGGCTGCACCACTTCACCGGCCCGGCCCCGGCCGGGGGCGCCGAGCGGGTCCTGGAGCTGCAGATCGCCACCGCCCGCGCCCTGGAGGCGGCCCTGCTCGGCGTCGTGCGCAACCGCCTCACCGTCGACGTGCCCGCCGTCGTCGAGGGCGACTACCTGACCCCGGCCGCCGCCGCCCGCGCCGCCGCCGAGGCCGCCGGGCAGGGACGGCGGGTACGGGCGGTCTTCCTCCACGAGGACGACCCGGCCCGCATCGCCGCCAACTACGCCGACCGCGAGCCCGACTGCGGCCCCCAGCCCGAACGCGCCGCCGTCAGCGCCCGCTACTCCGCCTGGCTCGCCGCCCAGGCCGCAGCCCACGCCCTGCCGGTGCTCGACTGCCGCCCGTACGCCACCCTGCCCGAACGCCTCGCCGCGGCCCTGGCCTGACCTACCCGGCCGAACCCTGCTCCGTCCCCGTTCCCGGCCGCCCCGGCCGGGCGCGCGTGGTGACCGGCCCTCACCCCGGCCCCGCCCCGAACCGGCGCTGGTACGCCGACGGTGTGATGCCCGTCTCGCGGCGCATCAGCGCCCGCAGGTTGGCCGCGGTGCCCAGCCCGCTGCGCCGGGCGACGACCTCGAAGCGTCGCTCGCCCCGCTCGATCAGCCGGCAGGCCAGGGCGAGCCGCTCCCCCGTCAGCCACGCCAGCGGGGTCGTTCCCAGCTGCGCCCGGAAGCGGCGGTGCAGCGTCGCCGGGCTGACCGCCGCCCGCCCGGCGAGGTCGGCCACCGTGAGCGGCGCGTCCAGCCTCTCCTGCGCCCAGGCCAGCACGGGCGCCAGCGACTCGTCCGGCAGGTCGGGCATCGGCCGCTCCACGAACTGCCGCTGCCCGCCGTCCCGGTGGGCCGCGAAGACCAGCCGCCGGCTCACCGCGTTGGCGACCTCCGCGCCGTGGTCGCGCCGCACCACGTGCAGCCCGAGGTCGAGGGCGGCCGCGCTGCCCGCGGCGGTGAGGATGTCGCCGTCGTCCACGAACAGCACGTCCGTTTCGAGGCGGACGGAGGGGAAACGGGCCCGGAAGGAATCCGCCCACTGCCAGTGCGCGGTGGCCCGCCGCCCGTCGAGGACCCCGGCCTCGGCCAGGGTGAACGCCCCGCTGCAGAAGCCGATCAGGCGCGCGCCGCGCGCGTGCGCCCGGCGGACGGCGTCCAGCACCGCGCGGCGGCGGGGCACCTCGGGGTC
This sequence comes from Kitasatospora sp. NPDC038210, assembly GCF_055600605.1. Classification (NCBI taxonomy): domain Bacteria; kingdom Bacillati; phylum Actinomycetota; class Actinomycetes; order Kitasatosporales; family Streptomycetaceae; genus Kitasatospora; species Kitasatospora sp. NPDC038210. The sequence goes on along the minus strand of NZ_JBVJYK010000049.1, from coordinate 17,956 downwards.
GGGGCGGTTGGGCACGATCAGGGTGTCCGCGTCATCGGCCGCCTCCAGCCCGGCGACGCCCGTGAGCGTGAAGAACCCGTCCCGCATCAGGGTGCGGGACCCGGGCGAGCACAGCCGGAAGTCGTAGAGGTCGCGGCCGATCTCCGGCCTGCGCAGACCGAACACCTCGGTCGCGCACCCGAGCTCGAAGGGATTGGAGTTCTCGTCCACGATCACGACCACCCGGTGCACGCCCGCCGCGCCGCCCCGGTGCGAGGATTCTTTCGACATGTGCGATTCCTAGCACTCCCGCCGGCCGGCCGGCACCCGCAGGATGGGTCCCATGAACAGCCTGCCCATCCCCCTGGACGAGGCCCTGGCCTCCTTCGACGCGCTGTGGAGCCCCCGCATCGTCACCCGCGTCAACGACTACGACGTCCGCATCGCCAAGGTCCACGGCGACCACGTCTGGCACGCCCACGACGACACCGACGAGTTCTTCCTCGTCCTCGACGGCGAACTGCGCATCTCCCTGCGCGGACCCGACGGCGAGCGCACCGTCGTGCTGCCGCGCGGGTCGGTCTTCACCGTCCCGCGCGGCACGGAGCACAGGCCCTCCGCCCCGGACGGCGCCGCGATCCTCATGTTCGAACCGACCGGCACCCCGACCGTCGGCGACCGCCACGACGAGATCCCCGCCCACGTGGACGCCACCACCGGCCACACCCTCGGCACCTGACCCCGGCCCCGGCCCTCGCACAGGAAGTCGGCCCCGCCGACTTCCTGTGCGAGGTGTGTCAGGTGGGGCGCTGTCCGTGGAGGAGGACGGGCAGGGCGCGGCCGGCGAGGGCTTCGGTGACGCGGGCCACCTGGGCGGGAGCCATGCGGGCGGGCAGGTCGCGGACGGGCACGAAGCGGGCGCCGAGCAGTCCGCTGCGCTGCTGCGCGGGGACGGTGAGGCAGACGTCGTCGGGCACGGTGCCGCCGTCGAAGACGAGGTTGAGGCGTTCCAGGTGGCGGTCGGCGGGGGTGAAGTCGACGGCGATCACGTCGTTCAGGCGCAGGTGCAGGCCGGTCTCGGCGTGCAGGTGGCGGGCGGCGGCCAGGTGCGGGGGCTCGTCGGGCTTGGCGGAGCCGCCGGGCAGGATCATGCCGTCCAGGTAGTCCGGGTTCACGAGCAGGACGTCACCGCGCCGGTTGCGCACCAGGACGAGACAGCCGAGCCGGCACACCGGCGGCTTGGCGAGAAGGCGGGGGTCTTGCATCGGGGAGTTCACTTTCTGAGCGTGCGGGAGAGCCGGAGGCTGAAGGCCGCCCACCAGAGAAGACGGGCCAGGTGATCAGACGTCATACGTCAGGCGCTCGTAGCGCAGCCCCTTGCGCAGGAGGTCGAGCAGACGCAGCAGGTCCAGCGGCCGGGCCGAGCCGAGGTCGATCAGGTAGTTGCCGGTGATCCGGCCGTACTCCCAGTCGACTTCGATGGAGGGCAACGTGACCCCACCGAGCGCGAGGACGGAGACGAGGTCTTCCACGACGCAGGCCGCCTGCCGGCGCTGCTCGGCGGTGGCACGGGAGAGCGCGGAGGTCATCGCGGCGCCTCCCCCGGCCTCGGGTGCACCTCGAACAGGCGCCACGCGGTGTAGGCGTCCCCGAAGAAGGTGAACGAGGCCAACTCGCCCGTCGCGTCGCTGCGCAGCCACTCCCCCGTGATCTCGTTGCGGACCCGGTAACGCTGCGCGCCGGGATCGAACCGCACCCCGTACCCGTGGGAGCGGGGAACCTGTTCAGGAATCATGGGAAAACAACCTTCCGCAGTCGAACTTCGACCATCTCGATCGGACTTGCGGCACGAGATCGCGCGCCGCAGGCACAGTCAGATCGTGCCGGTGGATGCGGAGCCATTGCGATGACGGGAAGGTGTCGCTCCGGCGCCATGACAAGACGTCATTTAGGCGTCGTAGAAAACGATTTGGAGCTAGCCTGTTGCCATGACGACGCCCAACGAGGCTCTGCGGGCCGTACGCCGTGGGCTGCGCCTGAGCCAGGACGAGTTCGCCAAGCGCCTGCGGACAGCGGGAATGGAGCAGGGCGAGCCCAACGAAGCGAGCAAACGCCTTGTCCAACGCTGGGAATCCGGGGAGGTACGAGCCCCTCGACCGGTGTACGTTCGTGCTCTTGAGGCTGTCACCAATCTTCCTGTGGACCGCCTCGGGTTCGAAACACCGCAGCTACCTTCTGGGGTAACCCTGGATGGCACAGGAGGGCACGACATGGCCAACAGCGAACCGGGCATACCGGTGCAGGCGGCTTCCGTCCCGGCAGGCGAGGATCACACCGGGGTATGGCTTAGCCGCTACGAGTTCTTCAGCAGCAGCCGCGACGGCTCCTTCACCGGCCTTCACCACGTCGTCCTGACCCAGCGCGGGAACCGCATCACGGGGCGTTCACTCCCTGGCGCTTCGTCCAACCCCGACTCTCCACTGTCCTTCGACCTGACCGTCGACCGGAACATCGTGACTGGCACCTGGGTCGAGCAGACCGCACCTGACGGCTACTACCAGGGCGCCCGGTACCACGGCGCCATTCAGCTGCTGATCGACCCGACCGGCCGACGCATGGCGGGAAAGTGGGTCGGATTCGGAAAGGAATTCGACGTGAACACCGGTCCCTGGGAGCTCCGGCTGCTCGACAAATCCACAGCGGACGAAACCCTGGGCCGCTACAGCACACCGCCCGTGGAGTAACTGACCGGCCTCCTTGCGCCACCGCCTCACCACCCCCGCGTAGGAAGTCGGCGGGGCCGACTTCCTACGCGGGGGATCCATCGGAAGGTGCCGGGCGGGCCGGCGGCGGGGGCTGTCAGACGGTCTTGATGGTGCCGCCGTCGATGACGTGGTCGGCGCCGTGGATGTTGGCGGCGCGGTCGGACAGCAGGAAGGCGACCAGGTCCGCGACCTCCTCGGGGGCGGTGAGGCGTCCCGAGGCGATGCCGAACTGCCCGGGCAGGCCTGCGAGCAGGGCGTCGTGGTCCACGCCGGACGCGGCGGCCACCTTGCTGCCGAAGCCGTCCGGGTCGGTCCACACCGGAGTGGCCGTGGGGCCCGGGGAGACGGTGTTGACGCGGACGCCGCGCGGCGCCAGTTCCTCGCTGAGCCGCTTCCCGAACTGGTTCAGCGCGGCCTTGGCCTCCGCGTAGCCGACCGGCGCGCCGGTCGGCATGCGGGCGTTGATCGAGGAGATGTTCACGATCGCGCCCTTGCGTTCCAGGATGCCCGGCAGGGCCGCCTTGGTGGTCCACACCGCGCTGAACAGGTTGAGGTCGAAGATCGTCTGCCACTGCTCGTCATCGACGTTCAGGAAGCCGTCGAGGGACAGGTTCCCCGTGTCGCCGCCGACGTTGTTGACGAGGAAGTCGATCCCGCCGACCGCGGCCAGCGCCCGGTCGACGACCGACCGCGCCCCGTCGCGGGTGCTCAGGTCGACGGGCAGGGCCGCGACGGCAGCTTCCTCCAGCTCGGGCGTGACGGTCCGGGCGGCACCCACCACCCGGACCCCCTCCGCGGCCAGGTTCCGGGCGATCGCGAGACCGATGCCGCGACTCGCGCCGGTGACCAGAGCGGTCTTCCCGCTGATACCGAGATCCATGATCCACCCCTCTTGGGACTAATTCTTGAACTTGAGGTCTAAAATCAGGGCGCGAAAAGGCGTCGCCCGTGGCGGCGCAGCACCTCAGAGGCCGGCCAGGGCCGTGTCGATGATCCGGTGCAGCACCGGCCGCTCGAAGGTCCGGGTCATGACCCGCAGCCCGGCGAGGGTGGTCTGCAGCAGCAGGGCCTGTGCCCCGGCGTCGACGCTCCGGTCGACGTCGCCGTCCCGCTGCCCCTGCTCGATGCGGGCGGTGAACAGGGCGATCATGCGCTCCTCGATGCGGTGCACCGCGCGGGCGGCCTCCTCGTCCTGCCCGCCGAGCTCCTCGACGGTGTTCTGGGCCAGGCATCCGCGCCGCACCGGCCCGTCCAGGTCCGTGTCCACGAGCAGCACGAAGTACGCGTGGATGCGCTCCCTGGCGGTGCCCGGCCGGGAGAGGAACTCCTCGGTCAGTCCCGAGCCGAGCCGGCCGTAGAGGTCCAACGCCCTGGCGAACAGCTCCCGTTTGGACCCGAAGGCGTGGTACAGGCTGCCCTTGGCCACTCCGGTCGCCTCGGCGAGGTCGGCCGGCGAGGTGGCCGAGTAGCCCTTGGTCCAGAACGTCTCCATCGCCTGCGCGACGGCCACGTCCGGTTCGAAGCCCTTCGGTCTGCCCATGCCGCCACCGTAGTGAGTAGTTGACCCGGAGGTCAACTACTCTGGTCGCAGGGGCCGGGCCGCCCCGCCTGCGCGTCGGCGGCCCGGCGCAAGGCCTCGTCCCGCGTGGTGATCTTCTTTTCGTGCGCGGCGCCAGGCGGGACCGCATCCCCCGTCCGGCGCGGGTGGCCGTGCTGGAGTCGCAACTCCTCGCGCCAGGCCTGGTCCGTGGTCTCCAGCCGTCGAGTCTGCGCGGCAAGCTCCGCCTCGCGGATCTCCAGCCGGGTGGCGAGCTGCGCCCCGCGGACAGGAGGCGTCGGCGCGGGGCCGGCCGATCCGGCGGCTCGCGGTGGCGGGAGCCGGTGGGGGCTGGTACCGGTGGAAGAGAGGCCTGCGGGGAGCGGGCGGTCCCCGGGCTCAAGTCGGCGCTACTCGGCTGTGACGAGCGCAGGTTGTGGTTTCCCATGTCTGGAATCAGCCCTTGGCAGTGGATCCTGGTCGGAGTCCTGGTCCTCGTGGGAGTGTCTCTCGCCGTTTTCGCCTGGCGGCTTGCATCCCACCCCACCACGTCAGGGGACAAACAGGCCGAGAGCAGTGTGCTCTCAGGGGTGGGCGGTGGTCTGGTCGCAGGGTTCGCGGTCGGTCTTTCGGTGATGTTCCTCCAGCAGGCCATCGGAAAGGCGGAGGAGGTGGCGACCTGGCGGGCCGATGTGGCGATCGCCTCCACGATCCCCGGGTTCGACTCACACGCTCATTCGATCAAAGGATTGAACTTCAGTGGCAAGAGCCTGCGGGACGCCGACTTCAGGCACCAGGATCTCAGCGGCTTCGAGTTCCGCGACGCCGATCTCCGCGGATCCGACTTCACCGGCGCGAACCTCAGGAACGCGGATCTGATCGGGGCACATGTCACGGCGGCCGAGCTCAGGGGGGCCGACTTCGCAGGCGCCCTGCTCCAGGACGCGGATTTCAGCTGGAGCGACACGACCCTCATCGCCTCGCTCGCCGGAGCGGAGGCCAACGAGCGGACTTGCTGGCCGCCGGGTTTCCTGACCGACCGGCTCATGCAGGGTGTCGCCGCCGAGCGGTGGCACAACATGGCTGACAACACGGTCCATCCCCCGTCCAAGGGCAAGGAGGGGCCGTGCAGCCCCCTGGAGACCGGCCCGACGAGTGCCGACACGTCCGCTGACGGATTCGTGCCGCTTCCCCTCTCGATCCAGTGGTTCCATGCCAGGATCGAGGTGGTCCGACCGTCATCGGCCCGCGAACTTTGACCAGGCCGCCCGAGCACACGGCCGTCGCGGCTGTCACCGGACGCGGATCACGATTCCCCTCGATGTGGAAGACCGTCCGGCCGCGTCCTCGCAGCTGCGGTCGGCCATCTCCTGCACGAGTTCCTCGAACCGAGCGGATCCACGGATCCAGCGCAGGTCCGGATCGGTCCGGAGCCACTCGGAGGGAGCGGACAGGTCACATTCGGGGTCGACGACCGCGTGCCTCAGCAGACGCACCGCCAACTCCGCCCTGGAAGCGTCGAACGGCTCCGTCCAGCCTCGCCGGTCGTTCGAAGGCATGGCGAACAAGCAGCCGAGGTTGTAGATGACCTGCCACTCGAACCGGCCTCCCCGCCAGTGCTCGTGCCTGCGGTGGGGGGCCGGGCCGGCGAACCTCACCCCGCCGGCACTCCGGAGGGCCTGCGTGAACGCCTTCGGGACGGGTATGCCGGCCCGCCTGACGTACCGCAGCTCGCGGAGCTGCCTCTTGAACAGGAATCGCTCGTCCGCGTTGAGCCTGACCGCGGCCATGTCCGCACCCAGCCTGCAGAGCCTGACCATGCTGCACCGGGCCCGCCGGCTGCGGAGGTAGGGCAGTACGGAGATGCGCCGTTGGCGGTGGAACAAGCCCGCGGCAGCCAGGCGGTGCACACGCATGTACCTGGCGAGCGCGTGGTACTCCTGCTCGGACACCGTGAGCAGCGCCCTGCGTATCCCTTCGAGGTCACCGTCCGATGATGTGCGGGCTCGCTTCATCGCCTCGTTCTCGCCCTTCAGGAGCCCGCTGTCGTAGATGAGGCGGGCGATGTCCTTGCGCTGCCTCGCCCGGTTCGGCTCGTGCTGGTCCCCTAGGTGCGCGGCGCGGCCGGTCCACTGCTCGAAGAACACCTGAGCGTCACCCAGCATGCCGAGTGACACGGCCGTCCGGTAGCGTCCGCGGATGAAGTCCGGGTGGAGCACCCTGTTGATGAGGTGGAGCCGGAGGGGCTCCAGATGCTCACCATCGGTGTCGTACAGCAGGGCGAGCTCGTACCGCACGATGCCTGCGTTGGGGCTCTTGTCCACGACGGCGGCGAGCTCGCTCCGCCGCTCCCGCCGGACCAGTTCGGCCTGCGCCCCGGTCTGCGAGGACGAGCAGACCATTTTCGAGCGCAAGTAGGCGGCAAGGTCCTCACCGTCGGTGGACCCGGCCATCCAGGGCGGCACCGAGAAGTCCATCCTCAGGATGTTCCGTGCGATGAACGCCGCGACACCCTCCGCCGCGTCGCGACCGTCGGGCACGGGGAGGGTCTTGACGACCACGCTTTGGTCCGTGTCCCGGTCCCGGAGATCCACGGTCACCCGGTCCCCGTGAGGCATCCCACCAGCACTCGTCTTCTCCCTGTGCAGCCTGATGGCATAGGAGCGGGGGCGCGGTTCGATCGCCTTCACCAGCCGCACAACGGCACCGAACACCTTCCCCTTGTCCGAGTCGAACGCTTCTCCGACCCCGGCCAGGCCGTCCAGAAGCTGTGCGCTGCCCGGTACCAGTGGCGGTCTCTTGATCTGGACCGCTGGAAGCCTGAACCCCACTTCCTGGCGCAGGCATTCGGAGTCTTTCCCCGTCACCTCGGCATGCTTCGCGTCCACCGTCGGGGGCTCACGCCGGGCACAGTGGAAGTCCAGGAAATACAGGGCACCGGCGACCACGGCAGCTGCTGCCGCGATTCCCACCGCATCGGTGACCGGCGTCTCCTTCCTGAAGGCTTTGAAGAAGGGAAGGAAGAACTTCTCGACGGCTTCCCTGAGGCCTTTCACGAAGGACCCGTAGAACGACCTCCCGGGCCCGGAGCCCCAGGCCGTGAGGAAGACGGCGCCGGAGAAGAGGAAAACCGCCTCGGCCCAGCGAAGGGTCCGTCGGGTGAAGAAATGAGCGAGGCAGAGCAGGAACCCGAAAACCGCGGACAACACCAGCCAGACAAGCAAGGTCTCCATGTTCCACGCCCCCGCTCGGACGTTCCAGCCTGCACGAGCCAGTCTAAGACCTCGTCCCACGTGGTGACTTTCGTCGGCCGTTCGTGGCACGTGATGACGGTGCCAGGGTCGCGGAAGGCCAGGTGGAGCAGGTGGTCGCGCTCGTAGCGGCGCGCGGTTCGGCGGTAGCCGGTGCGGCAGGCCGTGGTGCGCTCGATCACCCAGCGGTGCCGGCCGAGGGTGGCCGGAACGGCTCCGCCAGATCCCACAGGCCATCAGGAACGATCCAACCCCACCCCCACCCACCACTCCCCACACCCGGCCCAACGACCCGATCACCACATGGGACACGCTGTCAGGAGCCCGTCCATCCTGCCCTGGACCGGGCCGGCCTCATGCGATGCGCTGCGAGATCCGCTCCAATTCGCAGGCGTACGGCATCGCCGGCGCCCTATCCTGCGCGTCATGATCGACTGGAAGAGCATCGAGGCCGCCGACTGTGCCGTGCCCGCCGGACCGCCCGTGGACGACGTCGTCGACGAGCTGTCCCGCGCGCTGGCGGATCCCGATCCGCTGGTGCGCGACGGCGCGCCCTACGCCGTGCTCGCGACGTGGATAGCCCGCGGGGTGATCGGGACCTCCCGGCGGCTGGAGCTGGGGGACGAGATGGCCGCCCGCTTCACCGACCCGCGGATCGAGGCCCGCACCTTCGCGCCCCTGGTCCTCGACATGCTGGTGTCCGCCGGGGACTTCAAGGCCGGCTGGGTGGACGCGTTCGAGCGCTGGTACCCGGCGGAGCACGACCTGCGCGGCCACGACGACGTGCTCGGCTGGCTGCACGCGGTGGCCCACGGCGCGGACCTGCTGGCCACCTTCGGCCGCCACCGCGAGGTGGCGCCGGTGCGGATGCTGGAGCTGGCCGCCGCGCGGCTGACGGCGCCCACCGACCACGTCTACGACCAGCTGGAGGACGACCGCCTGGCCCGGGCCGTCGCCCGCGTCCTCACCCGCACCGACCTGACCGAGCGCGAGGCCGTCGACTGGCTGGAGCCGATCGCCGACCGCTTCGGCGCCGACCGCCTCAGCACCCCGGTGCCCGCCCACCTCAGCAACTGCCTGCGCACCCTGCGCCTGCTCTACGTCCTCGCCGACCGGGGCGTGCGCCCCGCGCCCGACCAGCCCGCGCAGCCGCTTGCCCACCGCGACGCGGTCAAGTCCGCCGTCGCCGCCGTCCTCGACCGGATCGTCAAGCGCTGACACGACCCCCGGTCCCGGGGCCGGGGGCCTGGCCGGGACCGGGGGTCGTGCGCTGCGGTGGCCGGTCGCTCCGGGTGCACGGCTTCGCGTCCCGTCGCCCGGGGTGGAGCGGCGGCGCGGTGTCACCGGACGATGACCGCCATGTCCTGGTACGTGGCGTAGCCGGCGTCGAAGGTGCCCTCGCTGATCCAGGACTCCCCGCGGGCCGGGTCCTCGACCAGGAACTGTCCGTCACGGACCGCGGAGACGACCACGGTGTGCTCGGACGGCCCGGCGTAGAGCACCTGGCGGCCGTCGTAGGCGGTGTACGAGCCGGCCGCGACACCGCGCCAGCCGTAGTCGACCCAGACGATCGCCGGATGGCCCGCCGCCACCTGCGCGCGCAGCTCGGAGGGGCTGATGCCCTGCCCCGCCTGCATGACCGCCAGGCCGTAGGAGCCCGCGGCCCGGGCGACCGGCGGGTAGTACACGCCGTAGCCGGTGCCGGCCGTCTCCGAGCCGTTGGGGTCGCCCACGAAGGCACGGTAGGGATCGCCGGAGAGCGGACCGGAGACACCGAACTGGTAGTGCACCCGGTCGACGCCGATCCGGGCGAGCACGGCCTGGTCCCCGACCTGGACGCCACGGGAGGCCAGCACCATGCGCAGCGACGCCGCCTCGCAGTCGTTGGCCAGCTGCTGGGAGTAGTGCGGAACCGCGGTGGCGGCGCCCGAGGGTGCGGCGCACAGCAGCGTGGCCGCGCCGGCCAGGGCGGCGGCCAGCGCCGTGAGCCGCCCGCCGCGCGGTAACCGCCTGGCCCTGCGGGGCGTGGGCTGCGGCTTCCCCGGGCGGCGGGTGTGCTCGCTCCTCGTCACGGCGCTCCTCGTCATGGCGCTTCTCCTTCGCTGCTTCCCCCTTCCATGGCACCTCGTCCTCGCCCGCCTCGCAGCTGGGGAGGGCGGGGAGCCCGTCACCGTCACGGATGTCGGCCGCGCGGGAGCAACTCTGCGCGCGCCGCCGTGGCCGGGCAGCCGCCGCAAGCGCAGCCGCAGCCGCTCGCCTGCCCGGGGCGGGTCATCGGTAGTCTGCGGACCCATGACACGCCTTTGGATCCTGCCGGCCGTGATCGTCCTGTCCGGCGCGGTCGTTGCGGCGCGGCCGGCCGCGGAGGGGGACACCGGTACGGCCGCGGCCCTGCTGCTGGTGTTCCTGCTGCTCGCCGCCGTGAACACCCCGCTGGTCTTCCCGCGGTCGGTGAGCGCCGCCGAGGCGCAGCGCCGCAGTGCGGCCGACGGTCGGCCGGTCGTCTTCTGGCGGCCTGGGTGCACGTACTGCCTGCGGCTGCGGTTGCGGCTGGGGCGCAGTGCCGGCCGGCTGCACTGGGTCGACATCCGGCGCGATCCCGAGGCGGCGGCGGCCGTGCGGGCGGTGAACGACGGCAACGAGACGGTGCCGACGGTCTTCGTGGCGGGCCGGGCGCACACCAACCCCGATCCCGGTTGGGTGCGTGAACAGCTCTCGCCGGTCGCGTGATCCGCTGCCTGCCCCGCTGCCTGGTCCCCTCGCGGGCCGGGTCGCGGGTCAGCGCTGGATCTCGGCCCGCGCCCTCTCGTCGGGCGTGCCGATGTCCCAGAAGCGGATGGTGCCGCGGACGCCGGCGTAGGTGCCCGTGCCGCCGGTGACGGCCATGTCGAGCGGGGCGGTCGATCCCTTCGTCCAGAGGGACTGCATCGTCAGGGAGCCGCCCTCGACTTCCATGGTGAGCAGGCACTGGGTGGTGACGCCGGTGCCGTCGGCCTGGATGACCTGGCACGATCCGCCGCCGCGGCCGACGCTGCGGCCGTCCTTGAGGGCGGTGCCGGAGTAGACGTAGAGGTCGCCCAGGCTGGGCCCTGCGGGGGCGAGGTCCACGGCCTGGTACTGGTCGTTGCGGACGTTGAGTTCGAGGACCTCGACGTGGCTCCTGCGCGGGGTGTCGGCGTCCGCGGTTCCCCCTGCGGCGACGGCGATCGCGGCGGTGGCCAGCGTGGCGGCGAGGAGCCGGTTGACCGTCAGGTGCCTGCTGGTGTTCCGGTTGGCGGGCATGGTGGATTCCCCTTCGCTGTGGACTCGTGTGCGAACTCCGTCGACGCTATGGCCGGCGGGTCGGTGTTTTCCAAGACCAATACGGTTATGGGGCCATGCCCGCGCGGGTATGACCGGCGCTTCCCGGCCCGGGCCGCCGGGGCTCGCACGTCGCCGCACGCTGGTCGCGCGCCGCCGGGGGCCGTCCGTGCGGTGGTGCCGGGCGCGGGGGCGGTCCGGCGGGGTGTCGTGAGCCGTTCCGGGCGGCGGTGGATAGCATCTGCGCGTCAGTTCCGCCGTGTCGGCCGTTCGTTGACGGTCTCGTTGTGCGGCGGACCGGTCCGCAGCTTTTCCGTTCCCGTCGTCGGCGCCGTGGGCATTTCCGCGGGCGCTTTCCCGTCGGAAGGTTCGTGCCATGACTGTCATTTCTTCGGCGGCGCGGTGTCTCGGGGCGGCCGTGCTGGTGCTGGGGCTGACCGCACCGGCCTCGGCGACGGCGGCAACGGCGGAGCCCGCCGCGCCGGCCGCGCCGGCCTCGGCAGCTGCCGCGCTGGGGCACGCGGGCCGCTGGCTCACCGACGACCAGGGCCGGGTGGTGACCGTCCACGGCGTGAACCTGGTCTACAAGAAGCCGCCGTACTTCCCCGCGGCCGGCGGTTTCGGCGAACAGGACGCGCGGTTCCTGGCGGAGAACGGCTTCAACGCGGTGCGGCTGGGCTTCGCGTGGAGCGCGGTCGAACCGCAGCCCGGCGTGTACGACGACGCCTACGTCGAGCAGATCCGCCGGACCCAGCAGCTGCTGGCCCGGTACGGCATCCTCAGCCTCGTCGACTCCCACCAGGACGCGTTCAACGAGTCGGTGGGCGCGAGCTGGAACGGGTTCCCCGACTGGGCGACGTTCGCCGACGGCTACCCGGTGCAGCCGAATCCCGGCTTCCCGCAGGTGTACTTCACGAGCCCCGCGCAGAACCAGGCGTGGGCGAACTTCTGGCACGACCACGCCGCGCCCGACGGCGTCGGGGTGCAGGAGCACTACGCGGCCATGTGGGCGCACGTCGCGCAGCGCTTCGCGGACCAGCCGTCCGTGCTGGGCTACGACCTGATCAACGAGCCGTGGCCCGGCTGGGACTACCCGACGTGCTTCCCGGACGGCTGTCCCGCCTTCGAGCGCGGCGTGCTGGCGCCGTTCGAGGCGAAGGCCATGACGGCGATCCGCGGGGTCGACCGCCGCCACCTCCTGTTCTACGAGCCTTCCCTGACCAACGACTTCGGCACGCCGGACTTCGTGCCGAACCCGACCGGCGACCCGGACGCGGGGCTGAGCTTCCACGACTACTGCTTCGGCCCGGTCGACACCTGTGTGACCAACGGGCTGGAGCGCGCCGCCGCCGACGGCGCCGTCGGGGTGGTGACCGAGTTCGGCGCGACGACGGACGCGGCGAGGCTGACCCGCCTCACCGAGCGGTTCGACGAGAACACGGCGTCCTGGATGTTCTGGTCCCTGGCGCAGGACCAGACGCCGGGGCACCCCCAGGAACCTCCGACCGGCCCGAACCTGATGGACCCGGCGATCGTCCGGCCGTACCCGCAGGCGGTCGCCGGCACCCCGCAGCAGTGGCGGTACGACGCCACCACCGGCACGTTCACCCTCGGCTACAGCACCCGCCGTGCCGACTCCGGCGCGCCGTTCGCCGCCGGCGCCCGCACCGAGGTGTTCCTGCCGCAGTCCCTCTTCCCCGACGGCTACCGGGTGGAGAGCCGGGGCGCCGCCGTCGTGTCCGCGCCCGGCGCCCGGCTGCTCCAGCTCACCGCAGACCCCGGGCAGGACACCGTGCAGGTGACGGTGACACGGCCCTGAACCGGCGGGCCCGGGGCCGGCGGGCCCGGGGCCGGGCCGGTGTCCGCTACGCCAGGTCCTTGCGCATGATCGTGCTCACGGTCTCGCGGCGGCGGACCGAGCCGTCGGGCGCCTCCTCGTCCCAGGCGTCGGGCCGCCGGTCGAAGGCCGTGCAGCCGAGCCGCTCGTACAGGGCGCGGGCCCGCGGGTTGTCGTCCTCCACGCCGAGTTCGGCCCGCCCGAGGCCCCGGGCGCGGATGCGTTCCTCGGCGCAGCGCACGAGCAGCGGGCCGAGCCCGTGGGACTGCAGGGCCGGGAGCACGGCGAGCTGCCACAGTGTGCCCGTGCCGGGGGCGCTGCGGTAGTCGACGCCGCCGATCGCCACGGGCAGGCCGGTGCCGGCGCACGGCGAGGTAGTCCACCTCGCCGGCCGCCGCCCGTTCCAACTCCCGTGCGACCTGGCGCAGGTGGGTCGCGGATCCCGACCAGGTGCAGGCCGGCAGGTCGGCGGGCGTCAGGTCACGGACGCGGACGGGGACGGAGAGGGCCACGGGGACGGCGGGGGCGGGGGCGGGGGCCCGGTGGGGGTTCATGCCCGTCGTCCCACCAAGGCGCCGGATGCGCGCGCGACGGGTTCTCCGCGGTCCTGCGGCGGCGCGACGCCCCGTCAGTTGCGGGCGGTGGCCAGGAGGGTGTCGGTGGTGGTGACGGTGGCGCCCAGGCCGCGCAGCGCGTGGAGGGCGGCGGTGTGGGCTGGGGCGGCGAGGGCGGTGACGGCGTCCTCGGGGACGGCGACGGGGTGGCCGAGGGTGAGGGCGGTGCGCACGGTCTCGCCGACGCCGTACTCGGTGGTGATGCCCGCGACGACGAGGCGGGCGGCACCGAGGCGGCGCAGGCGCTCGGCGAGGTCGGTGCCCTCGAAGGCGTCGATGCCGTACTTGGTGACGACCTCGTTGCCGGGGCGGGCGGCGACCTCGGGCGCGAAGCGGTTGAACACGGAGTCCGGGCCGCCGTCGCTGCCGTCGAGGCGGGCGTAGCGGACCAGGACGACGGGCCGGCCGGCGTCCTCGAAGGCGGTCTTCAGGCGGGCGGCGCTGCGCACGACGTCGGCGCCGGCCAGCGGGGCGGAGGGACGGTCGACGATCCACTGCTGGAGGTCGACCAGCACCAGGACGGTGCCGGGGGCGGTTGCGGGGCCGAAGGGGGCGGGGCGGTCGGTCATCGGGGATTCCTCGGGTGGGCGGCGGCGGACGGGTGGGGGCGGGCGGGCACTCGGTCGGTGCCTCGGTCGGTGCCGCGCAGGGCGACGGTGGAGCGGTCCAGGAGGTCGCGCAGCTGGGCCTGTTCGGCCGGGTCGAGGGCGTCGGTGAGGCGCTGTTCGACGCCGCGGGCCAGGGCGTCGGCCTTCCTGGTCAGGGCGTGGCCGGAGCGGGTGAGCCTGGCCACCAGGACCTTCTGGTGGACGCTGGAGGTCTCACGGGTGATCAGGCCCTTGGTCTCCAGGTTGGCCAGGACCGTGGTCATGGTCTGCGGGGTGACCATGCATTCGCGGGCGAGCTGGGCACCGGACATGCCGGTGGACTGCTGGAGGAGGAGCAGGGTGACGTACTGGGGCACCGTCAGGTCCACGGCGCGCAGTGCGCGGGTCTTCTCGCCGATGAGGGCCTGTTCGGCGCGTTTGATGGCGTGGCCGAGGCGGTCGTGGGGGTCGGCCGGAGCCGGGGCCGCTTCGCCCGCCGGGTCGGTGCCGTGGTCGGTGCTGTGGTCGGTCATGGTGATCGCCTCCCTGGCCGCCCCCGGGTCATGGACTGTGAGGGTTCTACGTTATATCAGGGTTCTGATGCACCGGCAGGTGCGGGGTTCGAGCGCGGGCGGCGCCGCGGCCAAGGGCGGTGGCGCAGGGCGGCGGCGGAGGGCAGGGGTGGCGCGCCGGGCCGGGCGTGAGCGCCCGCGGGGCCGGCGGGGCTGGCAGGATGGGGCGGCATGGAACGTGTGCTTGGAATCGGCGGGTACTTCCTGCGGGCCGCCGACCCGGCGGCGCTCGGCGCGTGGTACCGCGACTGCCTGGGACTGGACGCCGACGTGAACGGGCTGTGGCACCAGGAGGGCGGGCCGACGGTGTTCGCGCCGTTCGACGCCGGCACCGACTACTTCGGCTCCCCCGCCCAGCAGGTCATGCTCAACTTCCGGGTCCGCGACCTGGACGCGATGCTCGCGCAGCTGCGCGCCGAGGGGGCGCAGGTCGCCGAGCAGACCCAGGACATGGCGGGCGTCGGCCGCTTCGGCTGGGTCACCGACCCGGAGGGCAACCGCATCGAACTGTGGCAGCCGGCCTGACCGCACGAAGCGGCTCCGGCGCCAACTCAACTCACGGGCACCACCGTTCACTCCTGTGCCAGGATGGGGCCGTGGAGTCGACACTGCCGTTCGGAGAGGAACTGCGAGCCGCCCTCGGCACGCCCCGCCAGGCCCGCCTGCTGGAGAGCAGCCCGCGGTCGCGGGTGTGGCGGGCGGAGCTGTCCGGCGCGCCGGTGGTGGTCAAGCAGCTGGTCGACGCCCCGGAGGCCGACGAGCGCTACGCCCGCGAGGCGGCCGCGCTGGCCCTCGCCGCCCGGGTGGATCCGCCCGTGGTGCCGCGGCTGCTGGGCACCGACCCCGCCCGGCGGGTCCTGGTCCTGGAGTACCTGGAGCACCGGCCGCCCGCCGAGGACTGGGTGGTGGACTACGCCGCGGCCCTGGCCCGGCTGCACGCCGCCACCGGCCCCGCCGACGCGGGCGGCGCACTGCCCGCCTGGCCGGCCCCCGGCCCGGGCGACACCGACTCCTTCCTCGCCCTGGCCACCGCCCTCGGCGTCCCGGCGGCACCCTCCGTGCGGGCCGAACTGGACGCCCTGACGGCGCGTCTGCGCACCGCACCGGGCCACGCGCTGCTGCACGGCGACCCCTGCCCCGGCAACGACCTGCACACCGGCGACGGCGTGCGGTTCGTCGACTTCGAGCAGGCCTCGCTCGGCAGCGGCCTGGTCGAACTCGCCTACCTGCGCATCGGGTTCCCGACCTGCTGGTGCTCCACCGCCCCGCCCGCCGCCCTGCTGGACGAGGCGGAGGCCGCCTACCGCGCCGCGTGGCGCGCCGCGACGGGCACCGAGGCCGGGGACGACCTCACCGACGCGTGCGCGGGCTGGCTGCTGCGGGGCGACGCACTGGTCCAGCGGGCCGAACGCGGCACGGTCGACCACCTGGCCAGGGCCGTGGAGCAGGACTGGACCTGGGGCACGGCCACCGCCCGCCAGCGGCTCGCCCACCGCCTCGACGTCGTCGCCCGGCTGACCGCCGGCGACGGTGGTGACGGTGGTGACGGTGGCGGGCTGCGCGCCTTCGGGATGCTCGCGGCGGACGTCCGCCGGGCCATGCTCGCCCGCTGGCCGCACCTGCGCCCGCTGCCCCTGCTGCGCCCCCGGCAGTCGTAGCAGGACCGCCGGGCGCGGCTGCGTCCGGTGCTCCTGCCGTGCCCTGTTCGGCCGGGCCCGGCTGCGGGTGGGCCCGCGGGCAAAACCGGTGGCAGCGGCGCGCTCCGGGCGGCGAGACTGCCCGGGTGGACACCGCCGTACCGGACCTGCGCATGCACACCGTCGCGCCGACCGCGGCGCGCTGTACCAGCTCGTGCGGCTGCCGGGTGGGACGGGCCGGGCGGCGCAGGCCCGTCGGGTGGTGCGGGAGCTCGGTGCGCGGGACGCGTACGCGCACCGGCTCCTGGGCGGCTTCCGGGAGCGGCCCCAGGGGTGGTCACCTCGCGGCGGCGCCCTGGCCCTTGACGGCGGCGGAGCCGCCCGGGGCCGCGCTGCTCCCTGTGGCGGGGGCGGTGGCGGGGGCGGGGGCGGGCCTGGTGTGCAGGACGGCGCGGGCCTGTTCGGCGGCGCGGATGATGCTCTCGCTGATGAAGTCGAGGAAGCGGGCGACGTTCTCCAGGCGGTGGGCGGCGGGGGTGTCGGCGCCCAGGATCGCGGCGCCCTGGCGGGCGGTGGCGACGAGCTGGTCGTTGGCGCGGGCGCTGGCGACGGTCGCCTGGTAGAAGAGTTCGTCGTCGACGATGTAGCGGTCGCGGCGGCGTTCGTCGCGTTCGCGGCGCACCAGGCTCTGGCTCTCCAGGAAGGCGATCGCCTTGGAGATGGAGGCCGGGCTGACCTGCAGGCGCCGGGCGAGTTCGGAGGCGGTGAGGCTGCCCGCGTCGGTGGTGAACAGGCAGGTCAGGACGCGGGCCGTCATCCGGGACAGGCCCGAGCCCATGAGGACGGTGGTGAGCGTCTCCTCGTAGTCGGCCAGGGCCTCGGTGTCGCGGCCCTGCGGCCGGGCGGCGGCGTCCGGGCCGTGGGAGGCGGCGGGCTTGCGCCGGTGGGCGCGGCGTTCGGTGGCGCGGTGGGCCAGGTCGGCGCGGTAGGCGGTGGGGCCGCCGTTGCGCATCACCTCGCGCGTGACGGTCGAGGTCGGGCGCTCCAGGCGTCGGGCGATCTCGGCGTAGGGGAGGCTGTCGGCCAGTCCCAGCGCGATCTGCTGGCGTTCGTGCTGGGTGAGTCGGCCTCCCGGCATCGCGGTCTCCTCGGTGGTGCCTCGTGGTGGTCCTTGATCCCCACCATAGCGTTCACCTCTCACCCATTGCAATGAACAAGTCTCATGTCGTTGCGTTACCGACAGAACCGTTGCAACACTTTCCCGCACTTCACCTGCAGAGATGGCATTCTGATGCAACGACAGCATTGTCGCTTCATGGAAAGCAACGTAGCGTTTCCGATGTCAGAAACACCGGCCGGGACACCCCCGGCCGGGCACCGCGACGCACACCGCGAGCGGCGCACACCGCGACCGAACACCGGAGAGCACGATGCAGACCTTCGACACCCCCGCCGCGATCACCGCCGTCCTGGACGTCCCCGCCGGGCTCGTACGGCTGGTCGCCGCCGACCGCGCCGACACCACCGTCGAGGTCCGCCCCGCCGACCCCGCCAGGAACCGCGACGCCCGCACCGCCGAGCGCACCGCCGTCTCCTACGCCGACGGCGTGCTGACGGTCCGCAGCGCCCCGGCCGACAACCCGCTGCTCGGCGCCGGCGGCGTCGAGGTCATCGTCCACCTGCCGGCCGGCTCCCGCGTCGAGGCCAGGACCGAGGCCTGCGCGCTGCACACCACCGGCCGCCTCGGCGCCCTCGCCTTCGACGGCGCCCACCGCCGGATCGAGATCGACGAGGCCGCGAACGTCCGCCTCACCGCCGTCGACGGCGACGTGGAGATCGGCCGCCTCACCGGCCCCGCCGAGATCAGCACCGCCCGC
>NZ_JBVJYK010000048.1:0-30263 GCF_055600605.1 Kitasatospora sp. NPDC038210 | reverse complement strand
GGGGGCGGAAGCCTGCGGCTTAGGCAGGGCCTGGCGGCCCTGCAGCGGTGCTGACGCACCGCCAGGTGCGGGGGTGCCGCCTGGCGGCGTCACCGTGGGTGGTTGCCCGAGGCTACGCCTCGGGGCCCGGCTGCGCCGGGCAGGGGTGTGGTTGGGGTTATTCGCCTGCGGCGAATTGGTGGGCGCTTAGCGGCCCCTGGCGGGGCCTCAGGTGTGGGGGTGGTTGGCACGGGCCTGCGGCCCGCCATTGGGCCGTTGGCAATGTGGCGTGAATTGCCGGTAGCACCCCCACCCCTGCGGGGCGGGGGCCGTGCCCAGGGAGCAGCGTTGACGATGTGGCGCGAATTGCCGGTGAAAGCCCTCCCCTGACGGGGAGGCCGGTATCCCTCACGGTATCCGTTGACGATATGGCGTGAATTGCCTGAGGCAGCACCAACCCCCGGAGCGGGGCCCCTGGCGGGGCGTCGGGGCTGCGCCCCGGCGACGTCGCTGCGCGGGTGCCGGCGCGGCGCGGGGTGCGGCTGTCGCCGGGGCTCCGGGGCGGCGGCGGACACACCCCGGCGGTCCCGGGAACGGTGCAGTACGGGGCCCCTGGAAGCGCACCTGCCTGTCATCGGAAAACAGCCGGGAATTGTCACCGCAGCGGCCCCCGGGTCGGCGCACGGGACGGCCCCCGGAAACACCCTGCCGGAGCGCTGAATACGTGCTCCGAATCGCTGTTGACTACCGGTCAGGGAACCTCGCCGTGTGAACCGCCGTAACAAGACCGATTTCCGTCCCATGGAACTCCCTGATACGACACCGCGTCCATCCCCTCCACCGGTCCGGAATTCCCCACATCGAACACCGCCATTCCCGCCCGATCACCGAGACCCAGTCGGTGAGGAATCCTCAGACGCCACACCACCAGAAAACACCGTGCCAAGACCCCATGAGCGGGGCGCAGCGGCGGGTGAGGCGTCGGGCGGGGAATTTCTGGAAAGAGAGAGGGTCTTTGGCGGGGTTGGGGCCTGGCGGCCCCGTGGTGGGGTGATGGGTGGCGCCTGCGGCGTCACCGTGGGCACGCCTGCGGCTCCCCCTGGGGTGCGGAGTGGGTGAGGGGTGGGGCCTGGCGGCCCTGGGAACGGGGCGTGGGCCGCGGCTGCGCCGGGCCTGTGCCGGGCCAGGGGGCAGGCAGGACGGGGCTCCGGCTGCGCCGGACCAGGGGGCGGGGCAGAGCGGGGTAGGCTCCGGCTGCGCCGGGCCGTGGGGGCGGGGGTGGTGCTGTCGTGCTGTCGCGGCCCCGGGGCGAGGCGAGGGGATCCGGGGCATCCGGGCCGGGAAACGGACGCGACAGGCCTCCGGGCAGGACAGCAGGCGCGACAGCACCGGGTAGGGCCTGCGGCCCCTGGGCAAACCGACAGACAGAACTGCCGCGAGGCGGGAGGACGGCCACGGGACACGCCGAGGTCGACGGCCTGCGGACGACGGACGACGGACGACGGACGACGGGTGAGGACGGCGGCCAGGCCGTCGAGGACGACGGCGGACAGCGCCGGACGCAGCCCGGGCGGGGCGGAGCGCAGCCCGGGCCGGGCGGCGGCCGGGACATCAGCGGGCGCCGGCACGGGGGCGAGCGGCGGGCAGACGGGCCGGGCGGGGCGGCGGCCGGGCGGGAGCGAGCGGGGCGGGCGGCGCCGGTCCGGCGAGGACACCCCTGCAGGGCGGTACGGGCCACCCCCGGGTACGGCTCCGCTCACGGCATGGTCCCGTGGGGGAAGTAGTCGGCGCCGGACGGACCCCATGACCGCCCCCTGACCCAGCAGCTCAGCCCCCTTGACCCAGGCCCCATCCCGGCCGCCGTCGAAGGCAACCCGCAGGGCCACTCGTAAAGCCAGTCATGGGGTAACCGACAGCCGGATCAGGACATCGACGACGGCCCCGCGTTCCAGAAATCTGGAACGACCACCCAACAAGCCGACGGCCCGAGGGCAAGCAGGCGGCCAGGACAGCGCGAATCGGGCACGGCAGCGACGAGCGGGGCAGGGCGCAGCCCGGGGCGCGGCCGGGAGCGAGGACATCGCCCAGGACGTCGGCAGGCACCGGCCAGGACCGCGAGGACGACGGCACGCACGGCCTGCACCGCGACGGCGAGGACAGCCGCGGAGCGCAGCCCAGGCGGGAGCAAGCGGGGCGGGGCGAGGCGGCGCCGGTCCGGGCCGCGGGGACACCCCTGCGGGGCGGTACGGGCAGGACGGCGGCACGGGCGGAGCGGGAGCGAGCAGGCCGGGCCCGGGGCACAGCCCGCGGCGAGCGGGAAAGCCCGATCCCGGCCCGGGAAATACCACCGGAACAGCAGGCGAAAAAACACCCCGAAAACACCCCGAAAAATACTCCGGAATTCCCGTGCCCATTCCCCCGGGTCCGGACCGGCCCGTACGGGGTCACGCGGGCACGACGAACACGGAACGTGAACGACACACGCGACCGGGACACCCTCCCGGCACGCCCGCCAGGCCATCCAAGGCGGCCCATGCGGGCCCGCAGCGGACCGAAAACACCCCCAAACCACCACCAGGTCACACCCCCAGGACGGGCAGCTATGGGTTGCTCGCGGTGAAAGCGTCACGCCGGGCCTTGCGGGCGTCGCGCATCCGCTGGCGCTCCTCGGGCTGCACGTAGAGGATGTGGACGGCCTCGGCAATGAGCTCGGCAACGTCGGCGACCTCCTCGGCGGAGAACTCCAGAGTGCAGCTTTGCCAACGTTCCGACACTCGTCCGCCCGGCCGGGAGCAGGTCGGCGGTTTGGCTGATTCGGTGTCGTCGCGCTTCGGGGCCGGGGATGATGGACACCGGCCAACGTGCGACCCGGGGACGGCGGATGACGCAGGAAAGCACAGACGGGCTGGCAGGCGAACCAAAGGAGCGGCGGTCTCCCCCAGTGCCTGGGCTCAGCGGCCCTTCCGCTCGTTCTGACGCTCCGTCTCGGGACTCTGGCGGGTTCCACACCCGCAACCGGGTCGACGGCAGCACCGTGAACGGGAACCTGATTCAGGCCACGACGGTGCACATCCACCCCCAGCCCGCCGCAGGCGGCAACGAGGCCGCGGAGCGCGGTCGGCCCGGGAAGCCGATCAGGCAGTGGGACCCGCTCGATCTTGAGGTCCACCCGGCTGGGACCAACCGGACCAGCGCGCAGCGGGCCGGCGCCCCTGGTGCGTTGCCCGGGTACGTCCACCGCACACATGACCGCGAGCTGAGCACGGTGGTAGCCGAAGCCGCCGGGGGCCGCAGCCGGATGGTCGTGCTGGTCGGCTCGTCGTCGACCGGCAAGACCCGTGCGTGCTGGGAAGCTGTCCGGCCGCTCGCCGAGGATGGCTGGACGCTGTGGCACCCGTTCGACCCCACTCGGGCTGAAGCCGCGCTCGCGGACCTCGAACAGGTGGGCCCGCACACCGTGGTGTGGCTGAACGAGGCCCAGCACTACCTCGGTGATATCCGGTACGGGGAACGCATCGCCGCCGCCCTCCACAACCTGCTGACCGACCCCGCCCGGGGCCCGGTACTGATCCTGGGCACGCTGTGGCGGGAGTACGCCAACGAGTACGCCAAGCTCCCCGACCCGGGTGCTCCGGATCCCCACAGCCGGGTCCGCGAGCTGCTGGCCAGCCGCATCGTGGACGTCCCCGAGACGTTCGACCGCGACGCACTCGACACCGCCACGGCCCTCGCCGCGAACGGCGACCCGCTGTTAGCCGACGCCCTCACCCGTGCCGCCACCCATGGGCGGGTGGCGCAGGATCTCGCCGGTGCCCCGGAACTCCTGCGCCGCTACCGGCACGGTAGCCCTGCGGCCAGGGCTCTGCTGGAAGCCGCGATGGACGCCCGCCGCCTGGGCGTCAGCATCCACCTCCCCCAGGCCTTCCTCACCGACGCCGCCACTGACTACCTCACTGACCACAACTGGGACCAGCTCACCGACGACTGGGCCGATACTGCGTACGCCGATCTCGCCCGCCCCGTCCACGGCAAGCAAGCCCCTCTACGACGCACCAACGCCCGCCCCCCGCAGGGGACACCGCCGGTGCACGGCCAGACGGCGGACCCGATGTTCCGGCTCGCCGACTACCTTGAACAGCACGGCCGCACCAAGCGCACGCGGCTGTGCCCGCCCGCCTCCTTCTGGCACGCAGCTCACAACCACCTCACCAAACCGTCGGAGCTGGAACTCCTCGCCGACGCCGCTGCGTCCCGGCGCCGCTTTCGCGTCGCCTACAGAATGTTCCGACGAGCAGAGGAGCGCGGAAGTGATGTCAGGCTCCGCTTGGCCGGTATCCACTACGAAGTCGGAGATCTGCAGGGAGCTGAACAGCTGTACCGCGACGCCGTAGCGGATGGCCAGCACTCCGTGTTCAACGTTCTAGGCCAGGTTCAGGAAGAACTCGGAAATCTCGCCGGTGCCGAGCAGACGTACCTCGCCGCTGTCGAAGCAGGCCTCGAAGGGGCCGAGTCCTCTTTGGCCTTCTTCTGGGAGGGCATCGGAAACCTTGAGGGTGCGGCACGCATCTACCAAGCCCTACTGGACAGAGGCCAGCTGTACTCCGCATTCCACCTGGCACGACTCCAGGTAGCTGCCGGCGATCTGGCAAAAGTCGAACAGATCTACCTGGAGACACTTGGCCACGTCAGCCCACGCGCGCGGGTGGATCTCGGAATTCTCCGGCTGGCAGCCGGAGACACGGACGGCGCCGTCCGAGCCTTCGAGGAAGCCGCCACCGCGGGTGAGGAAGCCGCCGCCTTCCACCTGTCCGAACTGAATCGAGCACCCCGGGATCTGCAGACTGTCGAACGGGAGTTCCTCGCCGCTTCCGGCAATAATCCTTCACTGCTGAACGAACTGGCAGAACTACGGGTGGCAGCAGGCGATGCCACGGGAGCAGCAGAGCTGTACCTGCACGCCGCCAACGCCGGTGAACTTCTCACCACCACCCCCTGGCCCTACGGACTCGAACCGGACGGCACCCCCTCCCCACCCTGGACCCCACAACGACAGCGTCGGGCCACCGCCCGACTGCAAGAGGCCGAGCCCCACGGGACGGGCCGCCTCGGGGCCGTGGCAGGATCGGAACCCGCGGTGCGTGCCGCACCCCATTGCCCGCGGCGCGCACCGCACAGGCGCCTCAGCAGCAGTCGCCCGCGCTGCACTGCACCGCGGCGGCCGACTTCCAGCGGCTGACCCGTGGACTGGTGCGGTGCGCGGTCCTCGCCGACCGCGAGGCGGGCGCGACCTGGACAACGATCGGGCAGGCCCTGGGGCTCAGCGCGGACGCCGCCCGCGCCCGCAACGGAAAGGTCCGCCTGCTCGTGCCAGGGCCGCCGGAGCCCGAGTGACGGCCACCCACACGCCCCACCCATACCCCCGACGCGAGCGGCCGGCACCAGCCGGACGCGACAGAAGAACGCCCAGCGCAGCGCCCGGCCACCCCGCCATGCCCGACCTCCACACCACCACCCACAAGCACAGGCAGGGCCCACACGGGGTAAGTCGGCACGGCGAGTTCCCCGCCATCCATGGTCTGACCTGCGCAAACGCCCTCCGAACGGTCGGGCCGCCGGAGTCCGAACCGGCCCCCGTACCGACCGGCGTACCGGCCTGCGTACCGACCCTGAGCCGCGGAACCCCGTCCCGAACCCCCTACGGCGGGCGGCCGGCGCTCAGGGCCCGGTGGTCACCAGGCGGCCGGGCCGTCGCCGGGGCCGGTCGGGGCCGGAGCCTGGCAGACCGTGTAGGGGTGGTGCAGATACCAGCCCCAGGCACACGGACCCGGTCCCCAGCGCACCATCGCCACCCACGCCGTCGACGCGCAAGGCAAACGCCTCGCCACCGTGCCCGGCGCCGAGCTCCACCCCAACCGCGCCGCCCAGGCCCGCATCGCCGCCCTCGCCCGCATCCCCCATCTTCACCTCGCCCGGGCCCTGCCCCGGTGGGAACCCGTCGCCGGCACCCGCCCGGCCCGGCCCGGCAGCGGCCACGAACCGCCCCACATCACCTGGCAGCGCACCCCACGCCACCGGCAGCCACCCATCGCCGCATGCCCCGCCTGCGTCCTGCACCACACCCGCGGCGCCACCCGCACGGCCTGGACCTACACCCCCGACCACCGCAACGACCCCACCACGCTGTCCAGCGCAGGCGACTTGGTCAGGCAGACGGTGGCACATTGGCGGCACATCGAAGCTCCGGCGATTCAGGGCGACTTGGGAAAGTCACCCCGTTCAACCGGAGCTTCGATGCATGCGCGGCGGTCCGATCCGGACACGTGCATCGCCGTGACCTGCGAACTCACGAGCCGGAACATTGAAACATCCCTGCCCGAGAGCCTCGTTCGTCATGCCCTCTCGCCGACAGCACCGCCATCACCCGATCGGTAGCCACTCTGAAAAGGCTCTATGTCTGTGGGCTCACTCCAGAAGCTGCTTCGACCAGTCACCCCAGAAGCGATAAGCACGGCCGTCACCGACCTGCTTCATCCCGCCGGGAACAACGCTTCCATGGTATGGATACTGCTCCGTCACCGCCTCCAGGAGGAACTCCAGGAAGCCGCCCTCGAACAAGTCCCACT
The DNA here is from genome assembly GCF_055600605.1 of Kitasatospora sp. NPDC038210. Classification (NCBI taxonomy): domain Bacteria; kingdom Bacillati; phylum Actinomycetota; class Actinomycetes; order Kitasatosporales; family Streptomycetaceae; genus Kitasatospora; species Kitasatospora sp. NPDC038210. The sequence continues at coordinate 23,661 of NZ_JBVJYK010000048.1, read as the reverse complement.
CCCGCCTTGAGTCGAACTTGGCCGCGACCGGCCAGCGGTCCGGGTCTGAGCCCCGCATCAACCAGAAGAACTGGTCGGAGTTCCAGTTGTTGCCCCACTTCAGAAGCCCGTCCTCAGCCGGGAACAGCGGATACGGACACTCCTCGAAGTCCCCGTCCCGGTAGGCCTGGGCCAGCATGGCGGTGTATCCATATGGATCCGTGGTGTAGTACAGGAATCCCGCGAAGCCGAGCGGCTGCTCGGTCTTGTTACTGGGCGCCATCGATGGTGTGTAGATGTGCAGCTCATCGCTGATGCTGACCATCCCGTACCGGTCCGCGAACGCCCGGAAGTCCGCAGGCAACTGAAAACCGAGCACCTCTGGCCCAAGCTCCCAAGGGGTCGGGACCACTCCGTCCGCTGGCGGCGGCCCGATCACCACGGCAAGCCGGTCCAGCATCTCCTCGATGTTCACGTCCACTCCCATCAGCCGCCCATTCCCGCCGGAGGCTAGTTTCCCAAGTTTGCATATCCGCCTGAGCCGAACTTCCCATTGTCCACGACCGTCCAATCCCTGCCCGTACGCAGCCCGGTGTGGGCGTCCCAGCCGTAGTATCCCATCCCCCACCCATTGGGAATGGTGCTCTTATCGTCGGTGTACTGCGGAAGCACGTCGTACAGCACAGGGCCCTGAGGCATGATCTTTTCGACTCTGCGCTCAAGCGTCCGCATGCTGTTGGTGATCCTGCCGCCGGTTCGCTGGTTGATGTTGGCCCCTTGTTGGAAGCACGGCGTCAGGTTTCGCTCGTCCGACGTTCCGCCGGCCATGCGCGGCACTGAGTGGCAGCGAGCGATATCAGACCTCGGAGTGAACCCAAGGGCGGTCGCACGCTTCTGAGCGTCGCTCCAGCCCCGGATGTTGCCGGTCGCGTCCTCACCTCGGCTGGAACTGGGCTTCCCTTCGAGACAGGCGTTGACCCCCTGGTTACGGCCCTGCGCGTCCGACGGCAGGTAGTTGACCCATCCGCCACCATTCAGGGCGACGGCCCCCGGCGGCTTCAGATCCTCACAGGTGAGGACGCGCCGGTTGCCGTTTCCCCCGGGGCCCGGGTTGCCTTGCCCCGGGTCGGGCAGGGGAGCCGGGATCGGCCACGGACGCGGCGTCGGGTCAGGCGCTGGGTTCGGCCCTGGGTTTCCACCGGTGTTATTGGTGAGGTTATAGATGTCGATGCCGAGGTCGACCAGGGCATCAGTGCCAGCGACGAGGCCGGAGCCAGCAGCGGCGGCAATGCCGACTACGGCTGGCGCGCCGTCGGCGATCACGACGCCGACGATGGCTGTGCCGATAGTGGCGATGGTGTCGGTGAAGAAGTCGATCGGGCTAGGGTTGGCATGCGGGCGGTCGTTGTCGTTCAGCGGGCCCTTGGGTGTTGGGGGCCCGGGCTTGGGCAGGGTAGGGCCGGGGGACGGACGCGGTCTGGGGCGCTTGTGAGGCGGCTCCGGCTTGTGACGGCCTCCGCCTCCGGAACCGCCGCCACCACCTGAACCGCCCCCGCGGATCGGGCCGAGGATGTCGATCGGAGCCTCCGGCGGCCCGGAGGTCGGGGTGGGCTTGCTGCGGTAACCGCTGCCACCACAGTCGGTCGTCCACCAATACCGCTCGCAGTTGAGATCATCGGGAAATCCGCCGGCGAAGTCTGCGGGATCGAAGGGAACCCCTATGTGGATCGGAGGGGGTTCAGGGAGACACACACCGCGCGTGAACAGACGACGCAGAAGGCTCCGGCAGAGACTGTGCCCCGACGGGTCTGTCCCGTCGATTGGGTCGCCGTTGCCGTAGGTGAAGCGGTTTCCTTGGATGGACGGGTTGGGGCCCAGCTGCCAGGAGTCGCGGGAGGCGAAGGTGCCGCTGCCGGGGCGGTACCAGCGGGCGGCCATGTTGACGTCGCCCGAGGCAGGGTCGGTCCAGCCGCTCTGGTAGCCGAGCGAGTTGGTGGCGCCGGCCGTGGCGGTGGGCTTGCCGAAGGGGTCGTAGGCGGTGGAGCCGGTGAGGTCCTTGGCGGACGGGTCGATGGTGGCAACCACGTCGGTGTGCTGGTCGGTGATCACCAGGCGGGGGTTCGGCGTTGCGCCGGTGGCCGCGGTGCCGAGGAGGTTGCCGCCGGGGGTGTGGGTGTAGGTGGTGGTGCCGTCCGAGACCAGGTTGTTGGAGCCTCCGTCGTACGTGAAGGCGGTGTTCCCGCTCTGGGTGACGCGATCGAGCGAGTCGTAGGTGTAGGTGGACGGTCCTTCCTTAACCATCCGGTCGAAGGCGTCGAACTGGATGTCCTTGGGCTGGGAGCCCGGGGTAGTGCTGCCGGTCAGGGTGCCGCGGGCCGAGTAGGTGTACGTCGTGGGCCCGTCGTTGAGCAGTTCGTTGCGCTCGTCGAAGGTGGAAGTGTTGGCGCCGGCCGAGGTCCGGTTGCCGGCCGCGTCCCAGGTGTAGGCGGTGGTGGCAGGGCCGTTGGACCAGGAGGTCAGTCGGCCCGCGAGGTCGTAGCCGTACTGGTTGGTGGCTGCTCCGGCGGTGCCGGTGGTGGTCTTGTTGGTGATCCGGTTGTTGAGGTCGTAGCCGTAGCTGATCGAGGAGACCGTCGCCCCGCCGGGGTTCTTGACGGTGTCGTCGCGCAGGCGGCCGAGGTTGTCGTAGCCGTAGCTGCGGCTGCCTCCGCCTGTGCCGTAGCGCTCGCTGGCGAGCCGGCCGGCCGCGTCGTAGCCGTAGCCGACGGCCGTTCCGGTCAACGGGTCGGTGGTACTGGTGAGTTGGCCTGCCGGGTTGTAGCCGAAGGCGGTGGTGCCGGCCGAGTCGGTGCGGGCGGTCATCTGGCTGTCGCCGTTGTAGCTGTAGCTGCTGGCCCCGCCCGGGCCTGCCGCGCTGAGCAGCTGGCCGCGGTCGTTGTAGGCGTAGGTGTCCGGGGTGGTCCCGGGGGTGCCGACGGATATGAGGTGGCCGGCCGCGTCGTAGCCAAGGGTGCGGTTCGGCGTCGTCACTTCGGCGCCGGTGGCAATCTCCTGGGTCAGGTTGCCCGCGCCGTCGTAGCTGCGGCGGCGGACCACGTTTCCGGGTTCGGTGAGGGTGACGGCCCGTCCGGCGGCGTCGTAGCTGGTGGTGAACAAGCCTTCGGCAGGGGTCGGGTGGGCGCTGGTCGGCGGTTCGACGGTCGATTCGGGGAGCCCGAGGCTGTTGTAGGTGTAGTAGGTCGGGATGTTCTTCCCGTTGGTCCACCGGGTCTTGCGTCCGCCGCCGTCGTAGCCGAAGGAGGTGGTGATCGTCTGCCCGGCGGCGACGGGCTCGACCTGCTGGACCGGGAGTCCGGCCGGGTTGTAGGTGAACTGCCGTGCGTGTGCGGCGATGTCGGCGGTGCCCGCCACCTTGTCGGTGGCACTGAGGACGTTGCCCGCAGGGTCGTACGTGGCGTACTGGGTGGCCACGGCGGTGCCCGCGGTGTCCAGGTCGGTGGTGTTCAGCGTCCGCCCCAGCTGGTCGTAGCCGGTGGTGGTCGCGGTGCCGTCGGCGTTGGTCACCTGGCTGGTTCGTCCGAGCCCGTCGTAGGCGGAGCGGACGGTGGTACCGGCCGGGTCGGTGGCGCTGAGTACCTGGCCGACGGCGTTGTAGGTGGCCTTGCTCGTGGCGCCGCCGGGTGTCGTGGAGCTGAGCTGGTTGCCCGCGTCGTCCCAGGTGAAGGTGCTGGTATAAGCGGCTGCGGCGGGGTAGCGCTCCAGCTGGGTGCTGGTGATGCGCCGCCCGAGGTCGTCGTAGGTGGACTGGCTGACCGCGCCCGTCGGGCCGGTGGTGGAGAGCAGCTCGCCGTCGAGGTCGTAGGTGCTGGTGACGGTCGGGGTGGTGACGCCGCCGGTCGGCGGGAGGGTGGTCTGCACCAGGTTGCCGAACTGGTCGTAGCGCATGGTGTGCGTCAGTTTGAGGCCGGTCGGGTCGACGACGTTCTTGACGGGCCGGCCGAGTGCGTCGTACTCGATCGTGGCGGTCGGGGTGATCGTGGTGCCGGACTGCAGGTCGGTGTAGGCGGCACCGGCCGCGGCGACCCGGTTGCCGTCCGCGTCGTAGGTGTAGGTGGCGGTGTTGCCCAGCGGGTCGACCTGGGAGGTCAGCTGGCCGAAGGTGTCGTACCCGGTGCGGCTGATCGGCCGGAGCTGCTGCGGCTTGCTGCCGCGGCTGGTCGGGTCGTAGGTCTCCGCGCTGACCAGCGGACCGGTGGTGAGGGTAGGCCGGCCGGCCTCGTCGTAGCCGACGCTGCTGGTGTACGGGACGGGGTCTGCGCCGGTCGCGTTGCCGTTCGGGCTGACGGTGGTGGTACGCAGGCCGCGGCTGTTGTAGCCGTACGTCACGACCGAATCGGCGGGCTGGTTGCGGGCGGTCTGCTTGGTCAGGTTCCCGGTGACGTCGTAGGCGTAGTCGGTCTCGGCGGAGCTCGCGTCCGCGCCGCCGGTGGTGACGACGGCCGTCGGACGGCCCGCCACGTCGTAGGTGTAGGCGGTGGTGCGGTTGAGGCCGCCGGGGTCGACGCTCGTGCGGGTGACCCGGCCGGCCGCGTCGTAGGCGGTTGCGGTGGTGGTCTTGCCCCCGCCGGTCACCTGCTGGGTGAGGTGGCCCGCGTTGTCGTAGGTGTTCTGCTGGAGCACCACGTTGCGCATGGTGCCGTCGGCGTTGTGGTAGCCGTCCAGGTCGATCTCGGCGACGGTGTTGTCGTCGTTGTAATAGGTGTGGGTGGTGCGGCCCATCGCGTCGGTGTCGGTGGCGAGGCGGCCGGCCGGGTCGTAGCCGCGCGAACCGATGACCTGCCAGCGCGGTGCGGCCGGGGTCGCGCTGCTGCCGGTGTAGTTGCTGACGGCGGTCTGCTGCAGCTGGCCCATCGGCGAGTGGCTGAAGTTGTAGGTGGTGCCGGCCGGGTCCGTGCGGGTCGCGACGTTGCCGTAGCGGTCGTAGGTGTACGCGGTGACATGGCCGCCGGGGTCCTTGACCTGCTTCACCCGGCTGGTGTCACTCTCGTACGTCCACGTCGTGGTGCGCGGCTGGTCGCCGCCCGTGGTGTCGGCGACGGTCTGGCCGACCTGGTTGCCGTCCACGTCGTAGGCCGTCGTGGTCCGCCGGGTGTGCTTGGTGCCGGTGACGGCGTCGGTGGTGTACGGGTCGGTGCGGACGACCAGGTTCCCCTGGCCGTCCCAGGTGTAGCCGGTCTCGAGCATCCGGGGTGCGCTGGTGGTGCCGCCCGGGCAGTCGTCGCAGCTGAACGACTGGCTGGTGGTGCGTCCCAGGTTGTCGTAGCCGTAACTGACCTTGGGCCGCAGCGGCGAGAGGACGAAGGCGACGTCTCCGTTGCCCTGGTAGACGTACTTGGTCTGCTTGTCCGCGGGAACACTGGACGGGTCGGGGTAGGCCGCCGGGTCGAGCAGGACGGTCTGCGCCTGGACCAGCCCGAGCGGGACGATTGAGCCGTCCGGTGCCGTGGTGTAGGCCTTGGTGCGCAGGATGTAGCTGGCCCGGCCGTTGGGGAAGTCCGGCGTTGGCGGGAGCGTGGTGGAGGCCAGCTGTCCGTAGCCGTCGTAGGTGTAGCGGGTGGTGTAGGTGGTGTCGCCGGGGCCCGAGGACCGGGCGTCGCTGGAGGTCAGGATCTTGTCGTTGGTCGGGTTGAACGGATTGGCGCTGTCCAGGAAGTACGTGGCGTAGCTGGTCTGACAGCTTCCGGCGCCGCGACAGGTGGTCCGGGAGACCGTGTTGCCGTGGGCGTCGTGCCCGGTGGTGATGGTGTGCCCGTTCGCGTCGCTGACGGCGTAGAGGTACCCGGCGGTGTCGTAGGCGTAGCGGGTGGTGTTGCCGTAGCCGTCGCTGCGGGAGATCAGCCGGGACGAGCGGGTGTCGTACTGGTAGGTCAGCTTGTAGCCGCCCGGGTCGGTGACGGTGGCGGTGGTGACCGGCAGGGCGGTGCCGCCGTCGCCCATGGCCTTGTAGTGCGAGGTCACGGTGTCGGTGTCGAGGCGTGAGGAGTAGTAGGAGGCCTCGGCGATGGTGCCGTTGAAGTGGTCGCCGTCGGCCGCGGCCCAGCCGTTGGTGGATCCCGCCCCCAGGTAGACGTAGGGCGTGCCGTTGAAGCTGATCTTGCGCCCGGTGCTGTCCGTGGCGCTGGCTCGGCCGTCGATGTAGATGGTCTGGCCGTTGTCGTCACCGGTGAGGACCACCTGGTGCCAGTTGCCGTCGTTGACCGTCCGGTCGGAGGTCATGGAGGCGCCGTAGCCCATCCAGAACTCGCCGTGGATCCGCCCGTCGGTGCCGACGTACAGGGCCGGGTTCCAGACGGTTCCGCCCTGGGTGCCGACGGGGAAGTCCTGGTAGCTGTAGAGCGGGCCTCCGCTGGTGGTCTTGAACCACAGCTCGATGCTGGCCGCTCCCCTGATGGGCGCGGCGTCGGGAGGCAGCTGGACCTGGGAGGTGGTGCCGTTGAAGACGCCAGCGCGCTGGCTCGGGTCTCCGGACGGTCCGGCAGCGTTCAGGTCGACGTCAATGAGGTTGCCCGCCGTGGCGTCCGGGCGCGCGTCGCCGAGCTGGCTGGCGGCGTACCGGGACCCGGACGGGTCGTTGAGGCGCCAGTAGCCGACGGGACCGTCCTGGACGGTCTTGGCGCGGTAGGCGGCTGCGGCGTCCAGGCCGCCGATCGGGGTGGTGGAGGTGGCTCGGTTGTAGTGGCCGGAGACGGTGTCCTTGGTGAGCCGGTACCGGTAGATCGAGAAGTCCGCGATGGCACCGTTGAGGTGGCCGAGCTGGTCGGCCGGGGCGTTGGGCCAGCCCCCTCCGGTCCAGCCGGCGCCCAGGTAGGCGTAGGCCGAGCCGTTGTAGGTGATGGGCAGTGCGGTGGTGCTGGTGGAGGTGGGGGCGCCGTCCAGGTACAGCGTTTGGCCGGAGCCGTCGCCGGCCAGGGCGACGTGGTGCCAGGCGCCGTCGGCGACGGTGGTGGTGCTGACGAGGGCGTTGTTGGCGGATCCGGTCCACAGGGTGCCGTAGAGCTTCTTGTCGGAGCCGACGTAGAGCGCCGGGTTCCAGCGGTCCGTCGTTCCGTTGGGTTTCCCGTCGATGGGGAAGGACTGGTAGCTGTACAGCACGCCGGGCGCGGTGGTCCTGAACCAGAGCTCGACGGTGGCCGCGCCCCACTGCTTGGGAGCGGTGTTGTCGGGCAGCTGGACGTAGGCGGTGGCACCGTTGAAGCCGGTGGCGCTGGAGGTGCCGGAGGCCCACGGGCCCTGCTGGCAGCAGGCGGTATCGCGGTAGCTGCCGCGGTTCTGGGCGAGCGCGGCCGAGGAGATCAGCTCGGTGGCCTGGTTGCCGACGGTGTCGCCGAGGCGCCAGTAGCCGGTGGGCTTGCTGTCGACGATGGCGGCGTCGTACTGGGTGGCGCCGGCGCTGGTGGCGAGTTGGTAGAGCGAGGAGACGGTGGCGGCGCTCAGCCCGTGGGGGTAGGCGGCCACGTTCGCGAGCTGGCCCTTGAAGTGGCCGGTGCTGTCGGCCGGGGCCTGGGGCCAGCGGCCGCCCGTGTAGCCCACGCCCAGGTAGACGTGGCTGGTGCCGTTGGGGGTGATGGTGCCGTTGAGCGGCCCGGCGACCGGGGCTCCGTCGAGGTAGAGGGTCTGGGACGTCTGGGTGTCGGCGGACAGCACCGCGAAGTGCCAGGTGTTGTCGTTGACCGGCACGCTGGAGGCCAGGGTCTGAGCGGCGTCGCCCATCCATAGCTGCGCACGCAGCTTGCCGTCGGTGTCGACGTAGAGGGCGGGGTTCCACTGGTCGGTTGTGCCGTTCGGGCTGGCGCCGGCCTGCATCGTCTGGTACGAGAGCAGGACACCGGCTCGGTCCGTTCGGAACCACAGTCCGAGCGCACCGGGGCCGCTCTGCGGTGCGTAGGCTGCGGGGAGCTCGGCCCAGGAGGTGCTTCCGTCGAAGGCCGCGGCTCCGGCCGAGCCGGCCATCGGGCCGGCGGCGCCGAGCGTCACGTTGGAGTAGGTGCCGTTGTTGGGTGTCGGCCGTGGCGTGTAGACCTGGTTCGCGGCCTGCACGCCGGCGCCGTCGGACATCCGCCAGTATCCGTTGGGCCGGGAGCCCATGACGGCGCCCCGGTATGCCTGGGAGGAACCGGTGACAGTGGGCCGGTTGAGCGTCCAGGTGCCGCCGTTCTCGTCGGTGACCTTGGCGGCCCGGTCGTTGGCCGTGTCGTAGCTGACGGCCAGCCCGGATTTGCCCGAGGGAAGCTTGAGGCCGGCGAGTTGGGCGGACGGCTGGCTGCCGGCCTGCCAGAGGGAGGTGACGGCCGAGTCGCCCAGGGCCCGGTTGTAGAAGGCGACGTCGCTGATGCTGCCGTTGAAGTAGTTGGCGTGCCCGGTGTTGTCGTACGGGTTGTCGGGCCAGCCTCCGCTGAGGAAGCCGCCGCCGACGGCCTCGGAGCGCTGCCCGGGCGCGATGACCGCCCCCGGCAGGGGCGCACCTTGGGCTTCTCCGTCCAGGTAGAGGGTCTGAGTGGCGCCGGCGGCGGAGAGCAGGGCGTAGTGCCACTTGCCGTCGTTGACCGTCTTGGTGGAGTCGAGGGTCCTGGACGGTCCGTTCCAGAACTTGCCGTGCAGGTAGCCGGACTGGCCGACGTACAGCGCGGGGGTGTAGTTGGCCGGTGTGCTCCCGCTGCCCGGGAAGGGGTCTGCCTGGTAGCTGAAGAGCACGCCCCAGCCGGAGGTCTTGAACCAGAGGCCGACCGAGGTGTACGAGGAGGTGTCCAGGACGCTCGGGGGGAGGGCGACGAAGCCGGAGGAGCCGTCGAAGGTCGCGGCGGTGGCGCCTGAGGCGGTCGGGCCGGGCGTGCCGAGGGTGACACCGGTGCCGGAGTAGGTGGCGTTGTCGTTGCCCTGGTTCTCCACGATCTCGCTGACGGCGGTGCTTCCGCTGCTTTCTCCGAGTCGCCAGTAGGAGGCGGGGCCGGAGTCGAGGACAGCGGAGCGCAGGTGCGAGCCGGCGGTGTAGGTGTAGCTGGTGCAGGACCGGTCGGTGTTGCCTCCGGTCGGGGGCGCGCAGACCTGGTCGAGCTGGTCAGGGTTGTCGGGGTTGTACGTGTAGGTCCAGGTGAGGGCGGTGTTCCCGTCCGTCCCGCTGGCCGGGTCGGTGTAGACCTTCGCGACGTGCCGGTTGCCGGTGGTCCATTCGAAGTGCAGGGCACGGCCCGAGGAGGTGTCCTTGACCGTTGCCAGAACACCATTGGTGTAGGTCAGCTCCTGGGTGTGTCCGACCGCGTCGCGCACTAGGGACAGCGCGTAGCCGCTTCCCGAGGCAGCGTGGAACTCGTAGAGGATGCCGTCCTTGGTCCGCAGGTCGTAGCCGACGGCGGCCTTGCGGAGCGACTGGAACTCGCCAGGAGGCGGCGTGAACACGTGGGGGTCGGCTCCGAAGCGGGCGGCCCGGCCGCTGGCGGTGGTGAGGACGAGCGAGTCGCTGCCGTCGTTGTCCGGCTGGAGCTTCATGTCGAAGTTGGAGGTCCAGCCGTTGCCGAACAGCGTCGACGTCCGCGGGTCCAGCGAGTTGTACGAGCGGCTGACAGCCAGGGCCGGCCCGACGCTTTTGACGTCCGCGTCGGTGGCCGCCGTGGTGTAGTTGCCCACCTTGGCGTCGAAGGGGCGGCCGGCCCCGTCTCCGACCGCGCCACCCAGGTGCGAGGTGATCACGGGCTGCGGGACCTGGGTGGAGAAGGAGACCGCGGCGGACGGTGGACTCTCACCGCCGTGGTCGCCGATCTTGACGTTCCACAGGTAGCCGGTGTTCCAGCCGAGCCTTCCCGGAGGCACAGTCCACGAGGTACCGGGCTGCCAGCCCGACTCCACGACCAGCTGGGGGTCCCCCGAGGCCGGGTTGGTGTAGACCTGGAAGTCGTAGTCGAGGCCGTTGCCGGGGAAGTTGTCCGGGTCGTGCCCGGTGGCGTAGAGCTGCGGGGTGAGGCTTCCGATCACGGTGTTGTGCGGCGGGGCCAGGACGTCCAGCTGGGGCGCGGTGTTGGCGGCGCGGATGACCGTGCAGTTGCCGAACGGGATCCAGTAGTTGTCGTGCAGCGAGGACGTCCCACCGACGTATCCGTCCCAGCAGAGGTAGAAGTCCTGTCCGAGCGGCAGCGGGGGTATGACCCCGTTGATGGTGACGGAGTCGTAGGTCCTGACCAGCCCGGGCACCCCGGTGAGGGGCGCGTTGAACCACTGCTCGTTCCAGTTGGTGTCGAACAGGCGGGCCTTGACCTGCATGCTCTGCGAGTTCCACCAGTTGGCCCCGGTGTTCGTCAGGGTGACCTGCTGGTAGCCGGGCGTGTTGTAGGTCGACGGCATGTAGCTGCCGGAAGGCGCGTACGTGGCGGCCCAGTCGCTGTAGGAGATCGACAGGTAGGGCGGGTAGGCGCTGTTGGCGCTGGAGAACTTCTTCCAGTGGTGGGAGTCGGTGTTGTTGGCCGTCAGCGCGAGGCCGTAGTTGTCTCCGCCGCGGGCCCAGCTCTCGACCAGCTGGACCCCGGGGTCGTTGTGGGTGCGGCCCAGGTCGATCGACTCCCACATCGCTCCTCCGCAGGTGTCACCCGCGGAGAAGCTGGCGACGCCCAGCCCCTGGCCGATCGACACCCCGGGGTACCGGTTGATCGTCGCCGGGTCCCACGCGCTGGTGATCTGGTTGACGTAGACCGGGTGCGGCGAGCACTCGTAGGAGTGGGTGTTGTTCAGGTTGAGGGTGACGGCGTGCAGGTAGTTGTCCTTCAGAGCACCTGCCACGTCCGGGAAGTAGAGGTAGCTGTTGACTTTCGAGGCGCCACCGTCGGACGTGCCGACGCGCAGCTGCGGGTCGGTGGAGAAGTTCGCCGTCTGGTCCGACCGCACATAGGTCGACTTGCCGACTCCGATGCTGCTGGTCGACGGATCGACGGTGACCGGGAAGACACGCCTGGTGTCGTGCAGCCAGGCCTCGTCCAGGTCCATCCGCAGGGCGGGGGCCCCGTTGACGTCGACCAGGCGGTAGCTCACCCGGTCGCTGACCACACCGTCTCCGGAGGCGGGGTCGATCTTGGAGTCCGTCATGAAGCCGTGCGGGATCGTCGCCTTCACCGCACCGGAGGCGTCCTTGAACTGGACCTCACCGTCGGGGCCGATCGCCGGGGTGAGACCGGTGAGGTGCAGCGGGAAGACCCAGCTGGTCGGGGCGGTCGCGTCGTGCAGGACGAGGGACTCCTTCACGCCCTGGGCAAGGCCGTTGTAGACCACGTCGCTCGCGGGGCGCGCCAAGGGGTAGGTGAGGGTGTCCCCCTGGACCACGCCGCGCACCTGGGCAGCGTCCTGCAGGCCGTAGGAGACCACCAGGCCGTCGGCCGGCGCCCAGCTCACCAGCGCGGGGTCGTCGGACTTGGCCGCGAACGTGGCCTCCTGGTGGTTGGCCTGTTCGGTCCAACGGCCGGCGCGGTCGAGCGCGAAGTTGGTGTTGATGTCGTCCCAGCTGCCGTCAGGCTTGCGGTAGTGCACGGGCCGCGGGTAGACGCGCAGGGTCTTGGTGCCGTCCGGGTTCTGGTAGAGCGAGGTCGTGTCGGTACGGGCACCCGCGACTTCGACACCCTCGGCCGGCAGGCCGGGCACGCCGGTTCCGGGCGTGGCGTCGTTACGGGCCTGGAGGTTCTTGCCAGTAGGCGATGCCGACTCGGCGGCGCCCTGCTTCGCAGCCTTTTGGTCTTTTCCCGCGTTCTGCGGTGCGGTGGACGGCTGGGGCGCAGTGCCGGCCTGCGGGCTGCCGGGTGTCGCGGCGCCGGGACGGCGTTCGTGGCGTGGTGGGGTGACGGCCTGCCCCTTGACTGGGGAGCGGGGCTTCCCGTCGCCCGAGGGGTGCACGGTGTTGTCGACCGGCACCGTCTTGGCCTCGGGCAGTTCGCCCTGGCCCGGCTCATGCGCGGAGTTCCCCGGGCCGCTTCCGTCCTTCCGAGTCTGTGAGGACGAGACGGTGTGAGTTCGCCCGTTCGGGTCTCCGCTGATCTGCTGTGGCGCGCTCGGTGTAACCGTGGGCACCGGGGCTTGGGTCGCCGTGAAAGCGCTCGCTTCTTGCGTGCCGAGGGCAAGCAGAAGTGTCAAGGAGGTGATGAGTGCAAGCGGACGACGCACGACAAGTCCTTCGGAGGGCAGGCGAAACGACCGACTCTCCCCCTACGGCGATCGGTCCGTGCCCTTCCTATCGGTCGTCAGTGCGACGCGTACAGACGGTAGTTGGCGGAATCGTGGCCGCTTTATACGGGATAGGGGAAAAATATGATGAAATGATCTTAAGAAATTTTTCATACTCTTTACCGGCCGATGGAAACCACTGGACGAGACTTGACCTCGCCCACCACACAACCCGCCAGAGGAAGCCCGACATGACGTTCCACCTCACGCGCCGCCTCCGATGGGTGCTCGGGCTGACCGCGGCCTTGGCCGTGACGGGCATCGGTGCCGGGCTACTGCTCGCGAACGGCAGGGACGGCGAGGCCGGACCTTCAGCCGCCGTAAGCCCCTCCAACATCTCCGGACGCCGCACGGCCTGCCTCACCGGCGACGCCGCAGAAGCGGCACAGCGCACAGACACCAGCGCAATCTGGTCAGGCCTTCAAGACGCTTCCGGCCGGGCCCAGCTGAATGTGCAACAACTCTTCGTCCCGGCCGCCACCACCGACCAGGCCCTTCCCTACCTCGCAGGCCTCTCCGCACAGCACTGCGACCTCGTCGTCTCCATCGGACCGACCTTCACTCAGGCTCTGGAAACTGCAGCCAAAGCCAACCCCCGAACCCGATTCGTTGCGGTGACAACCGACGGTCAGCCCGCGCCCGACGGAATCGCAACAGTCACGGGCAGCGACAACGAGAAAGCCGCCGAGATCCGACGCCGCGCACTCGACCTGCCCGTCTCCCGGAATTGACCGGCGAAACGCCTGAAGGCCACGGAGCGCCAAGCAGCAGATGGATACGGCCTCAACGCGCAATGCACTCAGAACCGGTCGTGGGCGCGCTGGAGTTGGGACACTGTCGAGCAGCTGGCGCAGGCGCTCAGGGGCCTGTCGGCGAGGTCGGTCCGGTGGTGGGGGTGCCGGTGATCGAGCGTGCGGCCTCGCGTGGGAAAGGCCCTCGTTCGCAAGGGCTCGCCCAGGCATGACCTCCCGCGGGGGATGGAAGAGCCACCTCTGCCGCACCTGTAGTGGCAAAGGTAAGCCATACCAGTAGTTCCTGGTAGAGGGATCTTCGCCCTGTCTTCGCGCCCCGTCCCAGCCTTGCTGCAGGTAGTCGAGGTAAAAGTCCAGGGCGGACCGGCGTCGGGGAGCAAAGCACATGATCTCGCGCCTGGTGCCGGCCCGGGCGGGCGCACTTGCGTACCGTAGGCGGGCCAGACCGGGTTCACGGGCGGCGGTGCGGTAGAACGTCCGGCTTTGCTCAGTGCGTGCGCCACCGGCTCGGATTCTGCGCCCCTGCATCAGCGGGCTCCGGCCCGGCAGGGCCAGGAAGCGCGGCCGGCAGGCAGCCGCGGTGCGGCAGCGACTTTCTGAACACGCCGCGACAAGGTTGCCTGAGATGCCCTGGACCGGCGACCGGTCCGTCACCACTCCCGGCCGCGCCTGACCAGGACCACCAGCACCACCACCGTGGGCAGCTTGATCAGCAGCGACACGGCAAGCGCCGCATACGAAGAGCCGTCGCCCTCCATCGTCATCACATCGACGACGACACCGAGCAGCATCAGGGTCACGCTCGCAGCCGCGGCCCACGCGACCGACCGCAACCGTCCCATCAGGAGAATCGCGGTGACGATCAGTGCCGCGCACTGGAGCATTTCCTCCGTGCCGAGCCACATCTCGGGCCCGGTCCCGAGCCACGTTTGCCCCAACCTGTTCGACCCGAGCAGCGCCACCACGACCAGTGCACCGGCCAGCACCCGGCGCCGCCGCGCCGACTGCGGATCGTCGGCCCCCAGCCGACCGAGCACACCACGCAGCGGCCGGTCCTCACGTATCCCACTTCCCATGACCGGAACCATATCGCCACGCTACCGCCGCACGGGCGTTCTGGTCCGACTGCATACTCAGGTGGCTGAGCGTCACGAGATGTTCGACAGCAGGCAGTTGGGCGATCCAGGTCGCAGAGTGCCGCCCGGGGACCCGGCAGAGGCAGGAGGCCTACGAGTCGACTCTCAGCCGGGTGCCCTCGGGCCTCAGCACCGTCAAGAGCTCCGGGAAGTTCCGGTGGTGCTTGCACCCAGCCTTCTTGCCACCTATCGAAACCAGGTCACACCCCGCAAAGCGACCCGAGCGACCCAGCCGACAGAACGAGCGGACGGCGGAACAGCATCAGCTGCGCGGGCAGCGGCGGATCGCCCGACCGAAACGGGAACAGACTCCACAACGGCAGCCTTCACCGGGCAGGCTCGACGCCCAGCCTCGGTGGCCCGGTGGTCACCAGGCCGCCGGGCCGCGGGTCTGGCGGCTCGGGTATTGCCGGAGAACGCGGCGACTTCGTCCCTCCTCGGCCAAGGTGGCCCTTCCCAGGGAGCTGAGCTTCGACGGCATCCAGGTCGGTCGAACATGCGGCGATACGGGTCAGGCATTCTGCCGTGCGGTTCCGGCCGCGGCCTCTTCGTCCAGGCGCCACCGTTCCTGGTCCAGACGGCTAAGGTCGAGGAGCCGATCCGCTACCTCTCCTTGGAGAGTGACGCTGCAGGCCACGGACACTGCCTCAGGACTCTCTGTGCCCGGCCGCTCCGCGTGAATCCGGCGCAGCTCGGCCGCAAGACGTTCACCGTCACCGACACCCTCAAACTGCTCCTGGCCGTCCAAGTGATCGCGGCGAGCACCCAGGACTGCGACGGCGCGAAAGTGCCTCGGCCCGCGCGGCAAGGAGTACCAGAAGGTGTACGTGCTGCTGGTCGAGGCCCTGGAGCACGCGGGCAAGGCCGGGCTGGCGATGTTCGCGATGCGTGGCAAGGAGTACCTCACCGCGGTGCGCTCCGACAACGGGCTGCTGGAACTGCACACCATGCACTTCGCCGACGAGGTCCGCGTCCCGCACCGCGAGGTCGACAACCTCCCCGAGAAGACCAGCCTCTCCGCCCAGGAAGTCCGCACCGCCGAACGGCTGATCGGCATGCTCGCCATCGACTGGCAGCCCGACGCCTGGCACGACAGCTACGAAGAACAGGTGAAGAAGCTCGTCGAGGACAAACTCGCCGGTCGCCAGATCGCCGTCTCCACCGGCCCCGCCCCCGAAGCCACCAACGTCATCGACCTCATGGACGCCCTGCGCCGCAGCCTCGAAGGCGCCCGCCACGGCAAGGACCAAGACCAGGACACCGACGAAGCCGCCCCGGCCGAGCCCGCCCGCCGGGCCCCCGCCGCCCGCGGAGGCCACTCCCCCAAGCAGACCGGCGGGAAGAAAAGCACCTCAACCAAGACCACCGGCAACGGCAGCACCAAGACGGCCGCCAAGACCACCGGCACCGGCAAGGCGGCCACGGTCAAGTCCACGCCGAAGCGCACCGAGGCCGCAGGCAAACGCACCAGCGCCACCGGCAAGCGGCAGCTGTCCAAGCTCACCAAGACCGAGCTCTACCAGCGCGCCACCGACCTCGACATCCCCCACCGCTCCACCATGACCCGCGACCTCCAGCACGCCCTCGAACACACCGCACGCCCCCGCCGCACCGCCTCCTGACCCCACCCGGCAGGGCCGAACCGCGCACCCGCACCCGCGCCCCGGCACCGAAGGCCTGCCGGGAGATGTTTGCTCCCACGGATCGGGGCAACAAGGAGCGCGGGCGGACGGTGCACGGGCTCGGCCGGCAGACCTCTCCCCCCGGACTGCCGGCCGAGCCCGCGGTGCACAGACCAGCCAGCGGGCCGGTCGGCTCATCGGCGGCAGGCGCCCCGCGCCACCAGGTCACGCTCGGCCACCGGGACAGCGCCCCCAACCACGAAGGCCGCACCGGCCCGAGCACCGACAGCCGGACACGGCCTACGACGCGTCACCCCCGACCTGCGCGGCCAAGTCCCCGGCCCACGCCCGGGCTCGCCGTTCCTGCTCCCACGGGGCGAGGTACGCGAGACAGTCCCGCAGACGCACCACCGTCCGGCCTGCCAGGTAGTCAGCGTGGGCGGCGCCAGGACTCTGGCCTGCGATCTGGTGGCCGACAACGATGATGTGCGCGAGCCGCTGGACCCACGGCGCTGGTAGATCTCCCCGACGCCCGCCTGCACGCTCCACAGCGCCCGCAGATCGTCCAGCACCCGGTCGGTGGCGGCGAGGCCCGGGCGGGTCCGCTCCAGCAGGCTGACGATCGTCTCGTCGTCCGTGCCGGTGAGCAGCGCACCGACGGCGGGCAGGGAGAGGTCGAGCAGGGCGGTCCCGTCGGCCGGCTCGTCCAGGTGACCGGTCTTGGCGGTATCCAGCAGCGCGGCCGGCACAAGGAGCGCGGCCTTGCCCACGGTGTCCGCGGGATTGTGCCCGAGGTCCAGCGGTGCCCACTCGCGGCGGCGGTGCTCGGCGTGCCAGCGCACCAGCCGGTCGCCCCACACCACGCACCCCATCCACACGCTCGGGAACGCGATGGTGATGTAGACCTCCGGGTCGGACTCCAACGTCGCCAGGCGCAGCTGCTCGGCCGGCACGTCCACGGTCACGGCGCCGTCCAGGCGGACTTTGTAGGCGCGGGGTGATGTCCTGGCTGTCGTATCCGGCTGCCATGGGCCTGAGGCGGCCCTGCCGCTTCACCAGGGCGCGACGGCCCGCTCGTCGTCGTCCGTGTACTACCGGGCGGCCTGGATCGCTTCCTGCAGAGCGCCGAAGGCCTGCTCGGCGTGGGCGCGCACGCTGTCCCACGCGATGGCGAAGTCGGTGATGGGGAAAGCCAGACCGAGACGTTCGTGCGCTTGGAGGAGGGTAGGGGCCGGCTTGGTGTGGATGGTGGAGTTCCGCAGGTGACGTATCTGGTCCAGGGTGCGCACGGCTTCACGGACGACGTCCTGGTCGATGGCCGGCACCCTGGCGGCCAGGTGCTGTTCGATCCTGCCGAGGGGGTGCGGCGGGTTCTTGCCCGGGACCTTGAGCTTGCCGAGGAGTTCGGCGAGCACCGTCACGCCGGAGTGGAACTCGGCTTCGGTCGCCACGGGCAGGGCGAGGAGGCTGGAGCGGTCCATCGGCGGGCGGTCCACCAGCGGGGCGCCGACAACCAGCTCGTGGGTGACGTCGAGGAAGTTGGCCGCGCGCAGCAGGGCCCGGGGGTCCGCGTACGGCAGCGTGGCCGGGGGCTCGGGCTCGGCGAGGGCGGCCGAGACGGCCGCGAGGTAGTCGTCGGTGGTGTCGAAGTCGGCGGCGGGCAGGAAGCCCAGCGTGCCAGTGCCCGTCGTCGTACCGGGGGTGCGGGAGAAGCGCAGGCCGGGCCACTCGTGTTCGGCCACGGCCGCCGCCCAGGGGATGTAGGTGGAGACGCTGTCGTGGTCGCGGGTGTGCTCCAGCACTTCCGTGAGGTCCAGCTGGAGGTTGGGCACCTCGAAGGGGTGCCGCAGGATCTCTTCCTGGACCTTCGTCAGGACACGCATGTAGGAGAGCAGCACGTGGGTCATCCCGTCCGCGACGCCTGCGACGTGGTGGAGACCGGCGATGGTCAGCCACACGTCCGCGTCTGGCGGGATGTGCGTGCCCTGGTGCTGCCAGCCGACCGCACCATACCCGTCCCCGAAAGCGCGCAGGTGGCCCCCGACGGTCGGGAAGCTGCGCAGTACGGCCTCGGCGTTGTGGCCGGCGCGGCGCATCACATACTCGACGTACGCGTAGACGGGGAACCGCTTGCCTTCGAGGAACTTGGCCCAGACCGTGTTCACCAGGATGGACTGCGGTTCGTCCAGGGGCTCCAGGAGGCTGCTCACACCATCTCCAGTCTGGGCTTCGTCGACGGCGTCCTCGTGCCAGAGGCACGCCCGGGACCGTCCATCCTCCTCCGCCTGCGCGGCCCGGCGCACCGGTTTTCCCGTCCCGGGGGTCGCACTACGCCATCGCGGCGACGGCACCTGGCTGCGGGCTCACGTCAGCCGTGGTGCCGGACAGGCTCCGGCGGCCCTACGACCTGTACAGAAACGCCACGAAGACCCACGGCGAGGCCGGCCGGGCCCCGGCCGGTGGGGCGGGGCCTCTTCCCCCGGCTGTCGCGCGGGAAGACCCCGATCGCCTGGAGCGCAGCAGGTCAGGGTCCGGCACCGCGGTCACCAGACCGGCCGGGTGACCGGGTCACGTGAGCCGCTGGTCGACCGCTGCCAGGAGCAGAGTGACAGCATGCTCGGTGTCCTGGGCGAGCCGGGGCAGGAAGTCGGCGGCATCCACCACAGCCCGCCCGTCGATGAACACCAGCCAGCCCGTGGCGTCGTCGGCGAGTTCGATCCAGCCCACCAGGCGACGGTCGGGCCGGCGCACCCGCGTGGACCCTCGGGTCCACGTCCCAGCTCTCGACCAGCACCGCGCCGCCGTGAACGCTACGGGTACCGGTCGGCGCCCCCAGACGGCGCAGCAGCGGGTTGACGGAGAACCGCTCGGCGGCGAGCGCCAGGCGCAGGTCCTCCACCGGGACAGCACTCGACTGAGGCACCACGGCGGCCGGGGCCGCGCTTGTGGATTCCGCGCGCGTCGTATTGGCGGCCCCGGTGGCAGCTGTTTGGCTTCCTGCGGCCCGGCTTGTTTCGACGCGCGTGGTTTTGGCGGCCAGGGCGGTGGCCGTGTGGCCGCCTGGCGTCATGCCTGTTTCGACGCGCGGGGAATCATGGTGGCGGGCGTGAGGGACAGTTGCGCCGGCGGCGGCAGGGGCGCTCTGGGCGGCGTCGCGTGCGGCTGCGGCGGCCGCTTCTCCGGTCGGCGCGACTGGGCCGACGGCGGCGCTTGATTCGACGCGCGACGATTCGACGAAGGAGACTGAGGGCGCATTGGCATCGGCGACGGCCTTCAGGCGGCCGGCGGTCATCTCATAGCGCAGCACGTGGGCCTGGCGCAGCAGGCGCTGGGTGGCTCCGGTGGCGGCGGCCTCCAGGGATTGCAGGGCCTGGTTGCAGCGCGGGTCGTCGCCTTCGCCGCGGCGGGCTTGCTCCAGGCGTTCCAGGTATCGGGCGGCGCTTCGCTGGACGGCCTGGGCGAGTTCCATGAACTCGCGGGCGCCGCCGTCCAGGCCGTTCGGGGTTTCGACACGCGAGGCAATGAGGGCGTCGGCGAGGGCGTCCTGCTGGCCTTCGGCGCGTCGGCGCCGGTAGGCCTTGGAGGAGCAGGAGCGGCCGCAGTAGAGCGGGCGGCGGCCCGACCCGGAGGCGCGCAGCGCGGTGGCGCACTCGCGGCACCGCGGCGCGTCCGCCTCTGCTTCATTTCCTCGCGCGTCGATTCCGGGCGCATCGCCGGACGCCTTGTTTCCTCGCGCGTCGAAATCATGATCCATGATCAGGAAGAGTAGCCGCCCCGGTGTGACGGAGCGCCGCAGTTTGCAAGTGGAGCAGTCTGGTTTGCGACTTCGGCCCCCACGGTGCCTCGCACCGCCAGGGCGCGGATACCAGTCGATCAGCCACCTGGTTGAATCAGCGGATGAGTGAGCCCTCTGTCGACCTGGGAGTCGTCACTACACCGTCCGGCGTGCTGGTCCTGGGGATGGCCGGCTGGATCGACCAGTGGCCTGTGTACGGCGACCCGCTGTCGGCGCGGGCGACGGCTGTGGCGGAGCAGGGTGGCGGCCACCTCCACGAGCCGGCGGACGGCCCGAGCCAGGACTGGTTCTGCGAGGCGGTCGCGGTCCCGGCCGCGTCCAACCGTCCGTTGAAGGTCCGTGCGCAGACGTGGGACTCGTACGACGGGCCGGTCATCACCGTTCTGGAGGTCGACCTCGGCCTGTCCTGGCCGGGCGATCCCGGCGGAGAATCAGTCCGTCTCGGCGACCTGCCGGTCGACCGATGCGGCATGGTCCTCGGGGACGCCCGCGCCCTCGACTCGTTCGTCGGCCTGTCCGGCGAATCGATCGACGGGCTCGCCGATGTCACCTACTGGGGAAAGTACGAGGACGACGCCCACGCCCGTTTCGGCGGCGAGTCGATGTGCCAGGTCGACGGGCGCCGCGGCCCGTACGGGCGGCTTGATCTTCCCCTCCACGAGGCCCACGAGCTCGCCGACCAGCTTCAGGACTGGCTGTCGAAAGGGCCCGGCACCGGCCTGATGGTCTCCGCGGACGCGCACACCCACTTCCACCTGCTCGAACGGGCCGGCGAGGCCAACCCCCTGCTCGCCGGGCAGATCGAGCTCGACGGGTCCCAGATCCTGGGCCTGGGCTGGGACCCCGGCGACCACTCTATGCGCCACCACGGCGAACGTGCCTGGGACCAGGTCTACGCCGTCACCCTGGAACGGACCGGTGCCACCACCCTGCTGCGCTGGACCATCCCCGCAGAGGCCCACGACCTCGCATAGGCGGTCAAGCCGTACGACACAGTCGGCCACTCGGACCAACAGCGGGCGAACAACGGGACGGCACCGCCTCGCAAGGTATCGCGCTCCACCCTCGCAGCCTGCTGAGCCGAGACACGATAGTTGGAACCAGGATGGTGTGCTGACCTGGGGGTTCTGACCTTGCGGGACACGCTTGTTGGAACCAGCTGGTCACGCTTCCCGCGACCTGCGGCGGATTGCCATTCATGTCGGAACCAGTCGAGCGTCTCATCCGAAAGATCGACAGCGTTCAGGCCGACCCCTGGTCCAGCTGCGGGTAGCCGATCTCGGAGATGTCCTGCGCCAGGTCCGCCAAGCTGACCTCAGGGTTCAGCAACGATACGAGTTCCTGGCTCAGCGGCCGCAAGGCATGAACCTGGCTCACCGCCCCCAGGTCGATGGAGACCTCGTAGTAGTCCTCGGCGAAACGCTGGAACGCTTCCGGAGAACGGTCGACCAAGAGGCTGAACAGGCTCGTCGCCCCGTCAGGATCGACAGCACCCTCGGGGAAGTCGATCGTCCCGTGATGCCACCGCTCATCCGTCGGACCCCGCCACAGGCACGCCGTCACGACGGGCACACCCTCGTGATCGGTGAACGCCGGCTCCTCGACGAAGGGCCTGAAGAGCTCGGGGACCTCGTCGATCACTCCCGGCCAGACCTCGCCATCGTTGCCGAAGGGGCTCATCGGCGATTCGTGATCGAAGCCCCGCACATAGGCCCCGGCCGCCGAGAACACGATCGAGTACTCGTCTCCCGACCCGTTGCGCATCGACGCCATCTCCTCACCGTCGGCCCAACTGGCGTTGAAGGAGTAGTACCGGCCCTCCCAGTCCGGGCTCAGGATCGCATCGAGCATCGCCAGTGAACGGC
This sequence comes from Kitasatospora sp. NPDC038210, assembly GCF_055600605.1. Taxonomy (NCBI): domain Bacteria; kingdom Bacillati; phylum Actinomycetota; class Actinomycetes; order Kitasatosporales; family Streptomycetaceae; genus Kitasatospora; species Kitasatospora sp. NPDC038210. The sequence goes on along the minus strand of NZ_JBVJYK010000048.1, from coordinate 2,259 downwards.
ACCTGTCCCGCAAGTCGGCGATGCTGGGGAGCTGGCGGGATACGTCGTAGACAGTCACATGCTCATCCAACCCGACACCACCGACACCCAAGCCCGCCGGGGCCGTCGTGAGCCCTCCAGTTCCAACCCGCGTGGCCAGGTTCCAACTATCGTGGCTCGGCTCACCTGCCCTGCACCACCATGACACTGACAAGCAAGTTCTAAACGATCACTCGCAAACTACAGTGCTCCGTCACACCCGGGGACAGCGCCGCGCACCGCCTGCCTGTGCGAGTGTGCGCAGCCGGGGCCGGCATCCGCGCCGGCCTGCCGCTCCTGATCCGTGTCGGCGCGGTCAGGCTGCGCCGCCGAGCCCGGATGTCACCGGGGTGAAGCGCCGTCGGCGTAGCTGAGCCCGCCTTCCCCCAGCGGCCGACGGCCCCTGCCCGCCAGGCTCGGCGACTGCACCGGGACCGCCGGGAAGCGGTCGGCCGGAACCTCGTCGGCCGGGGCGAAGAACGGTGAGCGCTCCGCCGGGAGCAGGCGCTCGCCCAGCGGCTGGTCCACCGCGGCGTCGGAGCGGGAGAAGGGCTGGGTCAGCAGGCGGCGGGCCGGACGGCCGGGTTGATCACTCATGGCTGACAGTCTGTCACCTCGGGCTTCGGACCCGGCGAGGACGTCGGAACGGACGATGTGCTCCGGTGCCGTAACCCGAACGGCGGCGGGGTTCACCGGTCGTGACGAACGTGACTCCCCTGCCCGTACGCGACGCCGGCACCGATTCCTCCGAGGACCAGGAACAGCAGGACACGAGCCGGGCGCAGCGGCAGGCGGTGAACGAGGTGATCGCTCTGGCGGCCGAGACGGGCCGCCGGGCCGCCGGGTGGGTGCGGGAGCTGGCCGTGCAGCAGACGGATGAGGGGCACCGGACGATCCTGGAGCGGGCCGCCGACGCGATCGAGCAGACCAACGGGCGGGGGATCGTCCCCGGCGGCGAGGGGCAGCTGGACGAGGAACTGCGCTACGACCTCTCCGCGGACCTGGTCACCGGCAGCCCGTCCGCCGACGAGCTCCCGCTGCTGGGTACCGTTGAGCGGTCGCACTGGTGAACCCTCTGGTGGCGCCGCCAGTCACCGGCCGGGCCGGATGGCCACCTGAACGAGCGTCATGGGCGCCGGGTGACCGCCCCAGCGGTGAACCACTGCACGAGCGTCGCCGCCAGGTGGACGGCCATCTCGGCGGCCTCCTGCGTCTCCGGGCGGGTCGGGGCCTGGCCACCATGGCGGCTGGTCTGCCCCTGCCACAGCAACTGGAGCATCCCGAGGACCGGTGCCGGGTCGCCGCCGCCGTTCTGCTCGATGGCCAGCGCAAACTTCTGCGGGGCGTTGCGCAGCACGGCGGTCATCGTGCCGAGGGTGGCCTTCGTGTTGTTCGGCTCCAGCACGGCGTGGGCTGCCGCCTCCACCGCCTTGATCGCCTGGCTGTAGGCGTAGGAGGGGTCGGGTCCCCGCCCGTAGACGGCCTGCCACGCCGCGCGCAGGTGCTCCGCCGCTGAGCCGGCCGCCGCCGCTGCCGCGTTGTCGTTCGCGAGGTCGACCGCGGCCCGGACCGTCTCGTCCACGCGCAGCTCCAGGAACCGTGCGTCGCTGGACACCCGGTACGCCGAACCCGCCTCGTCGAGGATTCGGGCCAGTTCGCCTTGAGAGTCCCCGCCGATGTGCTCGCTCTCATGGGCCAGGATGGCGTCGACAACGTCGAGAAGGTCCATGCCGTCCATGCTGGTCAGTACCCGCGTGGGGTTGTCACCTGGGTCGGCGATGCGCAGCCGCAGGCACAGAAGCTCGGCATCCTCGTCGTGGGACGGGGTGAAGTGCGTACCGACCCAGCGCTGCAGCGGGCGGACCAGGTGGCGGGGCACTCCCTCATAGAGCGCGTCGTCATCGAAGTCGGCAAGGCCCAGGCGTTCAGAGAAACGCGGGCGGCGGGCAGTCGTCATGACGGGAGATTACCGGGCTGGCCCGACACGCCCATCGGATTATCCGCCACCGTCCCACCACCCTCTCTGTGCTCGGGCGCCGGTCAGGCCATCCCAGGTCGGTCTGCCGGCCCCGGGGCCACAAGATCGAGGAAGTCTCAACAGCCCGGCGGTGCCGCCGGAAAGGCGGGAACTCAGCCAAAGACTGGTTACTGACCTCGGCGTTTCAAGGTGATGGCGGTGGGAGGTCGAGGGAGAGTCCGGTCCCGGTGAGGAAGCCGTCGAGGATGTCGGAGCGGTACTGC
>NZ_JBVJYK010000047.1:0-33604 GCF_055600605.1 Kitasatospora sp. NPDC038210 | reverse complement strand
ACCCCCCAGGTCATGCGATCGACAGGGGGCAACAGTCATGCCGGACCCGGAGGCCAGGAGCCCCGTTTCAGGGCCACGAAGAAGGTAACGGGGGGCTCCCGGCGGCCGCCCGCGGTTGGCCTTGAGCGTTGCCACACGCGGCCGCCGGAAGGGTGACCCGGGGCGTTCGGACGTCCGACTGTGTGACGGCGGGGATTGCCGTCCACGAGTCCCGACGAAGGCGACGCGCGCGGTGCCCGCCCTTCCGGCACTCCGCGAGTACTGGACAGACAGGCTGCGGAGCCACCTGGAGGCCGTTGCGGCAGTGGCGGCCGACGCACTCCCAGGTTAGACGGAGGAGAACGTGGCGGGCCTTCCGAGCGTCACCGGACTCGACGACCAGGTGCCCGCCCTCTGGTGCTTCGCGCTCGACCGCTTCACCCGCAAGGGCTTCGACTACATCGGCCCGGTTCTGGGCAAGGCCCGGGTCATCTTCCACTGGGAGCGGCTCGACAGCTCCGACCCCAACGACCGCGGCTGGATCATCGACCGAGGGAGCAGGCACGCGAGTAGTCGGAGCGCCTCAGCTTCAACATCAGGGTCACCAAGAAGAACCAGCTTAAGAACGGCCAGTGGTCGAGCCGCCCGCCGTACGGCAACGAGGCAACCAAGGGCCGCAGGCTGCCGAACGGGACCCTCCGGCCGGTCGTCCTACACATCTTCCGCAGCCTCGCCGACGGCATCGGCGCACGTTTGCTCTGTAAGGCGCTGAACTCCGGGCCGAGCCCCGTCCTTTCACCCTCGGGTGGCGAATGGGGCGTGTCGACGATCTCCTACATGATCCACAACCCCGTCTATGAAGGCTGGCAGACGATCAAGCACCCCAACGACCCGCGAACCCCCATCCCGTACCGGGGTGAGAACGGGGAACGCGTGCAGGTGTGGGCCGACGGGTCCGAGCCAATCCCGCACGAACTCGCTGTTCACGCGCGGCAGATGCTCACCGCAGGCAACTTCCCGAACCGTGAGTCCGTGGACAACCGGAAGCAGCACCTGCGCACCGACACCACCCGGTGCGCCGGCTGCCGCGGCGCCGCGTCGGCCGACGGCCGGAACCACCTCTGCAACCGCCACAAGGCCGGCCAGAATTGCCTGGCGCCGGTCTCCGCGAGCCGAAGCTCCCGGAGGACTGGGTGGTGGAGGCCTGGTTCTCCAGGCTGAACGGTGCCGACATTGCGGGACGGCTCCCTGCTGGACGAGATCGTCCGCGAAGGCGCGGGGAGGATGCCGGTCGCCGCGCTGGAGGTCGAAGTCAACTCCTGCATCGCCGAGCTGACCCACGAGAAGGACGAGACGGGACGGCGCCTGGTGGTCCGCAACGGCTACCACCAGCCCCGGAAGGTCACCACCGCCGCCGGCGTGATCGAGGTCAAGGCCCCGCGGGTGAATGACAAGCGCGTTGACGAGGCCACCGGCGAGCGCAAGCGGTTCTCCTCGGGGATCCTGCCGCCGTGGTGCCGCAAGTCCCCGAAGATCGCGGAGGTGCTGCCGCTGCTCTACCTGCACGGCCTGTCCTCCGGGGACTTCGTCCCGGCGATGGAGCAGTTCCTCGGCGGCTCGGCCGGGCTCTCTCCGGCTACGGTCACCCGGCTGACCGCCCAGTGGCAGGCCGACCATGCCGCCTTCCAGGAGCGTGACCTGTCCGGCACCGGCTACGTCTATGTCTGGGGCGATGGCATCCATCTGCACATACGCCTGGACGAAGCCAAGGCCGCCGTCCTGGTCGTGATCGGGGTCCGCACGGACGGCACCAAGGAACTGGTCGCGATGGCGGACGGCTACCGGGAGTCGGCCGAGTCGTTGGCCTCGCTGCTGGGGGACTGCGTGAGACGGGGTATGCGCGCGTCTGTGCTGGCGGTCGGCGACGGGGCGCTCGGGTTCTGGAAAGTCCTGCGCGAGGTCTTCCCCGACACGCGCGAACAAAGGTGCCAGGTCCACAAAACGGCCAATGCCCTCGACGCCATGCCGAAGTCGGCCCAGCCCGCGGCGAAGAAGGCGATCCAGGACATCCACAACGCCGAGGACCGCGAGCACGCCGAACAGGCCGTCCAGACCTTTGCCAAGCTCTACGGCGCGAAGTTCCCCAAGGCCGTCAAGAAGATCACCGACGACCAGGACGTGCTGCTGGAGTTCTATGACTACCCGGCGGAGCACTGGATCCATCTGCGGACCACCAACCCGATCGAGTCGACCTTCGCCACCGTCCGGCTCCGCACGAAAGTCACCAAGGGCGCCGGCTCTCGCGCCGCCGGCCTGGCGATGGTGTTCAAGCTCGTCGAGTCGGCCCAGGTCCGTTGGCGGGCCGTCAACGGTGCCCACCTCGTCCCGCTCGTCCGCGCTGGGGCCCGCTTCGAGCGCGGAGCCCTGATGGAGCCTGACCGGGCGGCGGCATAATTGCCACGATGCGCGGAAATCGATGGTCTCTCCGATGCCGGCCAGGCGATACTGGTCCGCCGTGACGAGCGATGAATACTCGGCTGGTCCGGCGTTGCGCCGAGTTCTGGCCAAGGCAGGCGGACCGGAACTGCTGGATCTGCTGGCCAAGGGGCTGACCGGGACGGATCTGACCACACTGCTCCTGGAAGTCTTCCGACGCCGCGCCGATCGGCTCACCCCGGCCGAGGTGATGCGGCGCTATCGCACCGACCGGTTCGTGACCCCGGCCCCGACAGGGTTCGCACAAATACGACGAGCCGAAGACTTCCTGCTCTCGGCGCTGCCGGATGACTTCCAGATACTCACCTTGGCTCCGCTCGTCCCCCTGGCAGCGCATACGGCGGTCGCGACCGTCGACCCGCGCAAGGTCGTCGCCACCATTCGTGGCAGCGAGGTCGCAGCCGACCCGACCAATGCACTGGCCCTGGAGGCAGCCCAGCGGAGATCCCAGGCCCTGGCCGCCGATCCCCGCTCGGCCGTGCCGGTCCGGATGGCCGCCAGCCAACGAGTCGTGCGTGCCCAGCACTTCGACGCGCCCGGCATGCTCGCCCACTTCCAACTATTCGCCCTGGTGACCGCCGGCCGGGACACTGGCAGCCGGGCCTTCGAGCAACAGCACCTGGTCGAGCACCTACATTTCGCCGTCCGGGCGATGGCACGTGCTGGAGTGCGCCAGACCGAGATCCGCATCACCTGCCTCGACGAGTCCGCCGCTCCGATCCTGGCCCGCACACGTACAGAGCTGGCCGGAACACCGGGCATTGACATCATCGACGATCCCAACCGGGTGACCGGACGCGGCTACTACACCGACCTGTGCTACAAGATCTACGCGACCATCCATGGTCAGCAACGGGAGATCGCGGACGGCGGGTTTGTCGACTGGACCCAGCGCCTCACCGGAAGCCACAAAGAACGCCTCCTGATCAGCGGAGTCGGCGTTGACCGACTCGCCACAATGCTGACGCCACCCACCGACACCGAACCATCACTTCCGCGCCAGACCAGCTAGCAGATCCACAGGTTCTGACAATTGCTCCTCGCCCCATTGCTGCTCCCCTCTCCGTCGTGCTCTGCGGCGGCCGCTGCCCCGCAGGCGCCCGCGCCGCGTGTCCGGGACCACCCTCCTCGGACCACCGGAGCCTGTCGAACCCGGCAGGTCACAGCACCGCCCCTTACCGGGGCCGCCTATCACCGGCCGACGGCTCGGCCAAGCCGCCCGGATCAGGCGACGATCAGTCGTCCCGTTGTCCGACGGGCGCTTACCGCCTACGGAGGGGTTCTCCTCGTGTCCGAGCAGTTCATGACCGTCAAGCAGACCGCCGCCTACCTGAACATGTCCGTCGCCTGGGTCTACCGCGAGGCGCCGCGGGTCGGGCTGATCCCCTACAAGTTCGGCCGGGGGCCGAACGCGAAGCTCCAGTTCAAGTCGTCGGAAGTCCAGGCATGGGTAAGGCAGCAGCGGGTGTCGGGGGTCTGAGCGCGTTCGAATGGCACGGAGGGCCTGCCCCGGTGGGGCAGGCCCTCCGCGTGTTCAGGCGGCCAGGCCGAGGTCGAGGAGCTGGGCGGCTCGGCTGAGGGAGCCGGGCATGAGGTGGCGGTAGATCCCGAACGTGATGTCGATGCTTCGGTGACCCATCCATTCCGCCACGTCGGTGATCGCTATGCCGTTGCTGAGGCAGTTCGACGCGAAGAAGTGGCGGAGGCCGTAGAGCACCATCCCTTCCGGGATGTCGGCGAGGCCGGACTTCTTGATCCGCCGCCACTGGCGGTCGATGACGAAGTGCGGCATGGGCCGGCTGATGTCCACGGGATTGCGGAGGAGGTACCCGTCCGCGGTGCCGTACGTCTCGGCGTACTGCTCGATCGAGCGCCTGGTGCGGGCCGGCAGCGGGACGTCCCGGTACTCGCTGGCCTTGCGGTGCTTCAGGCGGGCGTAGGACCGGGTGGTCTGGTTGACCTGCTCGGTGACCCGGTAGACGTCGTCGGCAACGATGTTGTTGATGTTGACGGCGTACGCCTCGCCGTTGCGCAGACCACAGCCGCTCATGAGGTCGGTGATCAGGCGGAAGGTGTCGTCGCCCGCGTCCCGGATCTGGTGCAACTGGGAGGCCGACGGGATCACCGCACGCTTCGGGTCGTACTGCGGTGCCTTGACCCCGTCGAGCGGGCTGTCGTCGTAGAGGCCGAGCCGGTGCGCGTCCAGCAGGATGGCCTTCAGGCTCATGAACGCGTTGGCCTGGGTGGCCAGGCCGACGCCGTTCCGCTCCATGTCCTGGATGAACGCTTCGACGACCTTGTGGTCGAACGTGCCCATGCGCCGGCTGCCGAAGGCGGGGAGGAGGTGGATCCGCAGAAGGGAGTCGATGTTCCGCAGCGAAGTGGGGCCAAGGTCGCGCTGACCCTTGAGCCACTCGGCGACGTAGTCGGAGAAGTTCATCCCTCCGTACTTCTGGACGCGCTCGGCCTTGCGCTGGCTCTGCGGGGAGTTCTTCCGCGCGTGGAACACCTCGGCGAGGCGGGCCTTGGCCTTGTCCTGGGTGGCGAAGCCGGACTCCTCCGCCTGGCGCCCCGCCGCGTTGCGGTACCTGATCTTGTACTCGTGCGAGCACCTGCTCCAGCGGGACTCGGGGTGCTCGCACTCCTTGAAGAAGCTGCCCATGCCGCGGGTGAGGCCTGTGGTGGCCATGATGGTCGGACCTCCGGGAGTCTTGCTGACCTTTTGCTGACTCCGCATGGTCGATCATGCCCCTGAGCTGGGCGGAAACGTCACTTCCGCTATATCCTGCGCAAGGTGGTCTGGATGGTCCCCGGCTTCACCGTCGACGCCTACCGGGACCGGTTGCGCGAGCTTGACCGGCAGATCCGCGCCGAGGGCCCGTTCGTGGCGCACTCGGCGCGCTTCTTGATCGAGGCACGCAAGTAGATCGACTCATCCGGTGCCCGCATTGTTCGGATACGGCGGAGTTGAGGGAAGCTTCGAACGTTCGGCTGGCCGCCCATCCTGTTGGGTGCGGACCAGGGTCTGGCCGAGTCCGCCGAGCCCGAGGGCCCAGGCGGCGGTCGTGGGGCTCGCGCCGCGGGTGGTCAGAAGCGGAACGAGCCCGAACACGACGCCGTACATCGCGAACGCCGAGAGCGTGAAGGGCCAGGCCGCGAAGAACACTGGCAGGCTGTGGGCGGACGCGACGACCGCGAGCGCACAGGTGCCGATGACCGAGCCGGCCGTCATCACGGTGCGCGGACCGTGACGGTCGAGGAGGCGACCGATCGGGATGCCCGCGAGCGCTGAAGCGAGGAGGGCGGCCGTGAATGCCGCAGTGGCCTGGGCGGGAGTCCAACCGGTGTCGGCGGCGATGTGTGGAACCAGAACCGGGAAGGCGTAGTAGAGGATTCCCCAGCCGGTGATCTGGGTGACGCACAGGGCGGGCAGGGCGGCGTGGGGCCGCGACAGGTCCCCCGATCCGGTCGCGGCCCCCGCTGGTTTGAAGGGCGGTCATCGGTGCCGGTCAGCAGCCGCCGGTCGGCGCGGACACCGGGGCGCCGATGCCGATGCCGAGGACCTCGGGTGCGGCCGGCACGGAGCAGCAGCCACCGCCGCCCTGCGCGGCGTCGGGCTCGTCGAACAGGCCCGCGCCGCCGCAGACACCGGTCTCGGGAAGGGTGAGCTCGACCCGGGCGGCGGCCTCGTGGTCACCAGCCAGGGCGGCGGCCACGGAGCGGACCTGCTCGTAGCCGGTCATCGCGAGGAACGTCGGCGCGCGACCGTAGGACTTCATGCCGACCAGGTAGACGTCCTTCTCCGGGTGGGAGAGCTCCTTCGCACCGTGCGGGTACACGGTGCCGCAGGAGTGCTGATTGGGGTCGATCAGCGGGGCGAGCTCGACCGGGGCCTGCAGCCGCTCGTCGAGACCGAGGCGGACCTCGGAGAGGAACGACAGGTCGGGGCGGAGCCCGGTCAGGACCACGACCTGGTCGATGGGCTCGCTGCGGCGGCCGTCCTCGGCGACCAGGACCAGCTGCTCGCCCTCCGGCTCGACGGCGGCGGCGCGGAAGCCGGTGAGTGCGGAGGCGTGGCCCTCCTCGACAGCGGCCTTGGCGCGCAGGCCGAGCGCGCCCCGGGCGGGGAGCTCGTCGGCCTCGCCGCCGCCGTAGGTGGAGCCGGTGATGCCGCGCCGCAGCACCCACACCGCGTGCGTGCCCTCCTCCTGCTTCGCGAGGTCGGCCAGGTACGCCAGGGCGGTGAAGGCGGAGGCGCCGGTGCCGACGACCGCGGTGCGCTTGCCCGCGAACCGGGCACGCACCGCCGGGTCCTGGAGGTCGGGGACGCGGTAGGAGATCCGGCCGTTGGCCGCGCGCTCGCCGAGGGCCGGGATCCCGTTGGCGCCGAGCGGGTTCGGAGTCGACCAGGTGCCCGAGGCGTCGATGACCGCACGGGCCAGGAGACGCTCCTCCCGGCCGTCGGCGTGCTCGACGTGGACGGTGAACGGCTGCTCCTCGCGGCCGGAGTCGACGATCCGGTCACGGCCGGCTCGCGCCACCCCGATCACCGTCGCCCCGTACCGGACGTGCCCGCCGAGGACGTCGGCGAGCGGCTGGAGGTACTGGTCGGCCCATTCGCCGCCGGACGGGTGGGAGGTGCCCTCGGGGCGGACCCATCCGGTCGGGGTGAGGAGCTTCTCGGCGGCAGGGTCGACGACCTCGGCCCACGGAGAGAACAGTCGGACGTGTGCCCACCCGCGGACCGCCGTGCCGGCGGAGGGGCCGGCTTCGAGTACGAGCGGCTCGATGCCGCGCTCCAACAGATGGGCGGCGGCGGCCAGGCCGATCGGACCGGCACCGACCACGGCGACGGGCAGGTCCTGCCCGGCAGCGGAGGCGTTCACGGGGGGATCTCCTTTGTTTCGACGGTTGTCGATGAGGCGGTGTGGCTCCAGGATGGCAGCTGCATTGATAAATATCAACATAGACATCTGTCGAATCAGGGGAGTGGGGATTGTCAGTGGGCAGTGGGGCTTCGGCCGGCCCTCGCCCCACCGTCCCGACGTCGGGCGGGCTGCCGTCGCCCGCAAGCAGTCCTCTCGGTGATTCGACATATGTCAACATAGACGCATGTCGAACACGAAGGTGCTGCCCCTGCTGGAGCCCGAGGCGGTCGTGCCGTGCTGCCCGCCGCTGTCCGAGCGGCCCCTGACCGCCGCGGAGGCCGAGCGGACGGCGGCCATGTTCAAGGCCCTCGGTGACCCGGTGCGGCTGAGGCTGTTCTCTGCCGTCGCCTCGCACGAGGGCGGGGAGGCGTGCGTGTGCGACATCCAGGATGTCGGCGTCTCCCAGCCCACCGTCTCCCACCACCTCAAGAAGCTGCGCGAGGCCGGCCTGCTGACGTCCGAGCGCCGCGGCACCTGGGTCTACTACCGCGTCGCCCCCGACGTCCTCGCGGCCATGGCTGCGCTGCTCCGCTCCTCCTGACCCCGGCGGGCGATTCCGGCTACGGGAAGAGCGGCGCCCCGGCCATGGTGAGGGTCTTGAGCTCGGCCGTGGACTGGGCCTGCAGGCTCCGGCCGAGCGGGGCGTAGCGGAGATCGGCGTCGTCGTCCTGGCCGGAACTGGGGACCCAGGCGATGAAGTCGGTGAGCGCGGCGGCCGGGGGCTACTTCTTCACCGAGCGGCGGTGGGTGAAAATCAGTGCCACGAGGGCCAGGCCGACGGCGCCGCCGATCAGCTGCATGCCGATGAATCCCGGTACGGAGCTCGGGGCGATGCCGGCGAAGGTGTCGGTGAACGCGCGACCGATCGTCACGGCGGGGTTGGCGAATGAGGTCGACGACGTGAACCAGTATGCGGTGCCGATGTAGGAGGCGACGGCGACCGGAGCGAAGCGCAGGTGGTCGGTCTTGGCCAGGCCGAAGATCAGCAGGACCAGGCCGGCGGTGGCGACGACCTCGCCGAGCAGCAGGTGCCCGGCCGAGCGGTCGTGCGTGGACCACTTCACCAGCTGCTCGCCGAACATCGCGTCGGCGAGGATCGCACCCGCGATGGCCCCCACGATCTGCGCGGGGAGGTAGGCGCCGACCTCGCGCAGTCCCAGGCCCTTCGGGTCCTTCCGTCCGGTCCACCACTCGGCGAGCGTGACGACGGGGTTGAAGTGGGCACCTGACACCGGGCCGAGCAGCAGGATCAGGACGCCGAGGCCGAAGACGGTGGCCAGGGAGTTGGCCAGCAGCTGCAGACCGACGTCCTGGGTGAGCTCGGTGGCCTGGATGCCGGAGCCGACCACGACGGCGACCAGGGCGGCGGTGCCGACCAGCTCCGCCGCCACGCGGTTCAGCAGGGGGACGGCGGGTGGCTCGGCAGCAAGCGGCTCGGCCTCGGTCACGGAAGGTCTCGCCTCGTCCATGGCGTTCAACTGGTGCTCCTCGTGCGGGGCGGGTGGGACCGCCGGGGTGGGGCGGGGTGGTTCAGCAGGACCGCTTGCGGTTGTTCGCCGCGGCTCCGCGGGCGGTGGCGGCCAACCCGGCGAACTCCGTGGCGACTGCCTCCAGGGCATCGGCGCGGAGCTTGTAGTACGTGAAGCGTCCGCAGGGCTCGGTTTCCACGAGGCCCGCCTCGCGCAGGATCTTCAGGTGGTTCGACAGGTTCGTCTGCTTGGCGCCCGTCTCCTCCACCAGATGCGTCGTGCACAGCGCCTCCGTGGCGAGGAGCGAGACGATCTGCATCCGCAGCGGGTCGGCCAGGGCCTTCATTACGTCACTGTCGACTGATGTCACCATGGGCTGATACGTTACCCGTGTCGGACCCGCCAAGCGAGCCCCTGCCCCGGTCACCACCGGGGGCGCCTGCGCGTCTTCGCACCACGGCCCTCCCCAGCCTCCGGCCGGGAGGTGTCCCCATCCCCTTGAAGGGCTGGAACCCCTGATGAACGACTCCCCGCCCGCATCGCCGGCCTCGCCCATCTCGGCCAGGGCCGGGTGCACGTGGCCGACGTGGTGATCACCATGCGCTGCGGCGACGCCTGCCCCCTCCCCGCCGGGCGCCGCTACCCGGACTGGCCCGTCCCCGACCCGGACGGCGCCCCGATCGAGGGCGTCCGCGCCATCCGTGACGAGATCGCCTCCCACGTCGAGGCGCTCCTCGCCGAGCTCGCTCCCGAGCCCAAGTAATCCCTGCCCGTCCCACAGCGGGCACCGCACAACCGAAGGGCACCACGCATGACCGCGCCGATCGCCTCCGTCCTGTTCGTCTGCATCCACAACGCCGGACGCTCCCAGATGGCCGCCGGCTTCCTGCGCCACCTCGCCGGCGACCGCGTCGAGGTCCGCTCCGCGGGCTCGATCCCGGGCGACCGGATCAACCCGTCCGCCGTCGCCGCGATGGCGGAGCTGGGCATCGACATCTCGGACCAGAAGCCGAAGGTGCTGACCACCGAGGCCGTCCAGGCGTCCGACTACGTCATCTCCATGGGCTGCGGCGACGCCTGCCCGTACTTCCCCGGCAAGAAGTACCTGGACTGGAAGCTGGAGGACCCGGCCGGCCAGGGCGTGGAGGCCGTGCGCCCGATCCGCGACGAGATCAAGGGCCTGATCGAGGGCCTGATCGCCGAGATCGACGCCAAGCAGCAGACGGAGAGCTGAGACCTTCACGACCGCGAACCAGGACACCGCCGCCGCCGGGGTGCGCGTCGCCGATCTTCGTATGCTGCGTAACTGAGCACCGCTGCAGCGGACCGGGCCCACGTGGAAGAGGACCGCACCGTCGAGAAGGGCGCGGACACCTCAGCTGTCGACCCGTCGATGTGCGTGCCACTGTCGGGCGCACGGCTGCCCCGGCCGGAAGCCGAGCGAATCGCCGGTCTGCTCAAGGCCATTGCGGACCCGACGAGGCTCCAGCCGCTCAGCATGATCCGAACCTCGCCCGACGGTGAGGCGTGCGTCTGCGATCTGACGGAGCCGCTGGGGCTCCTGACGTAGCGAGCGGAAAAGCCGGCGAAGCCTACGGCGACGCCACGGTCCTGCATGGTTCCCAGCCCTCCGGCCGCCCGGCGGCGAGCGTACCCAGGGGAAGGACCGGTAGAAGGTGCTTCTCGGGTCGCGCCGAAGCTGATCGGCTGGAGTGCCTGACGGCCGTGGAGTGGGAAGTCGGCTGGGCCGGCTTCCCACTCCGCCTGCCCTCCGCGGCTCAGGCCGGGGTCAGAGGTTCGCGCACTGGCCGGTCCGTGTGCCGGTCACGGTGTTGGGGTGCCCGCCGTTGGTCGGCGGCGGAACGTTGCCGGAGCAGGAGAGCGAACCGTTGATGGTGTTGCCCTCGATCTCGGCGCGGTCGTCCTCGGGGAAGGGGCCGGTGCCGGTTGTGCCCTGCACGTGGACCGAGCCGCCGATGTGGTTGGCGATGAGTTCGGCACCGCTGTGGTTGTCGGCCAGCGACACCAGGCCGGTGATCCGGTTGCCGGCGCAGCCGTCGTCGCCCGGGTCCCCGATCACCACGAAGCCGGTGGCGTGGGAGACGTTGACCGAACCGGTGATCGTGCTGCCGCAGACTCCGAGCCGGGTGCCGTTGGAGGACAGGATGCTGCCCTTGACCGTGGAGTTGCTGACGAACAGCGCGCCACCGGAGGCACCTTGCACCGTGCCGCCGACCGTGGCGTCGACGATGCAGGTGCTGCCGCTGCCCGCGAACACCGCGCCCGGGACGGACCCGGTGACGGTCCGGGTGCAGCCGACCGTCTGCGTGAGGGACTCCGGCGGGCCCGCCAGGTAGTTGCCGTCGCCGCCGTACTGGGCCGTGACGGTGTGCGTCCCGGGCAGCAGGTCATCCCAGCTGAACTGGGTCTGGGCGCAGTTGGTGCCGCCGCCCGGCGACAGCGACCCGGTGCCGAGCGTCGTGGCACCGTCGCGGAAGGTCACCGTTCCGCTCGGCGGGGCCGCCGGGTCGGTGCTCCCGCCGGCGGGGCAGACCGTGTCGGTGAAGGTGACGTTCTGGCCGAGGGACGAGGGGCCGGAGGACACCAGGGTCGTGGTGACCGGCGCCTGGTCGACCGTCTGGACCAGTGTCGTGGCGGTACTGGGCGCGAAGTCACCGTTGCCTGCGTAGACGGCGTCCACGGTGTGCGGGCCCGGACTCAGGGTGGCGATGCTGGCCGAGGTTGCCTGCCCGGTGGTGGTGTCCACCGGCACCGGACCGCCGAGCGGGCTGCCGTCGACCCGGAAGCCCACCGTGCCGCCGTCGGGTACGGGCGCGACCGTCGCGGTGAAGCTCACCGGCTGGCCGTACACCGAAGGATCGGCCGAGGAGGCGAGCGTGGTCGTGGTGGCCTGGGGGACGGTGGTGAAGAACATCGCGTGGATCGGTGGCACCGGCGTGGCGGGCGGATTCTGCCCGTTGTCGTTGCCGGGGAAGGCGCCGTAGAAGCGGTTGCCGACCGCTCTCAGGACCTGGTAGTCGCCGAGGACGCGCTGGTACGCGTTGCCGTTGTTCGTGAGGTCCGACTGGAACGTCCTCAGGACCTGGTCGGTGAAGGTGACGCCGTGGTCGGCGCTCCTGGCGAGGTGCGCGGCGAAGGTCGGGTACATGTTGCCGTTCAGGCCCTCGTAGGTGGTGTAGAGGACGCCGACGGTGCCGTCGTCGAGCACCGCGACCGAGGGGAGCGCCGCGTTGGTGGAGGGGGAGACGTTGTGCTCCGTCCCGACGGTGAGGCTGCCGTGGCCGTCGTCGGTGAGCCGCCGCATCCTGATCTGGTTGTTGCCCGAGACGTCCGCGCCGTAGGCCACGTACACGTCGCCGTTGGACGGGTCGACGGCGGCGTGGTCGATGCCGCCGAGCAGCGCGTTGACGCCGCCGAACTTGTAGGTGACGCCCTGGTGGGTGTCGGCCGTGGCCACGGCGATGCCCTGGCCGCTGCCCAGCGGCCAGGTCGCCCCGCCGTCGGTCGACCGGTTGATCCGGTAGGTGATGTTCTGCGGGTCGCCGAGTGTCCCGGCGGTGGTCTGGGTCTGGAAGAGGGCGTAGACCGCGCCGTTCCTGGGGTCGGTCGCGAGGCGGACGGCCCCGCTGGTGTTGGTGTCCGAGACGACCTGGCCCGGCGACTGGTCCTGGGTGATGTTCACCGGGTGGGCGTTGTACGAGACCGCGACCCGGGCCTCTGCGGGCGTGCTGCGGAGGTCCTCGTACGAGACGTAGACGTCGTCCTGGTCCGCGTGATCGCGGTCGCGGTTCACCCGCAGCCAGGGCTGGTCGGCGAAGACCCGGTTGCCGCTGGTGATCTGCGTGCCGGTGGTGGCGTCGGGCCGCCAGGCCCAGGAGGCGGGGTTGGTCGGGTCGCTGGTCGATCCGGTGACCACCCTGGCGCCGGTGCAGCCGTTCATGGCGGTGTTGAGCGCACAGGTGAGGAAGGCGCCGTAGAGCGTGCCGTCGCGACCGTAGTCGATGGTCTGGTCCGCCGGTGCGAGGGCGCCGGCGTCGGCGAGACCGGGCGGCGGGGGAACGGACCCGTAGTTCTGCCAGGTGGTGCCACCGTTGGTGGAGTAGAGCAGATCGGCGGCGTTGCCGCCGTTCCACGTGGAGTCGAACCGGGTGATGGCGATCCGGTTCGGGTTGGAGGGGTCGACCGCGATGGAGGGCTCCCTGCCGCCGGTGCTCATGGCGGACCCGGTCGCGTCGACGACGGTCGGCACCACGAAGTTCACCGCCCGGTTCGACTTGGCCGCCGCCGGGGCGTCGCCCGCGTGAGCCTGGGCGGGCAGGAGTGCGAGCGACGCCGAGGCCAGGCACAGCGAGACGCCGGTGGCGAGGACGCGGCGCGGGTATCTCTCAGGTGGCACGAACGAAGTCCTTTCGTGGGATCATCTGACGTACTGTCAGGGTTCCGACAGGTGCGGTGGCGAGAATCCCTTCGACCCCGAGTGCCACCCGCGCGGACGCACGCCAGGGGGAGTCACAGGCGGTGGGTGGTGCGCCGAACTACGGCGCAGCGTCGTGGTCGGCGGACGCAGCGGAAGGGGCCCGCCGGAGCGGGCCCCTTCCGGTGTCCTCAGGGTGTGACCAGAGGTTCGAGCACTGGCCCGGCCTCGATCCGGTCACCGTGTTGGGGTGTCCGTCGTTGGTGGGCGGCGGGGTGTTGCCGGAGCAGGACAGCGAGCCGCCGATCGCGTTGGCCTCGATCTCGGCGCGGGTGTCCTCGGGGGACGGGCCGGTGCCGGTCGTGTCCAAGACCTCTACATGCGCGGATACCGGCCCGAGAGTGGCAGCGACCTCGTCGCCTTCGGCGAAGTCGTCAGCGAGGCCACGTTCACGCGTGGGCGGGACGTCGACCTCGGGGAAGCCCGCATCGGCTGGGTCGCCGCCGGCGCCGTCATCCACGAGACCAAGTCCTCCCGCAGCCCCTCGCCGGCCCACGACGCCCAGGTCCGCCCACACCCCCCGACCGCCGGACCCGCGCCGCCTGCCGCGGCTGCTCCTACCGCGACTCCTGCTGGGGAACCTGATGCCCGGCGCCGGCCGCGCCTACTGGCTCACCGAACCCTGCCGCATCCGCCGCCGGGGCAGGTGCGGTCACGGACGGCAGGCCGCGGGGCACGCGGTTGTTTCGTGGTCAGGTGTCCAGGGCGGTGTCGAGCAGCGCGCCGAGTTGGTCGAGCTGTTCCGGGGTGAGAGCACGGAAGGAGTCCGCAGTGATGGCGTCGGCCGCGGCCTGACCCTCGACCCTCAGCCTGGCGCCCTCGTCCGTGAGCCGGTGGCGCACCGCGCGCCCGGGCCCCGGTATCCGTTCGATCAGGCCGCGCTCGGCCATCCGTACGGCCAGCGATCCGAAGGACTGGTCGGTCTGGAAGGTCAGCACCGCCAGGTCGTGCAGCGAGGCGTCGGGCTTGCGGTCCAGGTGGCGCAGGGTGTCCCACTGGACCACCGAGAGGCCGAGCGGTGCCAGTGCCTTGCTCAGGGCGCGGTGGTGCCGGTGCTGGAGGCGCTTGACGGCAAGGCCGACCTCTGACGGTTCACGCATGGCGGCAGTCTACCGCATATCTAAGGTTGCTTATATGCGTGCCCTTGTCTAAGGTTCATTGCATAAGGAACCTTAGATAGATGCCTCCAGGGAGATGGACGATGCCGAGCACCCCTGTTCCCGCCGGGACCCTCCGGCCCACCCGCACGCTGACGACTCCGGTCGGCCCGGTCGAGCTGACCGTCCAGGACCGCGACCGCACCCGCCCGTTCCTGCTGCTGCACGGAGGCGGCGGCGTCCGCACCATGGCCGGCTTCGCCGACCTCCTGGCCGAGCGCGCCCGCGCCAGGGTGCTGCTGCCCACCCACCCCGGATTCGCCGGCACTCCCAAGCCCGACGGTCTCGTCGGCGTCACCGGGCTGGCCCGCGCGTACGTCGCACTGCTGGAAGAGCTCGACCTCGCCGACGTCACCGTCGTCGGCAACTCCTTCGGCGGCTGGCTCGCCGCCGAGATCGCCCTGCTGGACAGCCCGCGCGTCAGCGGCGCCGTCATCATCGACGGAGTCGGCATCGAGGTGGCCGGCCACCCCATGACCAGCCTCGCCGGGATGACACCGCAGCAGATCAGCACCTACTCCTTCCACGACCCGAGCAAGGCACCCGTCCCGCCCGCCGGTCAGACCGGGCCGAGCCCCGACCTCCAGGCCCTCATCCGGTACACCGGCCCCACGATGTCGGACCCGACCCTCATCGACCGCCTGGCCGGCGTCCGCCTGCCCGTCCACGTCATCTGGGGCGAGAGCGACCGCGTCGTCACCCCGGAGTACGGTCGCGCCTACGCCGCCGCCGTCCCCGGTGCCGCGTTCACCCTGCTGCCCCGTACCGGCCACCTCCCCCAGCTGGAGACCCCCGAGGAACTCCTCGGCGCCATCCTCGACCTCGGTGCCTGACCGGCCTCCCCGGCCACCGGCCCCACCAGAAACAGAAGGCGACGGCCTCGGCGCTCAGGGGTGGAGGCGTCCGTTCTCGGCGGGCCTGCCGCCGTGCAGGGATGCGGACTGCCTCGTGGTGGTCCTGTCGCAGGCTCGTCGTGCCTGCGATGGCGCCCGGGAGGAGTCCCTGCGTCGTGGTGCCCGGCTGGTGCGCGGTCGTGTTCCGGCCGGGAGGACTCAGAGGAAGTTGAGAGGTTCGCGAATCTGGCCGCTGACATGACATGGCGTCAGTCTTGGTGTGCGAGCGTCGCGTTCGGCTGGAATCCGGTACGGGCCGTTCGCGGCGGTCGTCCGCCCGATCCCGATCCGGGACCGCCGGGCTGATCCCTCCTCGTCCCCGAGTCAAGGAGTCGTCGTGGCCACAGATCCTTCAACGCTCGTCAAGCGCACCCGGCCTGCGGTGCTGGGACTGTTCCGCATCGTGGTCTCCCTGCTGTTCGCCTGCCACGGTGCCGCGACGCTGTTCGGCGTCCTCGGAGGGGCGCACGGCAAGTCGCCGGCGGTCGGGCAGTGGCCCGGCTGGTGGGCGGCCGTCATCCAGCTGGCCGCGGGCGCCCTGGTCCTGCTCGGGGTGGCGGTCCGCCCGGCCGCCCTGTTGTGCTCGGGTTCGATGGCGTACGCCTACTTCAGCGTTCACCAGGGGCACGCGCTGTGGCCGATCCAGAACGGTGGCGAGCCGGCCGTCATGTTCTGTTGGGCCTTCCTCCTGATCGTGGTCACCGGACCGGGCCACCTCGCGCTCGGACCCGCGGTCCGGCGCCACCTCCCGGGCACGGCACCGGTCAACGCCTGACCCGCATGACCGGGCCGAGCCGCCCTGGCGGGAACACCGCCGGGACGGTCCGGCCCGGCTGCCGCGGCGACAAGGGGCTCACCCGCCGTGCGGCGTCAGCCGGCCTCGGTACCGGTGGTCAGGTCCCGGACCGGACTCGTGACTGCGGCGCGGTTTTGGCGGTGCTTGGTGTGATGCGCGGTGGTGTGCCACTGGGCGGCCAGCGGCGCGCCGGCCAGGGCCAGTGCGAGGCCGATGCCGAGCGAGGCCAGCAACAGCGACCAGCGAAGCGCCGCGCCGCGGACGCGCGGAATGTCGCGGCGGGCGGCCCGCAGCCGCAGGTCGGCGCCGACCAGAGCGGGCAGTCGCCACGCGTGCGCCAGGACGTGGACGGTGGTGGCCGCCGCCCAGCAGACGAAGGAGGCCTTGTGGAGGAAGAGGACGGGGATCGTCCCGGTGTCGCGCCCCAGGAGGGCGAGGGCGCCGCCGGTGGCCAGGACGGCGAGGGTGGTGGCGACCACGACCGGGCCGAGGAGCCGCAGCAGCGGATGGGGTGGTCCCTGTCGCCGGTAGGCGGGGTTGCCGGTGTAGTAGCGCACGATGCGGTAGCCGGTGCCGCCGAGTTTGAGGGCGACCGGCCCGGCCAGCAGCATGCCGAGGAAGAAGTGCCAGGTGAGGAGTCGGTCGAGGAACAGGATGGTCACGCCCTGGGCGGCGAGGAGCAGCAGCAGGAGGGCGCCGGTGGCGGCGATCAGCCGCCGGTTGCCTTCGGGGCCGCCGAGGCGTCCCGAAGGGACCGGCGCGGTGGTGCGCGCCGGTGCCGTGGTGCTGCCTGTCGAGCGCATGGATGGCCCGCCTTCCGCCGGTGCATGGACCGCGCCGGGTGCGCGGGGACGGCGGCCCCGCCGGTGCGGGGCCGCGAGCAGTGTGCCCGGTCGGGCACTAAGAAGTGGTTCAGGTCACGTCCGGGTGGGCCGGGAGGGGGCGGCGACCAGCCGCAGGGCGAGGACGGGACAGGCCGCGACCGCGCGTCGGGCGTCTGGCAGGAGTTCGCCGGGCACGTCGGATCCGCTGACGATCGGGTAACCCCATTCGTCGAGGGCGATCAGTTCCGGCAGCAGTTCGGCGCAGAGCCCGCGACCGTCGCATGCGATGCGGTCGACGGCGAGCCGCTGACGCCGCTTCACCGCCATCCCTCGATCTCCGGGTCCGCACGGTCGGGCACGGCGATGACCGCCGAGTGCTCGGCAGCGCCGCACGGGCCGTGCCGTACGTGGTGGTGCACGTCGTCGGCGAACACCTGCAAGGCGGTGGCGGCGAGCCGGGAAGCGCCGTCGGGGTGGCGGCAGGCGCCCCGGCCGGCCAGCAGTGCGGTCCGGCGGTGGAGTCGTTCGAGCAGGTCCGGGTCGGTGCGGCCGCCGACGAGCCGGGCGAAGTCGTCCGCGACGGCGGGCAGCCCGAACCGGCACGGCCCGCACTGGCGCGCGCTCTGGGCGGCGAGGTAGCCGAGCACCCGCGCCGTCTCGGCCAGGCCGCAGGCGTTCTCGGGCAACGCGACGAGTACGCCCGCGCCCGGCCCGGCACCGGCCCCGGCGAGTCCGCTGCGGCTGAACGGCAGGTCCGCCGCCGCGAGCGGCAGCCAGCTTCCGAAGTACCCGCCGACGAGGACCGCCCGCAGCGATTCCGACGGGCCGCCGACGGCGTCGAGGACGGCCCGGAGCGGGATGCCGAGGGGGATCTCGCGGACGCCGGGGGCGCGGACCGCGCCGCAGACGGTGACCAGGGTGGTCCCGGGTGCGTCCGGGCTGCCCGCGGCGCGGAACCACTGCGGCCCGTACCGGGCGATGAGCGCGAGGTGGGCGAGTGTCTCCACGTTGTCGACCAGGGTGGGGCGTCCGCCGACGCCCTTCTCGAACGGCCGTGGCCGAGCAGCCGAGGGGCGGGCGTCGCCGCCGTTCAGCCAGCGCACCAGTGAGGTCGCTTCACTGGAGACGTAGTGGTGCGGCAGGCCGTGCACCCGGACGGGCAGACGGTCCAGGCCGGACTGCCGGCGTTCCTCGGCCGCGGCGGTCAGCCGCTCCACCTGCCGGGGTCGCGTCCGGGGCAGACAGAGGTGGACGGCGCGGGCGCCGACCGCGGTCGCGGCCAGGACGGCGCCGTCGAGCACGAGGTGCGGTGCGAGGTCGAGCAGAGCCGCGTCCTTGCCGCTCGACGGCTCGCTCTCCATGCCATTGGCCACTACCACGGCCCGGCCGCGCCGTTCGGCGACGGAGCGGAGCTTGTGGCCGGTGGGGAACGCGGCGCCGCCCCGCCCCGTCAGCCCGGCGTCCTCGACGGCCCGGATCAACCCCGCCGCGGCCCGGCGGCCGGACGCCGTCGGCGCCGGCCCGTACCGCTGCAGGTGCTCGGTGAGCCCGGCGGGCGCCCCGGTGGCGTACCAGCCGTGCAGCAGCCGGGAGCCGGCCGGCCCTTCCGGGGCGTCCGGGTGCGGGGTGGCCCGAGCGGCAGCG
Source organism: Kitasatospora sp. NPDC038210 (assembly GCF_055600605.1). Lineage (NCBI taxonomy): Bacteria > Bacillati > Actinomycetota > Actinomycetes > Kitasatosporales > Streptomycetaceae > Kitasatospora > Kitasatospora sp. NPDC038210. The sequence continues at coordinate 14,923 of NZ_JBVJYK010000047.1, read as the reverse complement.
GGCTGGGGCCTCACCGGTCGTCCCCCGCGCCGGTGCCGGTCCCGCTGCCGTCGTCGTCGGTGCGCCGGTCGGCGGTGGCCGACCGCGTGGCGTTGTCGTGGTGCGCCCAGCCGGTCCCTGCCGGACCGGCCGTCAGCAGCGCCAGCACCAGGACGGGCACGGCCGCCGCGGACACGGCGGCCCACAGTCGGCCGGCCCGGTGGCCGGGGCCGGCCCGCAACAGGCGCCACCACACTGCCGCCACCACGGCAGTCAGGCACCCGGCCGTCAGGGCGAGTTGAAGTGTGAGCCGGGTGTCCGTCCCGGTGCCCGCGCCGTGGAACAACGCCAGCGGCCACACCGCGTAGGCCGCCCAGTGGACCGCCTTCCACGCCCTGCGCCCGATCCGCAGCCGCAGCGCGCTGGTCAGCAGGACGGCCAGCAGCAGGTCCACGGCGAGGGCCCCCAGGCCCAGCCAGAACGGCCGGTAGGAGGAGGCGAACGGCACGACGGCGTCCAGCCACCTCAGGTGGACGAACGGGTCGGCGATCGCGGTCGCGACGTGGAGTCCGAGGAAGACCAGGGTGAGCAGTGAGAGGTTGCGGTGCAGGGCGCCGACTTCGAACCGGGCGACGCGTTCGGGCGCGTACCGGCCGCCGGCCGCGATGCCGAGGACGACGGTGGCCGTGAGCAGCAGCAGGGTCACGGTGCCGCCGGCCCTGGTCGCGTACCAGAGCGGACTCGGCGTGGCGGCGAGCTGCACGGTGGTGGTCATCGGGGGCCTCCCTGCGGGTCGGCGGGCGGACGGGCAGGGGAGGGGTCCGCGGGCCAGCCGCCGACGACCACCACGGAGCCGTCCGTGCGCACCAGCCGGGCCGGCAGGCCGAGCCCGCGCAACCAGCCGGGGGCGCGCGGGCCGAGGACGATCGCCGCGGTGGCCGCGGTGTTGGCGTCCACGCAGCTCGCGGCGGCGACGCTGACCGTCCGCCAGAACGGGGCGGGGACGTCGCCGGTGACGGGGTCCACGATGTGGTGGAGCGTGCGGCCTCCGCGCCGCCAGCTCCGCACGGTGGTGCCCGAGGTGGCAAGCCCTCCGCCGGTGACGGACACCACGGGTGCGGCGCCGTCCGGTGGAGCTGCGTGGTCGTCGGCGATCGCCACCTGCCAGCCACCCGCGGGGGCGGGGCCGGCGACCGCCAGGTCACCGCCGAGGCAGACCAGCACCCCGCACCCCGCCGCTCGCGCGGCATGCTCGGCCGCGCGGTCCGCGGCCAGTGCCTTCGCCGTCGCCCCGAGGTCGAGACCGGTGCCGGCGGGCAGGCACAGTCGGCGCGTCGCGGGATCCCACGCGACGCTGCGCCAGCCGGCCGGGCGTACCGGGGCCACCGGGCCGACGTCGTCGGGGCGGACGGAGGCGAAGCTCCGGTCGTAGCCGAGCGTCGTCACCGAGGGACCGACGGTGGGGTCGACGGCGCCGTCGGTGACCCGTGCGGCCCGCAGGGCGGCGTCGATCGCCTCGGCGAACAGTGGACCGGCGGTGACCGGGCCGGTGGCGCGGTTGGCGCGGGAGAGTTCGGAGTCGGGCCGGAACCTGCTGCAGGCGAGGTCGATCGCCGCCAGTTCCGCCCTGAGCACCCGCAGGGCGTCCGCGTGGCCGTCGGGGTCGGCCACCAGCAGGACCGCGGTCGTCCCGAGTGCGGGAAACGTCGTCGTCGAGGGCCGGACGGCCGGGGCGGTCATGACGCCCCCGAGGTGGCGGAAGGCGCCTGGGAGGGCGGGGCGACCGGTGCGGGGGCCTGGGCGGGTGGCCGAAGCGTGCCCGACTGCGGGGTCGGAGCCCCGGGCGCGGGCGTCGTGGCGGTGCCCGGCAGTTGGCTGTGGTACGCGGCGCCCAGGACCGCCGTGCCCGCGGCGGCCGTGGCCAGTGCGGCGGCGGTGACCACGCCGACGCGCCGCAGCCCGCGGTCGCGCCGACGGACGGCGGGGTCGATGTGCAGGGGGTCGGAGTCCGGCATCGTGCACCTCCCGGCGGCGGCGCCCCGGCACCCGGTGTCGAGGGTGCGGGGTCGGCGGGGTCGCCTCCGTGTCATCCGGTTTCCAGCGTCCGCCACGGGAGGTCGGAATCCCGTTCAGAAATCCTTCGGATCCGGTAAAGGTCGGCGCAGCACCGGACCACGGCGGGCCGGAAGGGCCTCGGCGCGGCCCGGACGGCCGAGGCGGCCGAGTACCCGGACGACGCCGAGGAGGGGTCAGCCGGTCTCCTGGGCGGGGCGGCCGGGCTCCTGCCCGCCGCGCGGAACGGCGGGAAGCTCCAGCACGACTGTCAGTCCGCCGCCCGGGGTCTCCTCCAACCGGGCCGTGCCGCCGTTGGCCGACGCCAGCCGGTGCACGATGGCCAGGCCCAGGCCGGTGCCGCGCGCCTGCGGGTTGCCGAAGCGCCGGAAGGCGGCCGCCCTCGCGTCCGGGCTCATCCCCGGTCCGTCGTCGACGACCCGCAGTTCCGTGCCGGGCCCGAAGGAGGCCGCCGCGGGTGCCGTCTCCAGGCGGACTCGGCCGCCTGCGGGCACCGCGTCCAGGGCGTTGGCCAGCAGGTTGTCGAGCAACTGTTCCACGTCGCCGGTGCCCAGGTACACGGTGGGTCGGCCCGGGCAGTGCGCGCCCAGCTCGACGTGCCGTTCGTCGGCCACCGGCTCCCAGGCGGCGATCCGCTCCGCGACGACGTCGTCCAGACGCACCGGGACGGGCGTGGGCACCGCGTTCTCCGCCCGGGCGGCGGCCAGCAGGCCGTCCACCAGGCGGGACAGCCGGGCGATCTCCTCCTGGGCGCCGGCGAGTTCGACCGCGTCCTCGCCCTCGGCGTCCGCGGCCAGCAGGTCCAGTCGCAGCCGCAGTGCCGTCAGTGGGGTCCGAAGCTGGTGGGACACGTCCGCGGTCACCGCGCGGTGCCCGTGCACCAGGGCCTCGGTGCGAGCGGCCATGGTGTTGAAGGTGGCGGCGAGCCGACGTACCTCCTCCGGTCCGGAGCCCGCCGGGGCGCGGACGTCCAGCGCGCCTTCTCCCAGGCGGCGGGCGGCGGCGTCCACCGCCTGGAGCGGACGCCCGACCCAGCGGGCCAGCCGTACTGACACCAGAGTCCCGAGGCCGAGCCCGACGACGCCGATGAGCGCGAGCCAGACCCGGACCGCGGCGATCCGGTCGTCCAGCGGATCGGCGGAGCGCACCAGAACGGCCACACCGACCGGGGTGGCCTCATCGCCGATCGGCGCGGCCACCGTCAGCGTGTCGTCGGCGTGGAGGGTGACGGTGCCCGGGTGGGCGAGAGCCGAGGCCACCAGGCGCTGGGCGGTTCCGGAGGTCGCCGCGGCGCACGAGGTGCGGGCGATCACCCGGCCCGCCGCGTCGTACACGGCCGCGCACCCGCCGGTGTTCTGCGTGTCGTCAAGCAGCTCGCGCAGCTCCGTGTCGGGCCTGTGGTCGGAGAGGTGTTCCTCCGCGGCGGAGGCCAGGGTGCGGGCCGCGGCCTGTGCCGCGCCCCGGAACGACGTCTCCTCCCGCTCGGTCAGCAGCACGCCCAACGGGACGACTGCGAGCACCAGCAGGACGGTGACCAGGGCCAGGACGGTCAGGGCGATCCGCCGGGTCATCGCCGCTCAGCCCGGTTCGCCGAGACGGAAGCCCCGGCCGTAGACGGTTTCCACCAGGCCGGGCACGCCGAGCTTGCGCCGCAGCGCCGCCATGTGGACGTCCAGCACCTTGGTGGGCCCGTACCAGTGCTCGTCCCAGGCCCTCTCCAGGATCTCCTGCCGGGAGACGACCCGGCCCGGGTCGACGGCCAGGCACTCAAGGATGTCGAACTCCTTCGGGGTCAGCGCCACCTCCGTCCCGTCGACGGTCACCTTGCGCGTCCGCGGGTCGACGACCAGCAGGCCGTGCCGCAGCAGCTGCGGCACGGCCGGGCGCGTGCGTCGGAGCACCGCGCGGATCCGGGCCAGCAGCTCGGCCAGGCCGAACGGCTTCACCAGGTAGTCGTCCGCGCCCTCGTCCAGGGCCGAGACGCGGTCGCTCTCCTCACCCCGCGCGGTCACCACGATGATCGCCGCGTCGCCGCGTCGCCGCAGTCGGCGGCACACCTCGACACCGTCCAGGTCGGGCAGGCCCAGGTCGAGCAGGACCACGTCCGGCTGCGGGGCGACAGTGAGGGCCGCGTGGCCCGTCCTGACGCTCTGCGCCGCGTACCCGGCCCGCTGCAGGCCCCTGACCAGCAGCCGGGCGATCCCCGCGTCGTCCTCGACCACCAGGACCCGTACCGCCGCCGTGTCGTGCATGGCCCCAGCGTAGAAGGCGTGCCCGGGCCGGGCCCCACCCCGGGTCTCCGGCAGGGGGCGGCGACCGGGTCGTCCGGGGCGGTCGGACGGGAAGAACGTGGCCTGGCGGCGCGTCCCCGTTACCGGTGGATCCGGAGTACCGGCTGGTAGCTCCGGCGGCCGGACGCCGCGCAGGCTGACCGCGCTCGGCCTTCGGGGCGAGGTCGGCCACCGGAGCCCGCACCGCCGGCGTACGGCCGGCCCGCAACGCCGGCACCGAAGCCGTGGCGCCGACGACGAGCAAGGTGCCCGGCGGCACCACGGCGCTGAAGGGGATCCCTCGGCCGCGTGGCGACGGTTGTCGGTGCGCTACGGGGCCGACGGGACCGGTTCATTCCGGTGGCAGGGGTTGAAGCGGGCCAGGTAGGCCATGGTGGGGCCGTGTCGTGTCTCCAGGTGGAGGCCGGAGGCGTCGGCGAGGCGGTGGAGTCGGCTGAAGGGGATCCAGTGCCGGTCGAAGAACTCGCCCACCACGAGCCTGCCGGTCGGCGCGAGTACCCGGGCGGCCTCACTCAGGACCCGGCCGGGTTCGGGGATCTCGCCGAGTGCGGTGACGAGATAGACCGCGTCGAAGGTCCTCTCGTCGAAGGGCAGGGCCCGGGCGTCGGATTCGGTGGCGGTGATGTTCGTGATGCCGCGCTCTTCGGCACGACGGGTCACGTGGTCGAGCATCTCCGGCTGGATGTCGACGATGTCGAGCCGTCCCTCCGGGCCGAGTTGTGGCGCTGTGTGCAGGGACTGCAGGCCGGTGCCGGGGCCGATCTCCAGGATCCGTTCCCCGGGCCGGGGGCGGAGTATCCCGTCGAGACGCCCACAGGTTAGGTAGGGCAGGGGGATGTCGAGCAGGCCTCGCTGCGCGTACGGGTAGGGCGCCTTGTCGCCGAACCACCAGGCTGCCGCCGCGGCGCCGCCGGCGGCGGCCAGACCCCAGCGGGTACGGCGAGCGGTCAAAACAGTCATGATCCCTCCAGGGAACGAAATCGGTAAGAAGCACGGGCGCTGCGAGGTCGGCCGAGATCTGAGCGTGGGAGCGTTCGGACGGCCAGGACGGCACAGACGACCGCCAGGGGCAGCTCGGGGAAGACCGCCATGGCCACCGCCACGGCCCGGTCCCCACCTGGTGCGGCCGTGACGACGTCGAACCAGGCGTCCACCACCGGTAGCGGCGCGGTCGCGGCCGCCGCCAGGCAGCCGCGGGGGTCACGTCGTCCGAGGAGTGTGCCGGCGGCGATCAGGCCGAGCGCCTCCAAGCTGTCGAATCCCGCCCATGCCGTCGACCAGTGCGTCGTCACCGCCGTGGCCGGCAGCCCGAACGCCAGCACGAACAGCCACGGGACCAGCGCCAGACCGGAACCGATCAGCACGAACGCCGGCCAACGCGGCCCGGGCCGGCGCGCCGGGCGGCCGGGACCGGCGCGCTGGAAGGACATGAGGGTGCTCATCGGCCGGCTCCCCGGAGAGCCCCGCGGTCCGTCGCGCCGGCCCCCGCAGGACGGCAGGGGCGGACCGGCCCGACGGACGCCGGCGCGGTGACGGTGAGGAGACGGATCCGGGCGAAGGCGTCGCCGATCAGCTCGTGCACGGTCGTGCCGCCGATCAGGTTCGGCAGCGTGGACTTCCCACTGCCGGAATGGCCGAGGATCGCCACACAGTCACCGGACGCCACGGACAAGGTCACACCGGCCGGCGCGGGCGGGCCGTCATCGTATTTCTTCGTCGTCTCGCGGACGTCGATCATCGGCGCATTCGTCATGGTCACGAACCTACGAACAGGGCGTGATCCGCCGCGTCGGCCGGTGGATGTCACCGTTCCCCAGGCCGTCGGTTCGGGGGTGTACCCCGCGTACATCCCCGGGGCGACGCGCGGAGCCGACGCCGCTGAATACGATCTCCGCATGGAAGAGCTTCTCCAGCGCCTCTCGACATCGAAGCGCGTGACCTGGCTGACGGACCGGGCCGTGGTGCTGGCCGCCGCGTGCTTCTACGCGCTGATGCTCTGCTGGTCGATCGCTCAGGATCATGACCACGACGGCCCGTTCCGGCTTCCCGGCCTCGGGCCCTACGAGCTGATCGGTCTGTGCGTCGTGCTCGCCCTTCCGGTCCTGCTGATGCGCCGTCTGCCGGCGTCGGTCTTCGCGGTGGTCCTGGGCGAATCGGTCCTCGGCCACGTCTTCGGCGTGCGGCCCTGGATCGTGTTCGTCCTGCTCGTCGTCCTGGGCGGGCACCTCGCCGTCCGGCGGCCGAAGGCTGCCGCCGTCGGCTCCGTCGCGGCCGTCGCGGCCGCGTTCGTCGAGAACATCCACGTCTACCCCGGGGAGACCCTCGGCGACGCGGCCCAGTGGGCCGGGCAGTTCGCGTTGTGGTTCGCGGTCGCGTGGGTCTTCGGGGGGGTGTACCGCAAACGCAGTGAATACCTCGGAGCCTTGCACGAGCAGAGGGCGGCCCGCGCCGTCGTCACCGAGCGGCTGCGGATCGCCCGCGAACTGCACGACAGCGTCGCGCACAGCATCGGGATCATCACGGTGCTGTCGGGAGCGGCGGCGCGGGTCGTGGACACCAAGCCCGAGCAGACGCGGCAGGCGCTGACCGGCATCGAGACCACCAGCCGCCAGACGCTGCTCGAACTGCAGCGCATGCTCGGGGCGCTCCGCCGCGCCGAGCCGGACGACGCCATGCCGGGAGCCGCTCCGCTGGCGCCGGCCGGCAGCCTGGCTGACGTCCCGCGGCTCGCCGAACGCACGGCCGACGCCGGGGTGCGGGTCGACGTGGCCTGGCGGGGCGAGCAGCGTCCGCTGCCGCCGGAGATCGAACTGTCGGCGTTCCGGATCATCCAGGAGTCGGTGACGAACGTGGTGCGGCATTCCGGGGCGCGGACGTGCCGGGTCGCGGTCGGCTACGAGCCGGAGGGAGTGACGATCGAGGTGGTGGACGACGGGGACGACGGTCCCGGCGGGCCCGGCCGACCCAGGCACCCGGCTGTGGCCGGCGGGAGCGGCTTCGGCCTGCTCGGCATGCGCGAGCGCGTGTCGCTGCTGTCCGGCCAGTTCAGCGCGGGCCGGCGTCCGGAGGGCGGATTCCGGGTGACGGCGAGGATCCCGGCATGAGCGTGCGGGTACTGCTGGTCGATGACCAGCCGCTGATGCTGGTCGGGCTCGGGATCCTGATCGGCGGCACCACCGACCTGGAGGTGGTCGGCGAGGCCGGCGACGGCCGCGAGGCGGTGCGCCTGGTGCGTGAACTGCGGCCGGACGTCGTGGTGATGGACATCCGGATGCCGGGCATGGACGGGATCGAGGCGACCCGGCAGGCGACCGCCGAGCCGGACCCGCCCAAGGTGCTGGTGCTGACGACCTTCGACGACGACGAGTACGTCTACGGCGCTCTGCGCGCCGGCGCCAGCGGATTCCTGCTCAAGAGCATGGCCCTGGACGCGATCCTGGACGCGATCCGCGTGGTGGCGGCCGGCGACGCGTTGATCGCGCCGAGCGTCACCCGACGGCTGATCGCCGACTTCGCCGGAACCTCCGCCACCCCCGCCACCCCGGCCACCCCCGAGGCCCCCGCACCGGCCACCGAGTCCGCCGCGGACTCGCGTCTCATCGGGGGGATCACCGACCGGGAGCGCGAGGTGCTGGCCCTGGTCGGACGGGGACTGTCGAACACGGAGATAGCCGAGGAGCTGGTGATCAGCGCGGCGACGGCGAAGACCCATGTCGCGCGGCTGTTCGCCAAGCTCGAAGCCCGGGACCGCGTCCACCTGGCGATCATCGCCTACGAGAACGGACTCACGCCGGGCAGACGGTAGGGCTGGGGTCAGCAATGACGATCGCCGACCACGAGTTCGCCGCGTTCGCCGGATGCGCGAGCCCACCCACCTGGCCGCGGCGGGATTCGGGCCGAGGTCGTTCAGGAAGTCACGGACCGGTGCGGGTGCCGAAACAGGCGGACGTCCATCGGCGGGCGTCAGGCGGCGCGGGTGACGGCGAGTGGGGTGAGGGAGGCGTACTCCAGCGGGGCGGAGGGATCGATGGACAGGTTCATCGGGGCGGGTTCGGCGCCGGCGCGCACGAGCAGGTCGCCGATGGCGGCGATCATGGCGCCGTTGTCGGTGCACAGGCGCAGCGCCGGCACCCGCAGGGTGATTCCGGCGGCCGCGCAGCGTTGTTCGGTGAGGGCGCGGATGCGGGAGTTGGCGGCGACGCCGCCGACCACGACGAGGGTGCCGATGCCGTGGTCGGTGCAGGCGCGGACGGCCTTGCGGGTGAGGGTGTCCGCGATCGCTTCCTGGAGGGCGGCGGCCGCATCGGGCACGTGGGGTTCGGTGCCGGCGGCGCGTCGGGCCTCGACCCAGCGGGCGGCGGCGGTCTTGAGGCCGGAGAAGGAGAAGGCGTACGGGGGGTCGTCCGGTCCGCTGAGCGGGCGCGGCAGGCGTACCGAGCGGGGGTCGCCGTCGCGGGCGGCGCGGTCGATGGCGGGCCCGCCCGGGTAGGGCAGGCGGAGGATGCGGGCGACCTTGTCGAAGCACTCGCCGGCGGCGTCGTCCAGGGTGTCGCCGAGGTGGACGATCGGGTCGCGGGCGAGGTCGCGCACGAGCAGCAGCGAGGTGTGGCCGCCGGAGACGATCAGGACGATGCAGGGGTCGGGCAGCGGCCCGCCGTCCAGGGTGGCGGCGGCCACGTGCCCGGCCAGGTGGTGGACGCCGTAGAGCGGGATGCCGAGGCTGAAGGCGTAGCCCTTGGCGGCGGCCACGCCGACCTGCAGGGCTCCGGACAGGCCCGGGCCGGCGGTGACGGCGACGGCGCCGACGTCGGCCAGGGTGAGCCCGGCCCGGTCCAGCGCCTCCTGGACGACGGGCGCCATGGCGTGGACGTGCGCGCGGGCGGCGATCTCCGGCACCACTCCGCCGTAGCGGGCGTGTTCGTCCATGGACGACGCCACCGCGTGGCCCAGTAGCACCCCGTCACGGACCAGCCCCGCGCCGGTCTCGTCGCAGGACGACTCGATCCCCAGGACCACCGGCGATCCGACCATGCATGCAGCTCCTTGTTGCAATTGATTGGCAACTGCATATTAAGTGCAACAGAGGCTCGGTGGTGCCATCGGCGTCCCGTCGCGGACGCCGGGGTCGGGGTCGGGGTGGCCCGCCCATCAGCCGTCCGTCGTGGCAGCAGCCCCGGCGGATGGGTGGGCCGTGGGCCGCCCGGCAGCGCGGAAGCACGGTGCAGGGCGGCCCCGACGGCGGTCTGTCAGGTCGTCGCCGTCGCCGTGGCGTCGTCGAGCGCGCCGGACTTCGCCTGGGCGAGCAGGTCGGCGAACTGTTCGCGGCTCATCTGGATCTGCTGGCCGAAGTCGTCGGTGATGCGCACCCGCTTGTCCGCGGGGGCGTCGCTGTCGAGGAACAGCTGCGGGCAGCCGCAGTTGCAGTTGCCGCAGAACGTGGCGATCGGGAGGTCGGGGTTTCGCATGGTTGCTGCTCTCCTGTCCAGGTCGGCCGCAGGCCGGCCTGTTCGGCCCGCAGGAAGGGGTTCCCGGGGTTCCCCTGCCCTTGGACGGGAATCGGTGCGTGACGGTCGGGCTCGGGCGGGCAGTGGCGCCCGGCCGGGTGCTCGGGAGGCAACCGGCCGAGGGTGGCACCTTGCCGGCCCTCGCCGTAGCGTGCCCGCCGGTCGACGTGCGTCGGTGACCGGCTCGCGGGCAGGCGCTGGACCGGTAGTCGGATGCGACGGGGCGGAAGTTCCCGCGCAGACGGATGACGTGGGTGATGCGTCGGGCTCCGTGCTCCACCGGACCTGTTCCCGGGCCGGGCGGCAACGGTCGTGTCCCACGATCACGGGGGCGTTCGCAACGGGGCAGCTGGGCCCGCACCTGCTGTTCCGGTCCGACCCGTGGGCGCGTCTGCGTGGTCGGTCGAAGCCGGTCGCCGGTTCGGGCGGGCACGTCCACCTCCACCACCCGGCGACGATGACCGGCGGCCCCTGCAGACCTACGACGACGGCAACGTGGTGCGCTGGATCGACGAGACCGTGGCCGGTCAGCCCGAGCCCCAGCACCCGGCCCCGGCGCTGACCCTCACCAAGGCCACCGCCGACGGCGACGGTGACCATCCGGCGGCCGCTCCGACGGCGGCACCCGCAGCCGCCGCCGGCTCCTCCTCGTCCGACACCACCGCCCGCACGCTGGGCATCGTGGGCATCGTCGTCGGCGTGGCCGGTACCGCCTTCGGCGTGCTGAGCCTGCGCCGCCGCAACACCCCGCAGTCCTGACACCACCCCGGGTGGGCGCCGGACCCGGCGCCCACCCGGGAGGAGCGGAGGCTCCGAGAGGGGCCGTCAGACCGCGGACGGAACCGTGCGGCTACCCGCGCAAGGCCCGACCCGCGCAAGGCCCGACCCCGGGCCGGTCCCGCCGTGGTCCGGAGCGGTCAGCGGCTGATGTGCAGGGCGCAGATGTCGTCGCGGCGGGCCTCCGGGGCGACGAGTGCCCGTACGAGGCCGTCCAGGAAGCGCGGGGTGCCGGCGTGGGTCGCGGCGGTTCGGGCCAGGCGGGCCAGGCCCTCGTCGATGGGCTCGTTCGGCCTTTCGACCAGGCCGTCCGTGTAGAGGAGCAGGTGGTCGCCGGGGAGCAGGTCAAGGGTGGCTGCCGCGTAGCGGGGCGTGGTGGTCGCTCCGAGCAGGATGCCCGTGGGGGGCGGCAGGAAGCGAGCCTCGCCCTGGCGCAGCAGCAGGGGTGGCGGGTGGCCGGCCCGCACCCAGGTGAGTCGGGAGGTGGCGGGCTGGTACACGGCCATGATCATGGTGGCCGTGTTGCAGGTCCGCTCGGTGGTGTGCAGCAGCAGCGTGTTCAGGCCGGCGAGGACGGTGGGCAGGGGCGTGCCGGTGATGGCCATGCCTTTGGCGGTGAAGCGCAGCAGGGCCATGGCGGCCACCGCGTCCAGTCCGTGGCCGGCGACGTCGCCGACGACGAACAGGGAGCTGCCATCGGGCAGTTCGATGGCGCTGTACCAGTCGCCGCCGAGGTTGAGGCCTTCCTGGACGGGCTGGTAGGCGATGTCCACGGTGAGGTCGGCCAGGTGCAGAACCTGCTGGGGCACCGGCAGCAGGGTGTTCTGGAGACGGGCGGCCAGATCGCGTTCGGCGGTCAGCAGGCTCTGCTGGGCGAGGGCGGTCTGCTGGTGCTCCAGCAACTGCTCTTCGGCGCGCTTGGCGGCGGTGAGGTCCTGGAAGAAGCCGTGGACCCGGACGGGATGTCCCTGTGCGTCGTTCTCGGTCTCGGCCACTATCCGTACGTGCCGCGTCACCTTCCGGGGCAGGCTGATCCGGAAGGTGCGGTCGAGCGGCTCGCCGGTCTTCAGCAGGGCCTCGACCGCGCAGTCCAGCGCCGGACGGTCTTCTGCTTCGGCGTGGGCGGACAGGTCCTCCAGGGTCATCGGGCCCAGCGACCGGTCCCGATCGAAGATCGAGTACACCTCCTCCGACCAGATGATCTCGCCGTGGACCAGGTCCCGGTCCACCCAGCCCATGCGGCCGAGGCGCTGCATGAGGGCCAGTCGGCGCTGTTCGCGTTCGCTGCTGTCCAGACGGTCCCAGGAGACGATCAGCCCGTCGTGGCAAGGCACCGCCCGCACGCTGTACCGGGAGCGGTGCGGGACGCCGGCGGCGGCCGCCTCGTACTCCAGCTCCCCCTCGTAGCCGACCCCGGCCTTCAACGCTCTCAGGTAACCCTGCCACAGGTCGCTGCCGGCCACGCCGGGGTACGTCCGGAGGACGCTCAGTCCCACGAGGTCCGGGCCCCGGCGCCCGCCGATGTCGACCGCCTCGGGTGAGGTGGCCACGAACCGGAAGTCCGTCGCTTCGCCCTGTGACCCGAACTCCGGCTGGAGGAAGACCACCGAACCGGGAAGGCCCGCCAGGACCTGCCGGACCACCGCGACCGCCGGGTCGCTCCCCGCCGTCGGGCCTCCGCCCGGCCCCGGCACCACCGATCGGTCCGTCATGCTACGAGCATGCCACGCCACGGCAGCCGGCACCCTCGTCCGGGAAGATGCTCCCGGGGCGCCGTTCGTGCATCAACGGCGATGCCGCCCGGGCAGGGTGGAAGGCGACGAGTGCCTTCGGGCACCGGCCGATTCCCCGGAGGCCGTCCGGTACGTGCCTGGGCTGAGTGCGCCGGATCCGGTAGAACTCCCGTTGGTTGGGCACACGTCGGTTGGGTCCTCCGGTTCGAGGAGGTGACGGAGATGACCGCGATCACGGTGAAGAAGCGCCCTGCGCCCCAGCGCCCGCAACCGCCGCTCGATCTGCGGACGCCCTCGGGCCGTCCACTCCCGTACTGAACGCACATCGCAAGGCGCCCCGGTGGAAGGCCGCCGAACCCTCGGCGGGTGCCCGGCTGATCCCGGGGACCGTGCCGACGGCCAGGCAGCCCGCGAGCAGCAGGGCGGGCACCAGAACCACGGGTGCGGGCGGGCGGTGTCCCGGTTCCCGGACCTCGGGCTCTTCGCCCTCGCCGCTGGTGGCGGCGGCCTCCGGGTGCTCGCGGGGCGGGAGCCCGGCTCCGGCGAACACGCGCAGGGCCGCGCGCAGCACCGCGCCGCCGGTGAGCGCGGAGACCAGGACGAACATCGCGGGCAGCCAAGCCAGTTCGTGTCCGGCGGCCTCCTGCGGCGGCCTTGCCGAGCCCGGTGCCGAACGGCGGCAGCCCGGCGAGGGCCAGCGCGCCGAGGTCGAACAACAGCCCGGGCAGGCGGAGTTCGCGGGCCCGGCCGTGCAGTCCGTGCTGCTCGGCCGCGGCGACCGCCGAGGGAGGCGGCATGGTCAAGCGGATCGAAGGAATTGCCGAATTCGATGAACTCCTGGCCTCGGGGTCCTTCCTCGTCGTCCATTTCACGGCTGCCGGGAGTGGCGCGTCATGCGAAATGGCGCCCCTCTTCGAAAGGCAGAGCGAGGAGAATCCATCGGTCGAATTCGTAGCGGTCGACATCGCCGCTCTCCCCGAGATCGGTGAACGGTACGGAGTCCGTACCCTGCCCACGTTCGTGATCTTCAAGGGCGAGCACAGCCGGGATTCCGTCATCGGCCCGAACGAGGGCGCTCTGCGGGCCATGCTCCGAATCCTCCGAAAGGTCACCGGGGATTGACCGAACGGGTTCGGGGATGGGAGCGGGCGTGCGGGTGGAAGCTCATGGCGGGGCGTCTTGCCGGGTCTCTTCGGGTGAAACCCCGGGCGGCGGCGAACGCCGGGCCGGCTCTTCGGCAGGGGGCGTGGTCGATCGCCTCAGGTTCTGCTCGTCGGAACGTGTAGCCGGACCGGGGCGGAGCAGACGCGAGGCATGGGCGATGAGCACGTGGTCCGTGGGGCGTGCGACTGGAGGTGGTCGACCCCGGCGATTCCGTACCGACCTGGAAACGGCGCCTGACGGCGTCCTGAAATGCCCCGGACGAGGCGCCGGAGGTCCGCCACGTTGCTCGTCCTCCCGATCCTGCGTGAGGAGGACCACCCATGAACGGCCCCGGACGCGGCCCGCTGTCGGGCCCCGGCGGGACGTCGCCCCCGGAGCAGACCCGATTCCTCGCCCTGTCCGGCTGTGAGGGCGCGGTTCGGTGCTGTCGTGAGTTCAGCCGGCAGGCCCTTCTGCGCTGGCACTGGCTTCCCGCGGCGGACGACGAGCAGCTGGCCGTGGCACAGGACGTGCTGCTGATGGTCTCGGAACTGGTCACCAACGCGTGTCTGCACACCCCCGGAGGACCCCGCGGGCTGCGGCTCCGCTGGAACGGCTCCCGGATCCGGGTGGAGGTCGCGGACGCGAGTCCCGTGCTGCCGCGGTTGCGCCGCCGCGCCGATCTGGGTCGGCCCGGCGGGCTCGGTCTGCTGGTGGTGGACCGGCTCTCCGGAGCGTGGGGCGCCGTGCGGGAGGGCGGGGGGAAGGTGGTCTGGCTGGAGGTGCCTTCCCCGGTGGACCACCACGTCCGCCACCGGTCGTGGCATTCTGCGGGCTTTCCCGGCTGGTGAGCCCGGCCCGGTCGCGATCCGGCCCCGGGGTGCAGTTCTCGTTCCGGCCCGGGATGCGGTTCTGCGACGCGGGCGTACGGGAGTTCCCGGGCTTCTCTCCCGGTCGTGTCCGTTGCCCGAACACCCTGCCCGGGGCAGGGCGCACAAATCGAGCGATATACGAATAAGATGTCGTGCATCGGGTAGAAACCCGGCGAAGCGGTGGCAGCGAGTCGCCGCCCCGCTTCCGCACCCGTAGGTGCCACCGGGGCCGTCGCTTGAAGAAGCCGGGCAGGGGTCCTGGGGAACGAAGCCCGGGCGCACGGGCGTCACCGCTCGTGGGCCGGGCAGTCACCCCGATGCCCAGGAGAAGTCACCGTGTCCGCCTCTACGGAAACCGGTCACCATGCCGACCTGACGGCCTCACTCGCGTCGGACCTCCCGTCCGACCTCCCTGCCGACCTGCCCCCGCGCCCGACCGAAGCGCAGCTGCGCGTCATGGGGAAGTCCGAGGCCCGGGAACTCAGCGACGCGTTGTTCGAGCGCCTGGCCGGCCTCGCCCGCGAGAGTCACGCCTACAGCTACGTCCGCGG
>NZ_JBVJYK010000046.1:0-36323 GCF_055600605.1 Kitasatospora sp. NPDC038210 | reverse complement strand
CGCACCCGCACCAGCCACTTCACAGCACTTCGCCCCGCCGACCAACCGGTCGGCGGGGCGAAGTGATCAGGACCCGCATTAACCAACAGCGTCCGTCCCCCGGAGCGGGCCCTTCGCGTTCCCCCGACACCCCCCGACACCTCGTCCTGCACGTCCCCCCGAGGTGTTGTTCTGGAAGTGAGAATAACCTGTGGCGCGCGGTGACGGTAGTCCCGTAGCGTCCGGGGCATGAGCAGCAGACTGCATGACGTGGCACGGGTGAACGAGGAGATCGCCGGACGGGGGGACTACCGGACGGCCGGCGGCGAACTGGTGCGGGTGGGCGAGCAGTTGACGGCGGCCCGGGCCGGCACGGTGTCGTACGCGCCGCAGGCGCTGGACGCGCTGGTGGCGGCGGGCGAGCCGGGGCCGGGGCCGCGCGGGAGCGTCGAGGTGACGGCCGAGGGGAGCGTCCAGGCCGCCGGGCGGCTGGTCGCGTCCGGGGCCGGGCCGGTCGGGGTGCTGAACTTCGCCTCCGCGCGCAACCCCGGCGGCGGGTACCTGCGCGGTGCCCGCGCCCAGGAGGAGGACCTGTGCCGCAGTGCGCTGCTGTACAGCTGCCTGCTGGAGGCGCCGGACTACTACGAGGCGCACCGGGCCTCGACCGACCTCCGGTACAGCCACCGGGTGATCGTCTCGCCCGACGTGCCGGTGATCCGGGACGGGCGCGGCGAGCTGTTGGCGCAGCCGTTCCCGGTCACCTTCCTGACCTCGCCCGCGCCCAACGCCGGGCAGCTGGAACGGCGTTCGGCCGGCACGGACGTGCGGGGGGTGCTCGCCGAGCGGGCCGTGCGGGTGCTCGCGGCGGCGGCCCGGCACGAGCTGCGCACCCTGGTGCTCGGCGCCTGGGGCTGCGGGGTGTTCGGCAACGACCCGGCCCAGGTCGCCGAGGCCTTCGAGGGTGCGCTGGCGCGGTACGGGGCGGCCTTCGACCGGGTGGTGTTCGCGGTCTGGGACCGCTCGCCGGTCTCGGTGAACCGGGCGGCCTTCGAGGCCCGGTTCGGCGCGGCGAGCCGGGCGTAGCCGGGCCTGAGCGGGCCGGGCCCGGGGCCGAGGCCGAAAGCCGGCCCCGCCGGTCCTAGCGGGTCCTGCGGTTGCGGGCGGAGAGCGCCGTCGCGGCCGTGGAGGCCGCCGCGACCACGCCGGTGACGGCGAAGACGGACGGCCAGGCGCCGATCCGCTTCGCCAACGGGTGCGAGCCGCCGAACGCCGCCACGTACAGGCCGGTCAGCGCGGCCGCGGTGCCCGGGCCGGAGCTGCGGCGCCACTGCGCGGCGGCACCGGCGCCGGCCACCGCCAGCACGGCGCCGCCCAGCTCGCGCCGGCCGGTCCAGCGGGCGACGCCGTAGCCGCCGACCAGGCCGCTCGCCGCGGTCAGCGCTGCGGGCGCTGCGGCCGCGAGCACGTTCGGGACCTTCGCCATCGTCGACTCCACTCCTCGGGGCTGTGTCGGAATCCGACCATAACCCGACCGGACCGGCGATCCACCGGTGGCTCCGGCGGCGGACCGGACGGGCTACGCGGCAGGTGCCGGGCGGCTGCCGGACGGCTACGGGGCAGGTACCGGGCCCTACCGGAAGGCTTCCGCGGTGGAGTGCCCCGGGGCGGTGCGGGCGAGCCACTGCGCCGCCTCCGCCGGGTCGAGCACCCGCTCCAGCCGGAGGTCGCCCGGGACCTCCTGGATGAAGCGCCCGGCGGACCAGCTGCGCTCGTACGGCTGTGGCTCCAGCACCAGGGTGCGCACGCCGTCCAGCAGCGGGATGTCGCTCGGGGTGCCCTCGTTCCAGAGCCAGGAGCCGTCCGGGGCGACCAGGTTGAAGGCGCCGGTCGCGATCGGCTTGCGGTGGTCCAGGAAGGCCGTCCGGGCCAGCGCCACCACCTCCGGGTCCTGCGGGGCGCCGGGGAGGTGGCCGCCGCCGATCAGCACGTCGGCGAGCAGGGTGTGCAGCTGGAAGGTGTCGCCCAGGCCGCTCATCCGCAGCAGGTAGCCGGTGCCGGTGGGGCGGTCGAGCACCAGCAGCGGCTCGTCGTCCAGCATCAGCGCGAGGTAGGCGAGGCCCTTGAAGTCGTGCTGCTCGCCCTCGTGCCGGGCGAACAGGTCCACCAGCACCCCGGTCACGCCCGAGGCGCGGGCCTCGGCCCGGACCGGGGCGTGCGCGTAAACCGCCCAGGACGCCTGTTGCCACAGGTGCAGCGTCCACCAGCCGACCACGGCCAGGTGGGCGTGCCACTCGTCCAGGACGGCGGGGTCGGCGATCCGCTCGTGCGCCGCGGCCGGATCGTCCTCCTCCGGGTCCGGCAGCGGGCCGCCGCCGGTCCCGGCCCACCGCCGCGCCAGCAGCTGCGCGCCGGTCAGCGCCCCGCGCAGGCCGGCCAGCACCGGGCCGGCGCAGGCGACCGGGTCGGCGCCGTGCTCGACGCAGGCGCCCACCACCATCGCCAGGTGCGAGCGGGGGAACGGCGGGGCGTCCGGCAGCAGCGCGGCCAGCCGGGGACCGGCAACCGCCCGCTCGTCCGGTGCGGCCGCGCCGAACAGGCCGCCGACCGTGCCGAGGACGGGGCCGAAGCGCTCGTCGTCCCCGGCGGCGACCACCGCCTCCAGGTCGGCCACGGCGTCGAGGAAGGCGGGCTGCTGACGGTGCGACGGTATCTGCTCGGTGGACATTCGCCGCAGCATAGGCGGCGGAGCCGGTCCGGTCGAAACGCCCACGGGCCCGGGCCGGGTGACGGATACTCGCGCCGTGACCGCATCGCGTGTTTCCCCTGGTGCTCCTGAGGCGACGAGTACCGCCGTGACCGCCGAGCCGGCCCTGAAGGTGGCACCGCTCGAACTCTTCCTGGACCTCGTCTTCGTCTTCACCATCACCCAGCTCACCGGCAGCCTGGTCCACCACCTCACCCCCGGCGGGTTCGCCCAGGTGCTGGTGATGCTGGGCGTGATCTGGTGGATGTACGACGCCTTCATATGGCTGACCAACGCCATGCCGCCGCGCACCCACGGCCGGCGCGGGCTGCTGATGCTGGCGATGGGCGCCTTCCTGGTCATCTCGCTGTCCGTCCCGCACGCCTTCGAGGGCGGCGGCGCGGCGTTCGGCTGGGCGTACCTGGTGGTGGTCGCCCTGCACACCGGGATGTTCGTCGCCGCCGGGGTCACCCCCGCCGCGGTGCTGCGGATGGGCGCGAGCAACCTGGTCGTCGGCGCCCTGGTGGTGGCCGGCGGCTACCTCGCCGGGACGGTCCAACTCGGCTTCTGGACGGCCGCCTTCGCGATGCAGTTCGTGACCCCGTGGGCGGCCGGGCTGCCCGAGTTCCGGCTGCGCGCCGACCACTTCGTGGAGCGGCACGGGCTGATCGTGATCATCGCCTTCGGCGAGTCGGTGATCGCGATCGGCGTCGGCGCCGGGACGGCCGACCTCGGGCCCGCGCTGATCGCCGTCGCGCTGCTCAGCCTGACCGTCTGCGTCGCGCTCTGGTGGGCGTACTTCGGGCACGACGACGACGCCCGCGCCGAGCACCGGATGGCCGCGCTGCCCTCCGCCGAGCGCAACCGGGCGGCCGTCTCGGTCTTCTACCTGGGCCACTTCGGGCTGCTGCTCGGCGTGCTGCTGTTCGCCGCCGGGGTCAAGTCCGCGGTCGGCCACCCGGTCGCCGCGATCACCCTGCCGCAGGCGGCCGCGCTGGCCGGAGGGATCACCCTGTACCTGGTGGTCAACACGGCCGTGCGCGCCTTCCTCCGCCTGGGCCCCAACCTGCCCCGGCTGCTCGGCGCGGTGCTGGTCGCGGCCACCGTCCCGCTGGGCACCCGGGTGTCGGCGCTCGTCCAGGTCGGCGTGGTGGCGGCGGTGCTGGCCGCGGTCGTCGGCTACGAGGCCTGTCGGTACCCGGTGGCAGACTTCGACCGTGACTGACTCCGCGATCACCGACGGCAGCTACCTCGTCCGCAACGTCGGCGCCGGCCTGCTGCTGCAGGTCGCCGACGCCTCCCGGCGCAGCGGCGCCCGGATCGTGCTGGGCACCGACGACGGCACCGACGCCCAGCTCTGGCGGCTCACCGCCGTGCACCCGGGCGGCGCGCTCTACCACCTGGAGAACGCCGGCAGCGGCAAGCGACTCGACGTTACCGGAGCCTCCCCGGACGACGGCGTCCCGATCCAGCAGTGGGGCGCCAACGCCTTCGGCGCCCAGGAGTGGCTGCTGGAGGCCCACGTGGACGCCCCCGGGACGTACACCGTCACCAGCTTCATCAGCGGCAAGCCGCTGACCGCGCCGCAGACCCCGGACGGCGTCGTCCACCAGTGGGAGGACGTCGACGAACCGACCCAGTGGTGGCGCTTCGAGCGCCGGCCGTAGGGCCCGCCGTCGAGCCCCCGCCCGGGCCGGGGGCGCCGGTCAGGCCGACAGGTTGGTGCGGACGGCGTCCAGTTCGGCGTCGGTGACGCCGTGGTGGTGGAGGTAGGCGGGGATCGAGCCGTGGTGGGTGTCGATCCAGGCGAGGGAGGAGGCGATGAGTTCGGCGCCGACCGGGCGGGAGAGGCGTTCGGCTCCGGCCTCGTCGACGTACGGGACGGGGCCCTTGTCGAGGCCGAGGCCGATGTTGGAGAGCAGGAAGTCGGCGGTGATGTCGGCCTCGGGGGCGCCCAGCAGGGACTGCAGGACGGCGATGGTGAGGCCGGTGCGGTCCTTGCCGACGGCGCAGTGGACGACTGCGGCCAGCGACTCCGGCGCGGCGAGGCGGCGGACGACGGCGGCGAGCGAGGCGCCGGCCGTTCCGGCCATGAAGGGGTAGAGGGCGGCCTGGTCCTCCGGCCAGGGCCGGTCGACGTCGCCGCGATCGGCGGGCAGGGTCGGCAGGTTGAGGGTCTCGTGGTCGAGGCCGTGCCGCTGGTCCGGCCAGGTCTCCAGCTCGAACCGGCTGCGCAGGTCGAACACCGTCCGCAGGCCGAGGGCCTTGAGCCGCCGGGCGCCCTCCTCGGTGAGCGTGTGGAAGGAGCCGGAGCGGTAGAGCACGCCCCGGCGGAGGGCGCCGATGCCGCCCGCGTCACGGAAGTTGCGCACACCGGGGATGTCGATGAAGGCGTCGGTCATGGCTTCCACCGTAAGGGCGGGGGCAGGCGCGCGGAAGGAAACCGGAGGGGGCCGTTCGGTGGCGGGCCGACGCTGTCCGAAAGCGGCCCCCGGGTGGTGCGGGTTCCGGCTCCGGGGGCCGGAACCCGTCGTCAGCGGCCGCCCGAGACCTCCAGGAACGCGCCCGTGGTGTAGGAGGCGGCGGGGGAGAGCAGGAAGAGGATCGCCTCGGCGACCTCCTCCGGCTGCCCGCCGCGCCGCATCGGGAGGTCCGGGGCGACCCGGTCGACCCGGCCGGGCTCGCCGCCGAGCGCGTGGATGTCGGTGTGGATCAGTCCGGGCCGCACCGCGTTGACCCGGATCCCCTCGGCGGCGACCTCCAGGGCGAGGCCGCGGGTCATCGAGTCCACCGCGCCCTTGGCGGCCGCGTAGTCGACGTACTCGTTCGGCGAGCCGAGCCTGGAGGCGGCCGAGGAGACGTTGACGACGGCGCCGCCGCGCCCGCCGTGCCGGGTGGACATCCGGCGGACGGCGTGGGCCGCGCACAGGAACGGGCCGGTGATGTTGGCGGCCCAGATCCGGTTCAGCCGGTCCTCGTCGATCTCCTCCAGCCGGCACTGCTTCTCCAGCGTGCCGGCGTTGTTCACCAGGCCGGTGAGCAGGCCGAGTTCGGCGTCCACGGTGGCGAACAGCCGTTCCACCTCGGTGGTCCGGCTGACGTCGGCGCGCACCGCGAGGGCGGTGCCGCCCTCGGCGCGGATCGCGTCCACGACGGAGGCCGCCGAGGCCTCGTCCGTCCGGTAGTTGACGCAGACGCGGTAGCCGCGGCGGGCGGCCAGCAGGGCGGTGGCGGCGCCGATGCCGCGCCCGGCGCCGGTGACGAGCAGGACTTCGTCGGTGGTGGTGGTCGACACGGTCCGTACGCTACCCGCGCGACCGGCCCGGCACGCCTGCCGCGGCGGCCCGCAGTGCGGCGATCTTCGGTGCACGGCTCTTCGGCGAGTCGAGGCTGAAGCCGCGGGCGTCGCCGAGGTCGTCGCGGACGAACGCCTCGGTGCGGGCCACCGCCTCGCGCAGGGCGTCGTCGAGCGGGACGAAGGGCAGCAGGACGATCTCGGCCCGCTCGGTGTCGTACTCCCAGAGCCCGACGATCCGGCCGCGGTCGAGCACGACGTGGGTCTGCGGGTCGGCCTCGGAGCCGAAGGTGCGGCCGGCCCGGCCGGCGGGCAGCGGGCGGGCGGCGTCGGCGGGGTCGAGCAGCCGGGGCAGGTCGCGGTGCAGCAGGTGGATGCCGTCGATGCCGGCCAGCAGGGTGTAGTGCGGTGCGCTCGGTGCCCTGAACCCGGTGAACTCGTCGGCGAGTTCGGGCGGGATCAGGAGTTCCGAGCCGGGCGTGAGCGGGACCGCGCCCGCCTCGGCGACGGCCCGCCGGGCGGTGGCGGCGGTGAAGCCGGAGAACCAGCGGAAGTGTTTGACGGTGGCCGGGCCGGCCCAGGAGAAGTAGCGGTGGGCGAGGTCGACGGCGTTCCCCGCGACCGGCTGGTCCCAGCCGACGTAGCCGTAGCGCTGCTGGTCCAGGCGGCCGTTGACGGGCACCCGGCGGATCCGGCCGCGCGACTGCATCAGCCCGAGGGCGAGCGGCAGGGTGGTGGCGAGTCCGCGCTTCTTGCCCGCCTCGCCGAGCGGGCGGACCGCGTCCCCGACCGACTCCCGGATCGTGGTCGGGTCCAGCGGCTCCTCGTGCGACAGCACCCGCTCGATGGCCAGGCAGAGCTTCTCCACCTCGTCCCGGCCGACCCCCAGGTGCTTCTCCGCCGCGGCCAGTTCACCCACCGGCGCGGCGGCGCCGCAGGCCAGGCCGAGCGCGAAGTCGGAGCCGGGCAGCACGTACGTGCAGCCGCGGGCGGACGGCAGCTCGTGCACCTCCAGCCGGGCCACCGCCTCGTCCACCGCCGCCCGGCGGAGCCCGGCCCGGGCGAACAGTCCCAGGTACGGCGCCGCGCCGCCCACCGAGCGGGCCCAGCCGGTGGCGGCCAGCACCTCGGCGGCGGACGCACCGGTGTGCGGGCGGTCCAGCCACTGGCGGTGCGACCACCAGGCCCGCAGCTTCTCGACGCCGCCGGCTGCCACCGCTTCCACGTGGGGATCGTGCTCCATGGGGCCAGTATCGGCGGGCGGGCGGGCCCCGGACCGGAATTCGCTCGCCCGGCGCGGCCCGTTCCGGAGAGGATGCCCGTACCCGTCCGCGGCCGGTCCGCGACGCGTCCGTGGGCCGACCGCCCGTCCGCAGCCCGACCGTACGCCTCCCGGGAGGAGACCACCCGTGCCCGCAACCACCCCCGGGACCGTCCTGCTCTCCGGCATCGTCGGCTCCACCGCGTACGGCTTCGCCCACGCCGGCTCCGACCTGGACCGGCTGGGCCTGTTCGCCACGCCCACCGAGGAGTTGCACGGCCTGCACCGCCCCGCCGAGTCGCACGTCAGCACCGCGCCCGACCTCACCCTGCACGAGGCCGCCAAGTGGTGCCGGCTCGCGCTGACCTGCAACCCGACCGCCTCCGAACTGGTCTGGCTGCCCGACGACCTGTACGAGACCCGCACCCCGCTCGGTGCGGAACTCGTCGGCATCCGTACGAGCTTCCTCAGCGCACCCGCCGTGCGGAGGGCCTATCTCGGCTACGCCGACCAGCAGTTCCGCAAGCTGCTGACCCGCGACACCACCGACCCGGCCACTCGCCGCCGGGCCGCCAAGCACGCCCGGCACCTGGTCCGGCTGGTCGAGCAGGCCGTCCGGCTGCACCGGAGCGGCCGCAACCTGATCCGGCTGCCCGACCCCGAACGGATCCGCGAACTCGGCGAACGCATCGCCGACCGCCCCGCCGTCGCCGAGAGCCTGCTCGCGGACGCCGCCGACCGGCTGGCCGGCCCCGGTGTCCTCCCGGCCGCCCCCGACCCGCGCCCGGCCGAGGCGTGGCTCCGCCGTGTCCGCGCGGCCCACTACACGCCGCCTCAAGGACCGCTGCACACCGACGGCGCGTCCGTGCAATCCACTGGCGGAGCCGTGGGCCCCACCGGGTAGGATCGCCGTGGCTCTCCCCACCGGGCACCACCGGGAGCAAGGGCCGCGGGGCACTAGCTCAATTGGCAGAGCTGCGGACTTTTAATCCGTAGGTTCAGGGTTCGAGCCCCTGGTGCCCCACCAGATCCGTCACGGCCGCCCCGGCGAGGTCCCGGAGGCGGCGGATCCCGCCCGCCGCGGCCGTGCGCCGCGGCCGCCGTGCGCCCCGCCGCGGCGGAGCGGCCGGACGCCCCACCCCCTCCCCCCGGTCGACGCCCTGCGGCGCCGGCCGACGCCGTGCGCGCCTCCGGCGGCATCCGGACATCCCCGCAGAGCCCCGCGCCGCCGCGCCCGCCCGCCGCCCCGCGGGGACGGCGGCTGCGTCGCGGTGCCCCACGGAAGCGGCGGGAGAGCGGCAGCGCCCGACGGGGGCCGACGGGCGCACGGAACGGGCCCGGCGGGAAACCCGCGGGGACCGGGGAGAAACCGGCGGAGAAACGCCGGGAAGCGGCTGCGGGATTCCGTCCGGGCACCCGTCGATATTGTCGGGAACACCGTCGATCTTCCCTCGCCATTGACGGCCGATAACGAAGGAAAAACGTGGCTGGATAACTTCGCTGCACGAATCACGGATCTCCAGGAGGGCTCGGGGATGATCAACTCGGTAGTGATCGTCGGCGGCGGAACCGCAGGCTGGATGAGTGCCACCTACCTGAAGGCGGCATTCGGCGACCGGCTCGACGTGACGCTGGTGGAATCGGACCGCGTCGCCACCATCGGCGTCGGTGAGGCGACCTTCAGCACCGTCCGGCACTTCTTCGACTATCTCGGCCTGGACGAGCGGGACTGGATGCCGCACTGCTCCGGCTCCTACAAGCTCGGCATCCGCTTCGAGAACTGGCGCGAGGTCGGGCACCACTTCTACCACCCGTTCGAGCGGCTGCGGACCTCCGACGGGTTCAACGTCGCCGACTGGTGGCTGCAGCTCGGCGACCGCAGCGAGTCCTTCGACCGCAGCTGCTACATCACGCCGTACCTGTGCGAGGCGAGACGCTCGCCGAGACTGATGGACGGGTCGCTGTTCGCCGGCGGCCTGGACGGTTCGCTCGGCCGTTCCACCCTGGAGGAGCAGCGCGCCCAGTTCCCGTACGCCTACCACTTCGACGCCGGCCTGCTGGCCCGGTTCCTCACCGACTACGGCACCCGGCGCGGGGTGCGGCACGTGGTGGACGACGTGGTGGACGTGGCACGGGACGAGCGCGGCTGGATCAGCCACGTCACCACCCGCGGGCACGGCGAGGTCGCGGGCGACCTGTTCATCGACTGCACCGGCTTCCGCGGCCTGCTGATCAACGAGACGATGGAGGAGCCGTTCGTCTCCTTCCAGGACGTCCTGCCGAACAACCGGGCCGTCGCGCTGCGGGTGCCGCTGGACGAGGAGCAGCGCAAGGACATGCGTCCGTACACCACGGCCTCGGCCATGGAGGCGGGCTGGATCTGGACGATCCCGCTGTTCGGGCGCAACGGCACGGGCTACGTCTACTCCGACGAGTTCACCAGCCCGGAGGAGGCGGAGCGCACGCTGCGCGAGTTCGCCGCTCCCGGCCGGGACGACCTGGAGGCCAACCACATCCGGATGCGGATCGGCCGCAACGAGCGCTCCTGGGTGAACAACTGCGTGGCGATCGGCCTGTCCAGCGCCTTCGTGGAGCCGCTGGAGTCGACCGGCATCTTCTTCATCCAGCACGGCATCGAGCAGCTGGTGAAGCACTTCCCGGACGAGCGCTGGGACCCGGCGCTGGCCGCGGACTACAACAAGCGCGTCGCCAACGTGCTGGACGGCGTGAAGGAGTTCCTCGTCCTGCACTACTGGGCGGCCCGCCGTGACGACACGCCGTACTGGAAGGAGACCAAGGTCCGCCCGCTCCCGGACGGCCTGGCCGAGCGACTGGAGGTCGCCGCCTCGCACCTGCTCGACGAGCAGACCATCTACCAGGCCTACCACGGCTTCGAGCACTACTCCTGGAACACCATGCTGCTCGGGCTGGGGCACGAGCCCCGGACGGCCCGGCCGGCGCTCGCGCACATCGACCCGGCCGCGGCCCGCGCCGAGCTGGCCCGGATCAAGGCCGACGCGGACCGCCTCGTCGCCGCCCTGCCGAGCTGCCACGAGTACCTCGCGTCGATCAACTGACCCGCACCCGCCGGGGGTGCACCGAGCCCCCGGCCCGACGGGTCCCCACCCCCGCGGACCCGTCGGGCCGGGCCCCGTCGGCGCACGGACGGCGATCGGCGACGGTCGCCGTCCCCCGCTGCCCGGCGGTGCCCCCGGCAGTGCTCGGCGACCATCCGCACCGCTCCCAGAAGGCGAGAACGCATGGCCAGCCCGCCCGCGTCGAGCCAGGCCCCGGCCGGCAGACGCTTCGTGGACCGCGCCGGTCCGCAGCCCCGCTCCGCAAGACAGCCGTCCACCGCCGGGCACGTGCCGGCGGACGACTACCGGGGGCTCATGAGCCGTTTCCCGACCGGCGTCGCGGTGGTCACCACCACCGACCCGGTCGGCCGTCCCCGCGGGCTCACCTGCTCCTCGCTGAGCAGCGTGACCACCGCGCCGCCCGTCCTGTCCGTCTGTCTGAAGGCCCCCAGCAGCACGCTGGACGCCCTGGTCGCGCGACAGGCCTTCGCCGTCAACCTCCTGCACACCGGGGGGCAGGCCGCCGCCCGGGTGTTCACGACCGCGGTGGCCGAGCGCTTCGCGCACGTCGACTGGCGGCCGTCGCCCGTCCTCGGCCTGCCCTGGCTCACCGGGGACGCGCTGGCGCTGGCCGGCTGCCGGGTGCGGCAGCTGATCGAGGTCGGCGATCACGTCCTGGTCCTCGGCGAGGTCGTCGAGGTGCACCGAGCGGGCGGGGTCCCGCTGCTGTACGGGCTGCGCCGGTTCGCCGACTGGCCCGCCGCGGAGCAGGACGCCGAGGTTCCGGCCGCGGTCGGCGCCCGGGGGGTGGCGGCGCCGTGACCACGGCGGAGAGGCCCGCGCCCGAGGGGCCGGTCCGTCGTGGGGTGCCGCCGCGGCGCCCGCGGGAGGGGGCCGTCCGGCAGGCGGTGGTCCGCTGGGTCCCCGGGCTGGTCGTCCTGGTGACGGCCCTCGTGCTGTGGGGGCCGAGCCTGGCGGACACCGCGCGCCGGGCCGACCGGGTCGACCCGATCGCCCGCTTCCTGCTGGCGGTCGCGGTGGTCGTGCTGCTCAGCCATCTGCTGGGGTCGCTGATGGTCCGACTGCGTCAGCCCCCGGTGGTGGGCGAGGTCCTCGGCGGGTTGCTGCTCGGTCCGTCCGCACTGGGCTGGATCTGGCCGTCCGGGCAGGCCTGGATCTTCTCCCCCGAGGTGCGCGGCGGGCTCGATCTCGCGGCGCAGCTCGGGCTGTCCGTCTTCGTCTTCCTGCTCGGGTGCGAGCTGCGGGAGGTGCGGCTGCGCGGGCCGGTGGTGGCCGCGGTCGGCGGCGGGATGGGCCTGCCCTTCCTGGCCGGCGGCGCGATCGCGCTGGCGGCGCCGGACGTGCTGGCCGGGTCGGCCGGGAACGGCTGGGGCTACCCGGCGTTCTTCGGGCTGGCCCTGTCGGTGACCGCGCTGCCGGTCCTGGCCCGGACCCTGGTCGACCTGAGGATGGACCGCACGCCGCTCGGCGGCTACGCGCTGACCACGGCGGCGCTCGGTGACGGGGTGGCCTGGCTGGCGCTCACCGGCATCCTGGCGGCCTCGGCGGGCGGTGGCAGCGGGAAGCTCGTCTCCACCATGGGGCTGACCCTGGCGCTGGTCGCCGTCACCGTGCTGTGGGTGCGGCCCGCGCTCGCCGCGCTGATCCGGCGCTCGGAGCGGCGGAGCTCGCCCGAACGGCTGCTGCTGCCCGTCCTGCTGACCGGAGCGCTCGGCTACGCGGGGCTGACCCAGCTGATCGGGCTGCACCCGGCGGTCGGCGCCTTCCTGTTCGGAACGGTGGTGCCGCACCAGTCGAGCGTGATCGAGCGGATGCAGCAGCACTTCCAGGGCTTCACCCTGGCCGTGCTGCTGCCGGTGTTCTTCGCCGGTGTCGGCCTGAAGGTTTCGATCGGCTCGCTCGGGCGGGACGGCGGGCACTGGCTGGTTCTCGTCGTCGTCGTGCTGGCGGCCTGCGTGACCAAGCTGGTCGGTGCGGGCGGAGCAGCCCGGCTGGCCGGTTTGGACCGGGCGGACGCGATGCGTTTCGGGGCGTTGATGAACTGTCGCGGAGTGACCGAGATCGTCCTCGCCGGGATCGGTTGGCAGGCACATCTGATCAGTACCGCGGGGCTCACCGTCCTGGTGCTGATGGCGCTGCTCACGACGGCGATGACCGGTCCGTTGGTCCTCGCCGTCCGTTCGGCTCCCGGCGGCTGATGCCGCCGGAGCACTCCGGCCCCGGCCGGCTCCGGCGGATTCCCCCACCGCCGGAGCCGGCCGGAACTCCTTCGGACGGCGCCGGTCCACTTCCCGGTGCTATCCGCGGGGCCCGCGGGAATGGGGCGCACCGGTCGGTTTGTTTCTTCGTTCCGTTCCGGCGTTCCGGGCGAATTGACGGGGGGCCGCCCGCGGGCGCGGGCGAGTTCCGGCCGTGAATGATGCGGACGCAAGCCAGGCGTGATTTGTGAATCAATCAAGTATCCTCGGTCGCGCTGCGGCACCTGGCGTGAGACCAACGGGGGTACAGATGGTCGATGCGGCTGAACGGGATATTGGCCTCGATTTCGGCATTCTCGGGCCATTGTCGGTTACATATCAAAGTCGGCCGGTGGTGATAGGTGGGGCGCGTCAGCGCACCATCATGGCGATGCTCGTGCTGGCCTGGGGAAAGGAGGTGTCGGTCGACAGCCTCGTCGAGGCGGTCTGGGAAGGTCAGCCGCCCTCCACCGCGAGGACCCAGGTGGCGATCTGCGTCGCCGCACTGCGCAAGGCGTTCCGGGCGGTCGAGTGCCCGCGCGAGGTCATCCTCACCGCGCATCCCGGCTACCGGCTGCAGGCACAGGGCAACACCCTGGACTCCGTGCACTTCGACCGCCTGCTGAGCGAGGCCGCGCAGGCGCGCCGGGAGGAGCGCAACGAGGACGCGGCCGGCCTCTACCGGCTGGCGCTGGACGTCTGGCGCGGCCCGGCGCTGGCCGGGGTGACCGGCCGTCGGGTCGAGGGCGCGGCCGTCGCCCTGGAGGAGCAGCGGCTGATGGTCTACGAGGAGCTCACCGGGCTGGAGCTCGCGCTCGGCCGGCACCAGGAGCTGATCCCCCGGCTGGCCGCCGTGATGCGGGACAACCCGCTGCGCGAACAGCTGCGCTACAACCTGATGCTCGCCCAGTACCGGGCCGGGCGCAGGGCCGAGGCGACCGAGACGTTCCGGGACGGGCGCCAGCAGTTCGTCGAGGAGCTCGGCCTGGAGCCGGGCCCGGTGATCCAGCGGCTGCACGACGCGATCCTGCGCGACGATCCCGAGCTGATGCTGCTCGGCTCCCCGCGGGAGACGGTCGCCGCGCCCGCGCTGTCGGTCGAGGACTACGTCGTCCCGGAGGTCGAGGCGGCCGACGACTCGCCCCGCCGCGCGCTGGGCGGACTGCCGCCGCCGGTTTCGGCCTTCGTCGGCCGTGAATCCGAACTCGCCTCCCTGGACCTCCTGTTGGAGGACGAATCCAGGGGCGGGGGGCCGGCCCGCGGCTTCGTCACCGGATTCCCGGGGGTCGGCAAGACCGGTCTCGCCCTGTTCTGGGCGCACCGGGTGACCGAGCAGTTCCCCGACGGCCAGCTCTACGCGGACCTGTTCGGCTACGACGAGCACCGGTCCCCGGCCGAACCCGGGGACGTGCTGAATCGTTTCCTCCGATCCCTCCGAGTGCCCGGTGAACGGATCCCCACCGCCCACGACGACCGGGTGTCGCTGTACCGGGCGATCCTCGCCGAGCGCCGCGTCCTGGTCATCCTGGACAACGCCCACTCCTTCAACCAGATCCGCGACCTGCTGCCCGACGGCGGCCGCTCCTGCGTCGTGGTCACCAGCCGGGAGGACCAGCAGGACCACCTCGCGGTCGGCCACAGCAGGGTCCGGCTGCGGCTCGACCCGCTGCCGGAGCCGGACGCCCTGGCACTGCTCGGCATGATCGCCGGAGCGGACCGGGTCACCGACGACCCGGACGGTGCGCGCCGGCTCGTCCGGCTCTGCGACCGCACGCCGCTGGCCCTGCGCATCGCCGCGGCCCGGCTGGCCTCGAAGCCGCACTGGAACGTACGGCACCTGGCCGCCCGGCTCGCCAACGAGTGCTGGCGGCTGGACGAGCTGACCGCCGGGGACCTGGAGGTCCGGGTGAGCTTCGGCCTCAGCTACCGCGACCTGCCGGCGGACGTGGCCCGGATGTACCGGCGGCTCGGGCTGCTGGCGGTGCCCGACTTCACCGCCTGGGTCGGCGGCGCCCTGCTCGACCTGCCGCCGACGCAGGCCGAGAACCTGATCGAGCACCTGGTCGACGCGCAACTGCTGGAGGCGGCCGGCACGGACGCCACCGGCGCGCTGCGCTACCGCTTCCAGACCCTGCTGCGGCTGTACGCGCGCGAGCGGGCCGAGCTGGAGGAGCAGGAGGCCGAGCGGCGGGAGGCGGTGACCCGGGTCCTGGAGACCTGGCTCGCCCTGGCCGAGGAGGCCCACCGGCGCGAGTACGGCGGCGACTTCTCGGTGGTGCACGGCTCGGCGGAGCGCCGCCCGCTGGACCGCGCCCACACCGACGAGCTGCTGGAGGACCCGCTGCAGTGGTTCGAGACGGAGCGCGAGTCGCTGGTCGCCTCGGTGCTCCAGGCCTGTGAGCTGTCCCTGGACGAACTGGCCTGGGACCTCACCGCCTCCTCGGTGGTGCTGTTCGAGATCCGCAACCACCACGAGAACTGGCGGCTCACCTGCGAGCGCTCCCTGGAGGTGGCGCGGCGGGCCGGGAACGAGCTCGGCGAGGCCGTGATGTGCCACGAGCTCGCCGCCGTCGAGATGTTCCAGGAGCGCTTCCACGAGGCGCAGGACTGGTGCGAGAACGCGGTGCGGCTGTTCGCGCGGATCGGCCACCGCTACGGCCACGCGCTGGCGCTGCGCAACATGGTGATCATCGACCGGATCCACGGCGACCGGCGGCAGGCGATGGAGCGCCTGCAGGAAGCCCGGGAGGTGTTCCGGGAGGTCGGCGACGCCTCCGCGCTCGCCCACACCCTGGGCCAGATGTCGGTGATCGAGCGGGAGCAGGGCGCGCTGGACTCCTCGCTGCGGCTGGCCGTCGAGGCCGTCGGCGTCTTCGACCGGATCGGCCGGACCAGGGGCGCGGCGCAGGCCGTCAACCGGTTGGCCGGCGCGTACCTGGCGCTCGACCGGTTCGACGAGGCCGAGGACAACTTCCGGCGGGTGCTGCAGATCGTCCGGGAGAAGCACGACCGGCGCGGCGAGACGCACGCCCTGCTCGGACTGGGCGAGGCGCAGCTGCGCTCCGGCCGGCCGTACGAGGCCCTGGCGACGCTGCAGACCGGGCTCGGGGTGGCGCAGCGGATCGACGTCCCGCTGCTCAACGCCCGGCTCAGCCTGGGGCTCGGGGAGGTGCTGCGGCGGCTGGGGCGTTTCGACGAGGCGTTCCGGCGGCTGGTCAGCGCCCGGGACGGCTTCGAGGCCCTGAAGTCGCCGCGGCTGGTCGAGCAGGCCGAGCAGCACCTGGCCGAGCTGATCGAGGCGATGGAGGACCTCCCGGGGGAGGAGGGCCCGCGGGAGGTGACGGGCGTCCCCGACCTGGTGTGCCCCCGCTGGAGGTGACGGGGCTGCAGGACCGGTCGGGTATCGCTTGAGAACCGGACAAGAACGTATCGATAAGAGCTTGAAGTGGCGACTGCATAGCCTCGTTTCAGAAGCGAGGGAAACCCATTCTTGAGGAGATGCGGCAGTGCGCTACGTCCGACTCGTGAACACGTTCCGGCCGGCTCTGGTTGTGCTCGGCATGACTGCCACCCTGTCCCTCGGACTGATGGCGTCCGTGGGCGGGCCCGCCGCCGCCCAGGTCCGCGCCGGTGGCCCGATCGTGTCGGCCCCCCTCCCGATCGACGGCCCCGGCAGCGAGGAGTGGAACTGACCGGGTGCACGGGGGAACGCCACAACGCCGTCGGCCGTCACGGGGACATCCCGTGACGGCCGACGGCGTTCCGGCGTGTGCGGTGGGGGTCGCGCGGCCGGTGCGGTGCGGTGGGGCGCTGTGGGGGCGGCGCGGGGGCCGGAGGGGCCCGGAGCGGGCGAGGGCCGCCCCCCGGCGGGCCTCAGCGGGCGGTGCTCACAGGGCGATGCCGCCGTCGATCCGGAGGACCTCGCCGGTGAGGTAGGCGGCACGCGGCGACACCAGGAAGGCGACCAGGTCGGCCACTTCGTGCGCGGTGCCGAAGCGCCCCATCGGGATCCGGCGCAGCAGCTCCTGCTCCCGCTTCGTCGACAGGCCGGCGCTCATGTCGGTCGCGATCAGCCCGGGCGCCACGGCGTTGACCCGGACGCCGTGCGGGCCGACCTCCTTGGCCAGGGCCTTGGTCAGGCCGACCAGGCCAGCCTTGGAGGCGGCGTAGTTGGCCTGGGTGGCGTTCCCGGTGAGCCCCACGACGGAGGACAGGGTGACGATGGCGCCGCGGCCGCGCTTGATCATCGGGAGCAGGGCCGGCCGGCAGACGTTGAACGTGCCGTCCAGGTTGGTGCGCAGCACGGTGTCCCACTCGGCGCCGCTCATCAGGGCCGCCGGGCGGTCCCGCAGCACGCCGGCCGAGGCGACCAGGGCGTCCAGCGGGCCGAGGTCCGCGGTCACCTCGGCGACGAACTCCTCCGCCGCCGCCCGGTCGGCGACGTCGAGCCGGCGGGTCAGCACCCGGGCGCCGAGGGCGCGGGCCAGGTCGGCGGTCCGTTCCGCGGCGGTCTCGTCGCTGCGGTAGCAGAACGCGATGTCGTGGCCGTCCTGGGCGAGGCGTTCGACCACGGCCCGGCCGATGCCGCGGGAGCCTCCGGTGACCAGGGCGATCGGCCGGGGCACGGGCTGTTCCGCCGCCGGCGGCGGTACGGGGACGGACGGGGCGGTCATGGTCTCTCCTCGGGGTCGCGCGGTCGGGTCGATGGGGTCGGGTCGATGGGATCGGGAGGCAGTGGGGCAATGGGATCGGCCGGGCCGGCCGGGGAGGCCGACCCGGCCGGGTCGGGCGGGGTGGTGGTGCCGCCCGGCGTCGGCCGCGGGCGGGCCGGTCAGGCGGCGGCGGGGTGCTCCAGCCGGAGCAGGGTGCAGCCGACCGTCCCCGCCGGGCTGACCGAGGTGACCAGGGCCAGCGCTCCGTCCGGCTGGGGCTGCGTGCGGGCCAGCGAGAGGACGGCGGCGAGCTGGAACCCGGCGGAGGCCGCGCCGGTGTCGCCGAGCAGCCGCCGGACGCGCAGCCGGACCGGAGCCGTTCCGGCGGTTCCGGCCGTTCCGAGCGCGCGGTCCAGCCCGGCCTCCTCCTGCGCGCCGAGCGGGCCCGGTGCCTCGCCGGGCGCGATCACCCGGACGTCGGCGGCGGTGGCGCCGGCGGCGGCGAGCACCTCGGTGACGGCGCGGGCCAGGGTGGCCCCCACCGTCCCGGGGGCGTGGAAGGCGAGGAAGCGCGAGCCGAGCACGGTGGCCAGCGGCTGCCTCCCGGCCGCGCGCGCCCCGGCCGCGGTCTCGGTGAGGAACACCGCGCAGCCCTCGCCCAGCGGGCCGGGCGCTCCG
Source organism: Kitasatospora sp. NPDC038210 (assembly GCF_055600605.1). Taxonomy (NCBI): domain Bacteria; kingdom Bacillati; phylum Actinomycetota; class Actinomycetes; order Kitasatosporales; family Streptomycetaceae; genus Kitasatospora; species Kitasatospora sp. NPDC038210. The sequence goes on along the minus strand of NZ_JBVJYK010000046.1, from coordinate 18,380 downwards.
CCGCCCCCGGCGCCGCCGCCGTGCCACTCCAGCCGGGCCCGCTGCGCCGAGTACTCCTCGACGGCGCCGCAGAGGAAGACCCGGCCGTGGCCCTGGCGGTGCATCCGGACCGCGTAGTTGAGCGCCAGCAGCGAGGTGAGGGACCCGCCGCTGATGGTGGTGTTCGGGCCCTTCAGCCCGTAGCGGATGGCGCCGGCCCCGGTCGCCCGGTTCTGCACGGTGTTGGGGAAGAGCGCCGGGTCCACGTCGTAGGGCCGCTCGCCGGCCTGGGAGGCCCGGGAGAAGTCCATGATGCTCTGGACACTGGTGGCACCGATGCCCAGGACCAGCCCGATGTCCTCGGGGTCGGCGCCGAGTTCACCGTCGTACTGGTCGAGCAGCAGGCCGACGGTGGCGAGCGCGATGCCGGTGGAGCGGTCCAGGGCGCGGGTGCCCTTGCGGCCGAGCACGCCCGCGACGGTGAAGTCGGGGATCAGACCGGCCGTGTCGTACGGGCCGTCCCAGTGCTCCCGGTCCAGCGGCGCGGTCGCCGCGTGGCCGGCCGTCAGCCCCTCGGTGAAGGCCCCGGCGCCGAGGCCGAAGGGGGAGGCGGCCGACCAGCCCGACAGCACGATCGGCCGGTCCGGCGGGGAATCGGTGGTCACGTGAGAGCTCCTGATCGTCGGGGTGCCGTCAGGCGGCGGCGGGCGCCGCACCCAGCAGCAGGACGGCGTTGTTGCCGCCGAAGGCCAGTGCGTTGTTCTGCACCACGCGCAGGTCGGCCGGCCGGGCCACGTTCGGCACCACGTCCAGGCCGATCTCCGGATCGGTCTCGACGTGGTTGATGGTGGGCGGGATGAAGCGCTCGGTGAGGGCGATGGCGCAGGCCGCGGCGGCGATCGCGCTCGCGGCGCCCATCGAGTGCCCGATCATCGACTTGATCGAGACGGTGGCGGGCGGCCGTTCGCCGAAGACCCGCCGGATCGCGCGGGACTCGGTGATGTCGTTGGCCTTGGTGCCGGTGCCGTGCGCGCTGATGAAGTCGACCTGGTCCGGGCTCACCCCCGCGTTGCGCTGGGCGATCCGGATGCACCGGGCGATGCTGTCCTCGTCCGGGGCGACGGGGTGCTGGGCGTCGCAGGTCAGGCCGTAACCGAGCACCTCGGCGTAGATCCGGGCGCCGCGGGCGAGCGCGGAGTCCAGCGACTCCATCAGCAGGATGCCGGCGCCCTCGCCGGTGAGGATGCCCTGGCGGTTCACGTCGAACGGCCGGCAGACCTCGGGCGCGATCGTGCCCAGGCGGTAGAAGCCCGCGAAGGTCTTGCGGCAGAGCGCGTCGGCGCCGCCGCACAGGGCCAGGTCGGCGTCCCCGAGCCGGATCGCGTCGTAGCCGTAGCCGACCGCGTAGTTGCCGGCGGCGCACGCGGTCGGGACGGTCGCGGCCTCGACGTCGACCAGCCCGAGCTCCCGGACGATCCCGGCGGAGAGCTGCTCGTTGCCGACGCGGCGCGCCAGCACCGGGTCGACCTGCTCCGGGCCCTCCGCGATCTGCCGGCCGACCAGCGCGTCGAGGTCGCGGGTCTCGCCGTCGGTGGTGCCGACGGCGACCACGGTCCGGGCGGCCAGCAGCCTCTCGTGGTCGAGCCCGGAGTCCTCGAAGGCCATCCGGGCGGCGGCGGCCGAGAACTGCGAGGCCCGGCCGAGGTCCTCGGGGCGGACGGTGCGCAGGTGCTCGGCCGGGTCGAAGTCGGTGATCTCGCCGGCGTTGGCGTACTCGAAGCCCGCGGTGTCGAACGCGGTGATGGGCTTGACGCCGCTCGCCCCGGCCCGCAGGCCGGAGGCGAACGCGTCGACGCCGATCCCGATGGCGGAGACCAGGCCGAGGCCGGTCAGCACCACTCTGCGCCCCCGGGTCGGGTCGACGGTGGTCACCGGGACTCGGCGTCGGCGACGACGGCGTAGACACCGGCCAGGTTGGTCATCCGCTCCAGTTCCTCCTGCGCCAGCTCGATGTGGAGGTCGCGCTCCAGCGTGGCGAGGATGGTCAGGCCGGCCAGCGAGTCGGCCTCGTGCTGCTCGACGAAGTCGTCGTCCTCGCCCAGCTCCGCCGGCTCGACCTCCAGCACGTCGCAGACGATCGACTTGACCAGGGCCTTGCGCTCGGCGTCCAGGATGCCGGTGACTTCGGTGTCGGACATGGTGTCCCTCGATTCTTCGGTGGGTGCGGAAGGATGTCGGGCGGCTGCCGCGCGGCGGGGTGCTGCCCCGTCCCGGCGGCGTGCACCGCGGGAGGAAGGCTCCCCCCGGCTCCTATGCGGACTCCATATACGGCTCCGCTCGCAGGGCGCAGGCCGGGCACTGCGCGGCGTCGTGCGGGACCAGGAGCGAGGGCTCGCCCACCCAGTAGCGGGGCGATCCGTCGTGGCCGGGCTCGCGGACCTTCAGCAGCCCGGCCCGGACCATGGCGGCGAGGACGTCCTCGCCGCGCACCGGGAGGGTGGAGTGCACCAGCGCGAGCAGGTTCTCCCGGCCCCGGACGTGCTCGGGACCGGCCGTCCTGGCCGGCCGGGCGCCGGGCGGTTGCGGCCCGCCGGGCCCGGTGAGGAGTTCCGGGCTGTCGGTCAGCACCGCCTGGTGGACGGCGGTCAGCTCGGGGCCCGGGTCCACGCCGATCTCGTGGGCGAGGATGCGCCGGCCCTGCTGGTAGGCGGCGAGCGCGTCGGCCCGCCGGCCGGAGCGGTAGAGCGCGGTCATCAGCTGGGCCCGCAGCCTTTCCCGCAGGGGGAGTTCGGTGACCAGCGAGGTCAGCTCGGGGACGAGCCGCTGGTGCCGGCCGAGCGCCAGGTCGGCTTCGACCCGGCCCTCCAGCGCGGCCGTCCGGGCCTCCTCCAGCCCGGGGACCTCCAGTTGGGCGAGGGCCTCGGTGACGTTGCCGAGCGCCGGCCCCTGCCAGAGGGCGAGTGCGGATTCGAAGTCCCGTGCGGCGGCTTCGAACCGGGACGCCGCCAGGGCGGACCGGGCCTGCCGGGCGAGCCGCTCGAACTCGACCAGGTCGAACCGGCTGCCGCCGATGTCCAGTTGGTAGCCGGGGCCCTGGCGGGAGAGCCGCACCCGGGGACCGAGCCGCTTGCGCAGCCGGGAGATGTAGGTGTAGATCTGCGCGCTCATGGTGGCCGGCGGATTCCAGTCCCAGAGCAGTGTGCTGAGTCGGGCGTCCGTCACCACCCGGCCGCGGGCGAGCAGCAGGGCCGCCAGCACCGTGCGTTGCTTGGCACCGTCGAGCCCCACCTCCGCCCCGCGGGCGTCCTTCACCGAGACCAGGCCGAGAACACTGAACTCCATCGAGCTACCCCCGTTCTGTCGCCATCGGCGCCCAGGCTAGGAAGCTCGCTTTTTGGATCTGTATCGCTTCCATTTCGCCGCGTGCGGGCCGCCGCCGGACGGGCGGGGTGCGGACGGCGGGCGGGGCGGGCGCCGGGCGCGGCGGACGGGCGGCGGGTGGGGGCCGGGGCGGTGGTCAGCCGTTGAGGTAGGCGAGGACGGCCAGCACCCGGCGGTTGTCGTCGTCGTCCTCGGGGAGGTCGAGCCGGGCGAAGATGCTCGCGGTGTGCTTGCTGACGGCCCGTCCGCTGACCACCAGGCGTTGGGCGATCGCCGCGTTGGAGCGCCCCTCGGCCATCAGGGCCAGCACCTCCCGCTCGCGGGGGGTGAGCCGGGCCAGGGCGCTGGACTGCCGCCCGCCGGAGAGCAGTTTGGAGATGACGTCCGGGTCCAGCGCGGTGCCGCCGCCGGCGACCCGGTGCAGCGCGTCCATGAACTGGGCGACGTCGAAGACGCGGTCCTTCAGCAGGTACCCGACGCCGCCGCTGTTGTCCGCCAGGAGCTCGCGGGCGTAGAGCTGTTCGACGTACTGGGAGAGCACCAGCACCGGAAGCCCGGGGATCTCCTTGCGGGCCGCGATGGCGGCCCGCAGACCCTCGTCGGTGAAGGTGGGGGGCAGCCGGACGTCGACCACCGCGACGTCCGGCCGCTGGGTGAGCAGGGCCTCCAGGAGGTCCGGCCCGGTGCTGACCGCCGCCACCACCTCCAGGCCGGCGGCTTCCAGGATGGCGACGAACCCCTCCCTCAGGAGGACGAGGTCTTCGGCGATGACAACACGCACGGGATCTCCAGAATCGCCATGGTCGGACCGGACTCGGGGCTGCTCAGGGTGAGGATGCCATCAAAGGCGGCCAGTCGGCGCTCGATTCCGCGCAGTCCGCTGCCCTTGTCCGGGTCCACCCCGCCGTGGCCGTCGTCGCTGACGGAGATCCGCAGCAGGTTGTTGCTGTGCGCGAGGTCGATCCAGACCCGGGCGGCCCCGGAGTGCCGGGTGGCGTTCGTCAGGAGCTCGGAGACCGCGAAGTAGGCGGCGGACTCGACCGGCAGCGACACCCGGCCGGGCACGTCCGAGACCACCTCGACGATCAGCGGGCTGTCCAGGGCCAGGGCGCGCACCGCCTCCGACAGGCCGCGGTCGCAGAGCACCGGCGGGTGGATGCCGCGGACCAGGTTGCGCAGCTCGCTCAGCGCCTTGGACGAGGAGTCCTTGACCTCGGCGAGCAGGCGGCGGGCCGCCTCCGGGTCGCTCGACAGCAGCTGCTCGGCGGCCCCGATCCGCATGCCCATCGCGACCAGCCTGGCCTGGGCGCCGTCGTGCAGGTCGCGCTCGATCCGGCGCAGCTCGGCGGCCTGACTGTCCACCACCTCCGTCCGGGTGGCGGCGAGTTGTTCGACCCGCTGCCCGAGGATGGCCTCGGCGCTGGGGGCCAGCAGCGCGGCCGTCCAGCGGCCGTGCAGCTGCAGCAGGGCCGGGCCGGTGGTCAGGCCGAGGGCGATCGACGCGAGGCCGATCGGGACGGCGAACAGGGCGCCGATCCCGAAGCTGCCGTGCACGTGGATCACCAGGGCGTACCAGTCCTCGTACCCGGCCGAGGTGAGCGGGTGCCACAGGAGCGGCAGCAGCACGCCCTCGATCCCGTACGCGATCAGCGCGGCGGGCAGCAGGGCCGCGACGCCGCCGACCACCGGGTCGGTGACCGCCCAGGCGAGGTCCCGCCAGGTCGCACGGTCCGTCAGGATCCAGCGGACGCGCTCCACCCAGCCCACCGGGCCGGCGCTGAACTCGGGCCTGGGTGCGTACGGCCGGGCGATCTCGACGCCCGCCCACCGGCCGTTGAGCCGCCGGGCGGCGTCGGCGACCCGGCGCAGCCCGGCCGTGGCGGCCGGGAGCAGCAGGACGCCCACCCCGAGGAGGAGGTAGCCGATCGAGGCCAGTGAGAGGCCGAACAGCACCAGTGCCGGGATCTTCAGTGCGAAGAGGCGCAGCCCGCGCAGCGGTGCCTTGAAGTCGAGCCGCAGCCGCCTGCCGCTCAGGGCGCCCGGGAGCCCTGCCCTCCGGACGGTTGACGTCTGGTCCACCATGATGAACTCTCCCCATTCGGGAGCCCGTTGGCTCCGTGGCCTCAAGTCTGGCCGCGCGGGCGGCCCGGTGCAGTGGGTCTTACCCCCGAGTCCACCGGTGTAGGTAACTACACCCCGGTGGTTCCGGGAGCGGCACACCGGAGCGCGGGGGCGGCCGGCCGGGGCCCGGAGTGCGGCCGGCGGTGGCTCCGGAGCGGCCCGCAGGGCTTTCCCCGCGCGTTCCCGGAGGGTTCCCCGAGCGGCCCCGGAAACGCCCGCGGAGTTCCTCCGGAGTATTCCCGGGAATGCGCCGCGGAAGGCCGGGCGGGTGGCTCCCGCAGGCATTCTCCAAGGTTCGGCTATATTAATTCGATACGTCGGAATCGTTCGCCCCGGGGAATTCCCGCCGGTTATGCTACGGCCGGATGGAGGAGGACGGGAAATGGCTGATCCGAAGAATTCCGGCGACGCGTCCTGGTTCCGGCACCGCCCGGGGGTCGAGCCCCCGGCGCTGCGCCTGGTGTGCTTCCCGCACGCCGGGGCCGGATCCGCCGCCTTCGCCGACTGGCAGTCCGGCCTGCCGTCCGGGGTGGCGGTGCTCGCCGCCTGCCACCCCGGACGGCAGGACCGGCTGGCCGAGCCGCCGGTCGGTTCGATGGACGAGCTGGCCGACCGGTCGGTGGCCGCGCTGCTGCCCTGGCTGGACCGGCCGTACGCGCTGTTCGGCCACAGCATGGGCTCGGCGGTGGCCTACGAGGTCGCCCGGCGGCTGGCCGAACTGCCGGTGCGGCAGCCGGAGTTACTGGTGGCCTCGGGGCGGGTCGCCCCGCACCGGGTGGTCCCCGGGGACTTCCCGGGCGACGGTGACGACGAGATCCTGGCCTCCCTGCGGGAGGTCTCGGGGCACCGGCTGGACGCCTTCGCCGAACCGGCCCTGCGCGAGCTGCTGATGCCCGCCCTGCGGGCCGACTACCGGGTCCTGCGGACCTACCGTCCGGACCGGGCGGTGCTGGCCGTGCCGGTCGCCGGATGCGTCGGCATCAGCGACCCGCGCTGCGACCTGGCCGGCATCCGGACCTGGGCCGAGCTGACCTCGGCCGGATTCGAGCACCGGTTGTTCGCCGGGGACCACTTCTATCCGGAAACGCACCGGAGCGACCTGCTGGGATACCTCTCCCGGCGGCTGCCGTGCGGCCGCGGAATTCCGGTGCCGGCCCGGCGGTAGGTGTGGCGCATTTCGGGGCCGGCCGTCCGGTCGGCCCTTTTTCCTGTCCGTGGACGAGAACGGGCCCGGCGGACTGCCGGGCGGAGCGAAAGGGGATCGGCCGATGGCCGAGGAGGATCTGCGGGTCGCGGTGGTCGGGGCCGGCATCGGCGGGCTGGCTGCCGCGACGGCGCTGCACCGCAAGGGAGTTCGGGTCGAGGTCTTCGAACAGGCGCCCGCACTGCGGGAGGTGGGCGCCGGCCTGCACCTGGCCCCGAACGGCAGCCGGCTGCTGCACCGGTTCGGGCTGGCCGACCGGCTGCACGGGATCGCGGTGCGGCCGGAGGCGTTGGAGGTGCGGCTGTTCAACGGGGCGAAGGTGCTGGCCAGGCAGCCGATGGGCGCTTCCTGGGAGGCCGAGTTCGGGGCCCCGCACTACACGGTGCACCGCGCCCACCTGCACGCCCTGCTGGCGGAGCAGGTGCCGGCCGGGGCGATCCGGACCGGCCGGCGGCTGGTCGGGTTCACCGAAGGGGCGGACGGCGTGCGACTGGAGTTCGCCGACGGAACGACCGCGCGGGCCGATCTGCTGGTCGGTGCGGACGGGGTGCACTCGGTGGTCCGCCGGGCCCTGGGCCACCCGGACGAGCCGGTCTTCTCGGGGACGGCCGCGGTGCGCGGCGTCGTCCCGGCCGGGCTCGTCCCGGAGGTCGCCCCGGACACCATGTACGTGTGGGCGGGCGCCGAACTCCGGCTGATGGCCCAGCCGGTGGACGGCGGGCGGCAGATCTCCTTCGTCGCCGTGCTGCCGGACACCGGCGGCAGCGCGGAGTCCTGGAGCCGGCCCGGCGAGCACGGGGCACTGCTCGACGCGTTCGCGGGCTGGGACCCGGCCGCGACCGCCCTGCTGGCCGCGGCGACGGAGACGTGGCACTGGACGCTGTACGACCGGGAGCCGCTGCCCGGCTGGAGCACGCCGCGCACCACACTGCTCGGCGACGCCGCCCACCCGATGCTGCCGCACCACGGCCAGGGCGCCAGCCAGGCCATCGAGGACGCCGTCGCGCTGGCCGCCGTGCTGGCCGACCGCGCGCCCGGCCCGGAGGGGTTGACGGAGGCGCTGCAGCGGTACGAGCGGCTGCGGCTCGACCACACCTCGCGGGTGCGCGCGGGCTCGTTGGCGGGCGGCTCGCAGCGGCTGGCGCCGCCCGCCGGAGGCCCTGGCGGTCCGGGCGGCTCGGGTGGTCCGGGCCGCCCCGGCGGCGCGGGTGGCGCGGGTGGCGCAGGTGGGCCCGGCGGTGCGATGTCCGCGCTGGTGGCGGACGTGTCCTGGGTGCAGAAGTACGACGTGGCGGCCGAGTTGGCCGCGGTGCCGACCGGACGGTGAGTCAACTGCCGTGGGAGCAAGCAAAATCTCCTTGCAAAGAAGACTTGCAAGGAGATTTTGCAACCCCTACAGTGATGGCATGGTCGATCGCGACGCGAAGCCGGTCACACGTGAGGTCACCGACATCGAGGCACTGCGCCTGTTGGCGCACCCGCTGCGGAACCGGATCGTGCAGCAGCTCAGGTCCGGGCCGGCCACCTCAACCACACTGGCCAAGGCCCTCGGCGAAAGCAGCGGCCTGACCAGTTACCACCTTCGACAGATGGCTCAGCACGGCTTCATCGAAGAGGTCCCGGAACTCTCCAAGGGCCGGGAACGCTGGTGGCGCACGGCGCCGGTGGATCTGCGGATCCCCCGCCGGGTCGACCAGAGTCCGGAGATGCGTGCCGTCATCGACGAGATGACCAGGCTCGACCTGGCCTTCGACCTGGAGCACTTCGCCAGGCTCCAACTGGAGGCCGGATCGGAGGACGGGCCCTGGGGAGAAGGACTGCCCATCTCCCGGGGGCAGATCAAGGTCACCTACGACGAACTCCTGGAGTTCTTCGAGGAGTACATCAAACTGCTCTACCGCTACAAGCGCCCCGAGTCGGAAACCCCGCCGGGCGCCCGTGCGGTGCTCACCCGGTTCTTCGCCTTCCCGGCGCAGTCCGCAACCGGCGGGATACCGGACGACCCCGGACCGGACCGTCCGAACAACTGATCCCCGTGCGTTTCCGGAGAGGGAACACCGGGCCGTCCAGCGGCAACTGGGCGACCCGGCAGCGGAAGTCGCAGCACCACGCCGAATCGACGTGGCTTCATCGAATTGCACGCCTCCACAGATGAGGAGAACATCCCATGTCGGGATCCAGCAAGTCCGGCGGCGGATTCCTCGGGTTACCGGGGAGCCGGGTGGGCAAATGGCTGGTGCTGGTCGCCTGGATCATCGCCACCGTCGTTTCGGTACCGCTGGGCGCCAAGCTCTCCGGTGTCGAGAAGAACAGCGTCACCGTCGAACTCGCCCGCGGGGCCGAGTCCACCAACGCGGCCAACGCCGCCGACAACTTCCCCGACGCCAAGATCTCCAACGGCATCGTGGTCTACGTCCGTGACTCCGGTGTCACCGAGGCCGACAAGGCCAAGGCGGAGGCCGACCGCAAGGCCTTCGGGGACTGGGCGGTGGGGCCGGTGCAGGCCGTCTCCACCTCCTCCGACGGCAAGGCGCTCAGCGTCGTCGTCCCGCTCGACAGCAACACCACCAAGCTGCCCGTGGACGCGGAGAAGGTCCGCGACCAGGCCACCGGCAACCTGCCGGACGGGCTGACCGCCAAGCTCACCGGCCCGGCCGGGTCCTCGCTGGACGCCGCGGACGCGGCCAAGTCGACCGGACACGTGCTGACCCTGGTCACCATCGTCGTCGTGGCCGGCCTGCTGCTCTACACCTACCGCAGCCCCTCGCTCTGGCTGCTCCCGCTGCTGACCGTCGGCTTCGCCTTCGCGCTGTCCCGCGGCCTCACCTACGTGATGGCCGAGGTCACCGGCGTGACGGTGGACTCCGGCAACGGCATCGTGGTCACCGCGCTGCTGTTCGGCGTCGGGACCGACTACGCGATGCTGCTGCTCGCCCGGTACCGCGAGGAACTGTACGAGCACGAGGACCGGCACGTCGCGATGAAGATCGCGCTGCGCCGTTCCGTCCCGGCGATCGCCGCCTCCGCGGCGACCGTCGCCATCGCCCTGCTCTGCCTGCTCGCCGCCGACATGGGCTTCAACTACACCTTCGGACCGGCCGGCACGCTCGCCGTGATCTGCGGCTTCATCGCGATGACCACGCTGCTGCCGGCGCTGCTGGTGATCCTCGGCCGCTGGATCTTCTGGCCGGCGATCCCGCGCCCCGGGGCACCGCTGACCGGCCGGCGCGCCAAGGCCGCCCGCAACGGCACGGTCTGGGACCGGATCGGCACCCGGATCAGCCGTCGGCCCCGGACGGTCTGGCTGACCTCCGCGCTGCTGCTCGGCGTGGTGGCGTTCGGCTCGGTCGGCATCAAGACCGGTCTGGACGACGCCCACGTGGTCACCGGCAAGCCGGGCTCGGTGGCCGGCCAGGAACTGCTGGCCGCGCACTTCCCGGCCGGCCGGACCAAGCCCGTCGTCGTCATCTCCGACACCGGGGCGGCCACCGCGGTCGCCGCCGCGGTCAAGGGCGTCGACGGGGTGGCCGAGGTCAGCGCTCCGAAGGCCTCCAACGACGGCTCCCAGACCATGGTCCGGGCCGTCCTCAAGGACGCCGCCGACAGCCCGGCCGCCGTCGCCGCCGTGGAGCGGATCCGCACCGCGGCCCACGCGGTGCCCGGTTCCAACGCCCTGATCGGCGGTCCCACCGCCATCGAGCAGGACAAGGAGATCGCGCAGGCCCACGACCGCAAGCTGGTCATCCCGCTGGTGCTGGCCGTGGTCTTCCTGATCCTGATCGTGCTGCTGCGCGCACTGGTCGCCCCGGTGCTGCTGATGCTCACCGTGGTGCTGTCCTACTTCGCCGCGCTCGGCATCAGCTGGCAGCTGTTCGACAAGGTGTTCCACTTCCCGGCCGTGGACATCCAGGTCATGCTGATGGCCTTCCTGTTCCTGGTCGCCCTCGGGGTGGACTACAACATCTTCCTGCTGCACCGGATCCGCGAGGAGGTCGGCGCGCTCGGGCACGCCGACGGCATCCGCCGCGGCCTGTCCGCCACCGGCGGGGTGATCACCAGCGCCGGCGCCGTCCTGGTGGCCACCTTCGGTGCGCTCACCGCCTCCCCGCAGACGGCGTTCATCGAGATCGGCACCATGGTGGCGCTCGGCGTCCTGATCGACACCTTCCTGGTCCGCTCGGTGCTCGTCCCGGCGCTGGCGATCGACACCGGCCGGAAGTTCTGGTGGCCGGGCCGGCTGTCCCGGCTGACCGGCGGCCCCGGGTCGGTCGCCCAGGATCCCGCCCCGCTCAGCCTGGTGGACTCCGCCGGCTGAGCACCCCGTGAACTCCGTGGTTGCGGCCTCTCCGGAGAGGCCGCAACCACGGTTCGGCGTTTCCGGGGCCGGGCGGGCGGCGCCGGCCGGTGACGGGGAGCCGATATGGGCGCGCTATAGCCGGGTGCCGGACGGTGGTCCGAATCCCACCGGGTGGCCCGCCCGGACCCCGGAGCGTGGGCCCGGTGACCGGCCCCTGGGAGCCCGTCCATGTCGCCAGACCAGCAGGGCCGGCCGTTGCCGGCCGACCAGCAGTACCGGCCGTTGTCGGCCGGCCAGCAGTACCGGCCGTTGTCGGCCGGCCAGCAGATGATCTGGACCGCGCACCGCGTGGCCCCGCAGAGCAGCGCCTACGTCATCGCCGTCGCGCTGCGGATCCGCGGCGAGCTGCGCACCGACGCGCTCGCCACCGCCGTCGACGCCCTGGTCGCCCGGCACGAGCTGCTCGGCTCGGTCGTCGTCGAGGACGCCGGCCGGCCCCGGTTCGCACCCGCCCCCGACACCGGACGGGTCCTGCTGGTCGAGGACCTGCCCGAGGAGGGCGAGGCGGCCTTCCTCGCCGCCGTCCGCGACCGCTGCCGGAAGGGATTCGGACCGGCCGAGGAGCCGATGGTCCGGGTGACGGTGCTGCGCCGGACCGGGCAGGAGGCCGCGCTGGTCCTCACCGCGCACCACATGATCAGCGACTACGCCTCCCAACACGTGATGCTCCGCGAGCTGTTGGAGGACCACCACGCACTCCTCGTCACCGGCGCCCCGCTGCCGCGGCCCGCCGCCTTCCCGTACCGGACGTACGTCGCCGAGGAGCGCGGGCTGCCGGGCACCCCCGCCGCCCAGCGGGCCGAGAGGCACTGGCGGTCGGTGTGCGAGGGCTCCGAACCGATCGGGCTGGCGCTGGACCGCCCGCGCCCCGCGGTGCCCGGATACCGCGGCGGAACCGTCGAACTCGACTTCACCGAGCGCGAGTTCGCCGGGGTCAGGGAGCGGGCGGCACTGGCCGGCACGATCCCGTTCGGCTACCTGCTCGGGCTCTTCCAGGCCGCCCTGTACCGCTACACCGGCCGCCGGGACTTCCTGATCGGCGTCCCGGTGTCGCAGCGGCGCCGACGCGCCGACGCCGTCGGGTACTTCGCCAGCACCGTGCCGCTGCGGGCCCGCTTCACCCCCGGCACCACCGTGCGCGACGCGGTGCAGTCGGTCGGGCGCCAGCTCGGCGAGGCCCGGGTGCACGCCCGCCACCCCGTGACCCCGCCGCTGCGGGTCGCCCTCACCATGATCACCACGGACCGGCAGCTGCCGGTGCTCGACCACGTGCCGGCCGGCACGCCGTACGGGCCGGAGCGCGAGTACCTCGGGCTGCGGATCAGCCGGATCGGGATCAGCCAGCAGGAAGGCCAACTCGACCTGGTGGTGCGGCTGGAGGAGAGCGGTGGCGCGCTCAAGGCCGTGTTCGCCTACGACGGGGACCTCCTCGACCGCGCCACCGTGCAGCGGATCGGCGACTACTTCGGGCGGCTGCTCGACCGGGCCGCCGTGGACACCCGGATCGACGACATCCGGCTCGCCGACCGCACCGACCTGGCCGACCTGCTCGCCCTCGGCCAGGGCTGAGCGGCCTCGGCCAGGGTTGAGCGGCCGATCAGTACACCGCCGCGGCCGCGCGGGGGCCTATAGGTCGGGTATAGCGCGGCGACGGAGGCTGGGGGAGTGCGGACGGCGGCGGCGGGACAACCGCCCCCCGGTCGCCGCGCGGCGCCGCCCCCGTGAGCAGACGCCGGGGGCGGACACCGGGGCCCGGAACCTCGCCCGGACCTCGTACGAACCCACGAAGGGGACACCGTGGCCGAATCTGGGCCCAGAGGGATTCTCTCCACGATCGGGAACACTCCGCTGGTACAGCTGGACCGCCTGCTCCCGGGGTTTCGCGGCAGGGTCCACGCCAAGCTGGAGCGCTTCAACCCGGGTGGCAGCATCAAGGACCGCTCCGCGTACAGCATGGTGCGGGCCAAACTGGCCTCCGGCGAACTGCAGCCGGGGCGTTCGGTGGTCGTCGAATCGAGTTCGGGCAACCTGGCGATCGGACTGGCGCAGGTCTGCCGCTACTACGGCCTGCGCTTCATCTGCGTCGTGGACGCCAAGACGACGGAGCAGAACCTCGCGATCCTGCGCGCCCTGCAGGCCGAGGTCGAGGTGGTCACCGAGGCCGACCCGGCCACCGGCGAGTACCTGCCGATGCGGCTGCGCCGGGTCCGCGAGCTGGTCGCCGCCCTGCCCGACGCGTTCTCGCCCAACCAGTACGCCAACCCGCTCAACCCGTCCGCCCACTACGAGACCATGCGGGAGATCGCCGAGGCGCTCGACGGCCGGGTGGACTACGTGTTCTGCCCGACCAGCACCACCGGCACCCTGCTCGGCTGCCGCGCCTACATCGCCGACCAGGGACTGGACACCCGGCTGGTCGCGGTCGACGCCGTCGGCAGCGTGCTGTACGGCCGCGGCGACGGCCGCCGGCGGCTCATCCCGGGCCACGGCGCCTCGGTGCGCCCGCCGCTGCTCGACCCGACCGCACCCGACCACGTCGTCCACGTGAGCGACCTCGACTGCGTGGTCGGCTGCCGACGGCTCGGCCAGCGCGAGGCGATCCTCGGCGGCGGCTCCTCCGGAGCGACCGTCGCCGCCCTGGACAAGCTGGCGCCGACCCTGCCGGACGGCGCGATCTGCGTCCTGGTCTTCCCGGACGGCGGCGACCGCTATCTGGACACCATCTACTCCGACAGCTGGGTGCACGAGCACTTCGGGGAAGTGACCCACCTGTGGAAGGAATCCCGGGAAGGGGTGCCACAGCCTTGCTGATCCTTCGACACGACGACGTCCGGCGGATCCTGGACGGCCGGACGGCCGAGCTGATCGACCTGGTCGCCGAGGCCTACCGGGCGCACCACGAGGGCCGTTCCTCGTTGCCGCACTCGGTCTTCCTCCGCTTCCCGGAGCAGCCGGCCGACCGGGTCATCGGACTGCCCGGCTACCTGGGCGGGGAACGGCCCGTCGCCGGGATGAAGTGGATCGCCTCGTTCCCCGGGAACCTCGCGGCCGGCCTGGCCCGGGCCAGCGCCGTCATGGTGCTGAACTCGCCGGTCACCGGCCACCCCGAGGCGCTCGTCGAGGCCTCGCTGATCTCCGCCCGGCGCACCGCGGCCAGTGCCGCGCTCGCCGCGGGCCTGCTGCTGCCCGACGGCGGCGCCGGCACCACCGGCGTCACCCTGGTCGGCACCGGGGTGATCAACGGCGAGGTCCTGGCCGCCCTGCGCGTCCGGCTGCCGGACCTCGCCGAGGTGACCGTCCACGACCGCGACCCGGAGCGGGCCGAGCGGTTCGCCCGGGTCACCGCCGACGAGACCGGCCTCAAGGTCGGCCGGGAGGACAGCCTGCCGGCCGCACTCGCCGCGCACGGTCTGGTCTCCTTCGCCACCACGGCCGGCGAACCGTACGTCGACCCGGCCGACGTGCCGGCCGGCTCCACCGTGCTGCACGTCTCGCTGCGCGACCTGCACCCGGAGACCGTCCTGGGCAGCCGCAACGTCGTCGACGACGCGGACCACGCCTGCCGGGAGCGCACCTCGCTGCACCTCACCGAACAGCGCGTCGGGAACCGGGAGTTCATCGAGGCGGAGATCGGCGCCCTGATCGGCCCGGACGCCGCCCCGTTCGTCCGGGACCGCGAGCAGACCGTGGTGTTCTCGCCGTTCGGCCTGGGCGTGCTCGACCTCGCGCTCGCCGACTTCGTCCGGCACGAGGCCCGCCGCCAAGGCCTGGGCCTGACCGTGGACGGTTTCCTGCCGCAGCACGACTGACCCACCGACAGCAGTCCGACACCGGCGGCCGGCGGGCCGCCGCGACGAGAGGAGGCCACGATGGCCGACGAAGCGAACGACCGGGTCCACCTCGTGGTGCACAACGACGAGGAGCAGTACTCGATCTGGTGGGCCGAGCGCGAGGTGCCGGCCGGCTGGTACCGCGAGGGCACCGAGGGCACCCGGGCCGAGTGCCTGGCCCGGATCGAGGAGGTCTGGACGGACATGAGGCCGCTGAGCCTGCGCCGCCGGATGGAGCAGGCCGGCGCGGTCTGATCGCGGACGAGCCCGCCCCCGGGCCCCGGGCCGGTCCGCCGGCCTGGGGCCCCGCCTTCGAAGTCCGCCTTCGAAGTCCGCCTTCGAGCTCCGCCTTCCAACTCCCGCCTTCCAACTCCCGCCTGCGAACTCCCTTCTGCGGGCGACGAACCACCCGCCGCGAGGCGATCGAGCATCCGCGCACAGAGCCCAGGAGTAGTGGTGACATCCCAGCTGAGGCCCCAGAAGTCGACCGCGGCCCGGCCCTCGGCCGGGCACGTGCTGCCCGGCCTGTTCGCCGAGCAGGCCCGCCGCACCCCCGATGCGATCGCCGTCGAGACCGCCGACGAGCGGATCGACTACCGCACCCTCGACCGGAGGGCGGACGCCCTCGCGGCCCGCCTCGCCGCGCGCGGGATCGGCGCCGGCGCACTGGTCGCCGTGTGCCTGCCGCGCGGCGCCGACGTGGTGAGCGCGCTGCTCGCCGTCTGGAGGGTCGGCGCGACGTACGTCCCGCTCGACCCCGCCCACCCCCGCGAGCGGCTGGCCTGGCTGCTGGAGGCCACCGCGGCGCCGCTGGTCCTGACCGACCGGGCCACCCGGGCCGTCCTCCCGCAGGACGCCCCGGCAGGCTGCCTGGACGAGGACTGGCCGACCGACGGCGACGCCACCCCGGTCGCGCCGTTCCCCGTCGAGCCGCTCGACGCCGCCTACGTCATCTTCACCTCCGGCTCGACCGGCCGCCCCAAGGGCGTGGTGGTGCCGCACGAGGGCATCGCCAACCGGGTCGGCTGGACGGTCCGCCGCCACGGGCTCGGCCCGGGCGACCGGATCCTGCAGAAGACGACGCTCAGCTTCGACGCGGCGGGCTGGGAGATCTTCGCGCCGCTGGTCAGCGGGGCGACCGTGGTGATGGCGCCGCCCGGCACCGAACGCGACCCCGCGCTGATGGTCGCCACCGTCGCCGAGCAGCGGATCACCGTGCTCCAGGTCGTCCCCTCGGTGCTGCGGCTGCTCACCGAGCAGCCCGGGTGGGAACGCCTCGACTCGCTGCGGCTGCTGTTCTGCGCCGGCGAGCCGCTGCGCGCCGAACTGCTCCGCAAGCTCCCCGCCGGGCTGACCGACGGCGTCTGGAACACCTACGGCCCCACCGAGTGCTCGATCGACGTCACCGCCCAGGAGGTCGACCTCGACCAGGCGGACGGCCCGGTGCCGATCGGCCGGCCGATCGAGGGCATGCGGGTGCTGGTGCTGGACACCGCCGGTGAGCCGGTGCCGATCGGCGTCCCCGGCGAGCTGTACGCGGGCGGCCCCGGCGTCGCCCTGGGCTACCTGAACCGTCCCGACCTGACCGCCGAGCGCTTCGTCCCGGACCCGTACGGCCCGCCCGGCGGCCGGCTGTACCGCACCGGCGACCTGGTGCGCTGGCGCGCCGACCGGACCCTGGAGTACCTGGGCCGGCTCGACCAGCAGACCAAGGTCAACGGCGTCCGGATCGAGCCCGGCGAGATCGAGGCGGCCCTCGCCACCCACCCCGGCCTGCACGCGGCTGCCGTCACCGTCGCCACCGGCCCGGACGGCGCCGTCCGCCTGGTCGCCCACGTCCGGCCGCAGGCCGAGCGGATCACGTCGGCCGAGCTGCGGACCTTCCTGCGCGACCGGCTGCCCGAGGCCATGGTCCCCGCGCTGTACCGCAGCGTCGAGCAGTTCCCGCTCACCCCCAGCGGCAAGACCGACCGCCGGGCACTGGCCGCCGAGGCCGCCGCCGACATCGCCCGGCCCGCGTTCGTCCTCCCGGCCGGAGCGGCCGAGCGGGCCGTCGCCGAGGCCTGGGCCGCGCTGCTGCCCGCCGAGGCGATCGGCCGCGACGACGACTTCTTCCAACTCGGCGGCTCCTCCATCCTGTTCACCCGGCTGCTGGCCCTGCTGCGCGACCGCTCGGAGCGCGAGATCGACCTGCGCGAGCTCTTCACTGCCACGACCGTGCGCCAGCAGGCCCTCCTGCTCGCCCGCGACGGCGGCCGGCACACCGCGATCACCCCGGTGCCCCGCACCGGGCCGCTGCCGCTCTCGCCCGCCCAACAGCGCTTCTGGTTCCTCGACCGGATGGACCCGGGCAGCTCCGAGTGGGTCACCCCGCTGCTGGTGCGGCTGCCCGCCGACGTCACCGAGGAGCGGCTGCGCGCCGCCCTGTCCGCGCTCGCCGGCCGGCACGAGATCCTGCGCACCCGCTACCTCACCGTGGACGGCGAGCCCCGCCAACTGGCCGACCTGCCGGCCGGGGCGCCGCTGGTCGTCCGGGAGACCGGCCCGGACGGCGTCGCGGCCCTGCTCGCCGAGCGGCTGGCCGAGGGGTTCGACCTGGAGCACGGCCCGGTCTGGCGCGCCCTGCTGCTGAAGCCGGCCGGACAGGACCCGCTCCTGGTGGTGACGATCCACCACATCGCCTCGGACGGCCGGAGCTCGGTCGTGCTGGAACGCGATCTGCTGGACCTCTGCGCCGGCCGCGAGCCGGCCGAACAAACCGTCCAGTACGCGGACTTCGCCGCCTGGCAGAACCAGCGGCTGACCCCGGAACTGGTCCGGCCGCAACTGGACTTCTGGCGGGAGCGGCTGGCCGGGTTGGAACCGCTGGAGCTGCCCGCCGACCGGCCCCGGCCGGCGGTGCGCGACTCCCGCGGCGGTGTGGTCGAGTTCAGCGTGCCGGAGGACCTCACCGGCCGCCTGCGCGCCCTCAGCCGCCGACGCGGGACCACCCCCTTCATGACCCTGCTGGCCGCCTACGCCGTGGCGCTCGCCCGGCACACCGGCCGGGAGGACATCGCGGTCGGCACCCCCGTCCTCGGGCGCAGCTGCCCCGAGGCCGCCGACGTGGTGGGCTGCTTCCTCAACAACCTGGTGCTCCGCTGCGACCTCGCCGGCGACCCGACCTTCGAGGAACTGCTGGACCGCGTCCGGGAGACCTCGCTGGCCGCCCTCGCCCACCAGGACCTGCCGTTCGAGCGCCTGGTCGAGGAGCTGAGCCCCGAGCGCGACACCTCGCGCACCCCGCTCCACCAGGTCGCCTTCGACTTCCAGGACGAGGGTGCCACCGGCACCGCCCTGGACGACGCGGACCTCGCGGCGCTCGCCGCGGGGTGGCGGGTCGCCAAGACCGACCTGACGCTGTTCGTCCAGCACACCGTGGGTGGTGGTCTTCGGGGTCAGGTGGAGTTCGCTTCGGCGTTGTTCGACCGGGTGTCGGTGGAGGGTTTCGCGGGTCGGTTCGTGCGGT
>NZ_JBVJYK010000045.1:0-36752 GCF_055600605.1 Kitasatospora sp. NPDC038210 | reverse complement strand
GAACATCACCCGAACCCCGGCCAGCACGCCAGTACGGCCAACGTTCACACGTACGAGCGATCACGAAACAAGAGAAACGGGACTTAACGTCCACTCAGTGCAGCGCACCCCGGCGTATTGGTCTCCGCGGTCGTAGTCGGTCGCACCCCACTGTTCGAGCTTGGCTGGCGGAGCGCCGCAGTTGGGGCAGACCACGTAGACGCCGGCTCCGTGAAAGGACACGGCCTCGATGGTCGCCTCGTCCAGGAGCTGTTGGACGCCCTGAAGGAATCCGGTGGTGTCGACGCCCAAGATCTTGTTGACGGCGGTCTGGTCGTCGTCCTCGGTCACGGAGACCCAGTACAGGGAACGGAGAAGCGCCGGGAGTGGCGTGTCGTCCAGGCAGACCGGGATGATCCTGAGCCCGTCTTCCAGCCGCCGGATGATCGCAGTCTCCAGCTCGGACTTGACCCACTCCGACTTGCTGGCGTGCTCAGACCAGCAGACCAGCACGGTGTCGACCGTGTCCAAGGCGACTCCGACTTTGCCAGGAATGGAGTCGCCGGGCCTCAGTTCCCACTCATCGAGCCAGATGTCCACGCCGCCCAACCGCAGCTTCGTGGCGAAGGAGCGAACTGCAGGCTTGTCCTTATGGTTATGGGAAACGAACGCGCGCACTGCTGCTCCTTGTCTCATCCCAAAGACCTAGCACCAGGTTATCGTCAAGATGACGTTATCGCATCCCCCTCAGGCACCCCAACTCGCAGGGTGCACAAGGTGCCGTCGAGGGCTCGCAGTTGCCAGAAGGCAGAGAGGGCGCACCCGAAGGTGCGCCCTCTCTGCCGCTGTGACTCGGCACGCTACTTGTCGCCAACGGTGGCACTCGACGTGCGGTTCTCTGGTCAGGTCAGCACGACAACCGTCGCTGAATCAGCAAGGTATCTGACGGCTCGTGAGCGATCGCTACCTCTGTGACGGCTATCGCGGTCGGCCGGCGAGCACGAAGGCGCGGTACTCGTCCTGTGTCATCCCCTGATTCACCCAGCGGTCACGAACGGCTCCGGTCCGGTGCTCCGCAAGGGTCAGGGCATCGTGGACCCCCGTTGCGGTGGCGATCTCCAGACCAAACTCGTCGTCCTCGTTCTCGGGGTCCAGCGGTGGGAACTCGACGAGGTCGCAGAAGTTTTCGCTCCCGACGTCCGCCAATATGTGGAGAACGACCTTGAACTGGGAGCCGGTCGGAACGACCTCGACCCAGCGGACGCCGGGAGCATGAGCATCACCAGCGGAGCCGAGGAACTGTTCGACCGATCGACCGCGGGTCAGGGCACCAACAGTGAAGGACTCGGCTAGGTAGCGCACCTGGGCAGCCTAGAGGTCGAGGGAGACAGCGCGCCTCGGTGGGGCTGTAGGCGGGGACGACAGATCCAGTGCTGACCCGACAGTTAGCGTGCTGAGTCACAGCCGCCTTGCTGGACCGCAAGCGCTCACCTCGCCAAGTACAGCGCTCACCCACCAACTAGAACGCTCAGTCACAAGGCATCCGATGGTTGCATCGGATGCAACACCGCTCGTTAGTCCAAGTAGATGCCGGCGAAGGTACCGTCGAAGCCCAGGGCCACCCGCGCGGCGTCGGTGTCGGGGTGGTGGGTCCAGGTCGGGTTGGCGATCATCGCGTCGAAGTCCTTGCGGGTGATCTCCGGCTCCAGCCACTCGTTCCCACAGCGGCACCGCACCCAGACGCTGCGGCGGTGGTTGAGCAGCAGCCAGTCGCGGCGGGCCCGGCAGGCGGAGCACGTCACCGGCATGCCGCGCAGCGCGAGTTCAGCCGGGTGCAGCAGACCGCGGACGGCCTCCGGACCGCTGGGGGTCTGGGTCTCGTACTCCAGCTGCAGGAGCGGGTCGGAGCCGGCCGGGACCGGGGTGGTGATCGGGGCCGGGGCGGTGTTGGTGTGCTCGGTGGTTCTGGTCACGGGCTCTCCGTTCGTGGTGCTCGGGCACTTGCGTAACACCTGGTGGAAGCAGGTGTCGAGGGGTTCCCGGAAGGCTGGGCTGCCGGTTCAGCGGCGCGGTGCCGGGCGGCGCGGGTCGGTCGCGGGCTGGGCCGGTGCCGGCTGCGCGGTGCGCGCCTGTGCTGCTCCGGTCCGTGTCTGGGTGCCGGGGGACGCGCGGGTGCGGGGGTGCTCGGGGTTGGCGGGCAGGTCGGCGAGGCGGCGGATGCGCCAGACGATGACGTCGGCGGTGTTGCGGGCGGTTTCCAACTCCCGCCGGTCGACGGCCTTCTCCAGGAGGGCCTTGGGGTCGTGGCCGGCCTTCTCGGCTTCCGCGAGGACGGCGGCCAGGGCGTCGTGCTCGCGGACCGGGCTCTTCGGGGTGGCTGTGTCGCCGAGGACGGTGCGGATGGTGGTGTCGTGTCGGCGGCGTTCGCCCTCCGGGAGGGTGCGGCCGATCTCGCGCATGGTGCGCATGGGGGTGGCAGCGGCCTGCTGGTAGGCGGAGCGCAGGTGGTCGGCGGCTTGGCGGGAGGCTGCGGCCTGCTGGGCGTGGCCCCGGGCGGAGTGCCAGCGGGCGGCGGCCAGGGTGACCAGGACGAAGGTGGACAGGACCATGGCGGTGGCGCCGCCGTCCTCGCCCCGGCCGAGCGCGCTGCTGGCGTGGACGATTCCGCGGGCGGCCGAGCGCAAGGCGCGGATGTCGGCGTTCTCGGCGCGGACGTGGCTGCGGGTGGCGCGTTCGAAGGCGCGGGCGGCGTCCCGGAGTTCGGCGCGGGTGGCGGCCGGGGAGGTCTGGGCAAGGGCGTCAAGGATCTCTCCGGCGCCGACGAGGTGGGTGGCGGCTTCGTCGTCGTCCTGGTCGAGGGCGGCGACGGTGTGCTCGGCGATGCCAGCTGCGTCCCGGCGGTGGCGAGCGGGAGTGGAGCGGTTGGTGCGGGTGGAGCGGTTGTCGGGCTGCGGGGTGTCGGTGGTGGGTGCGGCGGAGAGGCGGTGGCGGATTTTGGGGAGGGAGAGGTCGGGGGCGAGGGTGCTACCGGCGAACCAGATGGGCTCCTTGTCCGCGTTGCGGTCGCCGGGCAGAGCGACGTTGTAGCCGTTGAGGTCACCGGAGGGCAGATGGCGAAGCTTCACCCGCAGGCCGGCCTCGCGCAGCCGGGTGAAGAACTCCTCCTCACTGGCGGCTCCGGCGACGGCCTGGCGGACGGCTTCGCGCAGGGTTTCGCGCGGGGTCTCGGTGCGGCCGGTGCGTTCGGCTTTGAAGCGCTCGGCGCTGGTGGGGTTCTTGGCGGCGGTGCCGTCGCCGGGGTTGAGCTGGCGCAGGCCGTACTCCTTCTCTATGAGGCGGGCTTCGGCCTGGGCCTTGCGCCGGTCGAAGAAGAGGTTGGCGAGTCGGCCGTCCTGGCGGACCAGGGTGGCGGCGATGTGGATGTGGTCGTCGGCGTGGCGGACGGCGACCCAGCGGCAGGCGGTGGTGTCGCCTTCGGGGGCGATGCCGGTGGCGTGGACGATGCGGCGGGCGATGTTCGCCCAGTCGTTGTCGTCGAGGTGGCGGTCGCCGGGGTCGGCGCGAACCGAGCAGTGCCAGATGGTGTCGGCGGGGGCGCGGTCTGCGATGGCTTTGACGGGCTGGTCGAGTTGGGCGGCGAGCTGGGCGATGGTGTGGTGGAGGTTGCGGCCGGGGTCGGGGGCGAAGTCGTTCCAGCTCGCCACGAGGTGCTGGTCGGTGTGTTCGTCGCGGCGGCCCGGTCCGTAGAGGTAGCGGATGAGGCCGTAGGTGCCGCCGGTGCCGGTGCGGATCTTGGGGATCACCGGCGGACCATCCAGGCGACGGCGTCGTCGACCGCTGCGATGGAGGCTTCGACGCGGTGCAGGAGCTGGCGGAGGTCGGCGGCGGGTTGGCCGCCGGCGTTGAGGAAGTGGGCCACCTGGTTGACGTTGTTGCCGATGGCGGCGAGCTGGCGGTTGGACTCCATGAGTTCCTGGATGCCGCGGCGGTAGTCGGCGATGGCGGCGCTCGGATCAGTGCTGGTGGCGGCGGCCAGGGTGGCGGCAGCGGAGAAGCCGCCGGGGGCGAGGTCGGCGTGGTCGGCGGCCTTCCGGACGGCGGCCCACTCGGGTTCGCTGAAACGCAGGCTCACGCAGGTGCGGCGCTGGGTGGCGTGGCGGGGGCGGCGGCGTCGGGAGGCGGCGCGCTCGGGCGAGGGCGCGGTCGGCTCCCCTGAGTCGACTCCCCGGTTGTCGGCAGGCCCCCCTGGGTCTGCCGACGACCGAGGTGCCCGTGCCCCCTTCGGGGCGCGGGCGGGGTAAGCATCGCTTACCCCACAACTTGCTCCGCCAGGAGCCTGATCACGGTCACGCTCCCGTCCCGCCGTGGTGCCGTCCGACCCGCTGGCGCTCACCGGCTGGCCTCGTTGTCGCGCTGGCGGATCTCACGGAGGAGGTCCTCGACGAAGTCGAGCGCGAGGACGGGGTGGTGGAGGGTCCAGGGGCGAGAGTACCGACCGCGCTGGACGCTGCGGGCACCGTCCGGGCTGGCTTCGACGCGGTGCAGGTGGCCGCGCTGGGTGAGGACGGCGAGCCAGGAGTCCGCCTCGGCCCAGGTGGCGGGGGTGGTGCGCATGGTGGGTGTCCTCGTTCGGTCGTGGTTGGGGTGAGTGACCGGCCGGGGTGACCGGGTCGGTCACCCCGGCGACAGGGTGTCGGTCAGGACCGAGCGGCGGTGACCGGCTGACCGTGCTGTTCGCGTAGCTGGGCCATCAGCTGGGTCAGGGTCGCGCTGGACAGTGGGATCTGCTGACCCCGGATCGCCTGGGCGACCACCCGGCGGGTCAGCTTGTCCTCCGCCTCGACCGCCTCGCGGGCGATGGCCAGCAGTTCCTCGGTGTCCAGGTCAGTTCGGCGGTCAGCGATCTCCCGGTCGGTGACCTGCGGGACGGTGACCGGCTGACCGGCTGCCTCGACGTGGCTGACCGGCGGTGCGGTGACCTGACCGACAACGGCCGGTCTGCAGGTAACCGGCTTGGCGGCACCGAGGTGACCGCCCAGGTCAGCGGGCTTGGCCAGGCTGACCGCGCTGACCGGGGTCAGCTGCGGCAGGTTCTCCGACGCGGTGACGGGACGGCTGACCGGCTGACCGACGCCTGGGCCACCATCCCGGTCAGCGGGCTCGGTCGGTCCGACCGCACTGGCCGGGGTCAGCCGCGCCGGGCTCTCCGACACGGTGACCGGGAGACTGACCGGTTGGCCTGCGCGGAGGTGACCGGTGCTGTCCCGACCGTTGGTCAGCGCACCGGGTCGCTCGGCCAGGTCAACCTCGGCGGCCACCTGACCGAGGTCGGCATCGGTCGCTCGGTCACCACGGCTGTCCGGGTCAGCCGGGTTGACCTGTCCGCGGGCGATGAGGATGTAGAGGTGAACGGCTCCGGCCAGAGCGAGCGGAGCGATGGTGGACAGCACAGCGACCACCGTGTCACCCAGCCGGAGGCCGCTGGCGGCGCTCTGCTGGTTCAGGCGGATCGCGTGCAGGGCGTTGGCCCACAGGCTCGCCCCGGTAGCCGCGCCGAAGAGCGTCCAGACGTAGATCCGGGCACGCAGCGGGGCGTCGCGCAGCACCAGGAGGGCGCGCACCCCGTAGGAGATGAACCCGTCGATCACGAGCGGGAACAGGTAGGTGAGGAAGCCTCGGACGTGGATGGCGACGGCCATCTGCTGGAGGGCGTCGTACGAGAGCGCGCACCCGGCGGCGCCGAGGACGATGACGACGGCCCGGTCCCAGCCGGTGACGTGGGCGGTGGTCTGCGTGGTGGTGCTCATGCGGCCGTCCCGAAGTCGTCGCGGCCGAGTTGGTCGGTAGCACCGGTGCCGGCCGTCACAGCGCGGGAGGCTTCCTCGGCGATCTGCCGGTGGCGGATCGCCCTGCGGGTCTCGCGGTAGAGCTTGTGGGCGTGCTCATCGGTGATCTTGAGGAGCCAGGCGAGTCGTTCGACCGGGACGCCTTGGCGGTACCCGGCGAGGACGACCGCTCGGCGCTCGGCCTTGGTGAGGTGAAGGTCCCGACCGGCCAGGGTGGCGTTGACCCGGCTGTAGTCGAGACGGTCGGCGATCTTGGCGTGCAGGGGCTCGCGCTCCTCCTCGGTGAGGCCGCCCCGGATGCCGTGGGTGTCGCCCGTCTCCATCGCGGCGTCCAGACAGGCGCGGGCGACCGGGCACTGAGCGCACAGCGCCTTGGCTACAGCGATCTTGCCGGCGTCCTCCGGTCCCGGGAAGAAGGCCTCCGGGTCGACGGGGTTGTACTCGGTCGGGTTACAGGCTGCCTGGTCCTGCCAGGTGTGGTCGCCGAGGCTGCGGTGGCGGGTAGGGGTGCTCGTGGTGGTCATTCGGGGTGTGCTCCGATCGCTCTCCGCGCGCGGCGGTGTCGGCGGAGAGGTGCGCTTGGTCGGTGAGGTGTGTGGACGGCTCGCCAGAGGCGGCCGGGCGCGGCGGCGGTCAGGCGGCGCGCTGGAGGCGTCTGCGGTCGACCGGCTCGAAGGAGACCCGGGTGGTCATCTGTGCGAGCCGGGAGGTGACGCGGTCACCGAGGCAGGTGCGGAGGTCCTTGATCGGCAGGTTGCTGGTGATCAGGGTCGGGAGCATGTGGTTGTAGCGTCGGTTGATCAGCCGGTAGGTCTGCTCTTCGACGAACTCGGAGCTCTTGGCGGCACCGAGGTCGTCGAGGATCAGCAGCGGCACCCGGCTGTAGGCGGCGAGGACCCGCTCGGCGTCGGTGTCGGAGCTGGGCCGCAGCTCCGCGTAGAGGTCGGCGGCGGTGGTCGCCCGCCAGCGCACGCCGATGCCGGCCTGCACCAGGGCGCAGACGGCGCCGTACGCCTCGTGGGTCTTGCCCGCGCCTACGACCCCGGCCATCAGCAGGCTCGGGCCGGTGGCGACCTGGCGGCGGGCGCGGAGGCTCGGGGCGACGGCCTGGGCGGCGACCTGCCGGACCCAGGCGAGGACCTGCGGGTGCTCGGCGACCGCATCGCGGTAGCGCGGCGGTATCCCGGCGGACAGCACGTCCTCCGGCAAGTACGGCTCCGCCTCGTCCGGGAGGGCGTCGACGGTGGCCTGCTGGATCCCCCGGGCGGCGAGGATCCGGGCCATCCGGTCGAGCACCGAGAGGCTGTCGGCGAGGGTCTGCGGGTCGCGGTGGGTGCGCATCACAGCTCCTCGGCGTAGGCGGCGACGGCGTCGACCGGGTTGGTCCACGCCTGGTGAGCGGGCACGGTAGGCCGGATTCCCGGCCGCGCCAAACCAGCGCCCTGTGCGTTCATGGCGTCGTTGACGAGGCTCGGCAGCCGGGACGGGTGGCCCTGGATCTCCGCGAACCGCCGCAGCCCGGACCGGACGTGCTCGGCCGCGATGCCTTCGTCCAGCAGGGTCTTGACGACCTTGCCGAGGTGGCCCAGCACGCTGCCCGGCGGGCGCTGGCTGCACGCGGCGACGTACTCGCCGATCAGCTGGTTGGCCGCGTCGGGCGCCTGGCGCCCCGTAGGGAAAGAAGATCCAGGATCCAAGATCCTAGATCCAGGCGCCGAAGGCTCCGGGAGGACTCGGCGACCCTTCGGGGAGGCTCCGCCGAATGCCGTCTGACCTGCAGGTTTTCTGGGTATCGGGGCCGGGTTGTGATCGGCCTCGACCTCCGGGGCCACTGCTTCGGCCGTGCCCTGAGCCATCCGCGCCGGCAATGTCGGGACGGGCTCCTGCAGCTGGTCGAGGACTGCCGAAGCGTTCGTCGAGGTTTCGGCGAACACTCGGGGAGCGCTCGCCGCATACTCGACTACACCTCCCGGGGCATCGGCGAGGGCGGCCTGCTGGATGCAGGGGCCCTTACAGACGCCGCACCGCTCAGGCTCGCAGTGCGGGCACGCGGGCAGCCGGGACAGGCTGGGCTTGTCGATCTTCTGGTGGTTGCGCCAGGTCGGGTAGTGGAAGTACTTCCGGCCGTCGCAGCCGGTGTACCGGCAGACCGCACCGACGGCGGCCAGCTGCTGCAGGTGGTCCTCGACGTCCGCCCGCCCGATCTCCTCGCGCATCGGCCAGATCAGGCCGTAGACGACCGCGGCGTTGTCGCGGTGGCGGCCGTGGTCGTCGGCATGGTTGGTCATGCCGAGGAAGGTGACCATCGCCGGGATGGACACCTCGGCCAGGGTCTCGGAGACCCAGGTCTCCGGCTTGACGCACCGTATGCGCGCCACGTCAGCGCCCCCAAGCAGTGGCGACCGTACGGACGGCGAGCTGCCCGTCGGCGAGGTCGAGGGTGTGCGGGCGCGACCAGTCGGCCTCCGGATGGGCCCGGACGACCCACCGGGCGACGACCCTCCTGGCGACGGGGTTCAATCGGACCGGGCGGCCGGCGGCGTCGGTCGCCCGGGCGTACGCGTGGGGCCACTGGGTCGCCGGGTCGGTGACCTCGACGGTGACTGTGGCGGCGCCCGGAATCATGTCCGCGAGCTTGGCGACCAGGCGTGGCCGTGGACCCGGACTCGGACTCGGACTCGGACTCGGACTCGGACAGGCGAGGGTTCCGCTGGTCATGGCAGGCATGCAATACTCCGTGCTTCGTAGGAGCGCGCGCGGCGGTCCTCGTGCGAAGAAGTCCCGCTGCGCGCGTGGTTGTGAACCGACGCCCTTCGGGGTGTCGGGCCCGGCGTCCAGGAGTTGGTAGCTCCAGGACGCCGGTCTCATTTCAGGGCTCGGGCAGCCAGTCCTTCGTGCTGCCCTCCCTGTCCGTCCGCCGGCGATCTCGCGGCGGGAGCAGCACCATAGAGCCACCCCTTCCACAAGATCCAGCCCGTTCCGAAGCAACGGGCGATGCAGTGAGGACGGCGAGCACCTCCTCACGGACGGTGATCGCGCGTTCCTGCGCACGAGCCCTGGGGCGCCTGCTCTCAGAATCACGAACCGGACCGGATTTCGCTGATCCTTCATTATGTGATTCCCCTTCACACGGGGCCCGGAAGCCCTCGAGGCGCGATGATGACATTAGGTAGACAGCCGGATATCGGTCAATTAATTCGAGCAATCTACGCGAGTAGAACAGTCTCCTTTTCAGAGACTGAGAAACGATCTTCCGGGTGACATGCGCAACGATCCCAAGGCGCGCCGACCTAGCCCAACAAGGCCACCGACCTCGACTCCTCACCGTGAGCGATCAATCGATTTCAGCAACCTAGAGTAACGTGACGGATACCACTCGCCATCAGCCGCCGCAGCCGCACCCCTATATGCACGGCCGAAGGCAGCATTCTCACGGCCGGTATATTCACTGACCGGGGGTTAGCGAGAACACCTCGCCCAAACGCAAGCAAGCAAGATTTAGGGTTGGACAAGATGCGTGCAATAGCCGTGCGGGAGTTCGGCGGCCCCGAGGTTCTGGAGCTGACCGAGATGCCCGAGCCGGGCGACCGCCCCGGACACCTTCGACTCCGCACCCGGCTGGCCGGTGTCAACTACGCCGACATCCACCTGCGCGAAGGCACCTACCCGGCCCCCATGCCAGCCCCGTTCATCCCTGGGAACGAAGTCCTGGGCAGCACCGAGGACGGACGCCGCTACGTCGCGCTTGGCCGCGGCGGCGGCTACGCCGAGACTGCGGTCGTCCACCGCAAGCTCGCCTTCGAGGTGCCGGACCGCGTGGCCGACCACGACGCCGTCGCCCTGACGCTCCAGGGCAACACCGCGTGGCACCTGCTCTTCACCGACCTGCGGGTGACCCCCGAGGACACCCTCCTAGTCCCGGCCGCCGCCGGCGGTGTCGGCTCCCTCGCTGTACAGCTCGCCAAGCACGCGGGTGCAAAGGTCGTCGCCATGGCCTCCAGCGAAGCCAAGCGTCGCACCGCCGTCGAGCTGGGTGCGGACGCCGTCGTCGACTCCTCGACCACGGAGGGCCTCACCGAGCGGATCCTCGACGCAGCGGGCGGCCCCGTCTCCGCCGCCCTGGAGATGACCGGCGGCGACGTCTTCCACGCCACCCTCGCCGCGCTCACGCCGCGCGGCAGGATGTCCGTCTTCGGCGCCGTCACCGGGGTCGACGGTCTCGTGCCCATCACCAGCCTGCTCGCCGGGTCCAAGGCCGTCAGTGGCTTCTGGCTCCCGAACCTCTACCCCTCGCGCACCCACCTCAAGGACTCGATGTCCGCGCTGTTCGCGGCGGTCGCGGACGGCTGGCTCAAGCCGCTCAACGGCCCGGTCTACAAGCTCGGACAGGCCCGCCAGGCCCACCACGACCTCGCTGCCCGCCTCACCGCGGGCAAGGTCGTCCTCGATGTCGACCGCTGATCAGCCGGCCGCCGCCCGCTTCGCGTACCCGCGCTTGACGGGTTGTCGCGGGAGGCAGTCCCTCGCATCGCCGAGCGGTGCGCCAACCCCCCGGAACCCTCAATGAAGATCACCACTACGTCGGCGACCGACACCGTGCCCGGGCAACGCCAGGACGCCACGCCGAACAAGCCACCCTCGTCGCTCGCGGCCCGCGCCTTTGCCGTCCAGCAGGCCTTCACCCGACTCCCTGGCGACGTGCACGCGCTCCGAACCATCGCGAACGCCGCCAGCCTCGACGATGCCACCACCCACCGCATCCTGCAGACCGGCGTCGGAGACGGCGTCTTCGAGCAGGTCGGCCGCGGCCGCTACCGCCTCGGCACCGGCACCGCCCGCGCCGGCGTCCAGGCCATGGCCCACTCGCCGGGATCCGCCTCGACCCACGGCATCCTCGAGCGCCTCCACCAGGCGACCGGCGGACTCGCCCTGCTCTACGTCCTCTCGCCCTTCGGCGGCGCGAAGAGGCTCTGCACGGACTACGTCATCGGCGACATGGACCCTGCCGAGGTCGGCATGTCCGCCGAAGATGTCGTCTCCGTATCGCGTTCCCTGCGCACCGGGGCCTCCGGGCGCGTCATCCTCGCCTACCTGCCCCAGCCCATCCAGGACCTCGTCCTCGCCGAGGAGATACCGCCCACCGCCGGCCCCGGCGTCATCCGCGACAACGATGCCCTTGCCGCGACCCTCGACGAGATCCGACGGCTCGGCTTCGGAATCGGCCGCCAGGAGTGTATGCCTGGCTGGGACTCCGTCGCCGCCCCGGTTCTGTGGCACGACTCCATCATGGGCGCGGTCCTGTTGCTCCGGCGATCCGCCGAAATGCCTGCCGACCTGCGCCCGTTGATCTACCACACCCTCAAGGCCGCCGAGAGCATCAGCGAGCTGACCACGACCCCGCTAGCCGCCGCCATGTGACCTTCAGGAACCGGACACGTCCCGACGCTGCCGCCTGCCATGAGCGGGCCGCAGTGCCGGGCCTCCGGAGCCGTCTCCGGTCCCGCCGGATCGGGGGCAAGGGCCGGGCGTCACGTACTGGCCAACATGCGGAGGTGGCGCTTACCTGTGTAATTCGGCAGGATCCCTCCCATGAGGTCTCAGGGCAGCAAGCTCTCGCCTGCGTGGGTCGCGCGGAAGGTCGTCGCCTACGACGAACTCCAGGCCGTGGCAGGCTCGCTGTGGTGGTTGCAGTCGGACCCCGACCACGGCGGAGTCCGGCGGGTGATGCACGAGGACCGGGCTGGCGCGACCGCCGCGGTGACGCCGTCCGACATCTCGGTCGGGAGTCAGCTCCATGCCTACGGTGGCGGCAGCTTCGCCGTGGCGGACGACGGCCTGTGGTTCGTCGGCGAGGACGGTTCCCTCTTCCATCAACCTCCCGCCTGCGCACCGAAGAGGATCGTGGCCGTCCGCGGCTCCGAACAGTACGGAGACCTCGCCTCGGGCTCTGGTGGCGTCGTCCTTGCAGTCCGCGGCGACGACGCAGCGGACGAGATCATCAGGGTGGCTCCGTCCGGGTCCGTACAGGTCCTGGTCCGTTCCTCCGACTTCCTCGCCTGCCCTCGACTCGCCGGGGAGACCCTGGCGTACCTGGAGTGGAACCGGGATCGGATGCCCTGGGACAGCACTCGCCTTCTGCTGTCCGATGCCCGTTCCGGTGTCCTCGGGCCGGGTCGCGTCGTAGCGGGCGGCCCCGTGGAGTCCGTGGTCCAGCCTTCCTGGGGACCGGACGGGTCGTTGTACTTCCTGTCCGACCGAACGGGCTGGTGGAACCTCTACCGGCTCAGGGACGACGCGGTGGAGGTCGTCGTACCCGTCGACGCCGACTGCGCGCCGGCGCCGTGGGAAGGCGGCTACCAGTCATACGGCTTCACCACCGACGGCACTGTCGTACTGACCCTCCTGGACGGGTTCTCCACCGAACTCGTGGCCGTCGACCCCGCAGGCGTCCGGCGCCGACTCGGCCCGAACCTCACCTCCGTGAAGCCCTACGTCGCCGTCGACGACGACCGAGTCGCCGTCATCGGCTCCACCCCGTTGTCCGCCCCCGGGTTGTGGTCGGTCTGCCTGGCGGCGGCAGAGGACGCCCCGGCTCGCAAGGTGGGCGCGGCACCCGAGCCGGCTTCACCCTGGACGCCCCACCCCCCGGAGGTCCGCACCGCGCCCGGTTCGGCCGGGCACGTGCGCTTCCTGCTCCACCGACCGCCGACAACAGCGATGCCGGTACCGCTCGTCGTACGGGCACACCCCGGTCCGACGGACGACGTTCCCCTGCGGCTGGACTGGACGACCCAGTTCTTCGTCAGCCACGGCTTCGCCGTCGCCGAGGTCCTCTACCGCGGCAGCACCGGTCGAGGCCGGGAGTTCCGCCAGGTGCTGCACGGTCATTGGGGCGAGTACGACGTCGAGGACTGCGCGGCGGTGGCCGAGCACCTGCGGTCGACCGGTGTAGTGCGACCCGACGCAATGTTCATCACCGGCGCCAGCGCCGGCGGGTACACAGCCCTTCAGGCAGCGAGCCGTCCCGGACCGTTCGCCGGCGCGACAGCCACATCGGCCATTATCGACCCGGCACGGTGGGAGCTGTCTGTGCCTCCGTTCCAGCGCTCCCACGCCGCCGTCCTGCGAGGTCCTGCCGGCGCGGCAACACCGGAAGGGGTCCGCTGCCCCGTACTGGTGATCCACGGGGCGGCCGACACGATCACGTCCGCCGAGGACGCCATGCGGTTCGCCCGGGAGTTGTCCGTTCTTGGCGACGAGCACGCCAGCCTGCTGCTGGACGACGGCGACCACTACCTGTCGTCACCGACTGCGCGGGAGCACGCCCTCCACGCTGAACTCGCCTTCTACAAGCGCGTCATGAGCCGCTCGATAGGATGAGAGCCATGCTGTCGGCTTCCGGGAGCACGGCGCGGGCGAACTCACGCAGCTCCCGGGCCGGAGCGTAGTCTGCGTGGGCCTGCACGTCGGCCAGGACTCCGGCCACCCGCTCGATGCACCGGCCTGATCCTGTCCTGGCAGCGTAGGCGACGGCGTCCCGGCCGGCCGCACACGCCCGGTCGAGGTCCCCGGTGCGCAGCCAGGTGGCGGCGAGCAGGGCGGCGTCGATCGCGCGCCGACGGACCCTGTCCTCGCCCACACCGCTGAGGGCCTCCACGAGTTGACTTCGCGCGGCCGGGGCGCGACCGAGATCGTGAAGGCAGTGGGCGACCTCGTCTGCAAGGTAGGCGTGGTTGAAGTAGCGGATCCAAGCCGGCTCGTCCTGGTGGTGGGCGGTGTCGAGCAGCTTCTCGGCCTGGATGATCAGCTCGGTCGCCTCGGTCTCCCTGTTCATCCTGGCGTTGGCGCGAGCGACGACGGCGGTGATGGCGGCCCGGGTCGCCGGGCTCACGGCAGTCCCCGCAGCGGCCTGCGCCGAAGCTGCCCAGCGAAGGGCGGTCTCCGGGTCGCCGCAGTGCAGAGCCAGGTGCCCGAGGTTCACCGCCACGAGGTAGGCGCTGTAGGCCCTGTCGTTGGTCACGGCCGTCAGGGTGAGGGCACGCTGGTAGTACGCCTGGGCCTGGTCGGGGTCGCCGGTGTCGACCGCCTGGTATCCGGCGAGCTCGCAGAATCCGGCTGTGAGCCTCGCGCGCCGGCGGGCCACCAGTTCGTCCGCGGCCGGGCGGCGGAGTAGGGCTTCGAGATCATTGTCGATGTAGGAGCTGACCTGCCGCCGGTACTGCCCCGCTCCGTGCGTGTGGTCAAGCTGACGGAACAGGCCAAGCATCCCCTCGGCGCTGCCGAGATCGACTTCGGTCACCGGCAGCGATGTCGCCGTC
Organism: Kitasatospora sp. NPDC038210; assembly: GCF_055600605.1. Classification (NCBI taxonomy): domain Bacteria; kingdom Bacillati; phylum Actinomycetota; class Actinomycetes; order Kitasatosporales; family Streptomycetaceae; genus Kitasatospora; species Kitasatospora sp. NPDC038210. The sequence goes on along the minus strand of NZ_JBVJYK010000045.1, from coordinate 22,609 downwards.
CCGTCGGTCTGGGCGGTGACGGACAGCCAGTCGGTCACCAAACCACCCACCAGCGCCAACGGCGAAGCCTCCACTCCGCCATCGCGAGCCGGCTGGTCACCTGCAGCCGAGCGCCCGGCCAGCAGGGAGCGCAACTCGGCCGCGGAGACCTTCAGCAGCCCGGCGAGTTTCGGCATCTGCCACGGTTGCGGCGTCGCCGTGCCCTTCTCCCAGCGATGGACCGTCGTTCGGTCGACGCCCATCAGGTCCGCCAACTGCTCCTGGGTGTAGCCGGCGGCCCTGCGCTGCACGGCGAGCGGTCCCCATCGCGTCATCGCGCTCCCCCCAAGAGTTCCTGGTCCACCGACTGCGCAGGTCATCAGCGCCTTTTCAACATCACTGCCGCCTGTTGCAACAAGTCTGCACTGTTACAAGGGGCTTGGCAGCTGCTTCGGTATGAGCCCCCAAGGATTGTGCACCTCGGATTGGGGCCCTCCGTACTGCCGCAGAGCCGGACGCCCCACGGCGCCCGCGCGCTCCGGCCGTCTTCAGAGGGACAGTCACACAGTCACACCCCCAGGACCAGCAGCTCTCCGGACAAGGACGCCGATGACCACGAACCTCTCGCCGCCGACGCACCCCGTACACGCATCGACGGCGAACCCGCGCCAACCGCAGCCGGGTACCGCCGCCCGGATCCGGACCACGGAATCCGGTGACTCCGTGGACACGTTGATGTCGACCTTCTGGCTGCTGGGAAACGTCGTCGCGATCACCCTCCTGGGGGTGATCCTCAACCAGCAGCTGAGCCACCAGGACGTCGCGCGCACGCCGACCCCCTCCCGGTCCGCGCCGGACGTTGGCGAGGCCTGACCCCACGGTCTCGCGCCCCATCCCCGCGACCTCCGCTCCGGCCGGCTCCGCCGACGCGACGCGCTCGCCTATACACCGGCTCAGGTCCGTCCGAGCGTGGCAGACCGAACTGCCGGCCCGGTCGCAGAAGTACGACACCGAACTCGCTCCGACCTCCGTCAGCGGAGGACTACGAGGAAGACGTATGGAGATGACTGAACACGTTCCCCCGCAGCACGCGGTGGTGATCGCCTCCGGTGGGCTGGACAGCACCACCGTCGCCTACTGGCTCGCCGACAGCGGCTGCCGGATCACGCTGCTCTCCTTCGACTACGGGCAGCGTCACCGGAAGGAGCTCGACTTCGCGGTCCTGGCCGCCGCCCGCCTCGGGGCCCGACACGAGCTGGTGGACCTCAGCGGGCTTGGCTGCCTGCTGTCAGGTTCGGCGCTGACGGACGCCTCGGTTGAGGTGCCCGACGGCCACTACACCGCCGAGAGCATGCGCAGCACCGTGGTGCCGAACCGGAACGCCATCATGCTGTCGATCGCCGTGGGGGCGGCGGTTGCGGCGGGCGCGGACGCGGTGGCGTTCGGGGCCCACGCCGGCGACCACGCCGTGTACCCGGACTGCCGTACCGAGTTCTTCGACGTGTTCGGTGAGGTGGCGCGAGTCGGCAACGAGGGCTTCATCGCCGAGGGCTTCCGGCTGCTGGCCCCGTTCATCGACCAGACGAAGGCCGATATCGTGCGGGTCGCCGGGCAGGTCGGTGTGCCGTTCGCGGACACGTGGTCCTGCTACCGCGGCGGCGAGCTGCACTGCGGAACGTGCGGGACGTGCACCGAGCGGATCGAGGCGTTCGTGCTCGCCGAGGTCGAGGACCCGACCGAGTACGCTGCCGCGCCCTCCGGAGTGAACCGGTGAGCCGCGTCGCTGTATCTGGCGGGTTCCGGATCGGGAAGGCGTTCCGGTTCGAGGCGGCCCATTTCCTGCCCGGTCTGGCGGAGGGGCACCAGTGCGGCCGGATGCACGGCCACTCCTACCAGGTGGAGTTCGTCCTCACCGCCGACCGGCTGGTGCCGCCCGGCTTCGTCACGGACTTCGGCGACCTCGCGCCGGTGAAGAAGCTGATCGACAGCACCCTCGACCACCGGACGCTGAACGACGTCCTGCCGCTCGCCCCGACGTCGGAGAACCTCGCGGCCTGGCTGGCTGCCTGGTTCGTGGAGCACGCGGAGCCGTCGTTGCCGGGGCGGCTGGTGTCGGTACGGGTGTCGGAAACGGCCAGCAGCTGGGCCGAGTTCGTGCTGGAGGAGCGGTGAGTCTGCTGGGTGGCGCGATCGGCGCCGGCAAGGGTCTGCTGGTGGCGGAGTGCTTCGGCCCGACGTTCCAGGGCGAAGGTCCCAGTACGGGGCAGCAGTCGCTCTTCGTCCGCCTGGCCCCGTGCAACCTCCACTGTCCGGGGTGCGACACTCCCGAGACGTGGGACTGGTCCCGGTTCGACCCGCGCGAGGTGTCCACGCGGCACAGCGTCGAGGACCTGGCGGCGTGGGTGATGGCCCGCTCGCCGCGGCTGGTGGTGGTCACCGGCGGAGAACCGCTGCTCCAGCAGCCCGGGCTGAGCAACCTGGTGCAGCTGCTGTCGGGGCGGCGGGTGGAGGTGGAGACCAACGGCACCGTCGTCCCGCGGCCGGAGCTGGTCGAGTCGGTGGCGGCGTTCAACGTGTCGCCGAAGCTAGAGGCCTTCGCCGCGCCCGGCGACCGAAGGATCGTCCCGCAGGCGCTGACGGCGTTCGCGGCCTGCGGAAAGGCCCGGTTCAAGTTCGTCGTGAGCGAGCCCGCCCAGCTCGACGAAGTCGCCTCCCTTGTCGAGACGTTCTCGCTTCCCGACATCTGGATCATGCCGGAGGGCACGAGCAGCGAGACGGTCCTCGGCCGGATGAGGACCCTGGCGGACGAGGTCCTGGAGCGGGGCTGGAACCTGACCCCGCGGCTTCACACGCTGCTCTGGGAGGACGAGCGTGGCCGCTGAGGACAGCAAAGCGCCTGGACGGCGCGGTCGTTCCTGCTCCCCGAGGCCGCGCGTGTTGGGTAGCGGCCAAGAATGCGGTGGGGAGGAGAGCCGGATCCTGCATGCCGTCCAGGCACCACCCACTATAGCCAACTCCCGTCCTGCGCGCGCCCATTCGCTGATGCCCTTCCTCGTCGAACCCCACCACCTGAAGGCGGCCGCGCGAGCCTGCATGCGCCGGGCCGGATCGCCGGGTGCCGACGGGATGAGCTGGGCGCAGTTCCGGCAGGGCCTGGACGGCCGGCTGGAGGTCCTGGCCGAGGACCTTCGCACGGGTTCGTGGTCGCCGGGGCCCCTGCGCGAGGTGGTCATCACCGCGTACACCGGAAAGACGATGCCCTCAGTGATCCCCACGGTGGCCGACCGGGTCGTCCAGCGGGCGATGCGGGCAGCGATCGAGCCGGTGCTGGAGCAGCGGGCGTTCGCCGACTGGGTCTCGGGCTACCGGGCCGGGCGGAACCGGATCACTGCTCTGCGCGAATGCGACCGGCACCTGCGGGAGGGGTTCCGGTGGGTGGCGGACGTGGACGTGCGGAGGGTGTCGGAGGGGTCGTGCGCGCCCGAGGTCACCGACTGGCTGGCCGAACACGTGGCGGACGGCTCGTTCCTGCGGCTGTTCGAGCGGGTCCTGAAGCCACTGCCGTTCCCGCTCATTCCGGGCACGGCGCTCGCGCCCCTGCTGATCAACCTGCGGCTGTCCCGCGCCGACGCGCGGCTCGCCGGCCTGCGCACGGTGCGGTTCGCGGACAACTACTGCGTCTTCTGCGACGGCGCCGAGCAGGCCGGTGAGGCCCTCGAAGCCGTCGCCGGGGCGCTGGCGCGGTGCGGGTTGCGGCCCAACATCACCAAGTCCAAGGTCTGGGCCGGGGTGAACGCCGAAGACCTGTTCCTGATCGCCGGATGAAGGGGGCAGCGATGACGACGGACCCGGCCGGCCACGCGCTCACCTGGGTACCGGTGCCGGGCGGTGTGTGCCTGTTCGGCGACCGGCTGAGGCCGCTGCGGGTGGCCGACCTGGAGTGGACGGCGACGCCGCTCACGCCCGCCCAGCTCGGGCTCGCCCCGGACCACCGGCCGATGGTCGGACTCGCCCACGCGCAGGCGGCCCGGATCGCGGCCGATCTGGGCGGCCGACTGCCGCTGTCGAAGGAGTGGGAGTGGGCGGCCTCCGGGCCGCAACGCCGCCGCTACCCGTGGGGCGAGGAGGAGCCGGACGAGGGCCGGGCAAATCTGCGCGGCTCCTGCGGGCGGCTCACCCCGGTCAGCTCCCATCCCCACGGACGGACTCCGACCGGGCTGTGGGACATGGCCGGCAACTGCTGGGAGTGGACTGCCTCGAAGACGATCGGCGACGGCTTCGTGATCCGCGGCGGCTCCTACAACTCCCTTCCGCTGTACGCCCGGTGCACGTTCCTGAACGCCGCGCCGGCCGAATCGGCTTCGCCAGGCATCGGCTTCCGGGTGGTGAGAGCAACGTGATCGGCGACCTTCTGATCGCGGGCTGCTCGCGCCGCAAGGCGCCGGCCCGTGGGCTGGTGCCCGCCTTGGAGCTGTACGCCGGAGGTATCGCTCCGGAGCTGAACGACCGCTTCGCCGATCACCCGCACGCCCGCAGCCGGATCCGCTTCCTGTCCGCGGCCTACGGGCTGGTGGGTGCGGACGATCTGATCGCCCCTTACGACCAGCGCCTGACCCGTGACCGGGTCGAGGGGCTGCGAGCGATCGTGAACGGCCAGCTGCGGCGCGACTTCGCCGCGAGCGGTGTGCCTCGGCGGGTGCTGCTCGTCCTCGAACCCGACTACCTGGTCCTGCTCACCGACCTCCTGGCCCTGCCGGAGCGCCCGGTCCTGCACTGGATTCCCGACCCCCGCGGCTGGCCCCAGGCCTGCGCCGTGCTCGACGAATGGAGGTGGCCGTGATGCGCACCCTCGCGGAGGCCCTCAGGGCCTGGCCCAACACCCACCAGTACTTCACCAAGGGGTTCACCACCCGCACCGGGCTGGGCTGGCACCAGCCCACCCCTGCGGGCGGAGGCGCCGGCCGTTCCCTGTCGGTCGTGATCCCGGCCTGCAACACCGCCTACGCCCTTCCCACGGTGCTGGACGCGCTCGGCGCGCAGCAGCACGCGGCCGACGTGGAGGTGATCCTGGTCGACGACGCGTCCACGGACGCGACGTTCGAGATCGCACGCCGCCACCCGGTGGTGACCACCGCGGTACGCCTGGCCGCGCGGCGCGGCTCGGCGGCGGCGCGCAACACGGGCGCCCGCCTCGCCCAGACCCCGACCGTCCTGTTCGTCGACGCGGACATGGTGCTGCCCCCTCACGTCCTCGCCGACGTCGCCACCCGCGCCGCCGCCGACACCGTGCTGACCGGGTTCCGGCACAACGTCCCCTACCAGGCGTCGCCCTGCGGCGACCCGCTGCTGCCCGAAGGACCGCCGCTCCTCACGGCCGATCACCGCGTCACCTGGACGCCTCCGGTGGGCAAGGTCCTGCCGTACTCGGGCATCACGCTCACCGACGACCTGGACGGGCGTCCGCTGGACGCCACCGACGACTTCCAGAGCCTGGGCTACGGGCGGTCCTACTACGACTGGGACCTGCCCAGGATGGCCGTCACGGCGCTGCTCGCCGTTCCTCGCGACCACCTGCTGAACGTCGGCGGCTTCGACGAGGAGTTCGGGGCCTTGGGCTGGGGCATGGAGGACACCCACCTCGGCGCGGCCCTGATCGCCTCCGGCTGCCTCGTCATCCCGCTGCGCCAGGCCGTCGGGTTCCACCTCGACCCTCCGGACGCCGCAGCCCAGTGGCAGACCAAGCTCGCCGCCTGGCCCGCGACCCTCGCCCACTACCGCCACCTGCTGTCCCAGCCCGCGCCCACCGACCTCGGCCATGTCTTCGCCACCGCCGCCGACAAGCACCTGACCGACGCCGAGGTGATCACCCGATGATCCGTACCTTCGCCGCCGCCACCTTCGGCGACACCACCGTCGTGCACGACCCCGCGGTCGGCACCAACCACATCTCGCCCCAACCGTTCCCGGTCGGCCGCGTCGCCCTCGACGACCAGCAGGTGGCCGCCTGGTCCCTGGCCGACCTCGCCCGGCTCGCCCTCGTGTACCCGCTCAGCATGTGCTGGTCCCCGATCGTGCGCTGCAACCTGGCATGCCCGCAGTGCCTCGACGACAAGAGCGTGCGTGAGTCCACCGCCGCCGAACGGCTCGCCCTCGCCATGCACATCGCCGCCTCGGGCGTCCTGGGCGTGGACATCTCCGGGGGCGAACCGCTGCTGCTGCGCGACCTGCCCGACCTCGCCCTCGCGATCCGCCGGCACTGCACCAGCGTGGTCAGCTGCACCACCAACGGCTGGCATCTCGCCCGCCGCGCCGGCGAACTCGCCGGCGCCCTCGACGCGATCCGGGTCTCCCTCGACGGCGCCACCGAGACCACCCACGACACCTGGCGGGGCCGGGACAGCCACCGCCGCGCCGTCGAGGGCATCCGCGCCGCTGTGCACGAAGGCCTGTTCGTCCAGCTCCAGATGGTCCTCATGCAGTCCAACAAGCACGAGGCCCAGCAGCTCCTGGACCTCGCCGCCCGGCTCGGTGCCTGCGGAGTGACCTTCCTCCAGATGCTTCCGATCGGCGACGGCGCCGCCCTCGCCGACGAACAGATGCTCACCGACGAGCAGGCCCAGGAGACCGTCAGCCCGCTCACCGTCCCCGACGGCGTACGGGTCCGGCTGCGCACCCGGCAGAGCGCGGACGGCTTCACCGTCCTACGCGCCGATGGCTACGCCTGGCGCAACACCGGCGGCGCCACCGGCATCTCCGCGTTCATCCCCGTCACCCGCCCGGCCGACCTGCGCCTGCCCACTCCCGGGAGCACCTCATGACCGACCACCCGTACGCCGCGAGGCGGGTGTTCGCCCAGCACGTGCCGTTCGCACCGACGCACTTCCAGTGCTTCGACGCGGCCCGGATGATCGCCGAGTCCGTCGTCGGGACCGACCCGGACGTGACCTGCGTGATCGGCATCGCCTCCGGCGGGACCAAGCCGGCCCGCCTCATGGCCGACTACCTCAAGGTGCCCTTCCACACCGTCACCGCCAGGCACAACACGAGTGATGCCCCGTTCCAGCAGGCCACCGGCAACGTCGAGGTCCTGCTTCCTCACGGCTTGCCGCGGCGCCTCACCGGCACGGTTCTCCTCGTCGACGACATCGCCGGAACCGGAGCCACGTTCGCCGCCGTCACCGACGCGCTGCGCGACCGGCTCGACGACGACGCCGAGATCATGACGGCGGCGCTGTTCCGCAACCGCGGCTGCACACGGAAGCCGGACCGGTGGGCCTGGACCGTCAACGACTGGGTCGCCTTCCCTTGGGAGACACCCCACCACGGACCGACCCAGCCCGTCCCCGCTCTGCGGCAGGTGAGCGCCCGATGAACGTCCGCCCCACCTCCCGCGGCATCCTGCTGGTCCTCGCCTCCTGGACCCCCGACGCCCCGGCCGGCATCGAACGCGCCACGGCCGCGCTCGCCCTCGGTCTCGCCCAGAACGGCCACCGGCCCGTCATCGCCACCGCCGCACCCCAGCCCGAAGGCCCCGGCCTTCCCGGCGTCACCATCGCCCCACTGCGCCTCGACGACATCCGGTTCCCCTGCGACGACGACGTCCTGCGGCGCGCCGTCACCTACCAGGACACCAGGCTCACCCGCCAGATCCGGGACCTGATCACCGAGTACCACATCGACACCGTCCTGTTCACCGACGCCCTCTGGGGCCTCGGCCGGCTACGCGGCGAGATCCCCGGACACGTCCGCCGCGCGCTCGCCGCCCACGTCAAGCCGCACACCCTCGATGCCGGGCCCGCCCTCGCCCGCGCCACCCGCGTGCTCGTACCCTCCCCAGTCGTCCGTGACGAGCTGACCGGCTGGGGCCCGCGCAACCTCCGCATCGTCCCCAACGCGCTCATGCCCGACACCTCCGTGGCCGTGCCCCCGCCGGCCCGCCGCGAGCAGCTGCGCCGCAGCGGACCGGTGCGCGTCCTCGCACGCCTGGGACCGGAGAAGGGTGTGCTCGACCTCCTCGAAGCCGCTTCCGGCTGGGACCGGCCCATCGAGGTGGCCCTCGCCGAAGCCGGGTTCGAGGCGAGCGCGGGCTCGCAGTCCGAACTCCTCACACGCTGCCATCACGCTGCGGACCGGCTTCCCGATGTCCGCCTACGCGGACCGCTGGCCTGGGACGAGGTGCTGCCCTGGCTCGCCGAAGCCGCCGTGGTGATCGTCCCCAGCCACAAGGAGACCTTCGGCCTGGTCGCGCTGGAGGCCATGAGCGTCGGCACCCCGATCGTCGCCTACCGGGTCGGCAACCTGCCCGAGTTGATCAGTCCGGCCGGCGACAGCGACCACCTGCTCGCCGATCACAAGGCGGGTCCGGCCGCCCTCCACCGGGCAGCACAGAGCCTTCTGGAAGATGACATACTGTATGCCGCGACTACACAGACCGTGTATCGGAGAGCGGCCCAGTTCGAGCCCCGCCGAATCGCTGACTTCTTCCTGGAGGCGGTGTCGTGATGCCCGAAACCCCTGAAACCCCTGCGCCGTTGCTGCTCGTCGACGGCTTCAATCTTCTGTGGGCGGGCACGTTCGGGTTCCCTGCCCCGATCTTCTCCCGTGACAAGACCCGCGAGCTGACCGGTCTGTTCGCCTTCTTCGCCCTGCTGCGCGCCACGATCCGTGACGACCTCGACGTCGCGGCCCCTGAGGTCCTGGTCGTCTTCGACGGCGAGCACGGCACGGCCGAGCGCGTGGCCACCGACCAGGAGTACAAGGCGAACCGGGAAGCCACGCCCGAGGCGCTCAAACCGCTGCAGTTCCTCGCCCCGGTGAAGGACGGTCTGGACGCGTACGGGATCCGGTGGGTCGAGGTCGAGAACGCCGAAGCCGACGACGTCATCGCCACCCTCGCCGCCCGGGCCGCCGTCTCCCGGCCGGTCCTGGTCATGTCGCGGGACATGGACTTCTACCAGCTCCTCGACGACCGCGTACGCGTCCTCAACCGCTCCCGGAAGTCCTCCCAGCGGATCATCACCGCCGACGAGGTCATCGCCCGCTTCGGTGTGACCCCTGCCCAGTGGCCGGCCTTCCGCGCGCTGACCGGTGACAAGTCCGACAACATCCCCGGCGTCCGCGGTGTCGGCCCTAAGGTCGCCTGCACGCTGCTGCGCGACGGCATGGACCTCCGGGACCTTCCCGGCTCCGGCCGGCTGACCGGCGCCAAGGGCGCCGCGATCACCACCGCCTGGGCCGACGTCCTGCGCTGGGAGACGATGATCACGGTACGCCGCGACCTGGACGTCCCCGTCGCCCCCCGGGGCAAGGCGAGCCCGCAACTGCCCAAGCCCGCCGACGTCGTCGACAAGCTCGGACTGTGGTGAGCGCCACCCGGCCGGGATCGGTCCTGGCCGTCTTCGCGCACCCCGACGACGCCGAGCTGTGGGCCGGCGCCACCCTCGCCCTCCACGCCCGGTGCGCCGCTGTCACCGTCGTCGTCCCGCACCGCGACGAGGCTCGCGACGCCGAGGCCCGCAAGGGCATCGCGACCCTCGGGGCCGAGCTTCGCCAGGTCCCCCGGCTCGACCACGCCGCCCTGCAGGAGCTGCTGTTCGAGGTCCAGCCGGAGGTCGTGATCACGCACCCGCTGGGCGACGTGCACCCCGAGCACCGGGCCGTCGCGACCACCGTGCTCGGGGCCGTCCCCGAACCCCGGATCGCCACCGGCCACCCTCGCCGCTTCTACACCTGCGACACCTACAACTCGCTGACCCTCGACGGCCCGGTGCGCGCCGACGTGATCGTGGACGCCACCGCGACCTTCGACACCAAGATGGCCGCGCTGCACGAGCACGCGAGCCAACCGATCGAGCAACACTTCGGGCCCATGGCCGAGACCCTCGGCCGACTGTGGGGCGCCCGCATCGGCACCCGGTACGCGGAGGCGTTCACCGCGGTACCGATCCTCGGCTGCCTGCCCGGCGCCACCCATCTCTGACACACCGCACTACGCGGCCCTCTCACCGTCAACCCGCCCCAGGGGAGAAGACCCATGACGTCCATACCCGTACAAGCCCGGCGCCGCCCCGTCGACCGCCCGCGCGTCGAGGAGCTGACCCGCCAGCTGCTGCTCGCCCTCGGCGAAGACCCCGACCGCGACGGCCTCAAGGACACACCCCGCCGATTCGCCGACTGGTGGGGCGAGTTCCTCGACCACGACCCCGGCCGGCTCGACACCAGCTTCGCCCACGAGCGCCAGTACGGCGACTTCGTCCTGCTGACCGGCATCGAGGCATGGAGCATCTGCGAACACCACCTGCTCCCCTTCCGCCTCGACGTCTCCATCGCCTACGTTCCGGACACCTCCGTCCTCGGCCTCTCCAAGCTGGTGCGACACCTGGAGGCCCACACCCACGCCCTTCAGCTCCAGGAGCGCATCACCTACGACGTCGCCCACGACCTCGCCAAGGCCGCCGGCACCGACGACGTCGCCGTATTCACCACCGGCGAGCACCTGTGTATGAGCATGCGCGGCGTCAAAGCCGCCGCAGTACGCACCACCACCATGTGTCGGCTCGGCCGCACCGAGAACGACCCCAGCCTGGCCACCCGCATCGAACGGCTGGCACTCCCCGTCCGCGCCTGACCACCTCCCGCCCACGACACCCCAGGAACCAAGCATGGCCGTCCACACCTTCACCCTCACGGCCTCGCTGGGCACCGACACGGCGACAGCCGAGACCTGGCAGCTGCTGAAGGCCTCGCCACCGGTCGGCTGCACCTACGGCCCGGAGGTCTTCCCCCTCGCCGGCCAGGTCCACACCAACCACGGCCTCGTCCTCGACGACCTGGGTGTGGAGGACCCCTCCAAGTGGATCGGCAACGACGCAGACCAACCCGACAGCTGCGCCGGAAGACGAGTCCCCCGGACTCCGGCCGGTCCCGCCCTTTCACCTGACTGGATGTCCGTAGGTGAACCGGTGGGCAGCGCCGACGACGCCGCCCATCGCCGACAGTGGCGGACCATACACTGTCGGCTCTGAACTGCACTGCCTAGCCGTTCAGTTGACTGCCCATCACACGAGAGAGGGTCCCCATGCCCGACACGGTGGAGACCAGCATCACCAGCACCGACACCCCCGAGCAGCTGCGCTCGGCGATGACGGAGAAGCTGCTCGCGGAAGGCAAGATCACCAGCGAAGGCGTCGAGCGCGCGTTCCGCGCGGTGCCGCGCGAGGTCTTCGTTCCCGAGGCGCCCGCCCGGCAGGCCTACGACGTTGACGACGTCGTGATCACCAAGCGGAACGAGCACGGCATCGCGATCAGCTCCGTCTCCGCCCCCCGCATCCAGGCGTTCATGCTGGAGCAGGCCGATCTCCAGCCCGGCCACCACGTCCTGGAGATCGGCTCCAGCGGCACCAACGCCGCGATGATCGCCGAGATCGTCGGCGACAAGGGCGAGGTCGCCACCCTGGACATCGACCGGGACGTCACCGACCGCGCCACCCGGGGCCTGACCGCCACCGGCTACGACCGGGTGAACGTCGTCCTCGGCGACGGCGAACAGGGCTGCGCCAAGCACGCCCGCTTCGACCGCATCCTGGTCACGGTCGGGGCCTGGGACATCCCGCCGGCCTGGGTGAACCAGCTCACCGAGCACGGCACCATCACCGTCCCGCTGCGGATGCGCGGCGTCTCGCGCTCGATCACCCTGCGCCGCGACGGCGACCGCCTGGTGAGCTTGTCCGCGGAGATGGCCGGGTTCGTGCGGATGCAGGGCGAGGGCGCGCACCAGGAGCAGCTGCTGCTCCTGCGCGGCAAGGAAGTCGCGCTGCGCTTCGACGAGGCCCGCCCCGCCGACACCGACCATCTCACCGGTGCGCTCGGCACCGAGCGCGTCGAGGAGTGGACCGGGGTGGCGGTCGGGCAGACGGAGCCGTTCGACTCCCTGCACCTGTGGCTCGCCAGCGCGCTGCCCGGGTTCTGCATGCTGTCCGTCGATCCGAACCTGGACACCAAGCACGTCGCCCCGCAGAATCGCATGGCCTGCCCGGCGATGACGGACGGGGCGAGCCTGGCCTACCTCGCGCTGCGCAAGGTCGGCGACGACCCGAAGACGTTCGAGTTCGGCGCGCACGGCTACGGCCCCGACGCTGCGAAGCTCGCCGCGGAGCTGGCCGAGCAGGTACGGGTCTGGGACCGCAGCCACCGCTCCGGGCCGGGCCCGCAGTTCACGGTCTACCCGGCCGGAACGCCGGACGACCAGCTGGGTGAAGGCCGTGTCATCGACAAGCGGCACACCCGCATCACGATCTCCTGGCCCTGATCTACAGGGCCAGGCAGGACAGGTAACCAACCACCTAAGGAGGGGATCAGCAATGGCGCCTCAGACGCTCATCGCGTCGGAGACCGAGAACACCTCGGTCACCAGCCTCGACGCCTCGGAGTTCGACCTCGACCCGACCATCGTGGAGAGCGGCGACGTGTTCGCCAACCTGCTGCGCGACACGAACGACAACTGCGGCAGCACCTGCTGAGGGCCATTCCTCCGGGGTGGTCGAGACATCACAGCGACCCCGGCCCGGCGCCGAGCGACTCCGCCCAGGCGACGGGCCCAGGCTCGGTGCGGCTACTTCTCTCCGAGGGCGTGGCGGAGCCAGTCGAGCGAATCGGTCGCCAGGATTGCGTCGGCGAGGTCCTGAGCAGTCTTCGTGGTCAACCGGCCACGGCTGTTGTCGATCCACCGCTGGGCGTTGGTGTAGCCCTGCGCCAGGTACTCGACCCCTTGGATCAGGCACTCCAGCTTGTCGGCGTCGCGGGCGCAGACCGCTTCGGGAGACTCCTTGCCTTCGTACTCGGCGATGAGATCCTGCACGGTCGATGCCAGCACCTCGGGCATGCCCCTGACCTGATCGGCCGTGACGGCCTCGGGGTCGGCGCTGGTCGCGTACTTCTTGCGGACGTAGTTGACGTCACCGGTCCGCGTCTCGGCGACGTCGTGCCAGGTGGCCAGGAAGGCGGCCCGAGCGGGATCGGCGCCTTCGAGCCTCGCGATGATCGAGGCAAGGAGCGAAGTGCGCCAGGAGTGCTCGGCAACCGACTCGGGATCGCGAACACCCGCCATCCACCAACCGGTGCGCTTGGTGTGCTTGAGCGTTCCCGCCTCGAAGAGGAACCGGGCTACCGGGGACAGGTCTTCCGCCACCGTCTGACTCCTCTCACGCCTCGGCGAGGCGGATTGCGTAACGAATGTTCTCCAGCTCGCGCCGCCTGTGCGGCGACACCTCTGCGTTATCCAACATCACGGGAAGCCTGTCGCGTAGCGCGGTTGCCGCCGCTCCCGAGCGAAGCAGGGTCGGTCGAACCTGGAGCAAGGACCACAGGGTGTGGATGTTCAGGTCCAGGTAACCGTGGTCGACGTTGAGGCCGCCGTGGAAGACGGCTTCCTCCATGAACGGGCTGACGCGGGCCGGCTCGCCGGAGACGGCGACGTTGACGCCGAGCCCGCGGTAGTGCGCGGTCAGGGCGAGGGCCAGGGTCGTCTTGCCGGCGAGCGACGAGTTCGACTTCGTCGCCGAGCTGGACGCCTTCGCCGCCCACCTGATGACCGCGGCCCGCACGGCCCGCCACCACCGGCTGCTCATCGCCGACCGCACCCCGGCCAGCGTCATCGCCTACTCCCGCCACCGGCCCGCGTGCCTGCCCCTGGACACCCGTGTCGGCCGGCTCTGCGAGCTGGCCGACACGGCTCCCGGGCACCGTCGGCGCAGCCCGGTCCAGGCCGCCGGGGCGTACGGCCAGCAGATCGCCGACACGCTCCACAGCGTCTCGGCCTGGGACTGGGACTGGGACATGAACGGCCTGCGAACCCTCCCGGCCGCTGGACGATCATCACCGCTATATTCCACCTGACCTGCATCGCAGCAGCCCCGATCACCTACCTGCCGCTCGCGGCCGAGCTTGGCATCCCCGTCGGTGCATGCCCGACGGTTCCGGAGGTCACCGCAGCCGTCCTCGCCAACCATCGTCGGCGCGGCCTCTTCCTCGACCCCGGCGGCCCGGATGCCCGCCAGGTCGGATCGTCCTTCCTCAACCCGCGCATCACCACCGCCCAGGCGACGCAGTGGTCATGTCGCGGCTGCCCGGTCCACCGGGACAGCGACGACGACCTCCGAGCCAGCGCCGGGTGACTCATGGAGCTTGTCGGATGCCGGCCGGGCTGGGCCAATCGCCGACGGAGTGCGCTGCTCGGAACCCCGGACCCTCACAGTCACCGCTCACGGACAGGCGACAGCGGCAGCGTTCGATCAGGCGCTCGCTGACCTCGTCGCCCGGGTCGCGGCTGCAACCGGAATCATCCTCCAGCCCGAACCGATCGTCTTCGACCGCCCGGTCGGCGGCATGCCGGCGGCGCGGCGGGAGGCGCTCACGGCTGCGATCAGGGGCTGCCGGCGAGTGCGGTGGGGGGCTACTCGGTTGCTGTCCGGCGCTGCTGCCACTGATCGACGACCTGCTGGAGGGTCTCGCTCATCAGGGTCAGGAACTCGGCGGAGTCCCCGAAGCGGGCGCCGGCCGGGGTGGTGGGGCCGAGGGCTTCGGCGGCGGTGCGGAGTTCGGTCACCAGCGCTCTGTGCATCCGTACCGCCGCCAGGGTGGACCGGAGCCAGATCTCGCCGTCGATGACGTAGCGCTCGCGACGCTCGCCGGGAACCCGTTCGCGCCGCAGAAGGCCCTGCTGCTCCAGGAAGGCGACGGCGTGCGAGACGGACGCCGGACTGACACCCAGTTGCCGGACCAGGTCTCCGGCGGTGAGGGCGCCCTGATCGGTGACGAGCAGGCAGACGAGCACCTTGGCGCTCATCGTGGGCATGCCCTGCTGCTCGATCAGCATCGTGACGGTCTCCGCGACCTCCCGCACCACCTGCGGGTCGCGGCCTCGGCCGTCCGTGGCAACCGGTGGTAGCGCGGGGGATGGTTGCTGCTTGGGCCGACGCGCGCGATGGTGGGTGGCTTCCTGTGCCCGGTCCGCCCGGTAGCCCTCCGGCCCGCCATTGCGGGCGACCTCGCGCATGATCGTCGAGCCGGGACGGTCCAGGCGTCGGCCGATCTCCGTGTAACCGAGCCCCTCGGCCAGCCCCGCAGCGATCTGCCGGCGGTCCTCGTCGGTGAGTCTGCCTCCGGGCATCGGTGTTCTTCTCCTCTGTGCCGGTGCTCCCGTTTCTCCTGCGGCACAGTATCCGAACAGACGAGGATCATTGCAATGCCTGTCCTCGAAGGGCCCTTGCGTTCAGCGTCAGGGTCATTGCAATTTGAGTCACCCACGCCTTGGTATCTGTGGAATTTTCGACCCCGCGAGCGTTGATTGTTTCATGAACGCAATGTACGGTCGTAGGCGTTCAGTGATTGCCGAACAGTCACGAACCATCGGGCTGAAGGAGCGACCCCACCGTGTCAATCACCCTCTCCGAACAGGACAAGCAGACCCTCCGCACCGCCGCGCACGGCGCGATCGCGCTGCTGGTCGCCGCCGGCGCCACGACCAAGCCGCACAAGATGGCCGCCGAGGGTTCCATAGCCCTGTCGTCCGCGACCGGCCTGGTCGGGCACGTGCTCGCCGAGAAGTCGGAGGACCCGAACCCGGAGGGCTCGTCCGTGGCCGCGATCGCCGACCGGGTGCTGCCGGCCCTGACGGCCGCGATGAGCCTGCTCAAGCAGCAGGACCAGGCCGAGGCCGACAACTTCCGCAGCACCGTCCTGGTCGCCGTCGCGTCGGCCACCCGGATCCTCAAGGGTGAGCCCCACCCCGTCTTGACCGACATCATCCGCAAGATCACCGCCGCCCTCGACGCAGCCTGACGGCATCGGTCCACATCACCAGGAGGAAAGCCATGACGAACACCCAGTGGACCGGCCTGGTGCCGGTGGACGACACGGCCCTGGCCGTCACCGACACCGGCGGCCCCGGAACCCCCGTGATCTATCTCAACGGCCAGTTCGCCACCCAGGGCTACTGGCGGCACACCATCACCGAACTGGGCACGGGCTGGCGGCACATCACCTACGACATGCGCGCCCGCGGCAGGAAGTCCGGGCGCTCGGCGGACTACTCCTTCGAGACCATGCTGACGGACGTCGACGCCGTGCTCGCGGCCCGGGGCGTGGAGCGGGTGGTGGTGGCGGGCTGGTCCTACGGAGCGTTCGTCGCGGCGTACTGGGCCAGCCGGAACCCGGAGCGCGCACTGGGCGCGGTCATGGTGGAGGGCGCGCAGCCGTACGACTGGCTGGACGACGCGATGGAGCAGCGGATCCGCAGGATGTTCCGGCGGATGTCCCCGTTGGTGGCGCTGGCACGTCCGACCGGCTTGACGCCCCGGATGACCGCCGCACAGATGGCGGAGTGCAACATCGAGCTCGGCAAGGTCGCCCGGGTGAGCGCGATGGGCCCGGTGCTGGACGCCATCGCGGTCCCGGCTCGGTACGTCGTCGCTTCGGGCTCCTCACTGGGCAGCAAGGGCGACGAGCAGGAGCGGATCCGGGCAAGCCTGCGGGCGGTGACCGAACGCAACCCGCACATCGAGATCAGCGCGAAGGTCGCGAGCAACCACGACCTGATTCTCAAGAAGGACTTCCGCGCCGTCGCCGATGCCATCCGCGAGGTGGTCCGCTGAACGCGAGCTGCCACGATGCCTCCCCCGGTCATTCCCGTGGCACGACGCCAAACGCCGGACACGGACTGCCGCACCCACCGGACGGTTCCCCGTGCCGGCCATGAGCGTGAGTACGTGCCAGTGCGCAGCATCGGCCCCGCCACCTGCAGTCCAAGGCTTCTGAGGTCGACGCCTGGGTGAAGCAGCAGCGGATGTCCGGTGGCTGACGCCGGGAGACGTGAAATCGAGGTGGCCCCAGGTGTTCGAGCGGGGATGCCCGGCGCGTCCGCTCGGGTCACGGGGATCCGGGGGCTGATCGGTCGGCGAGCGGCGGCCGCGCGGAGGCGTCCCGGTCGGGCTGGACGCCTCCGTGGGCTCACTTCCGGCCCTCTCCCGCGCTCCGGGCTCCGGCTCTGCGGATTCCCCTAGGCGTGGATTCCTACGATCGAAGCCGCCCCGAAGCGCGCCGGTCACCGGTCCGACCCGCGCCGACAGCACTCACCCGGGAGGGGACCCTTGCCAGTCGACGAGCCGATCGGCCGCAATGCCGAGGAACCCGTCCTGCGGATCGTGCGCGGTCGGCTGGACGAGGACGAGCTCGCCGCCGTCGCCGCGGCGCTGCTGCTGGTGCGCCGCCGCTCGGCGGCGCCGGCAGCCGAGGCGCCCCGCACACCACCGGCAGGGGTGCCGCGACGGGCCTGCTGGCTGTTCGCGGACTACCGGGCCCCCGGCGCCTGGGCGGCGTGATCCCACGCGCACCGTGCACCTGGACGGGCCGGGTGGTCAAGAGCGCGTTAACCCGACGGCCCTGCGCGTAGGGAAGGCGTTAACGGAATGGCCTGCCGCCATCCCCCGGAGTCTCATGGATCCCAGGGATACCCGGAGATCTACTGCAGATTCATCAGCCTTACTACTACTCCTCCGATGATTCCCAGGAACAGCAGCAAGTCAACGCGAAGGAAGTACCACCATGGCCGAGGACACCCGGATCGTCGTCGGAGTCAGCGGATCGGCCGGCAACCTGGCCGCCCTGCGCCGCGCCGTGCAGGAGGCCCGCCTGCGGAACGCCGTACTCGTCCCGGTGATCGCTTGGACTCCGGTCGGCGGCGAGGCCGTCTACCGCACCACACCGTGCCCGCCGCTGGCGGAGCTCTGGGCGCAGGCCTCCCGGGACCGGCTCGACACCGCCTTCGCCCTGTCCTTCGGCGGGTACCCGGCGGACGTCCGCGTCGAGCCCGTCGTGATGCGCGGTGAGACCGGCCCGGTGCTCGCCCAGGTCGCGGACCGACCGAACGACCTGCTCGTGGTGGGCACCGGCCGGCGCAATCCGCTGCGGGCACTGCTCCAGCACGGCTCGGTGAGCCGCTACTGCCTGGCGCACGCCGTCTGCACCGTGGTCTCGGTGCCGCCGACCGCCACGGTGGACACCGGCGCGGCGGCCGACGGCCGACGGCCCGTCCTCGCGGCCGCCTGACGCGGGGCCGGACCGGCCCCGCCCCGTCCCCGCACGCCCATCGACCGTTTCGTTTCACCAGAGTGAGTCACCCATGATCGCCCTCGCCGCCCTCGGCCGCGTGCGGAGCGCCCTCGCCGGGACAGTCCGCCGCCTCTCCGAGAGCCCGCTCCTGCACGCCGTCGCCACGCATGCGCCGACCTGCCCGGGCCCGGAGGCACCGGAGCACAGGCCGCCCCGGGCATGATCGCGCCCCCTACCCGCGCCGATGTCGAGGATCCGCGCACGTCCGGTGGGCACCAGGCCCAGCACGTCACGGTGGACCTCTCCGAAGGTGACCTCTTCGTACTGGACCGCCAGCGCGTCCGCCGCCCCGGCACACCCAGCGGTTCCCCTGGCCTGGCCGATGCCGTGTCCGTCGGCAGCTGATCGATCACCTGCGGCCGAAGACTACCGGCCTGCAGATTCTCGACATCACCCCGCCGTGCGGCCGAGACCGCGAGAGCCCCCGACAAGCACGGGAACCCCGACATCACGAGGTCGAGTTCAGTGCCGGCGTCTCGCACGGCGGGCGTGACGCCGGCCTGCCGCTACGGGACGTTCCAGGCCGAGATGACCGGCCGCCCGTCCTCGACGGCCAGGTGGCTGAGCGAGCCCGGGTGCGGATGACCGAGCAGGCCGGCGGCCGATGCGTCGAGCCCGATCCAGCGCACGGTGATCACCCGCGCCAGGTGGCCGTGGGCGACCACGACGACATCGCCCTGCTCCAGCAGCGGCCGGACCCGGTCCAGCACCGCGTCCGTGCGCGCGGCCACCTGCGGGAGCTGCTCGCCGGGGTGGTCATCGTCCCGGGGGACGACGCCGTCCCGCCACAGGTCCCAGCCCGGCCGGATCTTCCCGCGAGCTCGGCCGTCCGCATCGCACGGCTCAGCGGGCTGCTGAACACCGCTACCGGACGACGTCGGGCCAGCCTCGGGGCGAGCGCCCTGGCAGCGGCCTCGCCCGCATCGGTCAACGCGACGTCGGTACGTCCGGCGTGTCGGCCTGACAGGCTCCGCTCGGTCTGTCCGTGGCGGACAACTATCAGCTCTCCCATGGCCGTGCACGATATCTGATGATCCGTCGGCCTCGTCCAGAGTATGCGTTTTCGGGACTCAGCGGACGACGGTTCGACCGCGCACGCTGAACCCCGCACCGGTGCCGATCCGTTGACTGTGGGTGCCGATCGGCCGTCGCACGGGCGCCCGTATGGAAGGTGTTCCGGGTGCATAGCGTGCCGACCGGCCGCTCGCGTACGCGGAACGCCGGATTCCGGGGAACTCGACGACGCGGCGCCCCGACCCCCGTGGATGCGCGTGCGATCATCGGCCGCACCCACGCACCCGAGCCGCGTCGCAGCTGCTCGCACGGAGGAGGATCCCCCATGGCCGACCACGGTGCCGCACCACAGCCGACGGAGGTGCGGCATCCGGGTGCGCAGAACACGGCCGGCCTCGCGCTGGTCGTGGGGGCCCTGGGCGTGGTGTTCGGGGACATCGGGACCAGCCCGATCTACACGATCCAGACCGTGTTCAACCCGGACGACCCGCACCCCGTGCCGGTCAGCACGGAGAACGTGTACGGGGTGGTGTCGCTCATCTTCTGGTCGGTGGTGGTCATCGTGCTGGTCACCTACGTCCTGCTGGCGATGCGCGCCGACAACGAGGGCGAGGGCGGCATCATGGCGCTGATCACCCTGCTGCGGCGCTGGGGCTCGGACCGGGGCCGCAAGGTCACCGCGGTGCTGGCCGCGCTGGGCATCTTCGGCGCCTCGCTGTTCTTCGGCGACAGCATGATCACCCCGGCGATCTCGGTGCTGTCCGCGGTCGAGGGGCTCAAGGTGGTGGAGCCGTCCCTGGAGGACGCGGTGGTGCCGCTCACCGCGGTGATCATCGTCGTGCTGTTCCTGGTCCAGCGTCGCGGAACGGCGGCGGTGGGCCGGGTGTTCGGGCCGGTGATGATCGCCTGGTTCGCCGCCATCGGCGCGTGCGGGGTGTCCGGCATCGCCGACCACCCGCAGATCCTCAGGGCACTGTCGCCGAGCTACGCGCTGGGCTTCCTGTTCGGCCACTTCGGGACGGCCTTCTTCGCCCTGGCCGCGGTCGTGCTCGCGGTCACCGGCGCCGAGGCGCTCTACGCCGACATGGGCCACTTCGGCCGCCGGCCGATCACCCGGGGCTGGCTGTTCCTGGTGTTCCCGGCCTGCGTGCTGAGCTACCTCGGCCAGGGCGCGCTGATCCTCGGGGACCCGCACACCATCAGCGGCCCGTTCTTCCTGCTGGCGCCGGGCTGGGCACGACTGCCCATGGTCGTGCTGGCCACCGCCGCGACCGTCATCGCCTCCCAGGCGGTGATCACCGGCGCCTACTCCGTCGCCTCCCAGGCCGCCCAGCTCGGCTACCTGCCGAGGCTGCGGATCGCGTACACCTCCGAGTCAACCATGGGCCAGATCTACGTCCCCTGGATCAACTGGCTGCTGCTGGTCTCGGTCCTCACCCTGGTCTTCGCCTTCCGCAGCTCCGCGGCGCTCGCGTTCGCGTTCGGCATGGCGGTCACCGGCACCATCACCATCACCACCCTGCTGTTCTTCTACGTCGCCCGCGCCCGCTGGGGCACACCGATGTGGCTCGTCGTGGCCGGCGCGACACTGCTGCTCTCCGTCGACCTGCTGTTCGTGGCCGCCAACGCCACCAAGCTCCTGCACGGCGCCTGGCTGCCGCTGCTGATCGGCATCACCGCGTTCACCGTCATGACGACCTGGCAGCGCGGCCGCGCGATCGTCACCGCCGAACGCGCCCGGCACGAGGGCCCGCTGCGCGGGTTCGTCGACGACCTGCACAGCGGGCAGGTGCCGGCGCTCCAGGTCCCCGGCACGGCCGTCTTCCTCAACCGGGGCAAGGAGACCGCGCCGCTGGCCCTGCGCGCCAACGTCGAGCACAACCACGTACGGCACGACCAGGTCGTCATCCTTGCCATCCGGACCGAACCCGTGCCCCGCATCCCCGCCGACCAGCGGATCACCGTCGACGACCTCGGCTACGCCGACGACGGGATCATCCACGTCACCGCCCGGTTCGGCTACATGGAAACACCCGACGTGCCCACCACCCTGGCGATGCTCGTACCGGCCGACACCGAGGGCCGGCTGCAGCTCGACCAGGCGTCCTACTTCCTGTCGAAGATCGAGCTGCGGCGCGGGAAGGAACCGACGATGGCCCCGTGGCGCAAGCGGCTGTTCATCGCCACCTCCTACATCACCGCCGACGCCGCCGAGTACTTCGGCCTCCCCCGCGAACGCACCGTCATCATGGGCTCGCACATCGACGTGTAGGCGGACCGGCCGCAAGCGGTCAGGGTCCAGGTCCGGCGCGGCAGCCGTCGGTGGTCAATCAGTCACCAGATAGGCCACCAGGCTCGTCAGACCGGAAACGACCGCCAGCGCGGCGAGGGCCTTGAACAGGCCGACGGCCACCCGCCACAGCACCCGCGGCAGGCGTCCCTCGCGCCGGTGTGCCGCCCACCGCGGTGCGACCATCTCGACGGCCTGCGCGAGGCCCAAAGGACCGGCGACCACGGCGAACAGCCCGACGGAGATCCCGAGCACCCGGACGCCGGCATAGGCGACGCCGACCCGGTAGGAGGTGTCCTCGGACGCGGCGTACTGCACCGGCACGCGGGCACCGACCCGCAGCTTGCCGTCGTACGGGACCGAGCGGACCACGCCGCTGCCCGAGTCAGGGGTGAAGTCGCCGTAGCACGTGGTGTGTTCCTGCTTGCCACTGCCCTCGGTGAGGCAACCGGCAACCGTCAACAGGCCGGGCTGCCCGGCGAGTCGGAGCGGATAGGCGATGGTGAACGCGCAGACCGCGGTCAGGGCCGCGCCGGCCAGCATCACGGCGAGCCCCGCCAACGCCAGGACCGGTCCGGCGCACCACCGCCCGGCCTTGGTCTTCGGATCCCTCAGGTACACGACTCCCCCGTTCCCTGCGCGGCGTGCTCCGTCACGTTCCAGGCCGGTCCGCGTCCGTCTTGGCTCCGGCCTTGGCCGGGGCTACGAGCCCGGCACCGCCCGTCGACTCCCGCCGGCTCGGGTGCATAATCCCTCCCGTGATGTCAGGAACAGCCCGCCCCAAGTGGCGCTCCGCGCTTCGTGCCTTCGTCTTCTTCTTCGTCGGCGGCTCGCTCGGCTTCCTCATCTGCGCGCTGGTGACGCATCGTTCCGCCGGCGAAGTGCCCTGGGCAGGCGTGCTCTTCGGCTCGACCCTCTGCGCGGCGCTCACCGCGCTCGCCCCGGCGCGACACCGACGCTGAGACTCCCCGGCGCAGTGAGAGAACGGCACCGGAGCGCGGTCGGCGCAGGCCGGTCACGACCGTCTCCACCTGCGCCTCGCAGGGGTCGCTCGTCGCGGTCCTTCTGTCGGTAACGGGTGAAACGAGGACCACGGACAGCGGATCAAAAGCGGGTCACTTCGTGATCTCTTGATCATCCTGACTTCACTGGTACGGGAGT
>NZ_JBVJYK010000044.1:0-39452 GCF_055600605.1 Kitasatospora sp. NPDC038210 | reverse complement strand
CGGCGGGCCTGCTCGGCCCAGAACGCCAGGCGGTCCTCGGAGGCCTGCGCGTACGCGGCCGCGGTGACGTTGGCCGCTGCGGCGAGCTCTGCCGGCGGGGCGAAGCGACGCTCCTCCCTGAGGAGGTTCGCCAGGATCTCACTACTCAAGACATGCTCCTTGGTATGTGCCTGGCCGGTCTCGGCCGGACACGGTTCAGCGTTGGCACCGCAGTCCCCGCGGGGGGGTCAGTGGGCTCCGGCGCCGGTGAGTGAACGGACCTCCAGCTCCGCGTACTTGGCCGGATCCGTCGTCTCGCGTGACGCGAGGCTTCCCAGCCAGCCGAGCAGGAAGCCGATCGGGATGGAGACGAGACCGGGGTTCTCCAGCGGGAACCAGTGGAAGTCGCTGTGGGGCAGCAGGGATGCCGGTGTGCCCGAGACGACTGGGGAGAAGACCACCAGCAGTACGGAGGAGAGCAGGCCGCCGTACATGCTGCACACGGCACCGGTGGTGTTGAACCGCTTCCAGAAGAGGCTGTACAGGATCGTCGGCAGGTTGGCCGAGGCCGCGATGGCGAAGGCCAGCGCCACCAGCGCCGCGGTGTTGAGCTTGTCCGCGAACATGCTCAGTACGACGGCCAGTGCGCCGATCCCGACGGCGGCGAGCCGCGCCACCCTGACCTCCTGCACCTCACTCACCCTGCCCTTGCGCATGGCCTGGGCGAACAGATCGTGAGCGAATGAGGCGGACGACGTGAGGGTGAGCCCGGCCACCACCGCGAGGATCGTGGCGAAGGCCACCGCCGAGATCAGCGCCAGCAGCGTAGCGCCCATGGTCGAACCGGAGCCGCCGCCGAGCATCTCGGCCAGCATGGGAGCGGCAGTGGTGCCTGCCGGGTTGGCCGCCTTGATCGCCGTGTGGCCCACCAGCGCCGCCGCGCCGAAGCCCAGCGCGAGCGTCATCAGGTAGAAGACACCGATGATGCCGATCGCCCAGTTGACCGAGGTCCGCGCGGCCTTGGCGGTCCGCACCGTGTAGAAGCGGACCAGGATGTGCGGCAGGCCGGCGGTTCCGAGCACCAGCGCGACGCCGAGGCTGATGAAGTCCAGCCGGGTGGTGGAGCTGGCGCCGTACTTCAGCCCGGGTTCGAGGAACGCCTGCCCCTTGCCGCTGGCCTCGGCGGCCGCGCCCAGCAGGGCCGAGAGGTTCCAGCCGAATCTGCTCATCACCAGAACGGTCAGCACGAGCGTTCCAGCCATCAGAAGACCGGCCTTGATGATCTGCACCCAGGTCGTGCCCTTCATACCGCCGATGACGACGTAGAGGATCATCAGCACGCCCACGCCGAAGACGATCCACTTCTTGGCGGTGTCACCGGAGACGCCGAGCAGCAGGGCCACCAGCGAGCCCGCGCCGACCATCTGGGCCAGGAGGTAGACGACGGAGACGACGATCGTCGAGATGCCCGCAGCGGTGCGCACCGGCCCCTGACGCAGGCGGAACGCCAGCACGTCGGCCATGGTGAAGCGCCCCGTGTTGCGCAGCGGTTCGGCCACCAGCACTAGTGCCAGGACCCATGCGACCAGGAATCCCACGGAATACAGGAACCCGTCGTACCCGAAGAGGGCGATGGTGCCGGTGACTCCCAGGAACGAGGCGGCCGACATGTAGTCGCCGGAGATGGCGAGACCGTTCTGGAATCCCGAGAACGACCGCCCGCCGGTGTAGAAGTCGGTGGTTCCCTTGCCCCGCCTGCCGGCCCAGAGCGTGACGCCCAGGGTGGCCGCCACCACCACGAGGAAGAGGCCGACTGTCAGCGAACGGTCCCCGTGGCTTCCGGCACTCGCCGCCAGCACCACCTGTCCGGTGCGAGCGATCACGCGGACACCCCCGTCGCCTGGCCGGGCCCGTGCGGGCCGGCCGCCAGCACCCACTCGATGTCATGCCGGACCTGCTCGGCGACAGGGTCGCGCCGCCTGTCGGCGTGGCGCGTGTACAGCCACGCGGTCAGGAAGGTCGCGCAGAACTGCGCCAAGCCGAGGAAGAACGCGACGTTCAGCCGGCCGACGACCCTGGCGTCCATGAGGCCCGGCGCATAGCTGGACAGCAGGACGTACAGCAGGTACAGGCTGAGGACCGCGATCGTCGCCAGGGTGGCGAACGTGCGCTGAGAACGCCGGAGCCAGCTGAAGGACGGGCTGCTCTGCGCCTCCTCGAAGACCGCGGACACCGTGTTCTGGGGGACCGCGCCTGTTCCGGCCCTGCCGGGCTGGTCGGCCGGGGAGCTGCCGGTGGGAGAAGTGGGCCTGTTCATGAGTCTTTCCGTAGAGGGGGCCGGCGCGGCCCGCTGGCGGTCGATCTGACCGGGAGGCGGGCGGGGCGCCGGACCGAGGTGGCGAAGCGGCCTCCCCGGCCGGTGGGCGGGGCGGCGAAAGGCAGACGCGGGCCGAACTCGGAGCGCGGGACCTTCACGTCTCACCGCGTCCACCGCACGACCCTGTCGCGCCGAACCTACGCGCGTTTCGGCCATCGGACATGACGGTGGGGACCGAAGAGTCAGCCAGGCGCCTACCGAAAGCGAAGGCGGAGCGGGAGCCACTTATCGGATACTTACGCGCAAGTTACGCACATACCGCAGAATGCCGGTCGAGGCGGCCCGCGCCCTGCCGCGGACCCCGCCGGTTGCCGCTCCCGGCCGCACCTGCCGCCGGTCCCACAACGCGACCCCAGGCCCTCCGGGAGGCTGTGGCCGCCCGTAAGACAGCATGGTGTGACATGCCAGCCAACCCAGCCGTGACCGCTCTCCGCCGTGCGGGAACCGGTCCCGTACCGAGCGGACGCTACCGCGAGTCGGAAGCCCTGGAACGGCTGCTGGCCACTCCGGGAGACGGCTGCGTCTCCGTGCTCGTCCAGGGTGGCTGGGGCAGCGGGAAGACCTCGGCGCTGCGGGCCGTCCTGGCCGGGGCCCGCGAGGACGCGACGACCCGCGTCGTGTCCGCATCGGCGGATCCGGTCGAATGCGATCTCCGCTACGCGGTGGTCCGGCAGCTCTTCGAACGCCTGGTTGCGGATGGCGCGGACTCGCCGTACGGCGGACGGACTCCGGACAGCACCCGGCGTTTCGTCCCCTGGGAGCATCGCCCAAGCGGCTCGTCGGACCCGATGGCCGGACAGGACGCGGCCGCGCTCCGCGACCTGTCCCAACTGGCCGCACAACTCACCTCCCAGGGACGCCTGCTGGTGGCCGTCGACGACCTCCAGTGGTCGGACACCGCTTCTCTCAGCTGGCTGCGCTACCTACTGCACCGGGCCGACGACCTGCCTCTGGTCGTCATCGCCACTCTCGGCCCCGAGGACGCGCGTTCGAACTCGGCGGGCATCGCCGCCGCCGTTCCGCTGTTCCAGCACCGCCTGACGCTGGGAGGCCTCTCCCACGAAGCCGTCGGATCCCTGGCGGAGGAGGTGCTGGGCGAGGCCCCGGCGCCGTCCTTCACCGCCGCATGCCGGGACGCGAGCGGCGGCAACCTCCTCCTGGTGGACGCCCTGCTGCGCGGTGCCCGGGCTTCCGGGCGCCCGGTCGACGCGGACCTGGCGCCGCGGATCACCGAGTTCGTTCCGGCCGATCTGGGCCCCGCCGTGCTCGCTCGGATCGAGGACGTCGCTCCGCACACGACCGCGACCGCGGAGGCGGTCGCGGTCCTCGGCGGCTCGCCGACCGTCGACCTCCTGACCGCCGTCACCGGGCTGACGCAGCCGCAGGTCGAGGACGCCGCACACGTGTTGGTGCGCGCGGATTGCCTGGTCCGGACGGACGAAGGCCTGTCCTTCTGCTACGACGCCCTGGCGGCCGCCGTCGCCTCCGCCGTTCTGCCGAGCAGGCGGATGGACCTCCATATCCGGGCAGCTCGGTTCCTGCTGTCCCAGGGCGCCCAGCTGGAACAGGTGGCCGGGCACCTCCTGCACAGCCCGTTGGGTGACCCGTGGGTACCGCAGGTACTGACCCGGGCCGCCGCGGCCGCCGGAAGGCGCGGCGACACGGAAGAGGCGATGGCCTTTTTGAAACGCGCCCTGCGGGAGGAACTTCCCGAGGAAGCGCGAGCGAACCTGCTGACCTCTCTGGGCAGACTGGAACTCTCCTCCAGCGTTCCGGTGGCCGTCCGCAATCTCGAACGTAGCCTGGAGCTGTCACGGGATCCGGCGGACAAGGCCGTCGCCGCACGCGGACTGGCCGGTGCAATGCTGGCGCTGGACCGCTACCCGGACGCCATGGAGACGTTGAGACGCACCGGTGAGGACCTCCGGGACACAGACTCCGTCGACGCCATGTGCCTGGAGGTCGACCTCATCCACATCGTCCTGACCAACACTGTGCCGGCTCCGGCCGTGGTACGGCGGCTGATGGAACTGGACATCTCCGACGCGGCGGACACCCGCGTACGGCGCCACTTGGCTGCCCTGCTGAGTCTGCGCGCGGTCATGGTCGGCCAGTCCCCGACGGAGGCTGTGCACCTCGCACGGCTGGCGCTGAGCCAGGGCGCCGATCCGATGGCGGACGATTCCGTGGTCTACTACGACGCCGTACTCTCACTGCGGGCAGCCGGAGAGACGGAGCTGGCATTGGAGTACGCCGACGCTGCCATGCGGAAGGCGCAGACTCGCGGCTCCGTCCTCGGCTATGTCCACGCGATGAGCATGCGGGCCAACGCCCACTGCCGGACCGGCCGGCTGCGGGAGTGCCAGGACGACGCGATGTCGGCGCTGGAGGAACTCGCCGCGATCGGCATCGGGCCGAGCCACAGCTTCAGTGTGTTCGCCATCGCCACGTTGACGGACTCGCTGGTCAGACAGGGAAAGCATGAGGACGCCGAGGAACTGCTGCGACGCGGCGACCTGTCCGGTGAGCTGAACGCCAACTGGGTCAACGACTACGTGCTGATGGTCCGCGGCCGGCTACGCGTCGCCCAGGGACGGCTGGAGGAGGGCCTTGCCGACTTCCTGCTGTGCGGCAAGCGGACCTGCAGCCGAGGTCTACACACTCCGGCATTCCACTCGTGGCGTTCCGAGGCGGCGCTGGTCCATGCGGCGTTGCGACAGAGCGAGGCCGCCCGGTCGCTGGCCGAGGAGGAACTGACCCTCGCCCGTGCCTGGGGTGTGCCCGAGACGGTGGGGGTGGCCCTGCATGCCATGGGCACCGTCGTCGGGGGGCCGGAAGGGCTCAACATGCTCCGCGAGGCCGTGGAACTCCTCGGTGGAGCACCCGCACGCCTGCGGTACGCACAGACGCTGGCCGACTGCGGTGTCCTCACCCGCAAGGCCGGGCGGTTGGCCGAGGCACGTCCCCTTCTGCAGAAGGCCGCCAGTGTCGCGCACGAGTGCGGCGCGACCCCGCTGGCCGATCGGGCGCTCGCCGAGCTGCGGGCTGTCGGCGACCGCCCGCGCGGCCGCTCGTTCCACGGCATCGGCGCCCTGACGGCCACCGAACGCCGGGTCGCGAACCTGGCCGCCCAGGGCATGACCAACCGTGAGATCGCCCAGCACCTTTTCGTCGGTCTGCGCACCGTGGAGCTCCACCTCTCCAATGTCTACGGGAAGCTCGCCATCGACGGCCGTGCGGGGCTGGCGCACGCACTGTCGTCCTCCGAGGGCCATCGCAGCGAACGGACGGACGGCAACCCGGCCGGCGGAAAAGTCCTCGGTCCCGACCGCCAGGTGTCCGCGTCGTCCGACGCCTAGATTTATCGGTCTAGACCATTCGCGGTTACGGAGGGAGGCTCATGGCGCTGACCAAGTCGGCCATGATCGAAGCGGTTGACAGGAGCATTCGGCAGGCCGATCCGGGCGAGCGTCCCGTGGCGACGCTGGCCGTCGTCTGGGGAGAAGACCATCCGCTGCTCGACGCGCTGATCACCGGCGTCGGCACGGCGGACACCCACTTCGTCACCCTCACCGACCGGGCCGTGCTGGTGCACAGGATCAGGGGCGCCTTCTTTCGCCAGCCGGACCGGCTGACGCTGACCCTCGGCCTGGAGGAGGCCCGCACCGGAATCAGCGATGTCCGACGAGGGGTTCTGTGGAGCTCCTTCCGGCTCCAGCCCCCAGGTGGGACCAAGCCCGTCCATCTGAGCGTCTGCCGGATGTGGTTCCCGGAAATGGACCGTTTCCTCGCCGAACTGGCCGTCGAGGCGGCGCATCCGTGACCGGCGAACCGCCGACCGGAAAGCACCGGGGCCCGCTCGGGCAACAGCGGGGCCGCAGCACGCTGTGGCGACTACGAGCCCACCGGCACGGTTCGCCGTCACTTCCGACGAGCCAACGGGACCGCCGGCCAGGGCACTTATCCGGTGCGGTCGAGAAGAGCTCGCGCCCGCTGTTCACCTGAGGCGTCCCCGAGTTCTGCGAGCGCGGCCCGCGCCCGCTCCGCGAACGGACCAGCCTGGTCCAGCCGACCGGCGTCGGCCAGCACCGAGGCGCAGGACAGCAGCGTGTGGGCGCGCTGCGTCCGAAGCCCCCGCGCCTCGCACAGGTCGATGGCCGCACGGTACTCATCCAAGGCTTCGTCGTGACGGCCGAGCGCCGCCAGCGCCTCGCCCAGGGCGCGATGGGCGAGGGCGGTACCGGCGGGACTCTCGGCCTCGAGGCAACTCTCGAGGGCGTCCCGGGCGGCTCCCAGCGCCTCGTGGGGCTGGTCGAGTGCCAGGTGCGCCCGGACGAGACCGAACGAGCACTGCGCAGCCACACCGAAGTCCTCGATCCGGTGGGACAGGGCCTGACCGTGGCGGAAGTGCGCGACCGCCTCGTCCAGGCCACCGGGCCGCATGGCGACCACCATCCCCATGACGTGCACCAGGCGGTGGGACAGCAGCTGCTGCTGCGGGCCCGGGGTTTCACAGGCGCGCAGGGCCAGAGCGCGCGCCTCCTCGTGCCGTTCGGTGCGCGCGCAGGCGATGGCCACCACGACACGGCAGAAGAGGGCGGCGACGCTCTCACCGTGCCGCTCGGCGGCGTCCAGCAGCTTGCGGGCCAGCACCTCCAGCACATGCCAGGGCAGGCACAGGTCGGTGTACGGCATGAGGAGCGCCAGAAGGCTCGCCAGGGTCCGGGTGTCCTCGGCGCAGACCGACCGGTAGGGGTGGTCGACGATCTGGCGGGCGACGGCGAGCATGGCCCCGAGCTCGTTGATCACCCACTCCTGCGCGTTGGAGTCGTCCGGGAGAGCCGGACCGCCGAGCGCGTCCTGCTGGTCGGCCGCGGCGGGCAGCCGACTGTGCGGCCACTCCGCGCGCAGGGCTGCCGCCAACCCGGAAAGGTAGAAGCGGGCGGTCCGGCTCAGGGTCTCCTGCCGTACCTCCGGGGCATCGGTCTCCACTGTCCGGTGGCGGGCGAACAGCCGCAGGAGATCGTGGTAACGGTAGTGCCCGGGGTCGCCCGGCTCCAGCAGCCCGGCATGGGCCAGGTCGTCCAGGACGTCCTCGGCCGCGCGCAGCTCGCACCGCAGGGCCGCCGCTGCGGCGGCCAACGAGACATCGGCCGCCTCGGGAATCGCCAGCAACCGGAAGGCCCGCGCCTGGTCGGCGTCCAGGGCCGAGTAGCCGAGCTGGAAGACCTGCTCCACGGCCAGGCTCCCGGTCTCCAGCTCGGTGAGCCGCCGTCCGCGGTCGCCGAGCCGGGACGCCAGGTACGACAGGGACCAGCGCGGCCGAGCCGCCAAGCGGGCGCCGACGATACGGACTGCCAGCGGGAGCATGCCGCACGCATGCACCAGGTCGGCCGCCGCCTGTGGCTCCCGACGGCACCGGTCGGCTCCCGCCAGGCGTTCCAGCAGGCTCCGGGCGTCCCGCTCACTGAGTGGTTCCAGTGCGGTGCGGCTGGTCGCGGGCAGGCAGATCAGCGGGGTACGGCTGGTGACCAGAACGGCGCACCCGGACGTGCCCGGCAGCAGAGCGTTCACCTGCGTGGTGTCGGCCGCGTTGTCCAGCAGGAGGAGCAGACCGCGATCGGCCAGCCACGAGCGGTACAGGGAGGTACGCTCGCCGCGGTCACGTGGAATGCTCCCGGGCGCGACGCCCAGCGCCCGCAGGAACAGTTCCTGGACCTCGTACGGGTCCGCGGCCTCCCGACCGACCCCGCGCAGGTCGGCGTAGAGCTGGCCGTCGGGGAACCGGTCACGCACGGCGTGCGCGGCGTGAACGGCCAGGGCGGTCTTGCCCACACCACCCATGCCGTGGATCACGCAGACGACGGGCGCGGTGCTCTGCCTTCGCGAGCCGCCGACGAGGGCGTCGCGCGCGCTCGCCACCTCCTCCTGGCGACCGGTGAAGTCGGGTGCGTCCGGCGGGAGTTGCGCCGGAGGGGCCCAGGCCGGGCGCACCGGTCCGCCGGATTCGGCCTGCTCGCCGACCGATGGGGATGCCACCCCCGACGGTACCGACAGTGTCGGATCGGCTTCGAGAATGCGCTGGTGCAACCGCACCAGATCGAGTCCGGGATCGACTCCCAGTTCCTCGGCCAGAAGCCGCCTGGCCGTCGCGAACCCGGCCAGCGCCTCCCCCTGACGGCCACAGCGGTACAGCGCCACCATCTGCAGCGCGCGCAGACCCTCGCGCAGCGGGTACTCGTCCGCCAGCGCGGTCAGCTCGGTGACGGCCCGGGTATGCCGACCGAGCTGGAGCTCCAGATCCAGCCGCGCCTCGGTCAGGACCAGCCGGTACTCCGAGAGGCGGT
The DNA here is from genome assembly GCF_055600605.1 of Kitasatospora sp. NPDC038210. Taxonomy (NCBI): domain Bacteria; kingdom Bacillati; phylum Actinomycetota; class Actinomycetes; order Kitasatosporales; family Streptomycetaceae; genus Kitasatospora; species Kitasatospora sp. NPDC038210. The sequence goes on along the minus strand of NZ_JBVJYK010000044.1, from coordinate 30,749 downwards.
CGCGGTGCCGCTGTGCGTAGTCACCGGGGACTCCGGTCAGCGGTGTGCCGTCCCACAGGCCCTCCGCTTGGGCTAGCAGGCGGGCGGCCGACTCCAGGTCCCCCCGGCTTGCGGCCGTCTCCGCCTCGGATCCCAGCTTCTCGACCTCGACGACGTCCAACGCCCGGTCGTCCAGCCTCAGTGCGTAACCGCCGGCCCGGGAGACCAGGACCTCCGGCGCGGAGGATCCGGTCTCCAGCGCGGCCCGCAGACGCGAGACGTGATTGCGCAGGGCAGCGGGGGCGCTGGCCGGCGGATCCGATCCCCAGACGTCCTGCACCAGTTCGTCCGAGGAAGCGACCCGGCCGCACCTCAGCGCCAGTGCGGCCAGAACGGCACGCTGCTGCGCCGATCCGGTATCCAGTTCCCGTTCACCACGCCATGCCCGGAGAGGCCCGAGTACCGCGATCCGCAGCCCGCCCATATTGCTGTTCCACCGTTCCGATCCATGGCCTCGGCCGAGGATCCGATGGTGGTCACCTGCTGGGCGGCCTAGCCCGAGCCGTCATTTTCCCACTATCACGACGCCGCCCGGGTGGGCGGTCCACGGTTCGGGACGATCGTGCCCGGCCTCGACCATGCCACGCATCCGGTCGCCTCGGTCGCCCACCGGCGTCCGGGCCCCCGCCGATGCGCACACACCCGCAGGCCGCCCGTTCCTCGCCCTCGGGGCTTTCCGCGGTACTCACCGACGGCACCGACCCGGCAACTGCGCCCGGCGCCCCCACCGGCCCGCACCCCGTGCCCTTCTACGAGCACCTGGCCGTCGGCACCGGGGTCAGCCTCGACCGGCTGCGGCTACGGACCCGCAGGGCGTTCGTCGACCTGGCCGCGCCAGTCGCCCAGGGCATGCCCGAGGCGCCGCCCGTGGCCGGTTGACCAGCGGCCCCGTCACCGACGCCGATGAGGGGAGGAGCCTTTGCGACGCCGCCCCTCACCCGCGTTCGACCGCGGGGGTTCAGGGCCCGCGGGATCCGGGGCGCTGCGCGTCCATCACGGGCTGGCGCCGCGGTTCCGCGGCTTCCCCGTCGGCATCTCGGGGGCCGATCGAGTGTGTCCCAACCGGCCTTGTCCGAAGTCGAGTGCACTTCTCTCCAGTGACACGGTGGCGTCGCGGACACTGGTGGCCTGGGCGACCAGCCTGATCCCAACATGGCCGATCGACCGGGCCTCTGCTCCCATCAACAAACGCCGCTGCCGCTCGCCGAGATACGGAAAGACCGCCTCGAAGTTGGCGGACAGCGGCACCTGTTGCTTTCCAATGCGCTCGTATCACGCCAGCGAGCCGCAGAGCGGGATACTACGGGTTAACGACCTGCGAGCCCCGACTGAACGGCGTTTGGATCTAGCGGCCCGCCGAATCTTAGCGGGCGGACAGCGCTTGCCTGGCACCGGTGTTGAGCAGAACCGAGCCGGTCAGGGCCGCGGTCTCGACAGCGATCTCCGTGGCCGCCGGGTTCACGTGTTCCAGTTCGGAACGCCGGTCGATGATCAGGTCGACGATCTTTCCGGCCAGAACCGGGTCGAAGCCCTTCTTGACCACCAGCACGTTGGGCACCACGACGGTCGGCACGTCGGCCGCCTGCTTGTAGACCGCGGCCGGTATGAGGCCCGGCTGGTAGACCTGGCCGTACTGCTGCAGCGCGCCCAGTTGGGGGCTGACGTCCAGGAACCGGACCTTCCCCTTGAGGCTGGTGGTGAGGTCGGTGATGCCTCCCGTCGGCAGCCCGCCCGACCAGAAGAGAGCGTCCACGGTGCCGCCCTTCATCGCGTCTACCGTCTCCGGCAGGCCGAGCCGTTGCGCCTGGACGTCCTTGTCGTAGTTCAGCCCGACCGCCTCCAGGATCCGATGGGCGATCACCTCCGTACCGGAGCCGGGCGAACCGGTGGAGATCCGCTTCCCCTTCATGTCGGCGACCGAGGTGATGCCGGAGTCCGCCCGGACGATCACCTGGGTGTAGTTCAGGTAGAGCCGTGCCAGTGCTTCCACGGGCTGCGGCTGGCTGAAGGAGCCCGCGCCGGCGACGGCGTCGCTGGCGGTGTCCAGCAGCGAGAAGGCGATGTCGTAGCTGCCGGAGACCACGCCCTGGATGTTCTGGACGGAAGCGCCGGTCGCCGTCGCGGTCGCCCGGTAGCCGGGGATGTGGTCCGAGATCTGCTGCGCCAGGCAGCCGCCCAGCGGGTAATAGACACCGGTGGTGTTGCCGGTCGCGATCGTAAGCCTGCCACCCGCACCTCCGGAGTGGGTGGCGGAGCCGTCGGTCTGCTTTCCGCCGCAGCCCGCCGTGGTGAAGACCACGGCGAGAGCCACCGCGGCCAGGCGCCCGGTGCGGCGACGGACGCGCGTCAGGCGACGGGTCTGGGTGAGGATGTGCTTCATCGAGGGGTGTTTCCTTTCACCCGGCACAGTGGGGAGTTCAGCAGGAGACAGCCGCGACCCGTCGTCGACGGCGCAACAGTTGAACGCCGCAGGCGAGTGCGAGCAGCGCGCAGCCGAGGGCGATCGATACGGGCTCCAGGTAGAGCCGGAGGAACGCGGCAGCCGCGCAGAGCGCGCGTTCGAGCGCGGTCGCGGGCCCCAGCAGGCGGCCTCCGGTGGCCGCCGCCAACACGGCCACCGCGACTGAGGAGACGGCTGTCGTCCAGACAATGTCGACGACCCGTCCCTGTCCCAGCGGGTAGGCCCCATTGTCGTTCAGCACAAAGGAAAACGGCACCAGGAACGCCGACAGCGAGTACTTCCGGGTCTGCATCATGGTGCCGAGGGGGTTCCCGACGGTGCTGGCGGCGGCTGCGGCCGCCAGCACCGTCGGCGGGGTCATTTCCGACAGCACGGCGTAGTAACCAACCCAACGACCACAGCCACCCAAAGTCACTGGTATTGCATCTAGTTGACTTGAAGTCATGACAGGCCCCGGGCAGGCGAGTCGGGTCTGCGGAGCTCCTGCACTCGGCGAAGGCCCGATCAGTCGCGATGCCGCGGGCAAGCGCAGCTGGGCCACGAATCATCGGAAGCGTGGCGGGTGCCATCTTCGTCCGGGTCGCGGTAGAAAGTCCTCTCAGCCAGGTCCTGGTGGTGGCCGTCGGCACTTATCCGGTAGACCCTGAGCGTCAGCACTCTGGTCCGCCGGCCAAGGGGCGCGAGGTAGCAGGAGCTCGCCTCTCTCAAGCCGTCCCTCCCACGGCGGCCTCGACGGCACCGTCGCGCCCCCCGGCAGGGGCAGGTCGCTGTGCGGGGGGCAGCTCCGCCTTCCCGGTCTCCCGCATGGCCAGGTAGACGACCAGGGAGATCCCCGCACAGGCGGAAACGTACCAGTAGAAGCCCGATTCCATCGAAGCGTCCTTGAACCAGAGCGCAACGTACTCCGCCGTCCCGCCGAACAGGGCGTTGGCCAGGGCATACGGGAGCGCGACGCCCAGCGCGCGAACGTGGGTGGGGAACAGCTCCGCCTTCACCGCGGCGTTGATCGACGTGTAGCCGGTGACGATCACCAGCGCCGCCAACGAGAGCAGCAGCGCGCCGCCGAACGTGCGGGTGTGCGACAGCATCGTCATGAGCGGCACGGTTCCGAACAGCGATCCGATCCCGAACGCGATCAGCAGTGGTCGCCTGCCCACCCGATCCGACAGCGCCCCGGCCAGCGGCTGCAGCAGCATGAACACGAACAGAGCGCAGAAGCTGACCAGCGACGCGTCGTTCTTGCTCAGGCCGACGGTGTTCGACAGGTACTTCGTCAGGTAGGTGGTGTACGTGTAGTACGCCACGGTACCGCCGATGGTCAGGGCCATCACCAGCGCGAACTCGCGCTTGTGCCGCAACAGCTCCCGTACGGTTCCACGTTCAGGACTCCCCGCATCGGACTCCTCGTCGGTGTACGCCTGCGTCTCGACCATGCTGCGCCGCAGCCACAGGACGACAGCGGCACCCACCGTGCCGACCAGGAAGGGAATCCGCCAGCCGTAGGAATGCAGCTCGGCGTTGGTCATGGTCCGCTGCAGAATGATCTGCAGGCCGAGACCGAACAGTTGCCCCAGCGTCATGGAGACGTACTGGAAGCTGGACGTGAAGCCCCGGCGGTTCGGGTGCGATGCCTCCGTGAGGTAGGTGGCGCTGGCAGCGTACTCGCCGCCGACGGACAGCCCCTGCAACAGCCGGGCCACCAGCAGTACGCCCGCGCCGAGATTGCCGGCCTGACGGTAGGTCGGGGCCACGGCGACGAGCAGCGCGCTGACCGACATCAGGGCCACGCTCAAGGTGAGCGCGGCCTTGCGGCCGCGCCGGTCGGCATACCGGCCGAGAATCCATCCTCCGACGGGGCGCATGAAGAATCCGACGGCGAAGATGGCGGCGGTGTTCAGCAGTTGTGCCGTGGCGTTGCCGTGAGGGAAGAAGGCACCGGCGAAATAGGTGGCGAAGGTGGTGTAGACGAACCAGTCGTACCACTCGACGAGGTTGCCGACCGACCCGCCTATCACGGGCTTCCACGGCATACGGGTTGCTCTCACCTGCATGGCGTCGGGCATTGGGGAGCTCCTGCACTTCCTTGCAACCAGGCCGTCACCCGCGGAAGGAGCGGATGCCAGGGACCTGAGAGTCGATGAAACCGCGTCCTGACCAACACTCTGGGACATCCGGTTGAGAGACCAGTCCACCAACGAGGACGACTGAAACTCAAGCGCGCGACCCGTGTCCGCTCAAACTCTTCGGTCCCAGGTGCAGCGCTCTACGGTCCCTGCGGGATGCTGCTTCCTCCGCACCGTGGGGAGGAGGAAGCAGCACGCATGCCGGCCCGCTGAATCGGCAGGCCGGGCACGGGATGGGTCCACGCGCCGCCAGGCCGCCCGTCCCGCGAGCTCAGGGCTTTCCGCCCGGCGCTCATTCCGCCAGCGTCCGACATCACCCGTCGCCGATCAACCGGCGCGGATCGCCTGAGCCGAAGTCTTCGGTCCGCCGTGACGCACCCTTCGGTACCGGCCGGCAGCCGATCTCGTCGTGCCCGTAACCCAGAGCGCGCCCAGCTGTTCGCAACGGAAGCACGGTGTCGCGTGGCGCGCACCGAATGGACGGGCAAGCCGGACCGAAGGATTTCGTTCGTCGGTTGACGGCTCTGGACCGGGCTCGCGCAGGTCTGATGTGATCGGTTCGCGAGCCCCCGGAGGTGCGTGCGGACACCGCCGCTCCGGGGGCAGTTCCGCGTGCCTCGACCCGTCCGAGCCGTATCCGGCAGTGGCGAGGGCCTGCCCCCCCGAGACGAACCGAGTTCAAGGAGAAGGAATGGCAACAACCTGTACGTCGTCCACCACATGGAGGAGCGCGCTGCCGGATGGCCAAGGACTGGTGTTCCTGCGCTCTTCCGGTGTGGCCGCCTACCCGGTCTCGCGGCGGGGCCGCGAGCAGGAGTCGAGCGGGGTGACCAGCCCCGAGGAGCTGATCGCGGCCGCGCACTCCTCCTGCTACTGCATGACCCTCTCGCAGGCCCTCACCGAGGCAGGCACGCCACCGCTCTCCCTTGCAGCCAGAGCTGACGTGACGTTCCATCCGGGCGTCGGGATCACCGTTATCGCCTTGACCGTCAGCGGCACGGTGCCGGGCGTCTCGGTCGAATCGTTCACCGCTGCGGCCGAGGACGCCATGCGCAACTGCCCGGTCAGCCAGGCACTGGCCGCCGTCCCCATCACCCTGGCCGTGAGCCTGCCGGCCTGACGCGAACGGCAGCCTGTAATCCAGATAGTCAGTTGATTGAGTATTGGAGTCCTTGAATGCGGTCGATGTATCCCCATCTGCTGGAGCCCCTCGATCTGGGCTTCACGACACTGCGCAACCGGATCCTGATGGGCTCCATGCACGTGGGGCTGGAGGAGGCGCCAAGCGGCTTCGAGCGGTTGGCCGCCTTCTATGCCGAACGCGCCCGGGGCGGTGCCGGTCTGATCGTCACCGGCGGTATCGCCCCCAACAGAGCCGGCCGTCCCTACCCGGGCGGGGCGATGCTGACCACCGCCGGGGAAGCGGCACAGCACCGCGTGGTCACCGAGGCTGTCCACACGGCGGGCGGGAAGATCGCGATGCAGATCCTCCACTTCGGCCGCTACGCCTACCACTCGGAGCTGGTCGCGCCCAGCGCGGTGCAGGCACCGATCAGTCCGTACGTGCCCCAGGCGCTGACCGAGGCCGAGGTCGAGCAGACCGTCGAGGACTTCGTCCGCTGCGCGGTCCTGGCTCGGCAGGCCGGGTACGACGGCGTGGAGGTGATGGGCTCCGAGGGCTACCTCATCAACGAGTTCATTGCCCGCCGCACCAACCAGCGCACCGACCGGTGGGGCGGACCGTACGAGCAGCGCATGCGCTTCCCGGTCGAGATCGTCAGACGGATACGTCAGGCCGTGGGCGAGGATTTCATCATCGTCTACCGGCTGTCGATGCTGGACTTGGTGCCGGACGGCTCGACCTTCAACGAGGTCGTCACCCTGGCCAAGGCGGTCGAGGCGGCGGGGGTGAGCATCATCAACACCGGGATCGGCTGGCACGAGGCCCGCATTCCCACCATCGCTACCTCGGTGCCCCGCGGCGCCTACACCTGGGTCACGAAGAAGCTGATGGGCCAGGTGGCGGTGCCGTTGGTGACCAGCAATCGGATCAACACGCCGGAGAAGGCCGAGCAACTCCTCGCGGAGGGACACGCCGAAATGGTCTCGCTGGCCCGGCCGTTCCTGGCCGATCCCGACTTCGTCGCCAAGGCGGCGGCCGGCACCCCCCAGGCGATCAACACCTGCATCGGCTGCAACCAGGCGTGCCTGGACCACACCTTCGCACTGAAGATCACTTCCTGTCTGGTCAACCCCCGGGCCTGCCACGAGACCGAGCTCGTCCTCGCCCCCACCCGGCACAGCAAGAACCTCGCCGTCGTCGGCGCGGGCCTGGCCGGGCTCGCCTTCGCCGTGAGCGCGGCCGAGCGCGGACACAGCGTCACTCTCTTCGACGCCGCCGACGAGATCGGCGGACAGCTCACCGTCGCCCGCGAGGTGCCCGGCAAGCAGGAGTTCGACGAGACGCTGCGCTACTTCCGTCACCGGCTCGACGCGACCGGGGTCACAGTCCGACTCGGCACCGCGGTCTGCGCCGAGGAATTGGCCGCAGGCGGCTATGACGAGATCGTCCTTGCCACGGGCGTCAGCCCGCGCATTCCCGACCTGCCCGGTGTCGACCATCCGATGGTCCTGGGTTACCTGGACGTGCTGCGCGACAAGGCCCCCGTCGGCAGGCATGTGGCGATCCTCGGCGCCGGCGGCATCGGTTTCGACGTGGCCGAGTTTCTCACCGACCCCGGCAACGACGCCGCCCACGACATCGACGCCTTCCTCGCCGGCTGGGGCGTCGACGCCGACCACCGCGGCCCCGGTGGACTCACCGACCCCGAACGTCGCACGTCCCAGCGCAAAGTGACCATGCTTCAGCGCAAGACCACCAAGGTGGGCGCGGGCCTGGGCAAAACCACCGGCTGGATCCACCGCACCGAGCTCAAGCGCCGCGGCGTCGCCATGGTCTCCGGCGCCGTCTACGACCGCATCGACGACGAGGGCCTGCACTACCTGGTCGACGGCACCCGCCGACTCCTGGCCGTCGACAACGTCGTCCTGTGCACCGGCCAGGAACCCAACCGCGAACTGCACGACCAGCTCGACGCCCGGGGCATTACCGTCCACCTCATCGGCGGCGCCGACGCCGCCGCCGAACTCGACGCCAAACGCGCCATCGACCAGGGCACCCGCCTCGCAGCGGCCCTGTAGGACGCGACTCACACCAGCCGATCAGCCGGCTGCAGGGGAGAACTGCGGATGCACCCGTTCCGCCGAGCCGTCGAGGCACCGGGGACCACGCGGCCCCGGAGGCCATGGAGGCCGAGGACGTCGTCTTTACCAGCCCGGTCGCCTCGGTCGCCTTCAAGCCCTACCCCGGCAAGCCCATGACCGCCGCGATCCTGTGCGGTGCGCTGCGGGTCTTCAAGGACTTCCACCATGTCCGGGAGTTCAGCGCCGCCGACGGCCGATGTGCGGGTCGCCGCCCTGACCACCGGGCTGTTCGTCGCGCTGAGCGCGGACGACGCAACCGCGTTCGAGCCCGTCGACCCCCACTGCGCTTCGAGCAGACGGCCGACATCCTCGACGCGGTGCACTCCTACGCGCGCGGACTCGAAGGACACCAGGCGCCGCGCGACCTGGACGCGATCCGCCACGCTGGCCCGCTGGCCCGCCTGGGTCGCGGACCTTGGGATGCTGCCGGTCGGCGTGGGGCTCTGCCTCTACCTGCAACCGGTGGCGGTGAACGTCCTCGCCGCCGCGATCGGCTCGCTGATCGTGGTGGGCCTCACCATGACGGCTCGCCGACTGCCGCTGCTGCAGCCACTGCTGCCGGTCACCGCCTGATTCCTCGTCTCCGTTCTCGTGCGGGGAGCCGTCCGGGCCTCCCTGCTGGACGGGCCGCTGCGCACGATCGTCGCCACCCTGGCGGTCCTGCTGCCGGGCGGTCTTCTGGTGACCGGGCTGTCGGAGATCGCCGCAGGCGCGGCCAGCGCCGGAACACCGTGGCCGGGCTTGTGATCAACGTCAACATGCCGCCGCCGGCCATCCCGTGGATCGTCGCGGTGAGCGCTGCCGTCCAGGTGACGGTGGCCTCCGCCAACTGCGCGGCGGTGGGCGGCCTGGCCGGCGCGGCTCGTCCTGGCAGGCACTGCACCTTCCCGCGTTCTGGATCGTGGGGCCTGGTTCCTTCGGCCTGCTGAACACCGCACAGATCGAGGTCGGCGGCGGGGCATACGCCGTGCTCGCCGCCGTGTCCGCCATGTTCGGTGTCTCCGTCGGCACGCTGATCGGCTCGGTGATCAGCCGGATTCCCCGGCCCACAGCCGCTCTGCTGCAGCTGCTGCCCTGACCACACAGACAGCCGCGATGCCGCTGGTGGCAATGGTCCGGGTGCGGCCGGCGTCGGCGCAGTGTTTGGCCGTGCCTTCGTACACTGACTCCAGCTTGCTCGGGACGGACCTGGAGCATCCGCAACGACCACCGAAGCAGCGGACCGAGGCGGCCGACGACCTGGACCGGACCGCCACCGGCCTCGCGCGCTGGGCGGACCCCGTCGTGTAGCACTCCAGCAGCCTGACGATCAGTCAGCAAAGTCAGCATTCAGTCAGCACTGGCCCGACTAAAGCTGCCCACAGATGGCCGCACCCGAGAATCGACGGCCGTCCGGATCGAGCCCATCAGGGGTCTGAACCATCGCCCTCCGGATAAGCGGCGGCAGGCGGGAACGCCCTCTCCGCAGCCCTCCCGCCCGCCGCGCGAAACCCCAGGTCAGCGCGCCCGTCCGCGCGGTTTCAGCGGCGTGGCGGGGAGTTCGGGGGCGGGGAGGCGGTCGCCGGCGTAGCCGTGGACCTCGCCGAAGCGGGTACCCGTCATCCAGTCGGTGCGGGCCTGCGCGATGTCCTCGGTGGAGCGGCCGATGAAGTTCCACCACATGACGATCTTCTCGTCGAAGGGTTCCCCGCCGAGGAGGAGGACGGCGGCGTCGGTGCGGGCGTGGAGGGGGAGGTGGGGGCGGCCGCAGCCGAGGTAGAGCATGGAGCCGGGTTCGACGGGGACGCCGTCGACGTCGACGCGGCCGGACATGGCGAGGACGGCGTACTCGAAGTCGGGGACGAGGGGGAGGCGGAGGTCCGCGCCCCCGGTGAGGGCGAGGTCGGCGCCGACGAGGGGGGTGTGGGTGGTGCCCGGCGAGGTGGCGGTGTCGAGGGTGCCGAGGATGATGGTGGCGCGCAGGCCCGGGGCGGTGACGACGGGCAGGTCCGGGTGGTGCTCGAAGGCCGGCGCGGTGTGCCGGTCGGCCTCCGGGAGGGCGACCCAGAGCTGGGCGCCGTGCAGGTAGCGGGCGTGCGGGCGCGGGGACTCCTCGGAGTGGGAGATCGCCCGGCCGGAGGTCATCAGGCCCAGTTCGTACGGGCGGACGGTCTGCAGGCTGCCGAGGCTGTCGCGGTGCAGCACCTCGCCCTGGTGCAGCCAGCTGACCGTCTGCAGGCCCATGTGCGGGTGCGGCGGGACCTGCATACCGGGCTCGTCGGCGATGTCGTCGGGTCCGTAGTGGTCGACGAAGCACCAGGCGCCGACCATCCGGCGGCCGAGGTTGGGGAGCAGGCGACGCACCACCGTGCTCCCGCCGAGCGGGACTTGACGGGCCGTCAGCAGATCCTTCACCGGCCCGGTGCTGGCCTCGCGGCCGCAGGTGGTCGGGGCGGGCTTGAGGTCGAGGTTGCTCATCGCGGTTCCACCACCGTACGAGGGAGGCCGGGCGGAGAGGGGTTCGTCGTCACCGATCATCCATCACGGTCCGACGTTCCTCCACCCGCGCCCGGCCATCCGGCTGTGCGGCGATCAGGCGCCCGACGGATCCGGCGCCCGGTGGACCAGGCGGCTCAGTGCGCGCAGGCCCACCAGGCGTCCGCCGAGGCCTTGTCGGCGAGCCCCCGCAGCTTGCGGACCGCCTCCGCCGGGTCCTCCGCCCCGTACACGGCCGAGCCGGCCACGAACACGTCCGCGCCGGCCTCGGCGCAGCGCTCGATGGTGCCGGCGGCGACGCCGCCGTCCACCTGCAGCCACAGCTCCAGGTCGTGCTTGGCGATCAGCTCCCGGGTGCGGCGGATCTTCGGCAGCATGATGTCCAGGAAGGCCTGGCCGCCGAAGCCGGGCTCGACGGTCATGATCAGCACCATGTCGAGCTCGGGCAGCAGGTCCTCGTACGGCTCGATCGGCGTGCCGGGCTTGAGCGCCATCGACGCCCGGGCGCCCTTGGCGCGGATCTCGCGCGCGAGCCGGACGGGCGCGGCGGCGGCCTCGACGTGGAAGGTGACGGAACCGGCCCCGGCCTCGACGTACTGGGGGGCCCAGCGGTCCGGGTCCTCGATCATCAGGTGGCAGTCCAGCGGGATGTCGGTGGCGCGGGCGAGCGACTCGACGATCGGGACGCCCAGGGTCAGGTTGGGCACGAAGTGGTTGTCCATGACGTCCACGTGCAGCCAGTCGGAACCCCGGACGGCCTCGGCCTCGTCGGCGAGCCGGGCGAAGTCCGCGGACAGGATGCTGGGGTTGATCTGGGCCATGACCGACTACCTTCACATGAGGGCTGGGGCGCCCCGGGAACGGGCACCTCGCCCCATCATCTCGTGCCGCACGGCCACCGGCCGCACACCGCCTCCCGCGCGTGACCGTCATCACACCCCGCCCGGGGTTACCGGGGCCGCCGCGGTGGTCATCAGCCCTGGAAGCGGTCCACGCGCCCGCCCGAGCGGTCCGCGCCAGCGGCCGTCACGGCACCTGCCGGGCCGTCCCGACCAGTCGAGCTCCCGTTCCCGCCCGGAGCTCCGTCCGAGGAAGGTCTCCGATGACCGATCTCGTCCACCCCGCCCGCGCCCTGTGGTGGCTCTTCGAGCCGGTGCACGCCGTCACCTACTTCCTGCCCGAGGGGCGCGCCGCCTTCGAGGAGGCCGGGCTGCACGGCCGCCTGCACGGCTACTTCGCGAGCCGCTCGGCCCCGCTCGGCGCGGTGGACGCGGCACCGGTGGTCGCCGCGTTCTTCAACTTCTCCCCGGCGATGGTCGAGCGCGCGCTGCCGGAGGTGTGGACGCTCGCGAGCCCGGAGGAGGCGCTGGTGGCGCGGCTGAAGGGTTCGGCGGCGACGCTGGCCCGGCTGCTGGAGCACGTGGACCCGGACCAGGTCGAGCTGGTCGCCGAGACCCTGGAGCAGGCCGCGTCCCGGCTGGACTGCGCGGGCCGGGTGCTGGCCGCTGCCAACGCCGCGCTCCCCCGGCCGACCGGCCTGTACGAGCGGCTCTGGCAGGCCGCCACCGTGATGCGCGAGCACCGCGGGGACGGCCACGTGGCCGCGCTGGTCGCGGCCGGGCTGGACGGCTGCGAGGCCCTGGTCGTCCGCTGCGCGATGGACATGCGGCGCGAGATGATCCAGCCGCTGCGCGGGTGGACGGACGCCGAGTGGGAGGCCGCCGCCGGTCGCCTGGTCGAACGCGGCTGGCTGACGGCGGAGGGCTCGGTGACCGAGCTCGGCCGGATCCGGCACCAGGCCCTGGAGGCGGCCACCGACCTGGCCGCCACCCGGGTGTGGGAGGACTACCCGCGCGCCGAACTCGACCGGCTGGCAGCGGCGTTGAAGCCGATATCGGCGCTGTGTCGCAGCCAGTTGCCGGTCAACCCGGCGGGGCTGCCGGACAGCGTGTAGGCCGGCCGCCGGCCCGTGGCGGTCGGCATTCCTCTCGGTCTGCCGAGCGGCTGCCGCCTGCCGGGCCGCTGCCGCCCGCGGGGCCGCTACGGTGCGCGGACCTCGGGCGGCCCCAGCACGATCCCCCGCCCGGCGTAGAACGCCCCGAACGACCGCCACGGCACGCGCGCGAAGGCCTGCGACTCCCCCGGGAAACCGGACGGGTTGTGGATCAGCAGCGCCGTGTCCGTGGCGCCGACCGCCAGCACCAGGTGCCCGCCGCGCCGCACCGGCTCCGGCCCGCCCGGCTCCCGGATCGACGGGTGCACGGACACCATCACCAGCCGCCCGCCGGCCACCTCGGCCGACACCTCCTCGGGCGTCAACTCCCTTGCCTGCGCGGCCAGTCCCCACCGCCGCCGGACGTAGTCGGCGAACGGTGCGTGGACCAGGCCGTGCAGGCTGTCGCCGTCCCGCACGTACGCGCCGGCCGCCACGCACTCACCGGCGAGCGCCATCGCGGTCGGCGTCACGCCCCACCAGTGCTCCAGCGCCATCCGCAGGCAGGCCACCCCGCACAGCCGCCACGACCACCACGCGTACTCCTCCGGGCCGGCCGCCCCGGACTGCCCCCAACGCGGGTCCGCGGACGCGTCCAGCCGCCCGTCGACGATCTCCCGCACCAGCTCGGGCGACTCCCACTGCGCCCGGTACGGCACCTCGTGCACCACCCGCGCCGGCCTCGCGGCGCTGCCCTGATCCACCATCCCCCGACGCTCTCACGCCGGGGCGACCGACCGACTCACGACACTCTTGAGTACCCGTACTCAGGCGTCCGACCTGCGGCTTTCCGTAGCGTCGTCGCGGCGCGACCACGACGTGGTCACGCCGTGGACGTGGGTCACGCCGTGGACCTGGCCCCGCCGTGGACACGGGCCCGTCGTGGACAAGGACAGCCGAGGACGTGGGAGGCAGCGGCGATGAAGGTCGTCCTGGGAGTACTGGCCGTACTGGCGGCGGGCGCGCTGATCGTCGTCGCGCCGTGGATCTACCTGGCGGTCACCATGGGGCCGGACTCGCCCGACTCGCCGACCACCGCCACCTACGCGCCCGTCGCGCCGTCCCCGACCGCCGCGTCCCCGAGCCGCTTCCCGGCACCGGCGGTGTCCCCCGCCCCGCCGCTCTCGCTCGACCGGTAGGCCAGCCGCTGCGCCGCGTGCCGTCCGCGTTGCTCCACCGGGAGCGCGCCGGTGGCGCCGGCCAGGCCGAAGGGCGGCATGTCGAAGTAGATCGACTCGTACCCGCCCTCCGGCACGATGTACGTCTCGTGCCAGAGCCCGACGTGCCCGCGCGCCTTGCCCTCGCGCAGCTTGCGGTTGGCGATGCCCCACACGGTGTGGTGGAAGCCGTCCGGCGCGCTCGCGTAGCCGTACAGCTTCTCCTTCGACTCCCAGTACTGGACGACGTAGTAGGTGCGCGGCGAGGCGGTGAGCAGGATGCGGCCGAGGAGCCCGCGTTCGGCGCCGCGCTCGGAACCGCGGCGCAGCTCGTACAGCATCCGGAACATCGCGAACATCACCGGGCCCCAGTGGTGCACGGCCCAGAACCGGTTGATCCGCATGCCGATGAGCAGCACCACGGTGTCGCCGGTGGCGCCGGCGGTGGTGTAGCCCCGCAGCGGCTTGGCGAACAGCGAACCGGCCGCTCCTGTTGCCCCGGCCTTTCCGGTCGCCCCAGTCGCCCCGGCTTTCGCGGTCTTCCGCGTCGGTCCTGTCTCCTCCGTCGAGCCCGTCGACCCCGTGGACATCCCGGCCTCCCCGCGCCGCACCCGAACCGCATGTAATCAGCGATTACATCAGCGCGCGATGGCCCGGTCAATGCTCGTCACAGCCACAATTCGGCTACTGCGCAGGCCGGTTGGCGACACCCTGCCCGAAGGTGTCGAGCACCTGCGCGGCCAGCTCCTCCGCCTTCTCCGCCGGCAGGTAGCCGTCCACGATCATCTGCGCCAGCCCGTACACCAGCGCCTGCCCGGCCAGGCCGACCAGCGCCGGATCCCCGGGGCGCAGCCGGCCGGCCTCCTGGTCCGCGACGATCACATCCGTCAACGCCCGGTCGATCCCGTCCAGTTGCTCGCGCAGCTCCGGTTCCCGCGAGGCCGTGAACACCCGCGAGCGCACCAGTTCGAACCGCCGCGGGTGCCGCACCGCGTAGCGGACGAATCCCAGGCCGGTCGCCCGCATCACCGACCCCCCGTCCGGCCCGGCGGCCGCCACCTGCACCTCCTGCCAGCGCACGAAGTCCGCCAGCACCCGGTCCGCCAACGCGGTCAACAACGCCTGCCGGTCGGCGAAGTGCCGGAACGGCGCGCCCGCCGACACCCCCGCCCGCCGCGCCACCTCCCGCACACTCACCTTCTCCTGCCCCTGCTCGTCCAGCACCTCGAACGCCGCCGCCACCAGTGCCTCCGGCAACGCCCCGTGGTGGTACGCCCCCCGCTCCCGCGTCTCACTCATGCCTGCCTTGCTACCACAGCCGACCGGCGCCCACCCCCGTACGGCCGACCCCGCCGGGCAGGTGACCGGCCCTCACCGGGTGGCCGGGGCCGGCACCCTGCCCGGGGCCCGGACGCGCCCCGGGGCCCCGGGAGGGTGCGCGGGGGTCACCAGGCGTAGTCCTCCGGGGCGGGCTGGTGGCCCGGGAAGAGCTCGTCGAGGCGGTCCAGGGTCTTCCGGTCGAGCGTGAGGTCGAGCGCGGCCAGGGCGGTGTCGAGCTGGGCCGCGGTGCGGGGGCCGATGATGGGGGCGGTGACGGCGGGGCGGGAGAGGAGCCAGGCCAGGGCGAGGTCGGCCGGGTCGGTGCCGAGTTCGTCGGCGAAGTCCTCGTAGGCCTGGATGCGGTCGCGGTGCTTGGTGAGGAGTTCGCTCGCGTACCCCATGGCGCTGCGGCCGCGGGTGCCCTCGCGCTCCTTGCGGAGGACGCCGCCGAGCAGGCCGCTGCGCAGCGGGGACCACGGGATGAGTCCGAGGCCGTAGTGCCGGAGGGCGGGGATGACCTCCAGCTCGATCGTGCGGTCGAGCAGGTTGTAGAGGGACTGCTCGCTGACCAGGCCGAGGAAGTGGCGGGAGCGGGCGGCCTCCTGGGCCTGGGCGATGTGCCAGCCCGCGAAGTTGCTGGAGCCGACGTAGATGATCTTGCCCTGGGCGACCAGGACCTCCATCGCCTGCCAGATCTCCTCCCAGGGCGTGGCCCGGTCGATGTGGTGCATCTGGTAGAGGTCGATGTGGTCGGTCTGCAGCCGGCGGAGGCTGGCCTCGACGGCCCGGCGGACGGCCAGCGCGGAGAGCTTGCCCTCGTTGGGCCAGTCGCCCATGTCGGCGTAGGCCTTGGTGGCGAGGACGGTGCGCTCGCGGCGGCCGCCGCCCTGGGCGAACCAGCGGCCGATGATCTCCTCGGTGCGGCCCTTGAGGTTGCCCTCGCTGTCACGGCCGTAGGCGTTGGCGGTGTCGAAGAAGTTGATGCCGCGTTCGTGGGCGGTGTCCATGAGGCGGTGGGCGTCGGCTTCTTCGGTGTGCGGGCCGAAGTTCATGGTGCCGAGGCAGAGGCGGGAGACGGTCAGGCCGGTGCGGCCGAGGCGGGTGTACTCCATGGCGCCCCACCCAAGTCCACACCGGCCCCGCTGTCCAGCACATTCCACGGGCGTGCCGGAGCCCCCCGGTCACCGCCCGTGGGTGGCGAACTTCCGTACGGCGAGCGGCATGCAGAGCGCGAGCAGTACGGCGCTCCAGAGCAGTGCGGCGAGCGCGGCGTGCTGCATCGGCCAGGCGGCGCCGGGTGCCGAGGGGTTGCCGAAGAGCTCCCGGCAGGCCTGCACGACGGAGCTGATCGGGTTCCAGTCGGCGACGGCGCGCAGCCAGCCGGGCATGCCGAGGGTCGGCACGTAGGCGTTGGTGACCATCGCCACCGGGAAGACCACGACCGCGAGTTGACCGGCGGCCTCCTCCTTCCCGACGACGAGGCCGAGCAGCGTGCCGACCCAGGTCATCACGAACCGGAAGAGCAGCAGCAGCGCGAACGCCCCTGCGGTGTCGGCGAGCCCGTGCCGGGCGCGCCAGCCGGCGGCGAGCCCGACCAGCGCCATCAGGGCCAGGACGACCACGCTGACCAGCAGGTCGGCGAGGGTCTGTCCGAGCAGCAGGCCGGTGCGCGAGACGGGCATGGAGCGCAGCCGGTCGGTGACGCCGCGCCCGACGTCGCGGGCGGCGCCGACCATGGTGGGCATGACGCCGTTGGTGGCGACCATGGCGAACAGGCCGGGCATCAGGAACTCCCGGTAGTCGCCGCCGCCCGGCACCTGCATGGCGCTGCCGAAGACGTATCCGAAGACCACCACCATGATCACCGGGACGCCCAGCGAGGCGGCCAACAGGCCGGGTGAGTGACGGTAGTTGAGCAGGATGCGCAGCATCGACGTCCAGGTGTCGGAGACCAGCCGGGCTACGTCGGACGGGCGCGGAGCGGGGTACGCGACGGTGGCCATCAGGCAGCCCTCCCGGCCTCGGCGGCCTGCGTACCCCCGGCGGACTGCGCACCCCCGACGGACTGCCCGGCCGCCCGGTCCGTCAGCGCCAGGAAGACGTCGTCCAGCGACGGCGCCCGCACCGCGACGTCCTCGGCGACGACCCCCGCACCGTCCAACTCCCGGACCAGCGAGGGCAGCAGGACGGACACGCTCGGGGCCGTCAGTACCGTGACGGTCCGCCCGGCCACGTCCACCTGCGCATCACCTCCGGTCAGCGCGGACAACACCACGGCGGTGTGGGCGAGTTGAACCGGATCGGCCAGGGTGACGGAGACCTGGCTGCCGATCGCCGCCTTGAGCCGGTCCGGCGGCCCGGTGGCGATCGCGGCGCCGTGGTCGACGACCACGACGTCGTCGGCGAGCCGGTCGGCCTCCTCCAGGTACTGCGTGGTGAGCAGCACCGTGGTGCCGTCGTCGGCCAGCCCCTTGACGGTGTCCCAGATCTCCTGCCGGCTGCGCGGGTCGAGCCCGGTGGTCGGCTCGTCCAGGAAGAGCACGGGCGGGCTGGTGACGAGGCTGGCGATGAGGTCGAGGCGCCGCCGCATGCCGCCGGAGTAGGTGCGCACCAGCCGGTCGGCGGCCTCGTCGAGGTCGAAGCGGGTGAGCAGCTCGTCGGCGCGCGCCCGGGCCCGGCGGGCGCCGAGGCGGTGCAGCCGGCCGAGCAGGTGGAGGTTGTCGCGGCCGGTGATGCCCTCGTCGACGGCCGCGTGCTGCCCGGCGAGGCCGATGGAGCGCCGGACGTCCTCGGCGGCGCGGACGACGTCGTGCCCGGCCACGCGGGCGGTGCCCCGGTCGGGGGCGACCAGGGTGGCGAGGACGCGGACGGCGGTGCTCTTGCCGGCGCCGTTGGGGCCGAGGAGGCCGCACACGGTGCCGGCCGGGACGCTGAGGTCGAGGCCGCGCAGGGCCCGGGTGGCACCGAAGTGTTTCTCCACGCCCGCCATCTCGATGGCGGGCCGGTTGGTGTCGGACATGGCTCTGCCCCTTCTCTAGGTACAGCGTACGTAGAAGCGCGTGCGGGCGCCATCGTACTACGTACGCCGTACGTATCTAAGATGGGAGCGCGAGGTGATCTTCCAGTGCCGTCCAGCAAGCCCCCCACCGGCTCCGAGAGCCACAAGAGCCCCGACGCGCCGCAGCAGCCGGGCAGGCCCACTCCCCCCGAGGCGCCCGAGCTGATCTGGCTGCGCCCCGAGCGCACCGGCCGCGGCCCGCGCCCGGCGCACAGCCGTGACTCGATCGCCGCCGCGGCCATCGGGATCGCCGACGCCGAGGGCCTGGACGCGGTCTCCATGCGCCGGGTCGCGGCGGCGCTCGGCGCGGGCACCATGTCGCTCTACAACTACGTGCCGAAGAAGGAGCACCTGCTCGACCTGATGCTCGACGCGGTCACCGGCGAGTACCGACTGCCGCCCGCGCCGAGCGGCGACGTCCGGGCCGACCTCACCGACCTCGCCCGCCAGCAGCTCGGCATCTCCCGCCGCCACCCCTGGCTGCCCGCACTGCTGCTGGCCCGCCCCAGCCTGGGCCCCAACGCGCTGCGCTACACCGACCACTTCCTGGCCGTCACCGCCCCCACCGCCCTGGGCGGCGGGGCCCGGATGGAGGCGATGGCGCTGTTCAACGGGTTCATCACCCAGTTCGCCCAGTACGAACAGACGGCGGCCGCGGGCGCCAAGTGGCAGGCGGAGCTGGTCGGTTACCTCGGCCAGGCGGCAGCGAGCGGCGACTTCCCGCACCTGGCCCAGGCGTTCGCCACCGCCGGCCCACCGGCCGATCCGGACAAGGCCTTCGACCGCACCCTGGACCGGGTGATCTCCGCCATCCTGACCCCCGCGCAAGACTCCTGACTGTCCGTCAGGCCACAACCGCCTCGCCCGGCAGCATCCCGGCCACCCGCCCGTCCACCAGCACCAGGACGGCCGGGTGCCCGCCCGCGAAAGCCGCCCGCGCCTCGGCCGCCGACTGCCCGACGCCCACCGTCGGCAGCGCCGGCCCGAGCAGAGCGCCCAGCGGATCGCCCGGCTTCGCACCGCCGTCCGCGAGCGCCGCCACCAGCACCTCCCGCGATACCGAGCCCACCACCTCGGTCGCGCTCACCCCGTACGGGCGCGCCGCCCGCGCCAGCACCGCCGGGGCCACGCCGCCCGGCACGGCGCGCAGCGCCTCCACCGCCCCGCCGACCGTCGCGTCGGCCGGAACCGCCACCAGCGGGCCGGCCGCCGCCAGCGCCTCCCGCACCGCGGTCTCCCCCGGCTCCTCCAGGAAGCCCCACTCCCGCATCCACGCGTCGCTGTGCACCTTCGACAGGTACGAGCGGCCCGAGTCCGGCAGCAGCACGACCACCAGGTCGTCCGGGCCCAGCCGCCGCGCCACTCGCAGCGCCGCCGCCACCGCGGCGCCCGAGGACGGGCCGGCCAGGATGCCCTCCTCCCGGGCGAGCCGGCGCGCCGTCAGCAGCGACTCGCGGTCCGGGATCCGCTCGAAGGAGTCGACCACCTCCGGGCGGTAGGCCTGCGGCTGGCGGTCCTCGACCGTATCGGGGTGCAGGAAGTGCCCGATGCTCTCGACGTACCAGGGGCTGCCGTCCCCGCCCCCGTACGAGGAGGACTCCGGATCCGCGCCGATGACGGTCACCGTGCCGCCGGACACCTGCTTCAGGTAGCCGCCGGTGCCGGTGACGGTGCCGCCGGTGCCGACGCCCGCCACGAAGTGGGTCACCCGGCCGCCGGTCTGCTCCCAGATCTCGGGGCCGGTGGTCCGGACGTGGGCATCGGGATTGGCCGGGTTGTCGTACTGGTTGGCGAGCCAGGCACCGGGGATCTCCTCGGCGAGCCGCTGCACCACGTTGAACAGGTGCCGCGGGTCCTCCCGCGGCAGGGCCGTCGGGGCGAGCACCACCTCCGCGCCGTACGCCCGCAGGATGTCCGACTTCTCGGCGGCCGACCTGTCGGACACCCCGGCGATCACCCGGTACCCGCGCTGCCGTCCGACGACGGCCAGGCCGATGCCGGTGTTGCCGGAGGTCGCCTCGATGACCGTCCCGCCCGGCTTCAGCAGCCCGTCCCGCTCGGCGGCGAGGATCATGGACAGCGCGGCGCGGTCCTTGACGCTGCCGCCGATGTTGAGGAACTCGGCCTTGGCGTACACCGGCGCGGCGAGGCCGGCACCGAGCCGGGCGAGCCGGAACAGCGGCGTCCCGCCGATCGCGTCGAGGACGGATTCGTGCACTGCGGTCATCCTGGGCTCCTTCGTCCGGTGCGGCTCGTGCCGTCCGGTGCGGCGTGTGCGGACGTTCCGACCGAGCCTGCCCACACCCGCGCTCCGCTAGCCGTCCCGACGCGCCCCTCCCCCGTCCGGGGGAAGCGGCCGCCTCCTGCCCCCGGCGGTGACCGCTCCACGGTCCGAGAGCGGGGCGCCACCTTCCCGGCCCGACCGCGGGCGGTACCTCCGCTGCCCGGGGGGGGTCAGCGGACGTCGACGGTGAACTGCCGTTCGGTCCGGTCGGAGCCGTGGGCGAACTTCCCGCCCCCGTGGCTGGGAGCCCCGTCGTGCAGCGTGACGGTGGTCCGGCCCGGGCTCTGGGCGCGGAACGTGAAGTAGTAGTGGCCGCCCGAGCCGAGGGAACCGACGAAGACGTGGGCGGCCAGGTCCTCGATGCCGACGTCGTCGACGTACTCGTCCCCGGACGCCCGCACGACCGCCGGGTCGGGACCGGGGTCGGACACCGCCCAGGCGTCGCGCGACCCCTGGTACCCGAACACCTCGATGGAGAAGAGTTCGCCGGGCTTGACGGTGAGCCGCTCCGAGGTCGCACCGAACACCGTGCCGTGGTCGAGCCTGCCGGTGGTCATCCGGTGCACGACCACCGCGCCCACGGTGATCGCGACGGCCAGCACCGCGGTCAGGGCCAGCAGGATCCGGCGGCGCGTCACACGGCCGCGCCGGGGCTGTGGGGTGGTCACTTCAGGCCTCACTTGGGCATTCGGACTCTTGACACGGCCGGGAACCGGTCGTCGGACGCGCCCTGCATGTGGTTGTCGACGAAGTCGCTCTCGCTGACCCAGACCGTGGCGCCCCACGGAGTGTAGAGCTCCAGCAGGTCACCGCGGTGCGCGATGATCACCATCTGGTGGCTGCCGGACTGGTACCAGTGGCCGCTGTCCACGGAGATCGGCACGGGCTTGCCCTCGTCGACCTTCCGCTCGATCTCGGCCAGCGCGTTCTGGCGCTGGTCCCGGCTGTCGAGGTCGACGTTCTTGTAGCCGGCGCCGGTGTGCGCGCCGATCTCGTCGTCGGCGAATGTCCATGAACTGGGCGGCCCGGGTCACGTCGGCCCCGGTCAGGATGCCGCCGTACTCCCGCCTGCCGTCCACGGCGGCGTCGACGAGCACCAGCTTGTCCGCCGCGCCCAGGCCCTTGTTCGTGAACTTGCCCGCCAGCGCCTTGCCCGCCAGCGCGTTCAGCTCGCGGGCGGCCGCGCGGCCGGCGGTCTCGGCCTTCACCGCCGCGTCGAAGATCGACTTGATGCCGTCCTTCGCCTTCGCGTGCGCGCTGTGCACCGTCACACCCCCCGGTGCTGCAGCGGCAACCCTGCGGCCCCGGGCTTCGCCGGATGGGCGCCGAAGCCCGTTCCGGCACGGTCGTCGCTCTTGTTCCTCCCCCGGTGTCCGGCCCTTCGGTCCCAGGACCGCCGGACAGCACAGTGCGGACCCGGAGCACCGCTGCACCGTCGCACCTTGACACCGCTGCACCGTCGCACCTCGACACCGCTGCGCCGTCGCACCTCGACACCGCAGTACCGACCGCGGGAGGCCGGCAGAACCCGCTGTACCAACAGGTCCCCTCGGAGTATGAGGGCATGTCGGACCGTCACATTTGTCCCACCCGCCCCAGCCCCGGTCAAATCATTCGTCGCGGCCTCGCCGACGCCGTACCGTGGACCGGTCGGTGATCTTGGCCAGGGAAGGGCAGACACGCACCATGCAGCAGTACCAGGGGTGGGCGGACGAACACTACGGCGCAGTCGCGGACGTCTTCGCCGCCAACTTCGAGGAGTTCCCCGAGCTGGGCGCCGCCGTCACGGTGTACGCCGGCGGCCGCAAGGTGGTGGAGCTGTGGGGCGGCACGGCCGACGAGCGCACCGGCCGCGCCTGGACGCAGGACACCGTGGTGCCGGTCTTCTCGTGCGCCAAGGGCGCGGTGAGCATCTGTGCGCACCTGCTCGCCCAGCAGGGCCGACTCGACCTGGACGCGCCGATCGCCCGCTACTGGCCCGAGTTCGCGCGGCACGGCAAGCAGTCCGTCACCACCCGGATGGTCCTCGGCCACCGGGCCGGCCTGCCGGCGCTGGACGCGGTGCTCCCCTTCGAGGAGGTCGCCGCCTGGGAGCCGGTGATCCGGGCGATCGAGGCCCAGGAACCGCTCTGGGAGCCGGGCACGACCTACGAGTACCACGGCCATGTGTTCGGCTTCGCGGTCGGCGAGGTGATCCGCCGGATCACCGGTCTGACCCCCGGGGCGTTCCTGCGCAAGGAGCTCGCCGAGCCGCTCGGCCTGCCGGTCTGGATCGGCCTTCCGGAGAGCGAACTCCCTCGCCTGGCCAGGCTGGTGGAGGCCGAGGGCCGCCGCCCGATGCCCGGCCCGGAGCACCTGCTCACCAGGATCGTGACGATGAACGGCGCGCTGGTCTTCCCCGGCCTGGACGTGCCGCACGGCTGGAACGACCCGGCCCTGCACGCGATCGAGCTGCCCGGCGCGGGTGCCGTCGCCTCCGCCACCGGGCTGGCCGGCCTGTACGCGGCGGCGGTCACCGGTCTGGACGGCGGCGAGCGGCTGCTCTCCCCCGACACGGTCACCGACGCGGTGCGCGAAGTCTCCTCCGGCGCGGGCTTCCTGGGCTTCGACATGGGCGCCCGCTGGGGCTCCGGCGTGCTGCTCGACTCCCCCGCGTTCCGTCCGCTGCTCGGTGGGCGCAGCTTCGGCAACGACGGCGCCGGCGGCCAGTTCGCCTTCGGTGACGACGAGTTCGGCGTCGGCTTCGCCTACGTCGCCAACCGGATGATCGGCCACGGCGACGCCCGGGCGAACCGGCTGATCGACGCGGTCCGCGGGTGCCTGGGATGACGGACTTCCTCACCGTCCTCACCGGCCTGGTCTCCACCGGCGGCCTCGGCGACCTGCGCCACGGTGCCTCGCTGCCCGAACTCGCCGCCCGCTACGGCGATCCCTGGGACGGCGGCCGGATCCGCCGCGACAACCGCTGGCCGCACGGCTTCGGCTGGGGCGACGTGCAGACGGTGTTCTGCCGCTGCCGGCAGCTCCATTCGCTGTCCCTGCCGGTCTGGCACGGCGAGCTGGAACTCCCGCGGCCGGGCGGCGAGTCGGTGACGCTCGACACCCGTGTCACCGAGGCCGAGCTGACGGCCGCGCTCACCGCCGCCGGGTGCGTCTGGCAGACGGTGACGTACGAGAACCTCCCGCACCAGCGGAACCTGCTGTTCTCGCCGGCCGAGGAGGTCCGGGTGGAGCTGGTCCTGACCAACCGGGAGGCCTACGACCAGCCGCCGTTGGAGGAGTGGGTGCTGCACAAGGCGATGCTGTGGGGCTACGAACACGTCGACTGTCCCGAACCGGACCGCACGCTGCCGGACGACGGCTGGGGCGCGGCCGAACGCTGAGCCGGGCGCGGGCGGTTCGGCCAACGCCGGACCGCCCGCGCCCGGTCCGCCCGTCCGGTCCGTGGAGGCCCGGTGGCGCCCCGTCCCCACCCCCGTTTGGCACGGACCGCCGCCGGGTCCTCGGCCCCGGTCTCCCCGGGCCCCGGTCTCCCCGCTGCCTCACCCCTGCTTCAGCAGGAAGTCGTAGACCGCCTGCCGCCCGACCGGGTTCGCCGCCCGGGTCTGCACCGAGTGCGCGGCCCCGGGCACGATCACGATCTGCGGGTCGTGGGCCGACGCGGCCTGCTGGTACAGCCACTCGTTCGGCGTGGAGAGGTCCCGGTCGCCGCCGAGCAGCAGCACCGGCACGTCGGGCAGCTCGCGGTGCGCCGACGGCGTCGGCGGCACCGGCTCGCGCGGCCAGTCCAGGCAGACCAGCAGGCTGCCGAGCCCGGTGGCGGTCGCGGCGTCGTACGGCCGGGTCTGCTCGGCGGTCAGCCGCTGCCGGGTCCGCTCCAGCGCCGCCGCGCGCCCCGCGACCGGGGTGTCGGTGGTGCCCCACGGGAAGTGGCCGTCGGCGCACACGGTGGCGGCGTGCAGTCCCTGGCTGAGCAGGTCGGCGGGGGCGGCGTCGCCCTGGTGGACGGTGTCGATGAAGCTCTGGAGCTTCGCGGGCTGCCCGGCGGCGGCCTCGTGCAGCGCCTCCGCGACGCCGCCGTAGTTCGGGTCGGTGAACTCGTAGCTGGTGAGGGCGTCCAGGATCTGCGCCCCGTTGCCGTACTGCCGGACGACCGCGGCGAGATCGGCGGCCGGGTCGGTGGTGCAGCCGGTGGCCCGGCAGGCGGCCGTCAGGACACGGGCACTGGCGGGCAGCGCGGCCAGGTCGAGGGGGTCGTAACCCTGTTGCGGCACCACCGAGTCGAGCACCAGGCGGGCCACGTGCGCCGGGTGGGCGAGCGCGTACCGCTCCGCGACGAAGGTGCCGTAGGAGACGCCGTCGAGGGTGAGGCGTCGGTCGCCGAGGGCGTGGCGCAGCAGGTCGATGTCGGCGACGGTGTCCGCGGTGCTGTAGTAGCGGGCGTTGGGGCCGAGGGCGGCGGCGCAGTCGGCGATCGACTGTTCGCGCGGCGCGGCGAGGTCGGAGGAGCCCATGTCCTCCTGCAGGCCGGGGCACCGGAGTGCGCCGCCCCCGGTGCCGCGCTGGTCGTACATGACCAGGCGGTAGTCCTTGAGGACGGGTTCCAGCTTGCTCGCGATCCGCTTCATCAGCGGGACACCGGGCTGGCCGGGGCCGCCGGTGAGGAACAGCAGGTCGCCCTTGGGGGCGTCGGTGTTGCCGGCGACCGCCACGGCGAGGTCGAGGCTGCCGGGCGTGGCACCGCTGTGGTCGAGCGGGACGGTGAGGGTCCCGCAGGTGAACTCCGGCGCGTCCGGACAGGGCGCCTGTCTGGAGATCCCGCCCCCGCCTCCGGCCGGTTCCGCGGCCGCCGCGAGGGCGGGAGTGGCCAGGGTGGTGCCGGCGACCACCGCGACGGCTCCCAGCAGGGCGGCGACGCGGCCACGCGTGCTCGTCATGTTCGTCCTTCCGGTCGGCCGCGTCCGTGTGGACGCGGTCACCGAAGTAGCGTGCGCCCCAAGGGAGTTCACTGGCGAGCGTCGGCTCCGCGATTCGTCCAGGGGCGAATCGTCATCACCCGGAAGGCGGACGAACCCACCCCCGTCGGCCGCGCCGGCCGGGGCTGTCGCGCCCTTCGTTCCCTTCGCACCCGTCGCGCCGGTCGCGCCGGTCGCGCCGGTCGCGCCGGTCGCGCCGGTCGGAGCACCGTCGAGCGCCCGGACCCGGGGCGCACGGCCGCCGAGCGCCCGGGAGGTACGGCCGCCGGGCCCGAGGAGCGCTCAGCTCCCGGGCCCGGCGGCGGTCCGCCTCACACCAGCACGCGCGGGAGGACCACCCGCACCCACTCCTCTGGCTGCGACAGGTGCGGGGCGTGGCCGGCGCCGGTGTACAGGTGCCGCTCCGCCTTCGGCAGGGCGAGGTCGACCAGGTCCAGCACCTCGCCGAACATCGGCGCGCTGTCGTCGCTCTGGGTGAGCAGCGCCGGTTCGGTGTACCGGGCCAGCCCGGTGAGGTCGAGGTCGAGCGCGTCCGGGTCGCGCAGCTCGTCCAGGTAGGTGGGCGCGTTGCGGATGTAGGTGTGCCGGATCGGCGCGGGCAGCTGCTCCCACGCGCCCGGCCCGAAGGCGAGGCTGTCCACGTACAGTTCGGCGGCCGCGGCGGACTCGGCCTGCTCCAGCAGTTCCCGGACGGCGGCGATCCGGTCGGCGAAGGCGGTGCCGATCGGGCGGAGGTCCGGGTCGGCGAGCAGGATGCCGGTGCCCGGCGGCTCGTGCACGCCGATCCCGCGGAGCAGGTCGGGACGGGCCGAGGCGAGCCGGAGGGTGACCAGCGCGCCGTAGGAGTCGCCGTAGACGAAGGCGGGGGCGAGGCCGAGCCCCTGGATCAGCCCGGCCAGGTCGGCCGCGTCCTCGTGGACCGAACCCTGGGTGAGCAGGTCCTCGCTGCGGCTGTGCCCCCGGCGGTCGTAGGCGACGACGGCGGCGGACTCCGCCAGGCCCGGCATCACCCGCGCCCAGGAGTCCCCGTCGCTCCACGAGCCGTGCACCAGGACGACGCCGGGGCCCTCACCTTGGGCCTCGTAGTGCAGCGCCACCCCGTTCACGCTGATCTCGGCCATCACGAGCCTCCCGATCTCCGCGGTGCTCCCACACCAGCCTGACACAACCGCCTGGAAGGCTCAGATCCGCCGGTCGCGGCGGCGCTCCCCGGCGCCGGACGGCCCGGGAGGCCCGCGCCGGAGCGGCCCGCGGCCCGGAACCGGGGCTACCCGCGGCCCCGAGCCGGAGCGGCCCGCAGCCCGGAACCGGGGTGGCCCGCGATGAAGATCATCCTCACGCGTGATCCGCCCACCCCACACCCGTGCCAGGCTCGGCGCATGCACTACGTCGTACGCCGGATGGCCACCGAGGAATGGCGGGAACTCCGCGAGATCACCCTGGAGGCGCTGCGGGACTCCCCCGACGCCTTCAGCCTCTCCTACGCCCACGCCGCCGCCCGCCCCGACGGCTACTGGCAGCAGCACGCCGCCGCCGAGGCCACCGCCCGGGAACGCGCCACGTTCACGGTCCGTGACGAGGACGGGAACTGGGTCGGCATGGCCGCGGTCGAGCCCATCCCGCACGTGCCCGACACCGCGCACGTCCACGCCGTCTACGTCGCCCCCGGACACCGCGGTGCGGGCGGCCCCGCCGCCGACCTCGTGAACGCGACCGTCCGCCACGCGCAGGAGCACGTCGACGTCCGGTGGCTGACCCTCGGCGTGAACGAGGGCAACGGCCGCGCGCTGGCCTTCTACCGACGGCTCGGCTTCGAGGACACCGGCAAGGTGATCCCCTACGTCCGGAACCCGGCCGAGAAGGTCCTCATCCTGGGCTACCCGGACTTCCGGAACGACTCCCGCTGACCGCGGGCGGCACCGCCGACCACGCCGTCGGCGGCGGGCCCGGTGGGGGGCCGCCGCCGACGCCCGATCGCCCCTCACTTCATCCCGCGCACCGGCGGCTCGTCCCGCGTCCCGTCCTCCGCGACCACGGTGAACTCCTTGGGCCCCGACACCGACAGGTCCACCGGGTACAGCGACGACGTGCCGTTCACGTCCAGCTCGGCGTTCCGCCGTCCGGTCGCGGCGTCCACCCGGGTGATCCGGTTGCGCGTCATCGCCCACACCGACGTCCCGTCCACCACCAGGCCCGAGACCTGGTCGTCCAACCCCGCCGTCCACCGCTGCCCGCCGTCCGCGAGCGAGTACGCCACCAGCCGGCCGGTCGCGCTGCGGACCGGGTTCCTGCCACTGCCGATGGTGACGTCGCCGGGCCGCTCCCCCGGCACGACGAACAGGTCCCCGACGACCACCCCGCCGAACAGCGGCCGGGCGTCGAACTCGTCGAAGGCGTGCAGGCCGCCCAGCATCACGTCCAGGTCGTACTCGCTCCCGGACACCGGGATCGACGCCCGCGGCCGCCCCGCCCGGTCGAAGCTGAGCACCGCGTGCGTCCCGCGCTCCCCCTGGGCGTCGACCCACACCGCGAGCGGATCGACCGACACCACCGCGAGGTTCTTCAGCCCGCCCGCCACGGGCAGCGCGATGCGCGCCTGCTCCCGCCCGTCCTCGGCGGCCAGCGACCGCAGCACGGGCGCCGCCGCGCCGCACTGCGCGACCGTCACCACGTCCGCCGCACCGCCGGCGACGTGCAGCGGGGCGCAGCCGGCGTCGGTCGTCCCGCGCCACACCGCCGCACCGTCCGCCAGCCGGACCGCCCGCCAGCCGTCCTTCTCCTGCAGGACGGCCTGCCCGCCGGCGACGGCGACCACGTCCGGCGTGGCCGCGTCCCCGTCCCGTGCCGGCGCGTCCACGGAGGTGGTCCAGCCCTCCTTGCCGTCGGAGAGGTCGAGCGCGGTCACCGCCGTGCACGGTTTGTCGTGCGGCGAGTGGCCGATCAGCCCGACGGAGCCCTGCCCGGCGGTGCCGGCACCGACGCCACGGCTCATCGCGCACACCGAGTCCTCCCCCGGCAGCGTCCAGTGCCACACGACGGCCCCGGTGGCACTGCGGTAGGCGACCACCTGGTCGGGGCGGACCCGCACCACCAGGTCCCCGGCCGTCCAGCTGCCCAGCGCGCGGGTCGTGGACGGCCGGTCCAGCGGGGCCTTCCAGGCGTCGTCCACGCCTTCACCGGCGAAGGCGAAGAAGATCCCGAGCCCCAGCAGCATCCCGACGGCGGTCGCCGGGAAGCCGCGCCGGGGGTGGATCAGCGCCCAGACCAGGCCCCCGCCGCACGGCATCAGCCCGAGGATGCTGATGATGCCCAGGTATCCGAGGCTGTCGCCGCCGAACCCGTTCGCCGGCCCGAGCAGTGCGGCCAGCCCGATGGTCGCGAACAGGCCGCCCAGCACCCCGCCGGCGACCACCATCCAGATCTCCTTGTCCCAGGCGAACCTGGCACCCCACCCCGCCCGGACAACGCTGTCCTCGGGCCCAACGGCCATGCCGTTCTCTCCCCTGCGACGCGCCGCCCACCGCATCAGGACGACGATCATCGGATCGTCGCAGAGCCCTCGGTCATCCGAAACAAAGAGCAGGGAAAACCCCGGCCATCACCTGCACATGCGAGGCGCCGAATGGGGTGATCGTTACGAACTCGCTCCTCGCCACCAGCGGAGCAGGAAGTCGGCCCGCCCGACTTCCTGCGGCCCGACCCTCTGCCCCCTCCTCGGAGCAGCACGCGGACCTGCCCGCGGGCCCGCACCACGTCTCCCAGGCCGGGACGACGTGGTCGGAGCGCTCCCCCGGTCGACAAGGGAGCAAGATTCCCCCGTGGACGGAGGGCGGCCGCTCCCCCACTCCGCCCACTCGAACGGGTGAGCCTCGACGCCCGACAGTGCGCACACGTAGGGTCGGCTCGTTCTGCTGTACATGACTCCCCCGCCCGGCACGCCGCCACCGCCGTCCGCGCGCACCGCGCCGCCGAGGCCCCCGTGGCGGCCGCCCGGGCGACGGCAGCGATCCTCTCCCTCGCGATCCTGCTCGTGCCAGCCACGGTCACCCGGGCGACGAACGGCCGCCCGCGGTCTGGGCGGGCTGGTGGGAGGCCTCGGCCGACGCCGCCAACATCCGGCTCGACCACTCCGGCGGAAACACCGTCGTCGGGCTGGCCCGCTCCGGTGACGTCGTCGAGGTGGTCGGCACCTGGACCTCACCGCTCGGGGCCCGCCGGGCCAGGGTCATGGTGACGCGCAGTGGGGTCACCGGCTGAATCCTGGCGTGCCTGCTCACGCACCGGGCCCCACCCCCGGAACCGTAGAATCCGCCTGTACACCCCAGGGAGGATTCCGCGTGTTCCTAGCGCACCGTGAGCGCACCCCAGAACTCACCCCGCGGCAGGAGGAAGGGCCGGTCAACGGCGTCGCCCTGCTGCTGCCCGGCGGGTTCATCCGAAGCCGCCGCGGACCAGTGAAGGTCGCCGAACTCGGCCTGCGGGAGCTCGCCACCGAGCTCACCGAGCGCGGCCGCCCGCACGGCCTCGCCGTCCACGTTCTGCGCTACCGCTACGGCGGCTGGAACGGCGACGACGCCGACACCGCCGTCGACACCCGGTGGGCGCTCGACGAGCTCGCCCGACGGTACGACGGCGCACCGGTGGTCCTGATCGGCAACTCCCTCGGCGGCCGGGCGGCCTTCTGGTGCGCCGGACACCCCTCCGTCGTCGGCGTCGCCGGAATCGCACCCTGGCTGCCCAGCGGCGACGCGGTCGACCAGCTGGCCGGCCGACGGGTGCTGATCGTCCACGGCACCGGCGACTACAGCGCGGCCAACGCCACCCAGTCGCTGGAGTACGCGCTGCGCGCCCGCCGGGTCGTCCCTGATCTCGCCCGCTACGAGATCCCCGGCGGCAACCACTACCTCCTCCGCGAGACCCGCGACATCAGCGCACTCACCACCGCCTTCACCCTCGCCGCTCTCGATGCCGAACCCGCGGCCCTCGCCACCGGAGCCGTCTGCACCCGACTCCCGGCCCGGGCGTAGCGAACCCCGTCGCCCCGCTCACCGCGGCACCCGGTACTCACCGATCCGGACGCGGACGAGGAGGCCGGCCGCACAGAGCGCCTGCAGGTCCCGGCGGACGAACTTGGGCTCCGGCCGGGGCCGGTAGAGCTCCCGGGCCCGCTGCCGGGTCCAGGTGCCGCCGGCGCGGTGGATCGCGGCGAGGAGAGTGCGGCGCCGCTCGGCGGGCGGCGCGGTGGGCTCGATGTCGGTCATGCGGCCATGGTTCCGCAGCAGCGGTCCCGGCGGGAGTGCCGTTCGGCAGGATCGGCCCGGCCACTTCCCCCCAGGATTCCTGCCGATCGGCACATGCGCGATCGGGACCGGAGCAACCACTCTTGGAGTCACCGAACGGCAGCCACCCGGGCCGCCGCACAAGGAGGCTCCACCATGGATCCACCCAAGGCCTACCTGGCGCGTCGTCACATCCGCTCACACCGAACCGACTTCACCGCCCGCCTGAGAGGGTGTTCGATACCGATTTACGCTGCCGCGAGCGGTTTCGGGCGGAGGTATTGCCCGGTTCTATCCGGGTTGGCGGTCAGGCGGCTGGT
>NZ_JBVJYK010000043.1:0-43058 GCF_055600605.1 Kitasatospora sp. NPDC038210 | reverse complement strand
ACGGCCAGTCCCCGCTTGCGCCCCGACACCTTCTTGTTCGCGTCCAGACCCGTCGTGCTCTTCGGGACACCGGCGGCCGCGCGGACGGACTGGGTGTCGATGATCACGAGGGACGGGTCCTCTAATCGGCGGGCTCTCTCCCGTACCTGGCAACGCAGGAGTTCCTGGATCCGCTGGTCGAGCCCGTCCTGGCGCCACAGGCTGAAGTAGTAGAACACCGCCGACCAGGACGGCAGGTCATGGGGCAGGTAACGCCACTGACAGCCCGTCCGGTTCTGGTAGAAGATCGCATTCACGACCTCCCGCAGATCACAGGACCCCGGATCCCCGGTAGCCGACCGCGCCACCCTGTCCTGCTTCCAGGCCGTGATCATCGGCTCGATCAACGCCCACTGCTCATCCGATAAGTCGCTCGGATACGCCCGTCTGTCCATGAGCCGCAGAACATCACCCGAACCCCGGCCAGCACGCCAGTACGGCCAACGTTCACACGTACGAGCGATCACGAAACAAGAGAAACGGGACTTAACGTCCACTGAGTGAAGACGGCAATATCCGGACCGAACGCAGCTACCAGATAGTCGGCGCCTGCCCCGAGACTTGTGCAGGTACCTGGGAGAACGAGAGTGTCCAGGCAGCGTTGAGTGAGCAAGTCCCATACATGCACGCGTCCGTCAAGTCCACCCGTGAACACCACAGGGCGCCCGCCTATCAGAGCGCACGCAATGTCATTAAATGAGTCGCCATAGTTAGCCAGATTTAGCTCGAACGCAAGAATTCCAGGATAACGGTCTTCGTTAGCAATCGACTGGCTTCCGACCAGGGCGCAGTCAAGCCAGTCACGGTCTACCGGGTCCCCCTCGGTGGTCAGCAGCTCATCAATCGACCGCCGATTAAGCACCGCCCACACCTGCCGCTCTTCGCGGCTCATGCCGCAGGCGACTGTAATGAACTGACCGCCGACCACAGCGCATGCCACGGCC
Organism: Kitasatospora sp. NPDC038210; assembly: GCF_055600605.1. Lineage (NCBI taxonomy): Bacteria > Bacillati > Actinomycetota > Actinomycetes > Kitasatosporales > Streptomycetaceae > Kitasatospora > Kitasatospora sp. NPDC038210. The sequence continues at coordinate 42,075 of NZ_JBVJYK010000043.1, read as the reverse complement.
TGCAACTCACCTCGCGCAGTCAGCAACTTGGCTATGGGCTTCCGGGAGCTCAGATCCCACAGTTCGACAGTTCCTCTGCTGTTGCCTGTGACTATGCATGATCGACCATCGACAGTCACATATGCCACTGCTTGAATTGCGCTGTTCGTGGCAGTAACCAGCTCGCCAATACACTCATGTGAAGCTGCGTCCCACAGCTCGACCTCCCCGCCGTATGAACGGGTGACGACCAGCAGTTGCCCGTCAACTTTGACGCAAAACGCTTCCTCGATGCCACGGGCCGCGGGCAATAGTTCGCCAATGAGTTCCCTGGATGTCAAATCCCATAGCTTGATCGGGCCAATACGGTCGCTGGTGACAGCAATCGGAACACCATCAATGAGGCTATAGCCCGTCGCGAACACATTATCGCGATGGCCGATGAGCGGTTTTCCTACGGGATTCCTATCGGCCAGATCCCACACTCGGACGGTCCCGTCCATGCCTACAGTAATGGCCACTGGCTGACCATTCAATGCCGAACAAGCTATTTCATTTACTCCATCCTCGTGGCCAACTAGGGGTTCGCCGATCGGCTGTCGGGTACCCAGATCCCACACTTCGACAGTGCCGTCATCCCCACTGATCAGGACAGTCGCCCGACCATCAATCTCAGAACATGCCACCACAGGCACTACACGACGGCTGTACTGCGTCAGAGGGTCGCCAATCAGCTGCCCGGTAGCCAGGTCCCATACAAGGACGGTGCTGTCATCTCCACCTGTAACAGCAATTGACTTACCATCCAGCATCGTGCAGGCGATTGAGAAAAGTCTGCGACCGTGTCCGGCGAGCGGTGGAGCGATTGGTTGCCCAGTAGTCAGGTCCCACACGCGCAGCGTGCCGTCCTGTCCACCGACTACAGCGGTGGGCCGCCCATCAACTACCGTGCACGCGATCGATACCACCTCGCTCTGGTGCCCGACGAGAGGAACGCCAAATGATTTCCCATTTGCAAGATCCCACATCAGCACCGTGCCATCGTCTCCGGCTGTGAGCGCGATAGGTCGCCCGTCAAGTATCGTGCATGCGATTTCGTTTGGATAGTATTTCCTAGTCAGCGGCTCGCCGATCGGTTGCCCAGTAGCCAGGTCCCATATCTGCAGCGTGCCGTCATGCCCACTTGTGACAGCGATCGGCCGGCCTTCTATTAGTACACATGCCAGCCCGTCCACGATCTTGCCACTATGCCCGTCGAGCGGCTTACCAATCGGTAGGCCGGATGCCAAATCCCATACCCATACCTGCCCGTCAGTGCTGGTGGCGACAATCGGGCGCCCATCAAGCTCTGTGCACGCTACCCGATACATAGGGTCAAAGTGTTTGATCAGCGTATTCCTGAGTGCAGGAGACACGTGTCCGCCGGTGGCGTGAATGGGTTGCCAGCTTCCCGGGCGCGCTCGGCTCTTGAAGGCGGAGGAAAGGAAAGCACTGTTGTAGCGCATCGCGTCGACTGCCAAAAGGCAGCGTCGGTGGGCTGGCGCGAGCTGCCGATGAACCCCGAGAGAAGAGAGGTAAACCGCTGATGCCAAATTACCGAGCTCAGTATTAGCGAGACGCAGATACGGGACTAGGCCACCAGGGTCTGCATGAACCAGGTATTCGGCATCCCCGAGGACATCGTCGAGCTGCCCAGCGGCGGCTGCATGGGTAGCCAGGTAGTGGAGGGCGTAGGGGTGGGCGCGAGACCAGTCACGAGTGCCGTCAAGGTGGTAGGGGACCCGACTGGTGAGGATCTCAGCGAATGCGGCGTGAGCCGCTTGCAGCGTAGGGCCGTCTCGCAGGTACTCGGCCAATGCCTGATGGTAAAGACGGTAGGCAGAGCGGCCGAATTCTGTGGCCTCCACCACGTACGAGCCGGCCGACCGCCTCAGCCAAAGCAGATCTTCATCGGTGTACTGACGACCGGAAAGGGCCGAGGCGAGCGGTGCCCAGATGTCCTCCCAAGGCAGGCCCTGGCCTTCAGCGAAGGCCAGGGGCCGTAGAAGGTCCGAGGCTTTCTGTGCATCCGGACCAAGGCGGCGAGCTAGGTCATCATGCATGGCTCGCCCGGGCAAGCGCGGCAGACTGGCGCGCCATGCCTGGTCCAGTGGGTCTGGAACAACGGCATCTGCTGCTGCCAGGGTGCTGGCGGTGATACGGGCAACGAGGAAGGAGGTGCCGGCAGCCTCGGCAACCGCTTGAGCGACCAGCCTGAGTATGCGCGGGCTTCGCCGATACGGGGATGTGGGATAGGCCTCCAGGAGGTTCCGGGCGGTGTACGCCTGCAGAGCCTCCGGGTCTGCGTAGCGTGGGTCGTCAAGGTTGACGACCTGCCCGGTACCGGCGGCCGGATCAATGCCGAGCCGGTGGAGGAGATAGGGACGAGTCCCCAACAGGAGCCGGATCCGCCCGCCAGCGTGGTCGTTCAGCGGTCGCAGGACCTGCGTGCAGAGAGTCTCGGGTGTGGCGGCTTCGTCAACGGCGTCGACAAGCACGGTGAACGGCCGCCCGGTGGTCTGCGCACCAAGGGCGTGAAGAAGTTCGCCGACGGTGTGCACACGCACCTTTGCTGCGGCGGCGATGCCTTGCAGGACATCGGTGTCAGAGAGGTTTTGAGCGTAGATAGCAACGTCGACGGCCTCCTCCGAAATCAGATCGCGCTTGAGGCCGAGGGCGCCCACTGGAACTGTGCGGCAGCGCTCGGGGTGGGTGAGGGCGGCGATCAGTCCGAGAACGGCGGTCTTACCCGACCCGGGAGCACCAGTGACGATCCGACAGGCCTGCTGGCTGCCATGGGCGGGGGTTCCCAGCCACTGGGCGAGATCAGACAGCGCGGCGCCGCGGCCACAGAACCACCACGCCGGAGCATCGCCAGAGTTGTATCCCATAGCGCGGATCAGCAGGCGAGAGGTCAGTTCCGTGTCACGGCGTCGAGCGTGTTCGTCGAACTGGGAGGCCTGTTGGAGAGCGAGGTCGACTCCGGCCAGGCGGTGGTTGTGACGCGGATTGGCCAGGAAGGCCGGCGGTTCACCAGTAAGTCCGATCTGAGACAGAGTGATGTGCTGGTAGCCGGGCCGCTCGGGGTGATCGTTCATCTGCTGCACCACCGCAGAAACTGGGAGCGCGTCCGGGCCATGCCCCGCCGTAGCCCACCGGCCCACAGAATCAGCGAACAAGCGTGGGAACAAACCGGCCTGGGCCTGCTCATGCGGCTGGGCGGAGGAGACGATCAGGAGCCCAGAGCCGTTCGCCTGGCCCCACTGAGTACTGATGCGTTCCAACGCCGCCGCGGCCATCTCGTTACCGCCTTGCCCCGAGTAACAGGTGTCAAGCACCAGAAGCAACCGGCGGAGCCGCGTGTCGCGCAGCAATACCCTGGCCAGCTCAGCGGTGGGAAGGGCGGTGTAGCTGATGTCGTCGGGGTCGGTGTCGGCTGTGAGGAGCACGTGGTCACCGTCGTCGAGGATTGCACCGTGGCTGGAGATGTACACCGCGAGTAGGTCATCCTCGCGCCGGTCCGGCGACATACAGAATGCCCGAAGCTGGTCAGTCAGTTGAGTGCGAGTGGGGCTCAGGCCGAGCGCGGTCCGGTGCTCGTATCCAAGGTCACGGGTGAACAGGTCGATGACACGCTCACGAGCGTCATCCAACGTAGGCCGGTCCCAGTCGGGGCATTTCGGATACCTGGCAACGGCCGTGGCAATCAGGAACCGGCGCGCTTCTTCCTCGCCTACACCGCCCATCGCCGAGCCGTTCACCCGAGGCCCTCGGCAATTGCCTGGCCGCACACCGCATCGGTCAGGTACGAGGTAGCGTCGTGCGCGTGGGCGCCGTTGTGCACAACAGCGCAGCGTAGGGCGTCTCCGAACGCCGGGCGCAGGTCTTTCACCAGTGCCACCACGTCGCCCTTGTCTGCGAGGTTGGTCCAGATGAGTTTGTCACCGCCAGGCCAGGCTCCTCTGGTTGTTCCGTCCAATGCGACTGGTTCGGGCTCCAGGCGATGCAGGATCAGGTTCGGGATGCCCAACGGCGACCCTATGGTCACCAGGGCCCGCACCCGGTGACCGGGCATGGCACATAGCGCCTCGTAGGCGATCACCGAACCGAGCGAATGGGCCACGACCACACGAGTGTCCTCACCGATCGCATCCATCACCCGACCCCGCGCTCGGGCCCGTACATCCGGGTCGAGCAGGTAACCGTGCACCTGTTTCAGGTCGAAGACCATGGCCCGCAGCCCGAGACCGGCGAAGAACCGCGATCCTGAGAGAGCCCGCAGCGCGGCCTGCGGCAGCCTCGGAGTGGCTACGAGCGTGTCGGGGGTGCCCGGTGGCATCACCGCCGGGTCACACTCGGCCGCCGCGCGCCACCACGCAAGCAGCAACTCCTGCTCGAAGCCCTGGCCGACGTCCACAGCGCTGAAGGGGAGATCGCCCGCCGCGAGGAACTGTCCGGCGGGTCGGAACACGTCCCCGTAGAACGCCATGGCAACGTCCGAGCGCTTCGTAGCCCCATCGGCACCGGCTCTGCGCAGCCCATCGGCCATGGCGGGCCACCACTGCGTCAAGAGTGATTGTTCTCCGAAGAGTTGTTTGCCCATTCCGTGGACCATGACCACACGCGCCACATCGCACCCCACTACTCTCGCCGTCTAAGGGAACTGTAGAAGCCACGACGCGTCCTCACACCCGCGCTTTCCGGACGCCGACGTGAACGCCGTGCCCGGGTAGAGTTCCAGAAGCACTCCCGTAACGGCCCCACCTCGGCCGTGCTCGCAGCCAGGCCGACAAGCCCCGACTCCCACGCCGGCAGGGCTTCGTTGCCTCAGCATGCAGATGCAGCTGCTCCGGGCGCACAGGGGATCCACGATCCTGGGCACTCCGTCAGCTCGCCGGTAAGAGCAAGACCTACTCAGTGCGACGTGCGACGTGCGACGAATCCAGAATGCTATGCAGCTCGCCATATTGATGCAAGCAGGCGCCCCTTTTGGCGGCCTCGCTCTACGCTGGCACCATGCGCCACGCCCGAACGTGTCGGCGATCCCGTTCCTCCTTCACCACCATCGGACACCTGACCGGAGAAGTCCCCCCGTGTGTGCAGCCTTCGACCATCGTCTCGTCCAGACCGGCGTCATCGGCGATGCGAGTTCCGAGACACCGATCATCCTGCCGATGGAGGCGCACGAGCTGCAGCGTTGGCGGAAGCTGCACCCGAGCTACACCTATTGGTGTGGCACCAAACTCGGAGGATGCGGGAGACAGTTGGCGGACCGCCTCTATCGGGACAAGGTGTGCCATTTCGCACATCACCCCAACCATGACGGCTCACCGTTCGTTTGTCATCGCACCGCCAACGGCGAGGACAGCGCCGATCACCTGTTCATCAAGCAGGGCGTGGAACGCTGGCTCCGGAAGAGCCAGCTCTCCGGCACCGCCACACTTCGCAATCTCGGTACCGGCCCGGGCGACGCCGTCGACGTCCATATCCCGAAGACTCGCCAGCGATTCCGCTTCCAACTTAGCGGTCTCGATTACCGGGCCTGGCGCCGAGCCGACATGGAACTCGCCGACGATGCGGACGGCATCGACTGGATCTTCAACCAAGACGGCCCGATCACACGGGAGATGCTGGGGCGGTTCGGCTACACCCTCCGGGTCCGCTGCGAAACCGAGGGCGCGGCCCGTCGCGTCTACGTCGGCGCCGAACGGCCACACCAGGCAGCAATCGACTGGACGCCCTTCGAGGACTGCACCCTGACACCCACAGGACTGCTCACGAAGACGCCCGAGGAACACATAACAGTCGGCACGATCGTGCGGCCCCGCCCTCGCCCTGCCACCCTTGCACTCCAGGGCGGCGCCGCCTTCGTCCTGGACACCGCAGCCCCCGCCCCGGCCAACTCGCCGCTCGCCGACGTCGGCCGATACATCGTGGCCGCCGACGTCAGACCTCCGGACAGCCGGATCGTCCGTGCGCTGATCTCAATCCCGGACGACGTACCCCACCCATCCGCGGAACACGTCTACCGCTTCACCGGCACCACACGGATCGCACTGACGGAGCCGGACGGCACTGGTGACCCTCAATGGCTAATCCAGGCGGGGACGTTCGAGCGTCTCAACGCGCGCGAGGCCCACCGTACCGGCCTGTGGACGCCGCCCCCACCCCCTCAGCCCGTGTCACCGGTTCCAGCCACCACACCCACCCCGAGGCCCGCGAAGAAGCTCGCGCCCGCTCTTCCGGCCCAGAGCGCACCTCGGAAGGAACCCTCCAAGGGTGGTCCTCCTGAGCATCGGACCTCCCAGCGCCAGGCCGTGGTGCCTTCCCCCGAGAAGCGACCGCCAGTGATGCCGGGCGAGCTACCGCAGCATGCCCGTGCCGCGGTGGACGATCTGAAGATGGCGCTGGAGAGAGCAGCTGGCCGTGGGGCGACGGTGACCTGGGACGAACTCGCCGAAGCGACGAACCTGGTGCTCTCCAGTCTTCCAATCTCCGTCCGCCGGGACCTCCTCATCGAGGTGGACCGACGAAGCGGGCGTCTGTTGTCCGCTCGGGTCAGGACGTCTACCGGCACCCGGCTGCCATACCTGGCCGACATCGCGTCGGCGGTCGGATTGGAAGTACCCCCGCCCACCGACGATGCCCGGCCTACCGACCGTCTGCCTGAGAGCCCCACGCCCCCTACGTCCTGGCCGAGGGACGGCGGCGCAAGTGTGGAGCAGGTCCAGAGGCTCGTCACCGAAGCACTCGGATGTCGGCGGACGACACCCGGAAAGCCTGGCCGCCATCTGGCGAAGGTGATCGCCAGCGCGCAGCGATGGCTGACGGGCCTGCAGGGGCAGCGCGGCGCAGCCGTACGTCTTCTCGCGCTCAACAACCGGGGGATCTCCCAAGCACAGCTCCACACCACAGCGCTCACCCGCGCCATCGCCGCAGCACAGAGAACGCGCGAGGCAGCTCGGAGCGAACCTCGTAGCGACGATCCACTGCTCTCCCCCGCACCGGTCGAAACTCCTGCCACCGCTGGACATGAGCTCCAGCGGACTCCTGAGGCACCCACGCGTATCGGATCATTGCCGACTCAGAGTCACAACGACCTGAACCGGCAGAGCCAAACCGACAGCGAGTCGCTTGCGTGTCTGGAAACCGTGCTCGACCTGCTCGACGCTCAGGAGACGGTCCCGACCTTCCTCGACCAGTACCGAGCCCTCGAAGAAGCCGACCGCATCGCACACCGGATCGGCGAACCGTCGATACCGCTGCCCCTTCGGAAACGGCTCTACGACTGGCGGACTGTGTTCCGCACCACGCCTCCCACAGACGGAAGTGCCACACCACTCCGGGACCCTGGCACCAGCCAGTCCCCGACCGACGCGTCGGCCAACCGCCATATCGGCGGGGACGGCCCCGGGGCGCACTATTCCGAGGCGCGCGTGCTCTTCGACGATCTCGCCATGCAGTTCCGTGCCGCTCGAGACGCGGGCGACCTGGGCGCGACGAAGCGCATCCGCAAAACCATGGGCCCGGTCTACGCGCGGCGGCTATCACCGGAGGACCGCGAGGCGGTCACCCCTCTGATGCGCGAGTTCAAGCAGTGGGTTCTCGATCAGAGGGCCACCGACCCTGCCCTCCAACGTATCCGCGTTCTTCTCCAGGACCTCGGACAGCGCAAGGCGACGGCGACCGCTACCGACATCCGCGCTGTCGTGCAGGAAGCCGACCGTCTGAGCCGCCAGCTGGCCACTCCCCTGCCGGATCCCGAACGCAGGCTTCTGACCCGCTGGCGCAACCGCATGAAGCACCGCGCGAAGCACTCCGACCATCGCCGCCGACACTCGACTCGCTCTACAGGTTGATGCCAACCAACTGCGGAATGCGCCTCCGCTCTCAACCGCGACTCCGCCTAGGCCCAGGTCGACGGCGGCGCAATCCTCCTGGACGCCGCAGAGCATCGCCCACCACTGTAGCGGTTCCCGGGACAGGGCCGCTCCGAGCGGAGCACCCTCGTGCTTAGGCCGGAGAGCCGGCCCGGTGCTCTCAGCTCACTTGGACGGAGAACCTGACTGGTTCGGCCAAGACGGACGCCGCTGAGTCGAGGTCCGCGAGCCTGGTGGCGAGTGTGGCCAGAGCCAGCCGCTCGGGGAGTGCCTCGTGGAACTTCAGTCCGCGCATGGCTTTCACATCGACGTCGGGCAGGCACAGCCGTGAGACCGCATCCGCCGCTCCTGCCTTCCACATCTGCGGGGTGAGGTCGGTGCGTAGGCGCAGGTATTCGTCAGTGAAGCGCTGGCGTTCGTCGGTGAGGCCGGCGAGGGTGGCGGTGAGGGTGGCGTTGGCGCGGTAGCCGGCCCAGGTCCACCAGCGGATGTCGTCGCCGGCTCGGGTGATGACGGTGCCGCCGGGGTGGACGGTGTCGACGTTCTCCTCGCGCACGTGGGCGAGTTGCTGGGTGGCGCGGCGGGTGAGTTTGACCGGCGGGTCGGTTCCGAGCAGGACGTCACGGGCGGACTGGTTGAGGGCGTAGGAGGTGCCGCTGTAGCCGGTGCCGAACCAGCGTGCGCGGCCGGCGAGATCTGAGGGCTCGACGTAGCAGCGGCGCCTGGTCCAGTCGATCCAGGTGACCTTCCAGCTTCGCCCGCCGAGCAGGAGGACCCGGGGGCCGTCGATCTTCTCGGTGAGGAGCATGGGGTCGGTGCGGCCGATCTCCTGGCGGCCTGCGAGGACGGTGAATTCGGGTGGTGCGGTGAAGACGGCGGTGATGCCCATGAAGTGGCGGCGGCCGAACTTCTCCTCGGCGGCCGGGCCGATGAACAGCAGCTCGCCGTCCTGGTCAAGGAAGCCGTGGTCGACTAGGTGCCGCAGGATGGGTTCGGCGGTGCGGTCGAACGGGGGCAGGCCGTTCCAACCCTGATTCCAGAGCCCCTGGGCGATCTTGTGCTCTTGCAGGCTGAGGGCCAGGAGTTGCTGGGCGACGATGTGCCGGGGCTCGGACGGGGCGGTGACCGGTTCGATGTAGCCGCGGCCCCACAGGACAAGCAGGGCCGAGGCACTCAGCAGTGCCTCGTGGCTGCGGGCGAGGAAGAGGCAGTTGCGGGTGGAGCCTGCACGGCGTCCGGTGCGGCCGATGCGCTGGAGGAAGGAGGCGACGGTGGCGGGGGCGTCGATCTGGATGACGCGGTCCAGGTCGCCGACGTCGATGCCGAGTTCGAGGGTGCTGGTGGAGACGATGACGCAGTCGCGGGCCTCGGCGAAGGCGGCTTCGGCGCGGCGCCGTTCGTCCAGTGAGAGGGAGGCGTGGGAGAGGAAGGTGGTGACGCCGGCGGCGCGAAGTGCGGCACCGAGTTCTTCGACGAGCTGCCGGGAGTCGCAGAAGACCAGCCGCTTCTCGCCTCGGTGGAGGGCGGCGATGACCTTGGCCGCGTTGGCGGTCGATCCGACGTAGTCGAGTTCGATGTCTCCCGGTGGTGTCACCGTCGTGGCGTCGGCGACGGCTCGTGGGGCGAGGTCGACGCCGGGGGCGACGACCTGGGCGGGGCGCTGTCCGCGGCCCGAGCCTTGCAGCCAGTGGAGGAGGTCGTCGGGGTTGCCGACCGTGGCGGACAGGCCGACGCGCTGGATGGGCCGTCCGGCGAGGTGCTGGAGGCGTTCGAGGACGGCGAGCAGGTGCCAGCCGCGGTCGTCGCCGGCGAAGGCGTGGACCTCGTCGACGACGATGGTCCGCAGGTCGGCGAAGAGGCGGTGCTGGTCGACCTTGGTGCTCACCAGCATGGCCTCGATCGACTCGGGCGTGGTGAGCAGGATGTCCGGCGGGTCGGTGAGGATGCGCCGGCGTGCGGTCTGGGGGATGTCGCCGTGCCAGAGTGCCGCGCGCCGTCCGAGCCATCCGGCGTAGGTTTCGAGGCGGGGCAGGAGGTTGTTCAGCAGGGCCTTGAGCGGGCACACGTACAGCACCGACAGGCCCGTCCAGCGGTGCTGTTCCATGGCGGACAGCAGCGGGAACGACGCGGCTTCAGTCTTGCCGCCGGCGGTGGGGGCGAGCAGGACCGCGTCCGATCCGTCGAGCAGCGGGGCGATGGCCTCCTGCTGGAGGGGGCGGAGTTCGCGCCAGCCGAGGGAGTTGACGATGTGGTGGACGAGAGCGGGCTGGAGCCGGGACAGCGCGGCCGTCCCGGCTCCTGAGCCGGAGGGTGTGGGGGCGTCGCTCATAGGTCGAGCTCGATGTCGCCCGCCGAGGCGGCGCTGCGTTCGGCTTCGCTCAGCTCGGCCGAGGAGAGGGTGAGGGCGTAGTGCCGGCGCGGGTCGAAATCATCGAACTCGTCGACCCGGTCGAGGACATCGGCAACGAGTTTGCGCAGGAAGACGCGCGGGGCAATGCCGACCTGGCCGCCGAGCCCTCCGGTGACGGCGGTGGCGAGTTCGGCGATGTAGGCGTTGTCGACGAGTTCGGCGACCCGGTCCGGGTTGCGGGCAGCACCGGCGTAGAGGTCCCTGACGCTGCGGCCGAGCTCACCGAGCCGCTCCAGGTCGAAACCGGCAAGGCGCAGCTGGACCGCGCGGGGTGAGTCGAAGCGCGGGTCGGTCGTGAAGTCGGTGGCCAGGCGTTGTGCCAGTGGGGGAAGCCTCTGCACACCTTGCTGTCCGTCGTAGAACGCGGGCGTGCCAGTGATCACGAGGAACAGGCCGGGGAAGCGGCCGGCGTCGATCTCGTCCAGCAGCTGTCGCAGGGCGTTGAGGCCCTTCTCCCGGACGTCGCCTCGTACGCGTTGGAGGGTCTCGATCTCGTCGAGGACGAGCAGCAGGCCGGGGTGTCCGCAGTCGCGCAGGACGGTCAGCAGGCCCTGGAGGAAGCCGAGGGCTGCGAAGTGGTCGAGGTCTCCGCGGACGCCGGCGGTTCGGCGGGCGCCGGCCGCGACGGACTTTTGGCCTCCGAGCCAGGCGATGAGCGCTTCGGCTGTTGCGGCGTCGCCTGCGGCCTTGGCGTGGCGGTAGCCGCGCAGGGCGGCGGCGAAGGCGGGGGTGGTGCGGGCGACGTCGGCGAGGCGGGACTCCATGAGTGCGTCGACGGCCTTGCCGAGGGCTTCGGTGTCGTCCTCGGGGACGTCTTCGGCGTCGAGGACTTCCTCTTCGAGGGTGTAGAACCAGGAGTCGACGATGGCGCGCAAGGCGCTTGGGGCGTGGCTCGCGGTGGACAGGCGTTCGGTCAGGCGCCGGTAGACCGTTTCCAGCCGGTGGAGCGGGGTCTCGGTCTCGGAGATCTGGATCTCGGCGGTGGCCAGGCCCATGCGCTTGGCGCGCTCGGCGAGCCAGCGGGCGAAGAAGGTCTTGCCGGATCCGTAGTCGCCGCGGACGGCGTGGAAGGCGGCGCCGCCTCGGGTGACGACGGTCAGGTCGTCGTCGAGGGCTCGCTCGAAGCGGTCGAGGCCGACGGCGAAGAGATCGAGCCCGAATTGGGGCACCGTGCCGCGGCGCAGGGCGTCAACCACGTCGCGGCGGCGGGCCGCGCTCACGGAAGCCGCCTGGCCTCCGGAGGGGGGCTGAATGGTGCTCATCAGCTGTCCACCTGGAACTGTTCACGGGCGAGCGGCACGTTGAGCCGCAGCCTGCTTCCGTTGTCGCTGAACTCCAGCACGGGGTAGCCCTCTACGTTCATGAGTCGTTGCAGTGTGGCGGCGAAGCCGTCGGCGTTGCGGCCGGCCTTGCCCGCTGCCGCCGCCACCGCGGTCAGGGACAGGACGCCGTCCGCTGCCACCAGGGCGTCGACGACGGCGGCCATGACCTCGGGCTCGGGCGGCTTGCGGACGAACCTCCGCTGGAAACGGAAGGTCTCGGACGCCACCAGCGTCCTCCCGAAGGACGGGCCGTGTGCCGGGATGCTCGTCTCAGCGGCTTCGCGGGTCTCCTCCACCGGTTCCTGGCCGTCCGTGGACTTGGCCGAGGTCGACGACGTGTTGGTCTGCTCGGCAGCACGTGCCGCATCGCGGGTGGGGTTGCCTGCGTTCCACCAGTACGGGGTGACGTCCTCCGGTGCGAGGAGGTACCAGTCCTTGGGCGGGTCAGCGTCCACAGGCAGCAGTGTCAGCACCGGGACGGTCATCTCGGCGAGGGAGGCGCCGCCGTGGTAGCCCGCCTTGCGGGGCGTGTACCGGATGTCCTCGCGCCAGGGCGCGACGATGCGGCCATCGCCTTCGAGCACGCGCGGCCCGCTGAGCAGGACTTCGCCGGAGCCCGGTTCGCCGAGGCGCCAGCGCGCGGCACTTACGCTCCCGGCGGCTGCCGGGGAGTCAAGTCCTTCGCCTCGTTCAAGGACGTGGCCGTGGTCGGCGACGATGACGACGGGCCGACTGTAGAGCCGTGCGGCGGCGAGGAGTTCCTCCAGGTAGGTCACGTCGGCCAGGCGCCACCGGGTGCGGTCGCCCTGGGCTGCGTGATCAAGTGAGTCGTCGACCGTATTCAGCACGACTCCGACGACCGCCTCGCCAGCCAGCTCGCGCTGCAGCCTGTCGGAGAGCCGCTGGCCGGCCGCACCTCCTATGTCCGCCTTGTGGAACAAGGCCGCCGAACGGCGCTGCCGGGACCAGAACTCCTCGAAGCCGGGCTTCTCCACCGACTGGCCGCCCTGGGTGAGGCTACCGGTGAGGAGCGAGGCCCGGCTGATGCGGGTGAGTGAGGGGATCGCGGCGACTGCGGCCGTGCGGCGGCCCCGGGCGGGGCCGGTCTCCAGCCAGCCGCGGCGGGAGAGTTCTTCGCCGAAGCCGACCGCGACTTCGCTGCTCATGCCGTCGACCAGCAAGATCAGCGGTGCCCGGCCCGACTTTCCGGCGACCTTGACGACGATGGTGTCGAGCACGTTCTCGACCAGGAGCGCCCCGGCCGGCGTTTGGCCGGTCGCGGTGCGTGCCCATTCACGCAGGTACCGGGCGAAGATCTCGTCGATGACGGCACGCCGACCACGAGCGGCGTGGTAGACGCTGTGATAGGCGGCACTGACCGATTCCTGGGCATCGGCGTCGCCGGCCCACAAGACGGTGAGGGCGGCATCCACCCAGCCCCAGTCGCCGAGGTGCTGCTCAACGGCGTCCGCTACGGAGGTGATGGTCGGCTGCGGGCCGGCCAGCCACCGGGCCAGGCGCACCGCGGCTTCGGCCGTGCGGACACGCGGGCGCAGCAGGCCCGCGAGGTGGTGGCGACGCAGTTCCTCAAGGGCTGCCTCGGCCGCGGCAACGTTGCGTGTGCGGGGGCCGGAGGGGTCGAGGACAGCCGCGAGTGCGTTGAGGCGAGCCTGGAACCCGGAGGGCAGGTACGCGTTGCCCGCGAGGGCTTCGGTCAGGCCGGCTTCCTGGGCCTGCCGGTCCGCCTGCTCGAGGACTTCCCGGGCCCGGTTGTGGGCCGCGTGCTGCTCCGGTCCTGCCTGCTCGGCCTGCAGCAGCCAGCGGACCAGTGTTCCTTCGACCGCGAGGGCGAAGGGACGCAGGTCGGCGGGCTTGGGCCGGATGGTGCCGAACAGCCCGCCGAGCGCGAGGCCGGTCTCTGCCGAGGGAGCAGGGCCTGCCACCACAGAGCCGACGACGCCGAGGGCCATGGCTTCCTGGCCGCGGCCGGCGGCGCACAGGTCGAGCAGCAGCGACGCCGCGTTGCCGGCGACCTTGGCCAGCCAGTCCCGGATCCCCTGCTGCTCGTCCTTGGCCAGTGCCGCGTAAGCGGCGGGCCCGAAGGGGCTGCGGGACCAGGCCAGCAGGGTGTCAGCGTCCAGCGGGGTGTCGCGGCGGCCATCTCCGCGGGTGCCGGCCGCGTCGGGGGATGCCTGGCTGATCGACAGCCTGGCCTCGACGAGTGCGCGCATCGCCGCATCCAGCGTGAGCACGGAGCCGAGCCGCGGCCAGCCACCGTGGGGCTCCGCTTCAAGGAGGGCGTTCACCAGCCAGGATTCCGCGCGGATGCGCGGGTCGAGACCGGTGGCGCCGAATCGCAGCCGGACGATCTCCGCCCGGTCGACGCTCAGGACCTGGCGGCGCAGGGCGTGGCCGAGCACGTCCCAGCCGAGCTGCTCGTCCTCGACCGTGGTGGTGACCACAAGCACCGAACCCGGGCCTGTGGCTTCTTCCTGGTGGCGGTGCCAGGCGTCGGAGATACCGAGGACGGAGTGGTGCTCCACGACCTCGATCCGGCGCTTGTCCTCAGCCAGGGAGGCGGTGAACTCGGCAACCGCGCCGGTCTCGTACCGGCCGTGGACCAGGACGAGTCGGCGGTCCGGCTCGTTGGGAAGCTCCAGACGCAGAAGCGCCTCGATGACCCGGCGGTTGACCAGGGGTGGCTGGGCCGACATCACTGCGCCGCCCCTTCGCTCACGCTACCGCCCGCTCCGGGCTCGTCCGCGGGCTTCCACCCGATCTCGATCTCCGTATCGGGGTTGGTGGCGGCGAACTCCCGGATCTCGCCCAGCAGATCCGCCAATGCTCGTTCGAACGCGGTTTCTCCAGCCCGGGCTGCCACCCTGCGCGTGGAGCGGCGCGGCACGGCTGCCGCAGGACCAGCCACAGCAGCGCTTCCGGCAGGAGCTGCAGGCACGCTCGGCTCTGCGGATGAGGTGGGCAGGGGCGGCTGGCCGTGGAAGGTCAGGCTGACCTGGCCGGCCTCGGTCGGCGGCTCCTCCTGCGCCGGGGCGGACACTGGCGCTGCGGGGGGTGCCGCCGGTGCGGCGACAGCGGCCAGCCGGGCCGCGTCCCGGATCAGCGCCAGGGACTGCGGCTGGATCTTGTCCAGGACGGGTGCGAGCTGGCGGGCGAACTCGTCGTCGTGAGCGGCACGTTCCACCTCGGCGATCAGTCGCTGCGCGCGGTCGCCGATCCCGTCGGTCCGTCCCGTGTACTCGCGCACGCTCTCCAGCAGATCCCACTGCGTACGGTCGAGCGCCTTGAGGACGGTCTCCGCCGAGCCGACAGCGGCACCCAGCTCCTGATCGGTGATGTCGTACGCGACTGCGGCGAGTTCCTTGATCAGCGGGGTGTCGTCCTGGTGCCGCGTCAGCCGCTGGACGAGGTCTGCGGCATGCCGGGCCGCCAGCAGGCGGGGCGCACGCGAATCGGCAAGGCCCAGCGCGATGGCGTGCTGCGGCTTTCCGAGGGAGCTACGCACCCCTTCGACGGCCGGTTCCACTGCCTCGGCCTTCGCACGCACCGCTGCCGCGAGCTTCGCGACGTTGCGGGCGAACAGCACCGGCGGCACTCCGGAGACGCCGAACAACGCTGCCGCACGGTCCCGCGCGGTGGCGAACTCAGCCTCGCTGGGCTTCTCCTGGGCCCGCAGGACGTGGCCGGCCCCGATCGACTGCAGGGGCGGCGCCGCCGACTCGGCCTTGCCGTTGTAGACCCAGGAGCGGTCGGCCAGCAGGGCGTAGGTGGCGATCAGCAGACTGCTGACCTGCTTGTCCAGCCCGGTCCAGCCGAGCTTGGCGATCCACTGGCGGATGTCCTCCACCTTGTACTCGCCGGTGACCTGCTGCTGGGCGGCGTACTGGTCGATCCGCCGGCGCCACTCGGTGCTCAGGGTCAGCGGGCCGTCGTGGACCTCCCCGAGCTCCAGCGGGTGCACGATCTTCTTGACGACGGCCATCTGCCCGCGGTCGAGTTCCACGCGCCCGGAGCCGTCCTCCATGGCCTTGGTGATCCAGCCGAGCACGGTCTTCAGCTCGGCCGGGGTGATTGCCTTGCGGTTGCCGGACGGGTCGAAGTTGGGGTGCTTGGGGTACAGCTCCTGGAAGACACCGTCGGCGATCCGGAGCATGTTGCCCTTGAAGCCGGCAGCGGCTTCAAGCCGGGGCCGGTGACCGGGCAGCATCGACAGCAGGTGGCCGTCCTCCCCCACCGGTGCACCGGCGTTGGCCTCGTCCAGGCGGCTAATGCCGTACAGCTGGCCCAGCGTGACGGTGAGCTGGGAGGTGAGGTTGTCCCGCTGCGCCTGGAGCTGGTGGCGCATGCGGATGCGGTCCTCGGCGGAGTAGTTGACCGCGAGGTCGTCGAGGCGCTCCCGCTCCAGCACGTAGTTGATCTTCAGGAGACGCCCGAGCTGGCCGGCACGCTGACGCGAGAGGTGCGCCGGCAGCCACACCACGGTGGGCTGGTGGTGCCGCTCGTCCCGCAGCAGCTGACGGACCCGCGCGGCGTCGTTGCTCGGGTACTGGCCGGCGACATCGAACGGGTAGTCGATGACGAAGCGCACCCGCCCGTCCACCGAGGGGATGAAGTGGTCGTCCGGGATCTCCTGGGCATCACGGACGTTGCCGAAGACGAACTCGGCGGTGCGCTTGGTGCCGCGCCACACGATCTCGTGCTCGCAGACGAACCCCTCGGTGTCCTTGATGTCCAGCGCGTTCCAGAGGGTCTCCTTGATCCAGACGCGCCGTGCGCTCACCCGGTCGACCTCGCCGACAGCGTCCAGCAGCGGCTCGACGTCAAGGTCGGACAGGTGCAGGGCGAACACCGGGTCGTTGCCGCCGTCCGAGCGCAGCTCCCCGCCGAACTCGCCCTGCAGTTCCTCCAGGCGTGCCAGGGCCACCTTGTCGTCGGTGATCGTTCGGGTGCGCTTGACGGAACCGTGGTTGAGGTCCGCGAGACGGCGCGCGGTCAGCCGGGCCAGGGCCGGGACCTCGGGGGTCAGGTAGGCCAGCAGGAGTGTCTTGACGAGCCGGTCGGTGGCCTGGAAGTCGGCGCTCTCCTCGCCCTGATAGCGCTCCACCATCCAGGGGCGGACCTTCTCGTAGAACCGGTTGGCCTGCCCACCCTCCTTGCGGAGCTTCTCGGTGAACGCATCGCCCATGCCGCCGGAGAGGACGTCCCACAAGTCGCCCAGCGGGATGATCTGGCCGACCTTCATGTCCTCGCGGCGCCGCCACAGCAGGTCCTGGAGCAGCTTCAGACCGGTCCGCTCGCGCTGGAGCGCACCTGACAGCGCGACCAGGACGTTCAGCAGGGCCGGCGTCAGCGGGTACACGTCGCGGAAGTCCGACCAGTCCGCCTGAGTCGCACCCTGCGAGTCGAGCAGCGCGTCCTTGACCCGTGCGTTCGCCTGCTCGAAGTCG
The DNA here is from genome assembly GCF_055600605.1 of Kitasatospora sp. NPDC038210. Taxonomy (NCBI): domain Bacteria; kingdom Bacillati; phylum Actinomycetota; class Actinomycetes; order Kitasatosporales; family Streptomycetaceae; genus Kitasatospora; species Kitasatospora sp. NPDC038210. The sequence goes on along the minus strand of NZ_JBVJYK010000043.1, from coordinate 24,980 downwards.
GCGAAGGCCGTGTCCAGGGCGTCCCGTGCCTCCGGGGAGCGGGGCTTGAGCACGCGCTCCTTGATGATTGCCGGGAGGTTCCGGTCTTCCAGGTTGATCACGTCGAAGCGCTGGGCGAGGTAACCGACCTGGGACTCCAGGTTCTTCACCTCGGCGCCGGTGACGTCCTCACCGACGAGCTGGGACAGGTTCCTCTGCCGCGAGACGAAGGAGACGATCGGCACCGGCCGGTCCGCCACCCCCGACTCGATGATCTTGACGAGTTTGCCGACCTCGGTCTTCACGAAGTCCTGGTCGCTCATCCTGGCCTGAAGCCAGAGGACCAGCTCGTCGAGGAACAGCACGATGCCGTCGTAGCCGAGCGACTTGGCGTGCCGGCTGATGACGGACAGGCCGTCCTCGAGAGGGATGAAGGCGTTCGCGTCACCGCTGGCGCCGCGAGCGTAGGACTTCATCGGTCCGCTGAGCAGCGCGGAGACGAGCGCCTCGCGCAGCGGGTCGCCGGGCGGAGCCGCGAACGCGCGGTCCAGGTCTGCGCTGGTCCAGCCGGTGGAGGGGGCCGCGGCTTCCTCCAGCGGGACCAGGTCGTCCTCGTCCGCGGCATTGGGGTGGCCCGTTCCGCCGCTGACAGCGCGGTCCCCGAGCTTGCGGATGAACAGGTCGTCGCCCTCGATGCTGCGGTTGTAGCGGGCGTCGTCCAGCATCGCGTCGGCCCGATAGACCGGCGGCGTCGGCGCGTTCGGGTCTATGCGGCGGATCGCACGGACGTAGCCGCCGAGCAGCGCGGAGTCCAGGTCGGCGGCGCCGACGAGGTGGTACGGCACCATGAGGAATCGGCGGTCGCGAAGCCAGTCGTCGTGCTCGGCGATGACCTCCTGCAGACGCGGCTTGGAACGGGCGGCCGGCTCATTGTTGAGCACGGCGTGGAGCACGGACATGAAGTGGCTCTTACCCGAGCCGAACGAGCCGTGCAGGTACGCGGCGTTGGACGAACCGTCGCGAACCGAGCTGCGAACGAGGGTGAGCGCCTTGCCGAAGGCTTCCTTCAGCTGATCGGTGACGACGTACTCGTCGACCAGTCGCTGGGTCTCCTCGAACCCGCCGGACAGCTCGACCTTGAACTTGCCGGCGAGGACCGCGTCGGGGATGTCCAGGACGTCCCGGAGGAAGAGCTCAGTGCTGGACATCGCGGGTCGCGGTCCCTTCGTCGTGGAGGTTCATGTCTGTGCGATCGTGCAATGGCTGCACGTTACTTGGCGGCGGCCTTGCCGCGCTTGGGGACGGACGGACGCCAGGAGAGCAGTGCGTCCGTGGTGATGTGGTGGTCGCGCTGCTGGGCTTCCAGCCACTCCTGGCAGTCGGTCGCGGGAATGCCGTCCCACTCGGGATCGAACTCGCCGTGCCACTGCTTCAGCCAGGGGAGGAGCTCCAGCATCCCCGCGAGAAGCGGGATCAGCTGGTCACCCTGCCAGTTGTCCCGCTCCACACGGTCGGTAACCAAGTTGATGACGGCCTGCGCCTGGTCACGGTGGTCCCAACCCGCCCAGCCGAGAACCAGCTTGGGGTCGGCCTCTGGCCCGGCATCCGGGTAGGAGATGAACCGCTCCTTCGGCACGTCGAGCTTGCCCCGGTTCGACCAGTACGACTGCTTCCGGAAATCCGCACCTGAGTACTTCGGCGGCACGGCGATGTCCAGCCGCTTCCCCGTCCGGTCCTCCTCGCGCTGCCGCTCCCACACCTTCTCCCACTGCTCACGCTTGCGCTGACCGGAGTCCTTGTAGCGCAAGGCGGAGAGATAGGGAACGTGCTCGTCGGCAAGGATCTCTCGCAACACCTCGGCAAGCCGGAGGTCCGGCTTGCCGAGGTGATCTGCGGCGTAGAGCTCGGCGACGGCCTCGGCCTCGACGTCGTTGGCGAACAGGTCCGCGAGTTGCGCCGGTGTGAGAGTTCGCGGTTGGCGCATGCCGTCGCGGGTGTGGAACCACAGGTCCGCACGCTCACAGCGGTCCAGCAGCCAGGTGCGGAGAGCCTCGGCTTCCTTCTTCTCCCACGTGGGCGACGACCAACGGCGCTTGCACTCAGGACGCTCAATCAACGCAATGTCGCGGCGCTTCTCGATGGTGTCGATCCGCCGTTGCACGATCTCGCGGTACCACTCGGGCCAGTGCGAGGGAATCTCGGATACAGGCGTAGAGCCGTGCCGGTCGAACCAGACGGTCTGCACCTCGCCAGCTGCCACCTTTCGGGCGAGCACAATCTCGAACGCACGCTCGCCAAGAGCAAGTTCTGGGACGTCGTCAAGATTAGGAACCGTAAGAGATGCCGCCTCGGCGTCTGTGAACAGGCCATAGGAGCCGTAGACCTGCCAGTCCAACTCTTCCTGTAGCGCGATCATCCGGCGACGGATGGTGGCATGACTGGCCTGAGCGGCAATGAGATCAGCGCGGGTAGGCGCCCCCGGACCGCCTACCAGAGCAGCGGGTTCGAGTGCCGCGGCGGCTTGCCCAAGTGCATCCAGCCTCTCGCCCAACGACCGGGGAAGAACAGCCGGAATCGGAAATTCCTGCAGCTTCGTCCCCGTGAACTCGTAACGTTCAAGCCAAGCCTCCGCGCTCCACCGGTTGCCCCCACCGCTGGAGTTGTCTGCCCCGCCTTTAGCTTGGCTCACCTGCTTTAGCCAGAAGCATGCAGTCGACGAGTTCAACAGACCAAGCAGGCCCAGATGCTCATCTTCCGACGCACCTTCCGGCAATTTGATCACCGGCGCAGACTGCTTGAACACCTTCCCGCCTCGGTCCAGCACGAAGTGGTTGTGCGTGGCCACAAAAGCGAACGCAATCGAAAGGGACGTCCGGAACTTACTCGGGTACAGCTCCTGCCACTCGTGCCAGGCCATCCCGCGTTCCAACATTGGAACACCGAAGCGCTTTCGGCTAGAAATGGCCGTGCGGTAGGTACTTAGCAACCTGCGGGAATGGCCAAGTCGCTCGAGAGGCAAAGGCTTCAAGTCTTCGTCGTATACCCAGATCGCCTCGTACGCAGGCTCGAGCGCGTAGTCTCGAATTACGTCCCCCGTCACCATCGGACGGGTTTCCGACAGCCGCAGTCGCCGGGCGGCCCCATTGACAGGCTGCAAGAACAGGTCATCCTCGCCTGTGACGGAGGTGATCCCGAGTGAGTCTGCTCGCGGTTCAAGCTTTTCCGGCGCACCACGCTCGAGAGATTCCAGAAGATCACCTGCGCCGCCACCGCTCAACGACCATGGATGCGTTGAATAGGTCGCGCGATCCAAATCCGCTGTGGTGATGTACTCCGACTCGCTTCCCGACTTCCCCACCTGCTCGACGACTGCACGCCACACCAAGCCCTCAGCCGCCACCTCTGGCTGCCCAGGCTCACCCTTCACACCGAGCACCACACGCACCGGGTCCGACCAGCCCCGCTCGGTGTTGCGACCTGCGAGGATCACCGTCGGTGTACCGTGACCGGGGATGAAGGCACCGGAGGTATCGATGATGTGTGTCAGCTTCACCGTCTGGAAGAACTCCTCGATGAGCTTCTTGCCGAACTCCCGCTTCATGAAAGAGTTTGACGTGATCTGCCCAGTGAAGCCCTGCTGCTCGCGCGTCGCCAGCTCGAAGATCCGCTGCGCGAACGGCACCGACAGTGCATACTTCCCCGAGCATGCTGAGTATGCGTCCCGGTAGTTCTCGTTCTCCTGCTTGTCCTTGACCGTGATGTAGGGCGGATTTCCGACCACCACGTGATAGGAGTGCCGCCCCAAGAGGTCGCGGCTGCGGACAAACTCGTTCACGTCCTCCGTTGAATACGCGAACACCCCCTCGGACTCACCCTCATCCCCATCCTCGTCCAGCCCCATGGCCGAGAACAGGTCGTCCTCCGACTTGCCCTTCTGCTTACGCTTGCCGACGCCTCGTCCATGCAGCAGGGAGTCGCCGACCGCAACGTTGATCGGGAACTTCGGCGCCTGGTCCAGCCGCTCGACGCCGGCTTCCTTCAGTGCTGCAACCAGAAGCCGGAAGCGGGCAATGCTCACCGCGAACGGGTTCTTGTCGCACCCGTGCACCGCCTCAAGTGCGGCCCGCACATTCGCCCAGTCGTCGACGCCCGGCCCCGCCTCGTCCCGGTACTTCGCCAGCAGTCGCTGGAAGATCCCCAGAAGGAAGTGCCCGCTACCGCACGCTGGATCGATCGTCCGCAGCCCCCGCCGCTCAACAACACGCGACTCGCTCTCGCGAACGGTCAGCTCGGGCCAGAGCCCGAATTCCTCCACCGCCGGCTCCAGCGTGAGGTCGAGGATGAACTCCTCCACGAACTCGGGCGTCTGTAGCAGTGCGTACGTCTTCCGCGCGTGCTCGCTGAGGTTCTGGTACAGGTCGCCGAGGAACCGGGTGTCCCAGTCCTCACTCTCGAAGAGGTGGACTGCTTCCCCGTCCTGGTCCCTGCGCCGCCAGAACGCCAGCAGCGCCCGCGCCGCCTCATAGCTCGGTGTGAGCCCCCACAGCGGGTTGTGGTTGCGGTCGAAGAGCCCGCCCGCCGTCTCGTTCGCCGCCGCGAGGTGATCGAACGCAGCAACGAGCCAGTCGCGGTCGTTCTGCGCCGGGTTATCCCGGAAGTACGCCTCATGGCGCTCCTCTGCGATCTCCAGTCGCTCCCCAGGGCCGGCGATCCACGGCCACTCGATCAGCCCGTTGTCCTCGCAGAAACGGACGAACACCGTGCCGAGGACCCAAGCGACTGCAGACTGGGTGATCCGCTCCTCGCGCCAGCTCTCGTACCGCGCCGCTGTACGCCCCGCCTCCCACGCCTGCTGGTACTCGTCGTTCAGCGTATGGGCAAACTCGGATACGTCCTGGCTGCGCTCTCGCAGGTCGTCTTCCAGAGCCGCCACCTGCTTGCGCAGGTCCTTCAGCAGCTCGTTCTGGTCCACTCCCCGACCCGCCACAGCGCCCGTCCCTTGTCCGTCCATCCGTCGGTCCAGGCGGACCGTGCGGTTCCCCATTTTGCCAGTTCGGCGCATCCGAACAATCGGCTGTTCCGAAGACCGAGCCAGCCGCAGAGGCGCATACCCTCAGGCCGCGGCACTCCGCGCTCGGAGCTCGTCTAGGAAGTCCTTGATCAGCACGGCCCGCTCGGCCTCGCCGAGCACCTCGACGATCATTCCGTCCAGTTGCGGGGTCTCGTGCGGCGCCTCCTGCGGGCAGAGCAGCCACAGCCCGTGCGGGGCGTCGGCCTCCCGGCGGGCCGCGTTCTGCAGGGTGACCAGCAGTTCCCGCCCGCCGGCGTCCTGGTATCGGGCAACCAGACCCGCATCGTGGAGGAAGAGCACGTCCGTCGACCCAGCTGTCTCGACTCGCTCACGCAGGTGCTCACCCACTCGAGACCATGCGCCCTTGACGTACGACGCAAGCCCTCGCGGCAGTTCGCCAGACTCGGTGAACTTGGTGTCGATGGTCAGGACGCGTTCCCACTCGGTGCCGTACTGGGTCGCGAGGGCACGGAACTCCCGAAGGAACAGCCCGCGCAGCGAGACCGGCTCCACCCCATATGCCTGTGCAATGAGGTCTGCTGCTCCCGGAAGGTGCTTGCCTCGAAGAGTCAGGGCGAGGAAGCCGCCGCGGCGCAGCGCGTCCTCCAGCTTGGCCCCGAGGAGTACCTTCGGGTCTCGTCCGGCCGCCGCCGATGCTGCGGCCACGCCTGCCGCGCTCGGGAACAGTGTGGTCGCGGTCGCCGAGGCGGTCATCGAGCGAACGCCCTCCGGAACCGGGGCGCGGAAACGCTTGGTCTCCCGGTCGTATTCGAGGACGAATCCGGCATGCTGAAGCGCCTGCTTCATCGCTTCGGCCAGAGCCTCTTCCAGCTCGACCGCAGTCGGCTCACCCAGATCCAGATCAGGAAAGCGCAGCCGCACCTTGGCGAGGAGTTCCTCCGCAGTCGCGCCCCGGTCGCGCCGGACGCCGGCGGCGGCCTGCGAGATTCGGATCGCCTGCGCGAGGCCAAGGCCCCTCGGGTAGAGCTCCAGGCGCGGGGAGTACAGGGCGTCCTGAGCGGCGGCCGACGCCAGCGCCACCATCCGCCCGTCCGACAGAGGAGTCATGCCCGACGGTACCGGCACGGATCGCAGGTCGCGGATCACGACGGCACGGTCCGGCAGCGGTTCGGTCTGCGCGAGCCGATCGGCCTGCTGTCCGAGCGACCGCGCGTAGTCGGCGAGCTCAGGCGCGCTGGGGTCGTTGGTCCCCGTCAGGGACTCGCACGCGATGAAGACCCGGCCACTGCGCCGAAGCACGGCGAGCCGCGGCTGACGGTCGTCGTCCTTGTCCTGCGGCCAGGCTTCCGCCTCGACAGCCGCGCGGACCACGGCGAGCGCGAGCGCCTCCGCACGCTGTGGGTCCTCTTCCCGCACGCCCTTGCGGATCCGGAGGTCGGTCGCCGCTTCCTGTGCGGTGGCCACACGCCCTGCCCCGGTGACGAAGGCGACGATCTCCTCCCGCAGCGTCGCCAGTACGGGGTCTGCCGCCCATGTCTGGATCGCAGCCACGTGGCTCCGCGAGACGGTCGCCTGCGAGGTGGGCAGCGCCTTGGCGATATCCGTCTGCGAGCACCAGACCGGCAGCGTGGAGAGCTCGCCGTCGGCGCTGGGAAGGCCGAGCGTGAGCCGGATGACGTCGCGCCTGCGCGAGCCCTTGCTGGCAGGGCCTGGGTCGAGGTGAGCGGCGAGTTCGTCGATGCCGGCACGGGCGGCAATGTCCGTCGGCAGCCCTGCCAGGTCCACCTGCGGGGTCGCGGTCGCGGTCCCCGAAGCTCCTGCCGGCTTCGGGGCGGGCGCTGCGGCCTTTCGAAGCTTCGCCGTCCACTGCTTGTGCCGTCTGTTGAGTTCCTTGCGGATCACCGCACCGGCGCCTCGGGCCCGGGCGATCTGGTGCAGCGGCACATTGAGGAGTTCGCCGACGGTGGTCGCGCCGAACGAGTTGGCCACCGACTGTGCGCGTGGCGAAAGACCCGCGTCCTTGAGCAGGGTGTCCGCTTCGGCCTGCGCGGCGACGCGGTCGCGGGCGGCCTCCAGATCCTCCGTCTCGTCGTCCTCGTCGTCCGGAGCCACCGCATCGGCCTTGGCGAACACGGCCTGCCAGGCTTCGTGCATCTGCCGCAGGGTGTCGAAGCGGCGATCGGCGTCCCGGTGGAGTGCCCGCCGGAAGAACGCCGTCAGTCCTTCCTTCAGTGCGGGCTCGAAGACGTCCTCCGCGATCACCGGGTACTCGTCGTCGGTGGTGCGGGGATCGGTCATCTCGTCGCCCCAGCGGGGGCGCTCGCCGGACGCCATCTCGTGCAGGGTGACGGCAGCGGCGTAGTACTCGGCGTGGTTGTCGAAGACCGGCCGGCGCGGTGTGTCGAGGAACGGGTCGAGGTAGCCGCGGGTGCCGGCCTTCACGTCCCGTTCCGTGGCCTCGGCGAGGGAGAAATCGAAGAGCACCAACTGCCAGGACCGGTCGGCCCGCTGGAGGACGCCGAAGTTGTCCGGCTTGAGATCGCGGTGCCACACGCCCTTGCCGGCCAGCTGGTCGAGGGCGGTGAAGAGGTCGCTGCTGAAACGCTCCAGCTCGTGGTAGGTCAGGCGCCCGTCCCCACGCAGTCGGGCACCGAGTGAGCGCTCGCCGGCGTACTCGAGGTCCAGCACCGTCCGGTTGTGGATCTTGCGCGGACCATCGAGCAGCCGCACGACGGCCCCACCGCCGATCTTGGCCAGCACGCCAGCCTCGGATTCCAGACGGTCGTCGCGGGTCTCGTCCAGGGCAACCTTGAGCACGCGCCGATCGACCTGGATCGCGCCCCCGAGATCCTCGAGCTCGCGCCGCACGAGCAGGGCCCTGGCGGTGGCACCGGTGCCGAGGACCTTCTCGACCGTCCACTCCGCATCGACGCTCTGCCCTGCCATCGCCGCGAGCGGGTCGACGCCGACCGGCGCCGACACTTCCGCAGCGGCTGCGTGCTCGATTCGGTCGAGTTCGTCCAGGAACCGGTCCACCGAGTCGAGTCGCTCGGCCACATCCGCCCGGGTCGCCTGGAACACCAGGCCGTCGAGTTCCTCCGACACGGCGTCCGACACGGCGGACGGACGCAGTCCGCCGTCGTTCGTCAGCCGCTCGATCATGGCGCTGCGCCGCTCGGCCGGCGGCTCGCCGGCCAGGATGAGGTGGGCGAGGGCGCCGAGGCCGAAGATGTCCAGGTCGACCGGGTCGGCGAACTCCATCTCGAACTCCGGCGCCAGGTAGACCTGTGCGGCGTTCTCGACGTGGTCGCCGCCGGCGCTGGGGGTGCCGAGGGAGGTGTGCGAGGTGCTATCGAAGTCGCGGGCGGCGACCTGCCAGTCGATGATGCGCACGACCGGGTTGGACCCGTCTGACTTGCTGGAGACGTACACCGACCTGGCCGCAAGCGCGCGGTGGTAGAGCGAGCGCTGGTGGGCGTACCGCAGCGCGTCGGCGATCTGGCGTACCAGCTCCAGCCGGGTCTCGTGGGTCAACGAAGCGCCGTAGGTGGCCAGGTAGGCGTCCAGGCGCAGGTCGGCGGCGCGGTGGTTGAAGAGGATCGCCGGGCCACCCTGATGGTCGCGGAACTCACGGGCCTGGGCGATGCCGCGGTGGCTGATTCCCTGGAGGACCTGGTACTCGCGCCGGGCGGCTCGTTCGACCGAGTTTCGGGTCTCCGCGGTTGCCTGGAGGCTCACCAGGTAGACGCGGACGCGGCCTTCCTCGCGGATGGGCTGCTCGCGGATGGCAAGGCGGTCCTCCCAGGTGGGGCCACCATCGAGGGGACGCCCTGCGAGGTTCCAGCCGTCGCCGAAGGTCAGGTGGGCGGTGGATGCCTTGACGCCGATCCTCTTCATGAGATCGGGCAGGGCCCGCGCCAGCTCGAATCGCTCGCGCCGGGCGGCCTCGGAGTCTCGCTGCGGCGGCAGTCCGAGGAAGTCCTGCCAGATGCGGGGCAGGCCGCTGGCGCCGTCGTCACGGCCGTAGACGTTGGTCTGCTGGCCGGCGTCGAGTTCGGATCGCAGGCTCGGGGCGGACAGGAACACCGCCGGGGAGATGAACGGGATGCGCACGCCGGTATGGAACTTCCCGGCAGCCCAGGAGAGCTTGCTCCGCAGTTCCTTGGACTTGAGGTCGGTCAGGTGCAGCGGGTTGTCGATCGTGCGGAGTCGGTCGGGGCCGTGGAAGTTCCAGGTACTCCCGTTGTTGACGAGGCGCCCCGGGTGCGCTTTGAGCTCCACGAGGAAGAGGCCGCGCGGCACGAGGATGAACAGGTCGCACTCGTTGACGCGCCCCGAGGAGGCCGTGAACGAGAAGGTTGCCCAGGACCGGAAGGGCTCCGCCTGCGGCATCAACGCCTTGACGTGGTCGAGCGCTTCCTGCTCGTGCGGGAACGGGGAGGGGCGTTCCTGGAACCAGCGCTGCACGCGCGGCGGTGCAGGCTTCGGCCGACGCGCCCCCGAGTTGCCGTCCTTGCCCACTGCCGACACCCCTGCACCCTCCCTGTTCCTTACCTTCGGCCGCGGACGAACCACGGCCTTCCTCCACGGCCTTGACCCTATCGGTCGGGGCCGACAGGTGGAGGCGTGTAGTCCTTCCCGTGATCAACCGGCCCTACGGTTCTCGCTGCGCCGTGCCGTGGATCCTTCCAGGGCGGCACTCCGGAACCGGTCGATCACTGTCAGGTACAGTCTGCACTGCTTCGGTGATCAAGCAAAGGGGGAATGATGATCTTCGCGGCTCGCTCTCGGCATCGGCGCTGGGCTGGTGCTGTCGCCCTGGCGGTGACGTTGGCTGGCCCGCTGTCGGGCTGTAGCGGTTCAACTCCCCTGTCTGCGGACGGGGTTCCTCCGGCGGCCCGGCATCTCCAGGCATACGACCCGCCGACGTCATTCGACTTCGGCGACGGCAACGGCACGGGGGACGCACTCGACGAGGGCGTCCAGCCCTCAACATCGAGCCCCACACGGCAACGGCCGGCGATCTCGTTGAAGGACACGACCGCCTTCGTGACCACCGAGGACGGCATGAAAGCCGTCGACGCCGTCACCAGGAACACACTCTGGAGTGCGAGCAGCACCATCCCCGCTACGAAGAGCGGCTTCGGGTCCGAGAGGGCCGCGCCACTGCCCACCCGCTTCCACGGCGTTGACGCCGTGCTCGTGGCGTTCTCCCGTTTCATCCCGGGCACGGGTACCGGCAGGGGCCGAAACGTGATCGAGGTCCTGGCCGCCGACTCCACGACGGGCAAGACCGTCTGGACCGCTCAGGTCGACCTCGTGATAACGCCTCTGGACAAGGAGGCTCTGAGCCGCGACGATTCGCTGCTCGCCGACGGCATCAGGGCGGCCCAGGTGGTGGCCGTGGACGACCAGAGCGTGGTCGTGTCCGACGACGAGACGACCTATGTGGTCGACGCGGGATCCGGGCAGCTTCGATGGACCAGGGCGGATTTCCACGCGATGCAGCTTGTCGACGGCATCGTGGCGGGTGCCGAGGCTCCGACGTACGGCGAGCGTCAGCTCGCGGGCTACGGCGCATCAGACGGCAGTCCCCGGTGGTCGGCGGTCCACACGGAAAGCCACGCCGTCGCCTCCTCCGCCGGCCCTGGCCTGCTCGCGATGTCGGCTTCCGATGGGTTCGTCATCGTTGACGCCCGTACCGGAGCGGTCCGCGCCCACCCGGGGCCAGGGGCGTATGTGCACCCGTGGCACTGTGACTTCGACGGAACGTCCGTCATTCTCTGCAACGACCAGCTGTTCGGCCAGACGCACTCGATCGCGGCCTTGGACGCGACGTCGATGAAATGGCTCTGGTCGATCACAGAGACTCCGGGAGGACGACTCGTGCCGGTGGTCACCGCCGTGTGGCATGGAGCGGCGTACGGCCGGACAACAAACGGCAATGTCATCCTCGACGCCCGCACCGGTGCCGACCGGGCAACCCCGAAGCTGGCTCCCTTCCTCGTCAACGCCTACGTCGGCATCGAGGACCGAGGCCACAGCATGAGCCTGATGCGCTCCACCGGGTAGCGGTACGCAGTCCCAGCAGGCCGCCGACTCCATGCAAGCGGACCTCGCCCACCACTGGCCGAAGAGCCTTCGAGTGGGCCAGCCGTGATCGGCTCACTCGAAGGCTCTTCGTCAGCTACAGCCGCTCGGGCGTTCCGATGCCGAGGAGGTCCATGCCCTGGCGGAGGGTCTGGCCGGTGAGCTGGCAGAGCAGTAGCCGGGCCTCCATGACCTCGCGGCTGGGGGCCTTGAGGACGGGGCAGTGCTCGTAGAACGTGGTGTATGCCGCCGCGAGGCTGTGCAGGTAGGCGCAGAGGCGGTGGGGTTCGAAGGTCTCGGTGACGAGGTCGATGGTGGCGCCGAATTCGTCGAGGAGGAGGCCGAGGGCGCGTTCGGCCGGCTCCAGCGCGAGGTCCTGGTGGGCGGTCGGGGTGACGCCGTCGGGGGCCTTGCGCAGGATGGACTGGATGCGGGCGTAGGCATACTGGAGGTAGGTGCCGGTGTCGCCGTTGAGGGAGACCATGCGGTCGGCGTCGAAGATGTAGTCGCGGGTGCGGGAGGTCGAGAGGTCGGCGTACTTGACCGCGCCGATGCCGACCTGCTTGGCACGGTCTTCGAGTTCCTCGGTGGCGAGCTGGGGGCTCTTCTCGGCGACGACGGTCCGGGCCCGGTCGACGGCTTCGTCGAGGAGGTCCATGAGGCGGACGGTCTCGCCGGAGCGGGTCTTGAAGGGCTTGCCGTCCTTGCCGAGGACGGTGCCGAAGCCGAGGTGGAGGGCGCGGACGTTGTCGGGGAGCCAGCCGGCGCGGCGGGCGGTCTCGAAGACCATCTGGAAGTGCAGGGCCTGGCGGCTGTCGACGACGTAGAGGAGCTGGTTGGCGCCGAGCATGCCGACGCGGTCGCGGATGGCGGCGAGGTCGGTGGTGGCGTAGCCGTAGCCGCCGTCGCTCTTCTGGACGATGAGCGGGGTCGGTTCGCCGTTGGGGCCCTTGATGTCGTCGAAGAAGACGCACAGCGCTCCGTCTGAGCGGACGGCGACGCCAGAGGCTTCGAGGTCGGCGCACACGTCGGCGAGCATGGGGTTGTAGTAGCTCTCGCCGATGGCGTCGGCGTCTTCGAGGAGGACGCCGAGGCGGGCGTAGACGGCTTCGAAGTAGACCTTCGACTCGTCGACCATGCCCTGCCAGGACGCGACGGTCTCGGCGTGGCCGGCCTGCAGCTCGACGACGCGCCGGCGGGCGCGGTCGGCGAAGTCTGCGTCGCTGTCGAACTTGGCGCGCGATGCCTTGTACAGGCGGTTGAGTCGGGACATCGACGGCCCGGAGTCGTCCGGCTCGGTGCCTTCGTCGAGCTCGGCGGGGTGCTCGATGAGGTACTGGATGAGCATGCCGAACTGGGTGCCCCAGTCTCCGAGGTGGTTGCGCCGGATGACCTTCTCGCCGCTGAACTCGAGGGCGCGCACGAGGGCGTCCCCGATGATCGTGGAGCGCAGGTGGCCGACGTGCATCTCCTTGGCGATGTTCGGCTGGCTGTAGTCGATCACCGTGACGCCGGCCTCGGCGTTGCTGCCGACACCGAGTCGGGTGTCGGCCGCGCGGGCGGCCAGGCGTTCGAGGATGGCGGCGTCGGTGACGGTGACGTTGATGAAGCCGGGCCCGGAGACCTCCAGGTTCGCGATCACCTGGTCAGAGCCGAGGTTCTCGAGCACGCGCGCGGCCACCTCGCGGGGGTTGGCCCGCAGTGGCTTGGCCAGGCTCATGATGCCGTTGGCCTGGAAGTCGGCGCGGTCGCTTCGTCGCAGCTGGGGGTCGCTGTCCGCGGCGTCGGGGAACGCAGTGGAGATCGCCTGTGCGAAGCGCTCGCGCAGCGCGTCGGCGATGGAGAGGACCGTAGGCATAGATCGAAGGACCACTTCTGTGAGAGGGCGGATCCGCGGACGGGTCGCGGGAGTCGCACGGCGCAGCTCCGTCGAGCGGTCGGCGCCGTCTGCCGAGTATCCCATGCTCCGCACAGCCGGCGGCCCGATTAAGGGCGCCGCAGAGCGAACCCGGCCCGCTCAAGGCCCTTGGCCGTAGATCATCCTGAGTGTTCATCAGCAATCCCCGCAAGTTCCGCCAGCTCGCGAGGAAGCCGGCGCTCCGCATCCCCTTGAGCCGAATCCGCAAATTCGATCGAACACAGCGTGATGGAGCGGCTACGGTGGCAAGCCTGCCGTGCGGCACTCGGGAGGGGAGTGGGGTGAGCAGGCTGTCTGGGGGTGCGGATGGTTCGCTGGGCATCGCTGCGGCGATCCGGGCGGTGTTCGTCAGCGACGGCGCAGTGCATGCGCTCGACGATCCGGAACTCGGTGACATCACCGGTGCCGTGCGGCGGCTGCGCCATGACGGCCGAGACCTTGTGGCCAAGCGTCGGTCGTGGGCGGCGGCGCACGCGGAGCGCGCCCTCGCTGCGGAGGCAGTGCGCCGCCTGGGTGCGCTCGCGGTGGACGGGTTCGGGCGCATCGAGGTGTGCGTGCCCGACCTGGTGCCACTGGATGACCGTACGGCGGCTCTGGTGTCGCCCTACCTCGGGATCCCGCTCTCCGCCTCAACGGACGGCCTGGCCGGCTTGTCAACGGAGGAGATCGAGGATCTCCTCCTGGCGGTGCTGGGACGCGGTGTGGAGGCGTCCGGGTGCATTCCGCGGAACATGTTCCGGCAGAGCGGCCGGACGGTCCTGATCGACTGGGAAGACGCGCTGCTCGTCCCGGCGGGCACCGCCGCCCCCGGTGCGCTGACCGTGATGAAGTGGGACATCGGGTGGTCTGACCTGTTCGGCCGCGATCTGGGACTCAGAAGGCGCATCACGGCGGGGAGCGTCGACGAGCCGACGCTGGACGGTTTCGAGTCCGTACTCGCTGCCTGGCTGCCGGCCGGACTGGCCGCGCAGGAGGTGCGTCGTCGCGGCATCGAGTTGACGCTCGCGAGCGAACTGCCCGCTGCGGGGCCGAAGTCCGCAAGCGCTGCCCGTCTGGGGCATCTCGCCGAGGACGTCCTGTCGCCCGGCCTCGGTGTCTTCCACACGGTGCTGACCTCGCGGCTGCGAGCAGACCAGGGCGAGGACGCCTATGCGGATCTCCTTCACCGGCTGGATGCCCTCACCGAATGCGCCGGTAGCGGTGGCAGCCGTCGCCTGGAGCGGTTACGCCGACCGTGGGTCCTCGCGATGTTCTCCACGGCCGAGCGCCCGTTGGCCGCTGGCCTCCGATCGCTCGAACAGCTGGCCGCACGTCTGGAGGAGCTGCGGGGCACCGGCGGGTGGAATGCGGCATGTAAGCGCGCCGAGGTCGCCGAGGAAGTCACCGCCCGCATTGCCCGGACTGCTCAAGCCATCCTGGGACTGGAGGGGTTGGAGCTCATCTTGCGCGGCTCGTGCGCGCAGGGAGTCCTCGGACACGGCAGCGACGTCGACTTCGAACTGAGCTCACCCAACCACCCCAACGGGCATCGGGCGCTTGAGGACCTCGTGATCGAGGCGCTCGCCTGTCTGGGTCTTGCGGCCGAGGGCTCCGCCGCCCGGCCGACCGAGCGGGATGTCGTCAGCGCGGACGGGATGTTGAGCCGCGATCTCCACGAATGGTTCGAGCTGCGCCGGCCCGGCGCGGACCGTCACAGCCCCGGCTGGATCGCAGGCGCCATCGCCGCCCCGTCTACCACCATCATCACCTGCCCGAGCGAGTACGAGCGGCGGGGCCGCGAACTCACCGCCAAGTACCTGTGGTTCGAGGCCCGGGCGCTGCTGGCCCGGCTCGTGTTCACCCGTGGAGCAGCTGTGCCGCCTCCGGTGAAGCTGGTCCCCCAGCTGTCGCTCCTGCACGAGCTCGTTCCGGCCGGCGAAGCCGCCGAAGTCGAAGCCCTGGTGCGCCAGGCGTTCGCCCTGCGGGAGGCAGCCGACCCCGCGCCGCCGACCACCGGCCCGGACACGGAGGTGGAGCAGTTGGCCGGCCGGCTGGACGTGCTGCGTCGCCGCCTCGGTCTGCCCGGCCCGCTCAACCTGTAATCCCGTTCCGCCCCGATCCGCGCCATCTCAACCCGAGAGGTCAACCGTGATCAGCGACGCGATTCCACTGTCCACCAGCGATGCTTCGCACGTCTCCTTCGCGGACGGCTACACCTTCCATGTCCGCGGCGGCCAGATCACCGCCCCGGGCCAGCCGTGTCCGTGCGGCGCGCTGGAGCCGGTCCACCAGATCACCTCCTACCGGGAGGCGTACCCGCAGGCCCAGCTGTCGCTGACCGACGTCTGCAACATGGGCTGCACGTACTGCTCGTTCCGGGACCGGGTGCACGCCGACGGCAAGCCCGTCACGATCCCGCTGGAGACCGTGGTGCAGGGCCTTCGCACCCACCGCGAGCGGCTGGTCGAGGAGAACGCCCGGTACAGCCGGATCGACTTCGGCCTGGCCGGCGAGACCATGCTCGTGCGCCACATGCACGACACGGTCCAAGACTTGGTCGCCGACAACCTCGCCGACTCCCCCGTCACGGTGGTCTGGGCCGGGCCCATGGTCACCAACGCCACGCTGTCGATGACGGCCGAGCTCGCCGAGCAGCTCGGCCCGCCCCAGGACATCAGCCTGGACGGGCCCAGGGACGTCCACGACCGGGTGCGTTTCTACACCGGTGGCCGCGGGGGCACGTACGACCACGTGCGTTCCGTGCTCGATCAGGTGCTGGCCCGCCACCCCGACATGGGGGTCTCGGCGGTCCTGACCGCGTACTGCACCGACTTCGTGGCGATCTTCCGCCACCTCTTTGAGGACGTCGGGGCCCGCAACATCTACATGAAGCCGGTCAACGCCACCCACGACAAGGACTACGTGCTCAACGCCGAGACCCTGCCGGCCTTCCGCCAGGGCTACGCCGACCTCGTCGAGCACATCCTCACCCAGCCCCCGGAGGGCATCCTCGCCCGCCTGCTCGCGCTGAACTCCGAGGACTTCTTCATGCGGTTCTTCTACCGCGTGAAGGACCGCGCGGCTCAGGTCTACCGGTGCGGGGCCGGCAAGAGCGGCACCTACCTGGACACCAACGGCAACCTCTACCCGTGCGCGCACTTCATCGGCAAGTCCGGCTGGCACATCGGCCACGCCTCCACTGGCGTCGAGGACTCCGAGCGCCGCAAGTACCTCGACCTGGTCGTCGACCAGCGGGACGAGTGCTCCTCCTGCCCGTCGCGGTACGTGTGCGGCGGCGGCTGCTACTACCAGGCGGTGCTCGCCAATGACGACATCACCAAGCCCGACGGCGTGAAGTGCGACCTGATCCGGTTCCTGACCGACCTGTCGATCCGCCTCGTCGTCGCCCTGCGCGAGGAGCACCCCGAGGTGCTGGACGCGCTGCCATCTCCGTACGGGCTCACCGCCGAGGCACTGGCCTCCTCCCCCGAAGCCGCATACCTGCCGGCGGCCCGCCTCGATGCCACGGTCGACGATCAGCCGATGTCCATCCCGCTCGCCGGTCCGGGCCGGGTGCGAGACGGACTGGCCAACCCTGCGGGACTCACTGTCACGCTCACCCGGCGTACCGAAGGGCTCATAGTGCGGCTGGAGCTGGGCGATACGCCCGACATCGTCCACGCCGTCCGCGTCCGCCTGCAGCCGTTGAGCGAGGGCGAGTTCACCCTGCATGATCTCGCCGCAGGCCAGTGGCCCGATGAACGGTTCCTGCGATGCACCCGCGACGGCGCCTGGTGGCTCGAAGCACCCTCCGCCCGGTTCCGCCGTGTTCCGCACCCCGATCCTGTCTGGGAGAACGCCCCTGATGTCCGCCTCTCCTGGGAGGCCGATCACATGGAGCTGGTGGTACCGCTTCCCGAACCGGCCGGTTCCGGCGAGGAGCTCGGTGTGAACGTGTTCGCGGACTTCACGGACGGCGGGTGGACGGCCTTGACGCTGCACGAGCCGTTCGCCGCCCTGGCCGACAACACCGGGGGTCCGCTTCGCCTGTCCGGCCCGGAAGCACCCGGGCGACCGATCGCAGATGGAGTCAACGGCCGCATGCCCGTTGAGCTCACCCCGCTCGGTCGCTGGACCGGGCTCCAGGGCAACACCTGCTGACAGGAGGCGAGATGCGCATTCTTCTGGTCACCCACCGGTTCGCGGGCGAGGAGGCCGGCGGGACGGAGATCCTGGCCGACGACCTCGCCCGGGCCCTGATGGCCCGAGGCTTGGACATTGCGTGGCTGGCAGCCGACAACCCGCCGTCGCCACAGCGACGCACCGCAGCCGAGCACATCAGCGTGCCCGCGGTCTTCGCATGCGACTACCCGGTTGGCTGGCGCGCCCAAGAGGCCCAGCAGGCAGCGCGCATCGAGCAGTTGCTCGCCTCGCGACCTGCCGTCGACCTCGTCCACGTCCTGCACTTCAGCCGCATCGGCCTGGCGTTCCTCGACACCGCGCCGCTGCGGAACGTGCCGGTCGTCGCGACGCTGACCGACTACACCGCCGTCTGTCCCGACCACCAGCTCCTCGTGCGCTCCACCGGTGGCCAGTGCACCAGCACCGCGCCCTCGACCGGCTGCTTGGGATGCCTGGGTGCGCCGACTGCGGCAGCTGGGGACGTGGAGTCGTGGCGGGTGCGCAATGTCGCGTGGCTGAACAGGCGGGTGCGGGCGCTGTGGACGCAGACCCCGCACCAGGCTGTGGAGCTCACGAAGGCCGGCGTCGCGGTGGACAAGATGGTCCGGGACCGAGCCTGCTACGGGCTGCCCGACAGCTGGCAGTCGCTGGCCGAGAGCAGCGCCAGCGGCGAGTACCTGCTGTTCCTGGGCCGGTGCTCACCCGAAAAAGGCCTCCACGTCCTGCTCGACGCCCTCGCCGACAGCCCAACCACGCTGCCGCTCCTGGTCGCGACCGTGCCGGACGACGCCGCGTACGAGGAACGAATGCGCCTGGTCGCCGCAGCCGACCGGCGGGTGCGCTGGCTCCCGCCGCTCTCCCGCTCCGACGTAGGACCGGTGATAGCCAGCGCCCGGGCACTGCTGGTGCCCTCGCAGTGGTGGGAGAACCATCCGATCGTGGCGCACGAGGCCCGTGCCCTGGGCGTGCCGGTGTGGTCCTCGGCGGTGCCGTCCATGAGCCACCTCGCGGACGACGAGGGCGTCCACCTCGTCGAGCAGTACGCCGACCCGGCTTCGTGGAGACAGGCGATCGATGCCGCGGCCGGATAC
Source organism: Kitasatospora sp. NPDC038210 (assembly GCF_055600605.1). Classification (NCBI taxonomy): domain Bacteria; kingdom Bacillati; phylum Actinomycetota; class Actinomycetes; order Kitasatosporales; family Streptomycetaceae; genus Kitasatospora; species Kitasatospora sp. NPDC038210. The sequence goes on along the minus strand of NZ_JBVJYK010000043.1, from coordinate 6,709 downwards.
CCGGGGCCGCGGGTGCCGTCGTTCGGCCGCCGGACGTCGGCGTTCGAGGCGTTCGTCGACGAGACGGTCTCCGTCTACCAGAAGGAGGTGACCAGGTGATGCCGGAGCAGGTGCCTGCGATCGTGGTACCGGAGCGCTTTCGGAAGTTCCTCGTCACCGACGACTTCGACCGCTACGGGCTCGAACCGGGTCAGCCAACGCCAACTCCCCAGTACCTGCAGGTGGAACTCACCGACCTGTGCAACCTCGCCTGCGCCGGATGCGTGCGAGCGGTACACGACAGCAGCGGCGGGCACCTGCCGCTGGACGCCTTTGTCGCGCTGCTCGAACAGCTGCCCGATCTCGGCCACGTCTCCTTCGTCGGCGCCGGTGAAGCGCTGATCGTCCGCGACTTCGCCGCCTACGTCCAGGCATGCACCGACCGGTCCGTTTTCACCTCGACGAACACCAACGGCCTGCTCGTGCGCCGTCGTCTCCAGCCGGTCCTCGACGCCGGACTGGGCCTGCTCGCCATCAGCGTCGACGGTGCCGACGATGCCACGCTCGGGCGGATGCGCTCCAGCCTTCGCCGCTCCCAACTGTCCACCGCGCTGCGGGAAGCTGCGGAGATGACGCACCAGCGCGACACCGAGCTGTCGGCCGCGGTGACGCTCTCCACCGCGAACCTCAACCAGTTCCCGGCGATCGTCGACTTCGTCGCGGACCACGGCGTCACGCGCATCAGCGTGGAGAGCCTGCACCACTGGGGCGAGGACAAGACCCTCAACACCGAGTCCCTGGTCGCCGCCCCACCCTCGCAGGTCGTGCCGCACCTGGAGGCTGGCCTCGCCCGCGCCGACGAGCTGGGGCTGCAGCTCTCGATCTTCGACTACTCCCGGCTGGCCTCCCCGTCCGCAGGCCGGGCCGTGTGCCCGTGGCCCTGGGACGCCAGCTACATCACCAAGGACGGCGACGTCACGCCGTGCTGCATCCACATGGAGTCCTCACCCGGAAACGTGCTCGGCAACATCCACCAGGCGCCGATGGCCGAGATCTGGACCTCGAAGCCGTACGGGGCTCTGCGGGACTCCTTCCTCTCCCAGGCCCCTGCCTGGTCCTCGTGCGAAGACTGCGTGTACCGAATGGAGTTCGGACGTGTCTGACACCCAACCACCCGCCCTCCTGGACAATCGCCCGACCGGGGAAGGCCGGCGGCTACTGCACCGGGCGGTCGACCTCGGCCTCGACTTCGCCTCCGGAGCCTTGCGCGACGACCTCGTCCTGCGGCACGCGACCGTCAGCGAACTCATCGACCGCTTCGCCGCCCCGCTCCCCCAGGCCGGCGAGAACGACGAGCAGCTGCTGGAGTCCCTGACCGAGATCGCCAGATGGTCGATCTCCCAGGCAGACCCGCGCTATCTCGCGTTCCCCGACACCGGCGACAGCATCGCCGCCCTCGCGGCCGACATCGTCGCGCCCTTCCTCAACCAGAACCTGATCGCCTACGACCGCAGCGCTCCCGCCGCCAGCGTGATCGAGGCCCAGCTGATCACCTGGCTCCGGGAACTCATCGGCTACCCCGTCACGCCGCTGACCGACTACCAGGGACTCGCCTCGCTCGGCGGCATGTGGACCTCCGGCGGCAACATGAGCAACCACATCGCCATCGCCGCCGCCCTCGCCCACACCTACCCCGAGATCCGCACCACCGGCCTGCGAGCCCTGCCCGAGCAACCGGTGATCCTGCTGGCCGGAGGCGTCGAGCACTTCTCCTACCTCGCCGCCGCCCAGGCCCTCGGCCTCGGCACCGACGGGCTCCTCTGGGCGGACGCCACCGCGGACTTCACCAGCGACCCTGCCTCCATCGCCCGTCTGCTGGCCTCGCCGCCTCCTGGGAAGCGGATCTTCATGGTCGTCGGCGTCGCCGGGAACTGCCGCACCACCGGCATCGACGACCTGCAGGCCCTCGCCGAGCTCAGCAAGCAGCACAACGTCTGGTTTCACGTGGACGCCTGCCACGGCGGCAGCCTGCTGTTCTCCGAGAAACTCAAGGCCCAGCTCGCCGGCATCGAGCACGCGGACTCGGTCGCCCTCGACCCGCACAAGGGCCTGTTCGTCAGCTACCCCTCCAGCTACGTCCTCTTCCGCGACCCCGCCGAGCTCGGCCGCTTCGCCCGCTACCCGGACCGCGCCCACGACCCCGACTGCCTCGACCTCGGACTGATCACTCCGTTCTACGGATCCCGCGGCTTCGAATCGCTCAAGCTCTGGGCACTGATAAAGCACCAGGGCGCCGAGGGCATCGGCCGACTCGTCGAAGCCCGTCAAGCCACCTTCCAGAAGATGGTCGACCTGCTCGAGCACACCGGCTGCTTTCGGATGCTCGGCACCTCCGACTTCTACCGGTGCGCCTTCGTCTTCCTCCCCACCCCAGTCGCCGAAGCCCTCGAACAGAGCACCCTGCCGACCGCGCACCACGCCGCGGTGCGCGACCTCATCTCCCGCTACACCGCCGCCTTCGCCAACCGTCTGTACCGCGCCGGCACGGTCGTCTTCGACCTGTTCGCGCTGCAGGACCTCGCCGACCGCGTCGGGCTCGGCAGCAGCGCCAAGTACCAGGTCATGGGGATGTGCGTGGGCCATCCACACATCCCCGACGAGGTTGAGCGCGGCATCGAGCGGGACATCACCGAAGCTGCCCACGAGTTCACGGGCCGCATGCTGGCGGACCTCCGCGTCCTGTTCACGTCCACGGACCTGGCCGACAGCACCCGGGGGTCGGACGTGACCGGACCGGCGGGATGGTGACCGCCGTGACCTATCCACCTGCGTTCACGATCGCCTACCTCGTCCACAGCGACGTCGAACTCCTGCGCCACACCATCCCCACCACCCTGGACGCCCTGACCCGCGGCACCCGCCACCCGTACGACCTGGTGCTCGTCGTGGACGGCGCAGAAGGCGCCCCGGCCGACGAGATCCTCGAACTCGCCCACGCCACCTGGGGATTCGACGAGGTCCGGCTGCGCTGGCGCACCCGCCACCGGGCCTCCGGCGACCAGGCGAACAACATCCACACCCACTTCGTCAGCGACAAGAGCCGCTTCCTGATCACCGTCGAAGGAGACGTCGTCGCCTTCCGCGACCCGAACGCCACCGATGTCCTCGCCGAGATCGCCGAGACGTTCGACCAGTGCCCTCAGCTCGCACTCGCCCAGCGCATCGACGACCACGACTGCTGGCAGTGGAAGCTGGAAGAGGTCGGCCCGCCGCTGAGCGACCGAGCCCGCTCAGTCAACCGCGTCTCCTCGCACTTCCTGATCTACGACACCCAGCGAGCCCGCCCCGTCATGACCGCGGCCGGCGGCATCCCCGGCGACCAGTTCCACGACGACGGCCAGCGCTGGATGAACTACGAGGACTGGCTCTCCCACACCTTCGCCCAGCCCACCGGCCCCGGCATCGGCTACCTGCACCGCCTCCCGCTCCGGATCTACCACTGCGACGAGAAGACCACCCCCGGTTCCGCCCACTACCGCCGTGACATCGGCACCCGCCTGCGTGTCTTCGCCGAACGCGAGCACGCCGTGAAGGAGGAACTCGGTGCCTGACCACCGTCTCGTCCCGTCGCCCGTGTTCCTCCTCTCCCCGATCCGCTCCGGATCGACCCTGCTGCGCTGCCTGCTCGGTTCCCACCCCGATGTCCACGCCCCGCACGAACTCCACCTCGCCGGCTACACCGTGGCCGTCGACGACGAGTTCACCGACCTGTCCATGCGCACCCTCGGCCTCGCCCGCACCGACCTCGAGCACCTGCTCTGGGACCGCCTGCTGCACCGCCAACTCACCGAGGCCGGCAAGAATGTGCTCGTCGAGAAGTCCCCAGGCAACGTGTTCATCTGGCAACGCCTCGCCGCCTACTGGCCCCAGGCCCGCTACATCGTCCTGCGCCGCCACCCGGTCGCCATCGCCGACTCCATCCGCCGCGCCGGCGACGCCAACGACCTCGCCGAAGCGGCCGTCACCGTCGACAAGTTCGCCACCGCCCTCGACGAAGCCGCCGCCAACCTACCCGGCGCCGTCCACGTCACCTACGAGCAGCTCACCGCCGATCCGGAAGCCACCTGCAAGGCCCTGTGCGAGCACATCGGCATCCCCTGGGATCCGAGCATGCTCGACTACGGCCGCCACGACCACGGCCCCTTCGTCTACGGCATCGGCGACTGGTCACCCCAGATCGCCTCCGGCCACATCCAGGCCGCCACCCCGCCGCCCGCGGACGCCGACATCCCGCCGCTACTCAACTCCTGGTGCCAGAACTGGGGCTACACCTCGTGAACCAGCCGCGATCATCAACCGTCTTCTGGCTCCTTGGACTGCCAGCCTCCGGCAAGACCACCCTCGCTCGCCACCTCCTCGACTACCTCAGCACCGAACACGGCGCCGACTGCGGGCTCTACGACGCGGACGTCGAACGCGCCACCGGGGTCCTGCGAGATCTGGGCTGGTCACCCTCCGACCGCATCGCCACGATCCACGCCCTCGCGCACGCGGCCAGCCAGCACCAGGTCGGCATCGTCACCCTGGTCACCTCCACCGAGGCGGAGCGCAAGCTCGCCGCAGACCTCCTCGGAGAACGCCTCCACCTCATCCACGTCCACGCACCCGAACCAGTGCGCCACACCCGCGACGCCCTCCGCACCGTCCGCGCCTACCGGACCAACCCGGCACCGGACGCACCAGAGCTGTCCTGGTCCGACCCCGAACAGCCCACGCTGGCGCTGGACACCACGGCCCCGCTCAGCACCACCGCGAACGCCCTGTGCGCCTTCGCCGCCACCGCCCTCGCGAACGCCGCTTCCCCATAGACGCTGGTCAAGCAGCAGTCGGGAGATGCGGCATCGATCCGGCTCGCACGGGTGCCGCCTGCCGGCCGTCGTGCGAGGCGGCCCCATGCCCGCTGCGACCGCTCCTGGCCTTCTCCGCCACCGCGATGAAGGCCAGCTCGGAGAAGAAAAAACCGCCCAGCCGGTCCGCCTCGCACACCGCGGTGTACCAAGCCTCGACCTCTTGAGGGGCAACCGCGCCACGACCGTGCCGGGCGGCGGACACCAGAGCCTTCCGGATCTGGTCAATCCGGTCCTTCGCATGCCCCGTGAACTCAGTCGACCACGCCAGCAACGGCTCGACGCCGACGAGATCCAGCGGGCTACGGGCGAGGAGCAGCCCGAGCTTGCGGCCGATCCTGCCGTCCGCGTGGTCCATCCAGCTCTGCGCGTCGTCCGCGAACGCGTGGCATACCCGTCGGTCGAGATCGGCGTCCGCGCCCGCGATGACCATCGAGTCGAAGTCGACGTGTGCGATGACCGCCCGCCCGCCAGGCCGCAGGACCCGCGCCACCTCGGCCAGCATCTCCTGCGGGTTCGGCAGGCACTCGATGGTGTTGTAGGACAGAACGACGTCCACGCTCTCATCGAAACATGGAAGAGGGTCGCGCAAGTCCGCAACGATCGTCGCCGTCGCCCCCCTGTGTCCTGCCAGAGCCGCGTGGACCTGGCGAAGCGACTCCGCCGAACGGTCGATCCCTACGAGCGAAGCCAGCGGCGCTATCCGACTGACAGCCTGCAGCGTCGGTCCCGCACCGCAGCCAAGATCAACGACAACCTGGTCGGGATCCTGGGGGCCAGCAAGCTCCGCAAGGCGCGCATGGATCGGCTCAGCACTGTCGGACACGGCACTGCCCTCCTCCCCTTTCCGCGCCAGAGCCCGAGATGGCGGCACCAATAGTTCAGATTTGCACCATATGACATGCTTCGAAATGTCTCATCCCGAGAAGGGAGCCCGCCACTCATGGATCGCCCCTTCGAGCCACCGCCCACTCCAGCCGCGCGTCCCACCAAGCGGAGAACACCCAGCCCCCCGGCCACTCGGCCGTTCGCAGTCGCAGCCTCCTGGAACCGACCGAGAACGCCGCCAGGTGTAGTCGACGAATCCCGGCACAAGAAGGCCGAGCCTGCCCATTGCACCAGCAAGTCACCTCCCATCCGGTGATCTCTCAAGCACGCCGGTTTCCGTGATTTCCCCCGCACCGCTGGTCTCAGCCGAGCCCGTCGAGGAGCCTGCAACATGGGGGTTCAAGCGCCTCTACCCCTGGGGGCCTCGGCCTCTCGCAGCCGTCTGTGCCCGCCGGTTGCACGGTCCGGCATTATCTGGCGGTGCGTCAGAATGGCTCGATGCCCGGCGGCGTTGCCGAGCAGATCACCGGAGGTGCGGCTTCATGACCCGCTACAGCGTCGACCCTTCCCGGCACGAACTGATCGCCACCTGGGGAACCGGCGAGGGCGACCTCGCCACCCGCATCGCCGCCCTCCCCGCCGACACGGACACCGGCGCGCTGATGCGCCTGGCCCGCGCCCTCACCCACCTGCCCGAGACCGCGTGGCGCACCTACACCCACCCGGCCAGCGCCGCCGCCTCCCAGGATCCCAACTCCGAGGGCTGGCGCCGCGCGGAGGAACGCAAGTCCTTCGACGAGGTCCCCGGCGCCATCACCCGGCCCAACCTCCCCCAGGACGGCATGCTCGACGTCGAATACAGCCCCCTGGTCGAGTCCGCTCACCGCGCCGGCCGCGCCCTAGGACGCGTATTCGGTCGTGATCAATGGGTTCGAGTGAGGTCCTTGATCCAGATCATTGCGCCGCGGAGGTGGAGGCCGGCGAGGTAGCTTTCC
>NZ_JBVJYK010000042.1:0-43239 GCF_055600605.1 Kitasatospora sp. NPDC038210 | reverse complement strand
CCCGGAGGACCGGGCGGCCATTCTCCTGGAGCCATCAAGGGCAACCACGCCATCAGCCACACCCGGTCCTCCCGGACCGCCCAACATTCTTAAGGAACCCCGCCATGAACACCGCGCTGCGCATCACCGCCTTCACCGCCGGCCTCGCCGCCGCGTTCGGCCTCGCCCTCGGCGTCGGCAACGCCACCGGCGGCGGAACCTCCCCCCAGCCCGCCACGGCCCGGCACGGCGGACACGACACCGGGAACCCCGAGAACGTCGGGAACGCCGGACAGCCCGGACACCCCGGACACGCCGAGGAGGCGGGCAGCGGTGCCGCCGGCGAGCACCCGCCCGGCGGGCTGCAGATCTCCGAACGCGGCTACACGCTCAGCGTCGAGAACCCCTTCGTCACCGCCGGCTCCCCCACCGACCTGCGGTTCCGCATCCTCGGCGCCGACGGCCGGCCGGTCACCGCCTACCGGCAGCAGCACGAGAAGGACCTGCACCTGATCGTCGCCCCGCGAGACCTCTCCACCTTCCAGCACCTGCACCCGACCCTCGCCCCCGACGGCACCTGGAGCGCCCCGACCGCCGTCCCCGCAGCCGGGGAGTACCGGGTGTTCGCCGACTTCACCCCGGCCGGCGCCGCCGAGGGTCTCACCCTCGGCGCCGACCTGCACGCCGCCGGCGACCTGCGCCCGGCCCCGCTCCCGCAGACCGGACGGACCGTCACCGTCGACGGCTACACCGTCACCCTCGGCGGCGACCTCGCCCCCGGGCGCAGCGGCCGGCTCACCCTGAGCGTCAGCAAGGACGGCCGGCCGGTCACCGACCTCCAGCCCTACCTCGGGGCGTACGGCCACCTGGTCGCCCTCCGCGCCGGCGACCTCGCCTACCTGCACGTCCACCCGGACACCACCGCGCCGGGCCCGGAGATCGGCTTCACCACCACCGCCCCGAGCACCGGCAGCTACCGCCTCTTCCTGGACTTCAAGCACCAGGGCACCGTCCGCACGGCGGCCTTCACCCTGACGGCCGGCGCCAGCACCGCCGCCCCTGGCGAGCCCACCGCCGACCACCAGCACTGAACGCGCTTCCAGACGGAAGGTGCCGGGCGATCCGGGAGGGATCACCCGGCACCGCTGCTCACCCTCGGGTGGCTTGCCGGAGCACCGTGCGGAGAAGGGCTTCGGCGTTGCCCGGGGTGGCCGCCCAGAGCTGCATCTCGGCATGGGCGGCCTGGCGGCGGGGGCTGACGGCGCGGACCGGGCGGGAGAACTGGGCGCTGAGACACCACCACATCTCGATGCGGACCCAGGTGAGTCGCCGGATCACTCGGGGTCCGACGCCGGTCGCAGGTAGATGGGGTGGGCTTGGATCCCGAGGAAGGCGATCACGCCGACCACTCCGACGTGGACCAGCTGGTGGGCGATCCGCTCGGCGGAGGCCGGGGAGAAGTAGTCGGCGAGGTAGCCGGCCTGGTCCTCGTCCAGCGGGAGCCGGGCGAGGCTGGCGCGGACGGCGTCGAGGGCATCGGGGAGCTTGGCGAAGGTGGCGACCTTCGCGACGCCCTTGATCTCGACGCTGACGGGGAAGGGGAGTTCGACGCTCACTGCGAGCCCCCGTCGATCAACGCCCACACCATCTTGCCGATGCCACCGGCGCGGGGGCCGCAGCCCCAGCCGGACGCCAGCTGGGAAACGAGCCAGAGCCCGCGCCCGCTCTCGTCCTGCTCGGTGGCGGGGTGCGGCACGGACGGCTGGTTGGTGTCGGCGTCGTGCACCTCGATGCGAAGCGAGTCGGCGTCCAGCTCGAACCGGATGAAGATGAGCCGCCCCGGCGGGGTCTTGGCGTGCAGGACCGCGTTGGTGACGAGCTCCCCGAGCACCAACTCGCCCGTGTCGACGAACCGTTCACCGTCGGGCTGGCCGGCGAGGAAGGTACGGAGCAACCGCCGGGCGAACCCGGCGGACTTGTGGTGCCTGGGCAGCCACCACGAGTACGGATTGGTGGGGGTGGGCGGCTTCTCCAACGTTCCGGGCATGGCGGGGCCTCCTCCGGGGGTGATGGGAACGTTCGCGATCCGAAGGCGGCGGAGGGCAAAGGGATGCCCGAGCAATGAGCCGCCGATGATCACGCTGTGTGTCGCATTGCACTACGCCAAGTAGCATGCACCGCATCAGTGCTCATCGCAACATGCAGTTCTGCATCAGTGCAGATTGGCTAGCCTGGATCCGACGCCACGTCACAAGGCAGACTGGACAGGCCACAAGGAAGGAGCGCCGTGACTGACGAATCAAGGCCGACCGTGCGCGGCCGCCGTCTTGGCTCAGAGCTTCGCCGGCTTCGGGAGTCAGCGAGCAAGAGCACAGACGACGCCGCAGGTGCTCTGAAGTGCTCGCGCGCGAAGATCAGCCGCATAGAGACCGGCGTTGTCGGGATCCGGCGTTTGGACCTCGGCATCCTGCTGGACGTCTATGGAGTGACCGAGCCCCGGGACAGGGACGCCCTCGAAACACTCGCTCGGGAAAGCAAGAAGCGCGGCTGGTGGCACGACTACGGCGACACGATTCCGCCCGCCTACGCCGACTACCTTGACCTGGAGGGCGACGCCCGGTACATCCGAACGTGGCAACCTCTGGTCATCCCAGGCCTCTTGCAGACCAAGGACTACGCCCAGGCTTTGCTGGAAGCGAACCCCGCCGCTGTTCGGCCGGAGCGCATCGATCAGTTGGTCAAGGTGCGAATGGAACGCAAGGCAGTCTTGACCAAGCCGGAGCCGGCACGCTTCTGGGCAATCATCTGGGAACCCGCCCTCCGATGCCCTGTCGGTGGGGCTGACGTACACCGAGCACAGTTGCACTACCTCGCCGAGGCATCGCAGCTCCCCAATCTCACAATGCAGGTCGTGCCACTGGAGGTGGGGGCCGTTGCCGGAGCGTGCGGCGGGTTCGTGATGCTCGGGTTCACGGACTCGCCCACTTCAGGCGCGGTGGCTCTGGAAACGCTGACCAGCAGTCACTACCTGGAGAAAGAGGCGGAGCTGAACGGCTACGGGCTCGTCTTCGACTACCTGCGGTCGTCAGCCCTGAACCCAACCCAGTCGCTCGATATGATCACCGCCATCGCGGCAGAGACGTGAGTGCCAGATCAGACAAGAGGGTGAGAGTGTGACCATGCCGGAGATCTCAGCTCGGGGCTGGTACAAGAGCAGCTACAGCGCTCAGGCGACTGAGTGCGTAGAAACAGGGCACATCACCGTCGGCGGAATGGCCGTACGAGATTCCAAGGACCCCAACGGCCCGGCGCTCGCCTTCCCCGCCGACGCCTGGACGGCCTTCCTCACCGCCATCAAGACCGGCGAACTCCCCAACGTCTAAACGTGCTTGCGCGAGAAGTCAGCCAGGCCGACTTCTCGCGCAACCCGGCGCTCAGTGGTGATCGTGGGCCGGGGTGTCGGGGGCGCCGCCCATCATGCGGAGCATCGCCCGGCCGCCGGTGCGGAAGAAGCGGACCAGCAGGGCCGCCGCGAGCAGCAGGAAGACGATGTTGAGCCAGGTCGTGTAGTTCCACTGGACGCCTGACATCGGGATCTCCACGTCGCGGTTGTCCGGGATCAGGCCGAGCGCACCGAAGACGAGTTCGACGAAGTAGCCGGCGAGGACCATCGCCACGTAGAAGGTGCCGAGCAGGAACAGGACCATCCGCCGTCCGTAGTACTTCCGGTAGATGTTGAGGATCGGCAGGATCAGCAGGTCCGCGAAGATGAACGCGACCACTCCGCCGAAGCTGATCCCGCCCTTCCACAGCACCACCGCCAGCGGCACGTTGCCGATCGAGCAGACGAACGACGCGATCGCCACCAGTGGGCCGACCAATGGGCCCCAGAGCTTGCTCACGAGCGGGTGGTCGACGAAGAAGAAGGACTGCCAGAAGGAGTCGGGCACCCAGGCGGCGATGGCGCCGGCGATGAGCAGGCCCAGGACGAGGTCCCGCAGGATCGCCGCCCACTCCATCACGAAGACGTGCGAGACCGAGGTGAATCCCTTCCCCGAGAGCAGCCGGCGGGCGAAGGAGCCCTCCCCGGCCACCGACATGTCCATCGCCGCGTGACCCTCCATCGAGCCCGTCCGGCCGTGCTCGGCCTGCTCACGGGCCTCGTGCAGCAGTCGGTCGGTCAGCAGCCGCCGGAACAGCACCGCGAGCACCAGGATCATCACCGGCCCGCCGACGAACTCGGCCGCGGTGAACTGCCAGCCGAGCAGCAGGGCCAGGATGATGCCGAGCTCGATGACCAGGTTGGTCGAGGCGATCTCGAACGCCATCGCCGCGGTGAAGTCCGCGCCCTTGCGGAACAGTGAGCGGGCCAGGGCGACGGCGGCGTAGGAGCAGGACGAGGAGGCGGCACCGAGGCCGGCGGCGACGGCGAGGGTGCGGGGGCGGTCGTCGCCCAACAGCCGGACCACAGTGGCCTTGTGGACGACGGCCTGGACGACGGCGGAGAGCAGGAAGCCGAGGATCAGGGCCCAGGTGATCTCCCAGGTCATCGATCCGGCGATGGACAGCGCGTGCAGGATCGCGTGCATGGTGGTCCGCCTTCCCGGGTTGGCGCCCGGGCCGGGCACCGTGCTGTGGGAGTCCGCCGGGGCCTGTCCGGGCCCGCGGCGCCGGGGCAGGCCCCGGGCGCCGGTCACCATATACCCGTACCGGGTATCCAGAAGGGCGGCGCGCCGACACCCGTCGGCGCCGCCCGGCCGGGCGGACCGGCCCCGCAACCGACCCCCCTCCCGCAGCGTCTATGCTCGTCGACCGTGCTCGTCCGATCACGGCGAGCCATGGAGCTTCTTGGGGGAGAGCAGCCGATGCCCGACTCGGTGGGGTACACCGTCCAGCCCGACGCGCTGGAGCACGTGACGACGGCACTCAACAACGTCGCGACCGACCTGGCCACGGCCAACCAGTCCTACACCGCGCAGACGCCCGTCCAGTCCGCCGACTTCGGCGAGTTCGGCGTGGACCAGGCGTGGGCGGGCTTCGACACCAACTGGAGCCAGGAACTGCACGTCACCCAGCGCGCCGTGGCGCAACTGGTCCAGAAGATGTCGGCCACCAACGCCAACTACCGCGCCGCGGAGTCGAAGCTCGCCGCATCGCTGACCCCGGCGCAGTCCCGATGAGCAAGGTCGCGGACCTGCAGAAGGCGCAGCAGGCCATCACCCACCCCGGCGGCGGCTTCTTCATCGGCCCCGAACTGCTCGGCGCGATCGGCAAGGCCCTGGCCGTGCCCCGGCCGGCCGGGAACCCGGGGGCAATACGAGAGCGGGCCAAGGCGTACGCGGAGACCGCCAAGGCCTACGCCAAGGCGTCCACCGATCTCGGGGAGGTCGCCGACAACCGGCTGCCGAACGCCTGGACCGGCTCGGTCGCCGAGAACGCCACCCAGTCCATCCGGGCGCTGGCGAACGAGCTGAGCGTCTCCCAGAAGTCTTTGGAGCAGGCCGCCACCGAGCTGAACGCCTGGGCGGACAATCTGGAAGGGGCCCAGAGCACCGACGCGCAGGGCGTGACCGCCCTGGAGAACGTGCAGAAGTCCCTCGCCCACGACGCCTTCGACATGGGCACGGCCGTCGCCGCCATCGAACCCGCCAACGCGGCCGTGGGAACCAGGATCTCGGCCGCCCAGCGGGCGGAGAGCAGCGGCACCCACGCCGCGAGCATGCTCAACCAGCTCGCCGCCAGGGCCCGCACCGAGCGCGCCGGACAGGGGCCGATCGATCCCCTCGCGGCGCTGGTTCTGGCGAACGAGAAGGGCCCCGGCGGCGGCGCGGACGGCGACTACATCCTGACGGACGGCCAGCTCGACCGCGCCAAGCAGTTCATGTCCGTGATGCCCGGCACCGACCAGCTCGCCTTCCAGAAGCTCCTGTCCGGCGCCAAGTCACCGGAGGAGGCCGCCTACCTCTGGAAGGCCCTGGCGGCCGGCCACCCGGTGGCCGACGTCCAGCAGTTCGCCGCACTGATCCACCCCCACGGCGACGACCCGCGCTGGCTGTCCGAGCACCTGGTTCCGGCGCTCGCCACGGACCCCCTGCAGGAGGAGTCCACCACCCACACGATCAAGCTGAACTACAAGGGTGCCCAGATCCTCGGCGACGGCTACGACGTCTACAGCCAGGGCAAGGTCGGCGACTGCGTCGCCGCCTCCACGGTGGTCGCGAGCCTCAAGCTAGATCCGGTGACGATGCTGCAGCTCACCACCGGAAACATGGCCGACGTACCGGGCGCCGACTCGCCCGAGTACTTCAAGCAGCGTCTCCAGCAACTCTTCATCGGCCAGTACCAGCAGGGCCAGTTGGTCGACGGCAACCAGAAGATCTACCCGGAGGCGGACGGCGGGATCGGCCCGAAGGGCAGCACCTTCCTCGCCAACCAGAACCTCGGGAAGGCCACGGGCTCGACCTACGAGTACGTCAACCTGGACACCGACGACGACCGGCGCGCGGCCGTCACCCGGATCGAGAAGGCGCTGGACGAGGGCAAGCCGGTGCCGTTCTGTGCCTTCGACGAGGCCAGCGCGGCGGCCGGCAAGGACGCCGGTCGCCACCAGATGGTGATCGTGGCCCGGGACGGCGACCGGCTGCAGGTCTACAACCCATGGGGCCAGTCGGTGTGGGTGACCGAGGACCAGTTCATCCACAACCACATCGACACCGGCGGCCTCACCGACAAGGCGAAGATCAACCGGCCCTTCGGCGTGGAGCTTCCGAAATGACCGATTTCCTCCCCGACACCGAACTGATGACCGGCTACGACGTCGAGTCCGCCCTCACGCGCGGCCTGCTGATCGACGGGGTCCCGCGCCGGGTGCTGTTCGGCGAGGCGGCCATCGCCGCCTCCTACCAGGCCGAGGCCCTGCGCATCGGTCCCGACCCCCTGGGCGTCCTGGCCCAGTACGTGCGTGCCGGCGGCTTCGCCGCCGCGCTCGACCTGCCCGAGCCGGTGATCGGCCGGGAGCCGGGCGAGCTGGTCCGCGGCTGGCTGCGCGCCGCCGCGGCCGGCGGGGCGGACCTCGGCCGCGAGGTCCTGTTCGCCCGCTGGCTGGCCGAGGTCGCACTCCTGATCGCCATGCGTCGCCACGTCCGGGAAGGAAACACCTGATGCGCCGAACCATCACCAGCGTGGTGGCACTCGCGGCCGTCGCCCTGCTGCTCTTCTCCTACCTCGACGGCTGGTGGGCCGACTCCGACCCGGCCGGCCCCTCGGCCGTCACCGCCACCCGGCCGCAGGTGGAGGTTTCCCTCCCCGACGACGCGGGGGACGGCCGGACCCCGTACCCGCCCAGCGCGGTGACCCTGACGGTCGGACAGCAGCTCGGTGTCAGGACGACCGGGGGTGCCCGGCCACTGTGGTGGTACCTCTCCTCGGCGGGCGACAGCAGCGTGTTGCGCCCCGGCAAGGACTTCGTCATCACCCCCTGCCCCACGGACGAGCCCAAAGCGGGCTGCGGCTCCGAGTTCGACCTGACCTTCACCGCCCTGGCGCCCGGAACCACCACACTGACGTGGTTGTTCGGCGAGGGGGGTTGCCACGCCGGCGTACCCACATACGACTTGGAAAGGTGCGACATCTCCAAGAGCATCCAGGTCACCGTGCACTGATCGGAGGCCCGGCTCCGGCCGGGCCTCCGCCCGGGCATTCCGGTTCCCGGCGGTGGCAGTGGCGCTCTCCCGTCAGGCAGGACTGCCGATCAGCGGCCGGGCCTCCGAAGCCGGCGCCCCCTCCCCCGCCGGCCGGTCGAGTCCGAGGTTGCGGTGGATCTCCAGCGCGGCGGTGGAGCGGTTCAGGGTGATGTAGTGCAGGCCGGGCGCGCCCTCGCTCAGTAGGCGCTCGGCCATCCGGGTGGCGTGGTCGACGCCGATGCGGTGCGCGGCCGCCCGGTCACCGCGGGCCGCCTCCAGCCGCAGCGCCAGGCCGGCCGGGAAGGACGCCCCGCTGAGCTCGGCGAAGCGGCTGATCTGGCGCACGTCGGTGGCGGGCATGATCTCCGGGATGACCGGGGTCCCGCAGCCCGCCGCGGCCAGCCGGTCCCGCAGCCGCAGGTAGTGCTCGGCCTCGAAGAACATCTGGGTGACGGCGTAGTCGGCGCCCGCCCGGCACTTGGCGACGAAGTGCCGGATGTCGTCGTCCCAGTCGGCGGAGCGCGGGTGGCGCTCGGGGAAGGCCGCCACGCCGACGGTGAACGCGCCGCACTGCTTGACCAGCCGGACCAGGTCGACGGCGTGCCGCAGGCCCTGCGGGTGCTGCTCCCAGACGCCGTTGGGGTTGCCGGGCGGGTCGCCGCGCAGGGCGAGCACGTCACGGATCCCGGCGTCCGCGTAGCGCCGCAGGACGGCCTGCAGTTCGGCGGTGGAGTGGCCGACGGCGGTCAGGTGGGCGACCGGGCGCAGCGTGGTCTGCGCGGCGATCCGCTCGGTGGTCTCGATGGTGCGGTCGCGCGAGGAGCCGCCGGCACCGTAGGTGACCGAGACGAAGGTCGGCGCGGTCGCCTCCACCCGCCGGATCGCGGCCCACAGGGCGCGCTCCCCGGATTCGTCCTTGGCGGGGAAGAACTCGAAGGAGTACGTCCGTTCGCCGGCGGCGAGGATCTCGCGCAGGCCGCGCGGGCCGCGTCGGGTGGTCTGGTCCATGGGTTCACCTCGGGTGGTGGGCGGGGTCGGGACGGCGCCCTCCCACCCTGCCCGACCACCCGCAACAGGGGCGCCACAGTGCGGCGTTGACGCTTCCCGGGCGTGTGGAGGCGGCCGCCCTGAGGGGACTCGCCCGATCTCTTGGATACCCTAGGGGGGTATGGTACCTTTCGCATGAAGGAAGCAGCCGGCCGACCGGGCCACTCCGGAAGGTGGCGGGCACTGACGACAGGAGCACACCCATGAGCGAGACCAGCGAGACCACCCTCACCGTCGAGTCGACCACCGCCGACGCCTCCTGCTGCGGCTCGTGCAGCACCGGCGCCGACGCGGCCCCCGCCGGCGCGGGCTTGATCTCGACCTTCCAGGTCAGGGGCATGACCTGCGGCCACTGCGTCACCTCGGTCACCGCCGAGGTGAAGAAGATCGAGGGCGTCACCGACGTCGCCGTGGATCTCGCCTCCGGCAGGGTCACCGTCGGCAGCACCCTCCCGCTGGCCGACGCCGACGTGGCAGCCGCCGTCGACGAGGCCGGCTACGACCTGGTCGGCCGCCTCGACGGCTGACCCCCGGAGGCCCGGACGGGCGGGCGCCACCACCCGTCCGGGCCGACTCCAACGCCGGAGCGCGCCGGTAGAGTGAGCAGCCTCCTCACCGCACAGGAACCGGAGACGGCCATGGCCAGCTACAGCTCCCACAAGGACGACTTCCTCAAGCGGCTCCGCCGCATCGAGGGACAGATCCGCGGCCTGCAGCGCATGGTCGAGCAGGACACCTACTGCATCGACGTCCTCACCCAGGTCTCCGCGGCCAGCCGCGCACTCCAGTCCTTCGCCCTCCAACTCCTGGACGAGCACATCGAGTGCTGCGTCCGCGACGCCATCGCCGAGGGCGGCCAGGAGGCGGGCGTCAAGGTCCGCGAGGCCAACCAGGCCATCGCCCGCCTCGTCCGGTCCTGATCCGGTACGGGGACCGGTACGGGGCGGGGGTATCTTCGAAGCCTGTCGGGCTTGCGGGGCAGACGAGTTGGGGGATCCGGCATGGCTTCGATCGAGTTCGTCCGCCGACTGGACGGCCTGGTCTACCACTTCGACCAGGACGGCACCTTCCACGGCCGCCCGTCCTTCAAGCGGACCGACCTGGACGTCTGGTGCCGCTGGCTACCCGAGCGCGGCTGGTGCACCGTCGACGCCGCCGGGGTGCCCAACTCCGCACCGCTGCCGGGCGGGACGGCCGCGGAGCCGTTCCCGCCGCTCTGCGCCTGGCGCAGCTGGAAGGCCGGGAAGTCGTATCTCTACGACCTGCGTCGAGTCGACGGGGAGCAGCCGCGCTGACCCTCGGCCCGGACCCCGAGGGCCCGCCGATGGCCCGGCACCGGCCTCAGACCCGGTCGAGCGCCCGGTGCGGCCCGCCCGGCAGTTCGACCGCGATCGCGTCGCCGGGCCGGATCGCGCCGCCGGTGCGGACGATGCCCATGATCCCGGCGCGGCGGACGGTCGTGCCGTCCTCGGCGCGGCCGACGACCTGCTTCAGCAGGCCCGGCCGGTAGCCGTCGATCTGCGCGCACGGGTTGCGCAGGCCGGTGATCTCGACCTCGGCCTCCGCACCGATCCGCAGCACCGCGCCGACCGGCAGGCCGAGCAGGTCCACGCCCTCGGTGGTGATGTTCTCGCCGAGCGCGCCCGGTGCCACGTCGAAGCCGGATTCGGCGAGTTCGGTGAGGAGTTCGCGGTGGATCAGGTGGACCTGGCGCAGGTTGGGCAGGGTCGGGTCCCGGGCGACGCGCGAGCGGTGCTTGACCGTCACCCCGGCGTGCACGTCGCCCTCCACGCCGAGCCCGGCGAGCAGCGTGATGCCCGCCCGGTTGGGCTTGGTGAACGAGTACTCGGCGTTGCTGCTGACCGCCACCACGGTGCCGCTCATGCTTCGGGCCCTCCTCGCGGACGCCTGTTGCCTGTCGCCTGTTCGATCGACCCCGAGCATAGGCCGGGCCCTGACGGGTCGGCAGAGTCGGCTCCCGGGGGAGCGCCGCGGTCAGGGCCCGAAGACCGCGCTGGCCAGGAGGACGTTCACCGCCGTGCCGCCGACGATGCTCAGCAGGACGTTGCGGCGCCACAGGTGCAGCCCGACGGTGACGGCGAGCGCCACCAGGGGCGCGGCGGCCCGCGCCTGGGCCAAGGGGAGGTCGCGCAGGCAGTAGACCAGCAGGATCACCATGACCCCGGCCGGCATCCGGGTGCTGAGGTAGCGGACGGTCCGGCTGGCGCGCAGCGGGGCCAGCGCGGTGAACGGCAGGGCGCGCAGGCCCCAGGTGACGGCGGCCGAGACGGCGACGGCGAGCAGCAGGTAGCGGGCGTCAGGCACCGGACGGCCTCCGCCCGGCGCAGGCGCGACGGACCAGCAGCGCGGCGGTGAAGAGCGTGAAGGCCACCGGCAGCAGTTCGCCGGGAAAGGTGAGCCGCGCGACCAGCACGCTGAGCAGCGCGAGCAGCGGGGTGGGCAGGTCGTCGCGGCGTTCGGCGACGGCCTCCAGGGCCAGGACGGCGAACAGGGCGGTCATCGCGAAGTCCATACCGGTGACGCGCTCGGGGATCAGCGAGCCGAGCAGGGCACCGGCGGTGGCACCGACGACCCAGTACAGCTGGAAGACCAGCTGCAGCGACAGGATCCGCCTGCCGGACCACGACCGGGCCTGCCCGCCGGTGGTCATGGCGTACGCCTCGTCGGTCAGCGCGAAGGTGCTGTATGCCTTGCCTGCGCGCCCGCGCACCCGGTGCAGCGGGAAGGAAAGGGCGTAGAACACGTGCCGCGCGTTGACCAGGAAGGCGGTCAGGGCGATCGTCGCCAGGGGCGCGACCGCCACGGTCAGGCCCACCAGCAGGAACTCGAACGAGCCGGCGTAGACGACGGCGGCGAACAGCGTCGAGGACCACCAGGGCAGGCCGGCGTGGGTGATGACCACGCCGAGGGCGAGGCCGAGCGGCAGCAGGCCCAGCCCGACGGAGGCGGAGTCCTTGAGTGCGGCCCGCGCCTCGGTTCGCCGTGGGGGCGGCGGGGCCGCGAAGGCAGGAGGGAGGAGGTCGCGCAGTGCGACCGGAGGCCTGGACATACCGAAATCTTAGAAGAATTATCGGCACATATGGTTTCAAATAATTCCTCTACGATGGCCACGTGAGCAACGAATTCATCCTCGATGCCATCGATCGCGAAATCTTGTTCCACCTGCGCCAGGACGGGCGGCTGACCAATGTCGAACTGGCCAAGCGGGTCGGTCTGACACCACCCCCGTGCCTGCGTCGGCTGAAGCGCCTGGAGGACGCCGGGGTCATCGCCGGCTACCGCGCCGTGATCAACCCGGAGGCGCTCGGCCAGGGCCTGGAGGTCATGGTCGACGTCGAGGTCTACGCCAACGACCTCAAGACCATCGAGGCCCTGGAGGAGACGCTGGCCTCCTACGAGGAAGTCGTCGA
This sequence comes from Kitasatospora sp. NPDC038210, assembly GCF_055600605.1. Classification (NCBI taxonomy): domain Bacteria; kingdom Bacillati; phylum Actinomycetota; class Actinomycetes; order Kitasatosporales; family Streptomycetaceae; genus Kitasatospora; species Kitasatospora sp. NPDC038210. Next base: position 31,100 of record NZ_JBVJYK010000042.1, on the reverse strand, counting down.
GTTCCGCCGGATGTTCGGCCGCCCCGACTACTTCCTGCGCGTCGCCGTCGCCGACCACGCCGCCTACAGCGCCTTCCTCACCGCCAAGCTCACCGGCCTGCCCGGCATCCTGCGGGTCGAGTCCCACCTCACCATGAAGAAGATCAAGACCGACTCCTGAGGCCGGCGCAGCGGAACCGGCAGGACGCCCGGCCGACGGGACGCCCTGCCCACGAGACGCCCGGCAGACGGGCCGACCGTCAGCTCCCGGACGGTGCCCGCAGCAACGGCAGCACGATCTCGTCCAGGACCTCCGCCACCACGTCGTCGGACGGTACGGCGCCGCCCGTCAGGAAGGCGTCGCGCAGCAGGTCGAGCGGGAGCGAGACGACGCGCGGGGTGATCCGGTCGGGGTTGATCTCGCCCCGGTCGGCCGCGCGGCGCATCATCGCGCCCAGGCTGCCGACCGGCCCCTCGGCGGTGAGCCCGCCGGTGAAGCCGGCCCGCAGTTCGGGATCGCGCAGCAGGTCGACCAGGAAGCCGTGGACGGCGTCGGTCGGCAGGTCGTCGAAGCGGTGCAGCAGACTGGCCATGAAGAGTGCGAGGTCAGCGCGCAACTCGCCGGTGTCCGGCGGCTCCTGGTAGTCGGGGGCGTTGCGGCCGAGGGCGGCGATGACCAGGGCGGCCCGGTTCGGCCAGCGGCGGTAGAGCACCGGTTTGCTGGTCCGCGCCCGGGCGGCGACGCCCTCCATGGTGAGCCGGTCGTAGCCGTGGTCGGCGAGTTCGGCCCAGACGGCGTCCAGGATCGCCCGTTCCAACTCGCTCCCGCGCCGCCGTGACGCGCCGGCCGGCCCGGTTGCCGATCCCGATCCCGCTCTCTCGCTCACCACCGGGCCCCGCGCCTCCTGCGTCCGTCGCACCCACTCTCGTAGATACGTTGCGTTTCTTATCGATCCGAGTCTACAGTCAGAGACAAGAAACGCGCCGTATCTTATGGCCGGTTGGATGGGTATCCAGGGGGTCCGTCATGCGCAACGTCACGCCTGCTGTCACGCACAACGCCACACGCACCACCCCGCACACCGCACGCACCACCCCGCACGCCGCACGACCCGCCGGCGACACCGGCCGGGCCGAGGTCCTGGTGGTCGGCGCCGGCCCGGTGGGCCTCGCGCTCGCCCTCGGCCTGGCCCGCGCCGGGGTGGACTGCCGCGTCATCGAGCGGGAGCCGCAGTTCCGCGACCGCGGCGTCCGCGGCAAGGGGATCAACCCGCGCACACTGGAGGTGTTCGACGACCTCGGCGTCGTGGACGCGATCCTCGACCGCGGCACGCTCGACCTCAAGGTCCGTACGTACGAAGGGAGTCAGCTCGTCGGCGAGGTGGACCCGGCACCCGGAAACCGCCCCACCCCCGACCGCCCGTACGCCGGCATGCTGCTGCTCGGCCAGCACCACACCGAGGACGTGCTGCGCGGACGGCTCGCCGAACTCGGCGTCACCGTCGAGACGGACACCGAACTGGTCGGCTTCACCCAGGACGCGGACGGCGTGCTGGCCACCGTCCGGCGCTCCGGCCGGACCGAACGGCTGGGTGCCCGCTTCCTGGTCGGCTGCGACGGCGGCCGCAGCTCCGTCCGGAAGCTGACCGGGATCCCCTTCCTCGGCGAGACCTGGGAGGAGGAACGATTCCTCATGGCCTCGATGGTGGTCGACGGCCTGGACACCGACGCCATGCACATCTGGAACGACCCCTGGCTCGGCGTCGGCGCCCTGGCCATGATCCCGATGAGGGCCGACGCCAACTGGGCGGTGCACGCCTCCGTCGCGCCGGACGAGCACGGCGCGATCCCCGACCCGACCGCGGAGACCTTCCGCCGGCTGTTCGCCGAACGCGCCGCACTGCCCGGGGTCACGCTGCACGAACCGAGCTGGTCCAGCGTCTGGCGGCCGACGGTCCGCATGGTCGAGCGCTACCGCGACGGCCGGGTGCTGCTCGCCGGCGACGCCGCGCACTGCCACTCCGCGGCGGGCGGCCAGGGCATGAACACCGGCATCCAGGACGCGCACAACCTGAGCTGGAAGCTGGCCGCCGTCCTGCGCGGCGCTCCCGACGCACTGCTCGACAGCTACCAGGACGAGCGCCTGCCCGTCGCCCGCGCCGTCCTCGCCGCCACCTCCGCCCAGCACAAGGCGCTGTTCAGCGCGGACGGCGCCCGCGCACTGACCGACCAGTTCGTCAACCCGGCCGCCGCCGGCTCCGACTTCACCGGACTCTCCGTCGGCTACCGGAGCGGGCCGCTCGGCCGGAACCTCGACGACGCCACCGGCATCCGGGCCGGCGACCGCGCACCCGACGCGCCCTGCACCACCGCCGACGGCAGGCCGACCCGGCTGTTCGACCTCTTCCGCGGCCCGCACTTCACCCTGCTGACCATCGGCGGGCCCACCGATCCGGCCGGCCCGCCCGGTCCGGCCGACCTGCCCGGCCTGCTCGACCTGCTCGACCTGCGCTCCGTCGAGCTGCGCCGGGCCGCCGTCCTCGACCCCGACGGCCACCTGGCCCGGGCGTACGGGCTGCGCGGCGGCGCCGTCGTCCTCGTCCGGCCGGACGGCTACGTCGCGCTGACCGGCGCCACCGGCGACCCGGGTGCCGGCGACCCGGACGACGCCGGCTCGGGCGACGCCGGCTCGGGCGACGCCGGGCGCCCCGGGGGCTACGCCCCGGTGGCCTGAGCCGGGGTGGAGAGCCGCGGCGACGCCTCGGCCCACGCCCGCTCGTCCGCGTCGGCGAGCCAGAAGTAGACCGGAGCGAGCCCGAGTTCGATCCCCATCGGCACCACCTGGAAGCCGTGCGGCCACCCGTCCACCGCGATGGACAGCACCCGCCCGAGGCCGCCCAGCAGGAACACCGCCGCCAGCCACCGCACCACCCGGGCCGGCACCGGCGCCTGCCGGGCGGCCCAGATCCAGGCGGCGCCGTACCCCACGAAGATCGCGCCCATGAAGCGGCCGAAGCTGTCGATCGTGGGGCCGGCGTCCGCGGCCCCGGGCACCGCGGCGTTCCCCACCAGGATGTGGAAGAACCCGATCGCCACATCGGCGACCCCCATCGCCCACACGAGCACCCGCAGTGTCTTGGCCATGACCCGTCCACCCGTCGTCGGTTCCCGTCGGAGAGCGCCCGCTCGGCGCACGCCCTCAGCGGCATGCGTCCTCACGACGCACGCCCTAGTTGACACGCGTCTACTAAGCTCGACCACAAGTGGACACGTGTCAAGTAACCTGGCGCGCATGCCAGTCCACGAACGACGCCGTCGGCTCTCCCCCGCCGAGCGGCGCGCCCAGCTGCTCTCCGTCGGCGCCCGGCTCTTCGCCGCCCGCCCGTACGAGGAGGTGCTGATGGAGGAGGTCGCCGAGCAGGCCGGGGTCTCGCGTGCGCTGCTCTACCGTCACTTCCCGAGCAAGCACGACCTGTTCGCCGAGGTCTACCGGCAGGCGGCCGACGAGCTGCTCGCCAAGTCCCGGTTCGATCCCGCCGACACCCTGATCGAGCAGCTGGTCGAGGGCATGGACGCCCACCTGGACTACTTCGTCGCCAACCGGCACGCCGTGCTCGCCGCCAACCGCGTCCTGGCCGGGGACCAGGTGATCCAGACGATCATCACCGAGGAGCTCGACGCCCTGCGCGGCCGACTGCTCGGCGTCCTCCCGCTCGCGGACGAGACGGCGCGGCGGACCGTATCGCAGATCCTGCGCAGCTGGCTGGTGTTCGTCCGGGTGCTGGTCCTCGACTGGCTGACCGAGGAGAGCTGCACCCGCGACGAGCTGCGCGACGCCTGCATCGGCGCCGTCCTGGGCGCGCTGCGGCCGTTCCTGCCCGGCGTGCCGTTCGGGGGCATACCATCGGGCACAACGGGAGAAGCGCCATAAGCCTCCAATTCCCTATGAAAATATGACAGTTGGATTCTCCATCCTCCTACTCCCCACTCCCTTCTCCCGTCGACCAGCCGGCCCGCCCACCCGCCGCCCGCCGACCCCGAAGGGACCCATGGACTCCGCCGCCGCCACCAGGACCGCTCTCCCTCCGCTCCACCGGCTCCCCGTCTCCCCCGTCCGGCCGCCCCACCCGACCACCCTCCCCGACGGCACCCCCGCCTGGCTGGTCACCCGCTACCACGACGTCCGGCAGGTCCTCGGTGACCCCCGGATCACCCGGGCCGACCTGCACGACGTGGGGACCGCGGGCGCCACCGCCGATGTCGCCGCCAATCCGGCGTCCCTGTTCAACCAGGACGGCCCCGCCCACCGCCGCCTGCGCGCCACCGTCCAGCGGGCCTTCACCCCGCGCGCCATCGCCGGCTGGCAGCCCTGGGTCGCGGCCGCCGTCCAGCAGTCGGTGGACGCGCTGGTCGCGGCAGGACCGCCGGCCGACCTCGTCGCCGCGTTCACCCGGCCGGTGCCGTTCGCCGTCACCACCCGGCTGATGGGGCTCGACGGCGACGGTCCGGACAGCCTGGACGAGGAACGGCTGCACCGCTGGACCCTCGCGCTTCTCGCCCAGGGCGGCGCCCCCGGCGACGGTTCCGCGGACGGGGACGGGGACGCGAACGGCGACACGAGCGCGGACGACGCTGCGGACGCGGACGACGACGCCGCCGACCACATCGAAGCCCTCGCCGAGTACGGCGCGTTCACCATCGAGCTGATCGAACGCCGCCGCCGCGAGCCCGGCGACGACCTGGTCAGCCGCCTCGTCCAGGCCGCCGACCACGACGGCGGCATCCCCGAGGAGTCCCTCGTCCACCTCGTCGCCGGCCTCACCGCCAGCGGCAACGAGAGCGTCGCCGGCGCCCTCGGCAACGCCCTCGTCTACCTCCTCGGCGAACGCGCCGAGCACTGGCCCCGGCTCGCCGACCCGGACACCGCCGAGCGGACCGCCGAACGCCTGCTGCACTTCATCCCGCTCGGCGACGACGAGGCCACCATCCGCCGCGCCACCGCCCCGATCGATCTCGGCGGTGCCACCATCCCGGCCGACGCCGTCGTCGCCATCAGCCTCGGCAGCGCCAACCGCGACCCGGACATCTACCCCGAGGGCCTCGACGCCGACCTCGACCTCCCCCTCGCCGCGCCCACCCTCGCCTTCAGCGCCGGTCCGCACTACTGCATCGGCGCCTGGCGCGTCCGCCTCGAAATGCGCGAATCCCTCCGGCGCCTGGCCGCCGCCCTGCCCGGCCTGCGCCTCACCACCCCGGTCGCGGAGCTCGCGTGGCAGCTCGGCAGCACCACCCGGAGCCCGGCCGGGATTCCGGTCGACTGGTGAACCGCACCGGGCCGTACCGCCCCGACCGCAGGCGGTGCGGCCCGCGCGCGGCACCACGCCCGCGCCAGGCACCACGCCCGCGAACGGCGGGTACGGCCCGCGAACGGCGGGTACGGCCCGGTACGGCGCTACGGCCCGCGGGCGTTCAGCCGAACAGTCCCGCCCCCAGCGCCCCGCCCTCCTCCGCCCCCGGCAGCACGTACACCACCGCCGACGCCGTGTGCTCCAGGAACGGGTTGAGCGCGTCCCGCGCGGCCAGCCGGTTCTGCACCCGGGTGAACTGCGCCGGGTCCCGCACGAAGGCACAGAACAGCAGGCCCCGGTCGCCCGGCCCGTCGTCGTAGCTGTAACCGCGCCGCAGCATCCGGGCGCCGCCGTCCAGCCGGGGGCTGGAGAGCCGGACGTGGGCGGTGGCCGGGATGAGGTACGAGCCGTCGGGGTTCTTCGCGTAGATGTCCGGCTCGTCGTGCTCCGCCGAGCCGGTGAGCGGCGCGCCGTCGCCCTCCCGACGGCCCATCGCCAGGTCCCGGCGGTCCGCGGGGAGGGCGCCGAAGGCCGCGGTGTCCATCCGGATCCGCCGGTAGACCAGGACGGTCCCGTGCCGGTGCGGGCCGGGCGGGCCCCAGACCCACTGCCGGGCGGCCTCCTCGTCCGGGTTCGCGGTGCCGTCCTTGAAGCCGAACAGGTTCCTCGGCGTCGTCCCCGCGGCCGTGCGGGGCAGGAAACCGGACTGCGTCCACCGCACCGACGCGCCCGCCGCCCCGGCCGCCGCGCCGACCTGCTCGGCGACGACGGACAGCGGCCACCGGTCCGCGGCGCACAGCTGGACGAGCAGGTCGCCGCCGCCGCGCGCCGGGTCGAGCCGGTCCCCCGGGAAGGCGGGCAGCTCCGCCAGCACCGGCGCCGGAACGTCCAGCCCCAGCCGGGAGGCGAGCCCCGGCCCGACCCCCACCAGGCTGCTGAGCCGGGCCGGTTCGCCGCCCTGCAGGCGCGCGTCCGCCGACGTGCCGCCGACCGCTTCGGCCAGCACCCGGGTCAGCTCCCCGAGCAGGCCCCGCAGGGCGGTACGGCCGTCCGAGGTGGCGGCGGGCGGCAGGTCGAACGCCAGCAGCTGGGTGGCCGGCTGCTGCGGGGCCGTCACTCCGGCCTGCCGCTCGCCGTGGAAGGGAACCGTCGGCTCGGGCGGCGGCGCCGCAGCCCGTCCGCCGTCGCCCCCGCGGGTGAACGCCGTGATGCCGGCGCCGACCCCCGCACCGACCCCGGCGGCCAGCGCCGCGCCGCCCGCCAGCAGGGCCCTTCGGTCCACACCGGGGCCGACAGTTCGTGGCCGGTCCTGCGCCTTTCCGGTTTCGGCATGCATGGGCGACATTGGAGACGATAGAACACGCCTCATGCAACTTTTGACCACACGTCAATTCCGCTCCGCCACAACCCGGCGCCCCGGAAAGGCGGTCCGGACCCTCCTCCCCGCCCTGCTCAGTGCCGCCGCGCTCGTCACCTCCGGCTGCTCGTCCGAAGGTTCGACCTCGTCCGATGCAAAACACCCGGAAGGAACGGTCGTTCGGGTCCCACAGCACTTCCCGACCGTCCAGCAGGCCGTGGACGTGGCCCGCGAGGGCGACACCGTCCTGGTCGACCCGGGCACCTACCGCGAGAGCGTCCGGATCACCAAACCCCGGATCGTGCTGCGCGGCACCGACCGCAACACGGTGGTGCTCGACGGCGGCGTGCGCCTCGCCAACGGCGTCACCGTCACCGGGCCGGGCTCGGTGGTCGAGAACCTCACCGTCCACGGCTACCTCGCCAACGGCGTCCTGTTCACCGGCGTCACCGACGAGAAGCTGCAGCAGCGCGGCGCCGGCGGCTCCGCCTACGACCCCCTGGACACCGCCCGCTTCCCCGCCGTCCAGGGCTTCCGGGCGACCCGCGTCACCGCCTACGACAACGGCCTGTACGGCATCTACGCCTTCGACGCGCGCGGCGGCGTCATCGAGGACTCGTACGCCTCCGGGCAGGCCGACTCCGGCATCTACGTCGGGCAGTGCAAGCCCTGCGACACCCTGGTGCGCGGCAACACCGTCGAGCGCAACGCCGTCGGCATCGAACTCACCAACGCCTCCGACGGGTTGACCATCCTCGGCAACAAGGTCAGCGGCAACCGGGTCGGCGTCACCGTCAACTCCAACGACCTGGAGGCCCTCGCCCCGCAGCACGGCGCGGTGATCGCGGGCAACGTCGTCACCGACAACAACGCCGCCGACACCCCCGAACAGGCCGACGGCGGCTTCGGCATCGGCATCGGCATCGGCGGTGGCACGGCGAACCAGGTGCAGCGCAACCTCGTCCGGGGCAACCGCGCTGTCGGCATCGTCATCACCGACCCGCCCGGCCACCCGGCGAGCGGCAACCGCGTCGAGGGCAACCGCGCCACCGGCAACGGCACCGACCTCGCCCTGGCCTCCGCCGACCCGGCCAACTGCTTCAGCGGCAACCAGCCCGCCGTACAGAGCCCGGAGAACCTGGAGGCGGTGGCGGGCTGCGGGGTCCAGGGCCGCGGACCGGTGCCCGCCGGCCGCACCAGCCCGGTCCAGGCGCCGCCCGGCATCCCGTTCAGCCAGGTCCCGGCCCCGCCCGCGCAACCGTCCCTGCCCGACCCGACCGCCCCCGCCCGCCCCGCAACCGACCTCCCGGGTCCGGTCGACCCCGCCGCCTACCCCCTCCCGGACACCGCCGACGCCGTACCCCCTGCCCACTGACGACGGAAGCGCCGACCCGCGCCGACCCGGCGCCGCGAACGACCGGCCGGGCCCTGCGGCCTCCCCACGCCGCGGGCCCCACCGCCCTCCCCGGGCCGGCCTTCCCGAGCCGGCCTCCCGCACCGGCCCCGCCCTGCCCCGCACCGGCCGCAACTCGCCGGTGCGGCATGATCGGTACGGACCGCCCGCCGACCGAGGAGCCCGATGGACCACGGCTGGATCACCGTCCTCCTCCTCGGCTGCACCGTGCTCGCGGGCGCGTCCGTCCAGCGGCTGACCGGCATGGGCTTCGCCCTCGTCGCCGCACCCGTCCTGGTCCTCCTCCTCGGCCCGAGCGGCGGGGTCACGCTGTCGAACCTCGCCGCCGGCGTCATCAGCGCCGTCGGCCTGCTGGGCAGTTGGCGGCAGGTGCGGCTGACGGCGATGCTCCCGCTGATCCTCGCGGCAACCTGCACCGTCCCGGCCGGGGCGTGGGTCGCGGCGGAGGTGCCGGAGCCCGCGCTGCTGATCGGCATCGGCGTCCTGGTCAGCCTGGCCTCGCTGCTGGTCCTGCGCGGGGCCAGGGCGTCCGCGCTGCGCGGCGTCGGCGGGGCGCTGGTCGCCGGCGCGACCAGCGGGTTCATGAACTCGGCCGCCGGGGTGGGCGGCCCTGCCGTGTCCCTGTACGCCGTCAACACCGGCTGGACAGCCCGTCAGTTCGTACCCAATGCGCAGTTCTACGGCGTGGTGGTGAACGCCGTCTCGCTGGCCACCAAGGGCCTGCCCGGGCTGGGCGCGTCCGCCTGGTGCCTGGTGGCCGCCGCGCTCGCGGGCGGAGCGGTGATCGGCCGGCTGCTCGCCGAGCGGGTGGCGGAGGACCGCGCCCGGCTGGTGGTGCTCGGTCTGGCGCTGGCGGGCGGGCTGACCACGCTCGTCAAGGGCGTCTCCGGTCTCGGCTAGCCCGGGGCCGCGGCCGGAGGGGAAGCACCCCGGGGTCCGCGAACCCGCAGGACAGTCCGGACAGCTCAGGACGTCCCCGACTTCCCTGCCGACACGGTCAGTTCAGGACACCCCGGGCAGTTCGGAATCCGCCCGAACAGTCCTCCGCGGACATGACATACTGCGTCGGTGACCGCAGCAGACCTGGCAGAGAAGCCACCCAAAAGCCGTCCGCGACTGGGCCGGAAGTTCACCCTGCTGTGGTCCGCCTCGGCGATCTCCTCCGTCGGCGACGGCATGCGGGAGTCGGCCCTGCCCCTCCTGGCGGTGGCGGTCTCCGACTCGCCCAGCGCGGTCTCGGTGGTCTCCGTCGCCACCTCGCTGCCCTACCTGCTGATGTCCCTGTACGGCGGCGTGCTCGCCGACCGGTCCGACCGGCGGCGGCTGATGTGGACGATCGACGCCCTGCGCGCCGTCGTCGTCCTGGGCTTCGCCGCCTGGGTCTTCGTCGCCGACCCGCCGCTGGTCGCGCTCGCCGCGGTGGCCTTCCTGCTCGGCTGCGGCGAGACGGTCTTCTCCAACGCCGCCACCTCGGTCGTCCCGGAGGTGGTCCGCCCGGACCAGCTCGACACCGCCAACGGCCGGATGCAGGCCAACATGCTCGTCGGCGGGAACCTGATCGGCCCGCTGCTCGGCTCGGCGCTGTTCGCCGTGGCCGCCGGCTTCCCCTTCACGGTGGACGGCGCCTCCTTCGCGCTCGCCGCCGTCCTGGTCGCCGCGACCGGCCGCTCCACCGCCGCCCGGGCCAAGGCCGGCCGCCCGGTGCTCACCGAGATCCGCGAGGGCGTCAACTGGCTGGTCCGCCACCGCGAGGTGCGGATGCTCGCCGTGCTCTCCGCCCTCGGCGCGATGACCTGCTTCATGGGCACCACCATGATGGTCCTGATGGTCACCCGGGTCGTGCACGCCCCCGCCGCCTCGTACGGCATCGTCCTCGCGGCCGGCGCGATCGGCGGCACCGCCGCGAGCACCCTGGCCGGCCGGCTCAGCAGCCTGCTCAACCGGGGCACCAGGATCGCCCTCGCCTTCCTGCTGATGGGCGTCTCGCTGATCCTGATGTCGCTGAGCAACTCGGTGTTCGAGATCGCCGCGCTGTACGGCGTGATCGGCTTCGGCATCGTGACCTGGAACATCCAGGCGATCTCGCTGCGCCAGCAGGCCGTCCCGAAGGAACTGCTCGGCCGGGTCAACAGCTGCTACATGCTGCTGACCCGACTCGGCATCATGACCGGCGCCGCCCTGAGCGGTTGGATCGCCTCCGCCACCAGCATCCGGACCCCGATCGTGCTGGCCGGCACCCTGCTGCTCGCCCTGCTGGTCGCGGTGCTGTTCCTGCTCCCCCGGATGACGGCGATGGAGACCCCGCGGGCCGAGGCCCCCGCACCGGAGGCCGCCGACGCCGACGCCGACGCCGCATCCGCCGCCACCGGCACCGGCACCGGCACCGCCGACGACGCCCCGGAGAAGGGCGAGTAACCTCACGCCGGGGGAAGGCGGCTCCTCCCGGCGAGGCACGGCAGCCGGACCGGCGCCGAGCGCGCGCGGCAGGACGCCCCTCAGCCCCCGGCCCCCGCAGGAACCCCGACCTCCGCACGGGCCCGGGACCACGCCGCCTCGCGCAGCAGCCGCAGGCCGTTGAGGCCGACGATGACGGTCGAGCCCTCGTGGCCGAGCACGCCGAGCGGCAGCGGCAGGGTCGCGACCAGGTCCCACACCACGAGCACCGAGATGAACACCGAGGCGATCACCAGGTTCTGCACCACCAGGCCGCGTGCCCGCCGGGAGAGCGCCACCACGGCGGGAACGGTGGCGAGTTCGTCGCGGACGACCACGGCATCGGCGGTCTCCAGCGCCAGGTCCGAACCGGCCCGGCCCATCGCGACACCGGTGTGCGCGGCCGCCAGCGCCGGCGCGTCGTTGACACCGTCGCCGACCACCAGCACCTTCCGCCCGTCCGCCTCCTGCTCCCGTACGGTGGCGACCTTCTCCCGCGGCAGCAGCCCGGCCCGGACCTCGGTGATGCCCACCTCGGCGGCGACCCGGGCGGCCGCCCGCGGGTTGTCGCCGGTGAGCAGCACCGGCGCGCGGCCGGTGAGCCGGGTCAGCGCGGTGACGGTGGCGGCGGCGTCCGGGCGCAGCCGGTCGGCGAGCCCGAGCACTCCGACCGGGACCCCCTCCACCTCGACCAGGACGGCGGTGCGGCCGGCCTCCTCCCATGCGCCCGCGACCTCGACGGCTTCGGCCGAAGCGGCATCGGTCCGTCCGTTGATCAGCCGCACGGGTGCGCCGACCGCGACCACCCGGCCCTCCACGGTGGCGGTGACGCCCGCCCCGGGCACGGAGGCGAAGTCCCCGGCGGGCGCCGGGGTGAGCCCACGGGTGCGGGCGGCGTCCACGACGGCGCGTGCGAGCGGGTGCTCACTGCCGTGCTCGGCGGCGGCCGCCAGCGCGAGCAGTTCGTCCCCGGAGAGGCCCGATCCGGCGAGCGGACGGATGGCACTGACCTTCGGTGCGCCCTCGGTCAGGGTGCCGGTCTTGTCCAGGGCGACGGCGTCGGTCTGCCCGAGGCGTTCCATCACCACGGCGGACTTCACCAGCACGCCGTGCCGTCCGGCGTTGGCGATCGCGGAGAGCAGCGGCGGCATGGTCGCCAGCACCACGGCGCACGGCGAGGCGACGATCATGAAGGTCATCGCCCGCAGCAGCGAGCCCGTGAGCGCCGCGCCGAGGGCGAGCGGCACGGCGAAGACGGCGAGGGTCGCGATCACCATGCCGAGGGAATAGCGCTGCTCGACCTTCTCGATGAACAGCTGGGTCGGCGCCTTGGTCGCGGACGCCTCCTCGACCATGGCGACGATCCGGGCGATCACGGAGTCCGAGGCGTCCCGGTCCACCGTGACGCGCAGTGCGCCGGTGCCGTTGAGGGTGCCGGCGAAGACGTCGTCGCCGACGCTCTTGGCCGCGGGCATCGGCTCACCGGTGATGGTGGCCTGGTCGACCTCGCTCGCGCCGTCCAGCACCCGCCCGTCGGCGCCGATCCGCTCCCCCGGACGGACCAGGACGGTGTCCCCGACCGCCAGCTCCTCCACCGGCACCGTCTCCTCCCGGCCGTCGGGCAGCAGCCGGGTCGCGGTGGCCGGGGCGAGGTCGAGCAGTCCGCGCACCGAGTCGGCGGTACGGGCGGTGGCGAGCGCCTCCAGCGCCCCGGACGTGGCGAAGATGACGATCAGCAGGGCGCCGTCCATGACCTGGCCGACGGCGGCGGCGCCGAGTGCCGCGACGATCATCAGCAGGTCGACGTCCAGGGTCCTCTCGCGCAACGCCCGCAGCCCCGCCCACGCCGGCTCCCAGCCGCCGGTGGCGTACGCGAGCGCGTACAGCGGGCCCCAGGCCCAGGCGGGTGCGCCGGCCTGCTGGAGCGGCAGCGCGATCAGGAAGAGCGCCGTCGCGGCGGCGGCCCAGCGGGCCTCCGGCAGCGAGAGCACCCGGGTGCGCCGCCGGGGCGCGGAGTCCGGACGCGGTGCGGCCGGGGGTGCCGGGCGCTCGGCCAGGGTGGAGGAGGACATGGCGGAGAGGACCTTCGGGGCGGGGTCGGCCAAGGACTCGTCCACCATACATGAACATATGAACGCTCCTTCATGCGTAAGTTGTACTATTGGCCGCATGGGTCATGGAGCCGCCACCACCGCCGTCCCGCACACGCGCCTGGACGCCGTCAGCGCTGCCCGGGTGGCCACCACCCTCCAGGCCCTGGCCACCCCTTCCCGCCTGCTGATCCTCTCCCGCCTCCGCGAAGGGCCGTGCGCCGCCACCGAACTCGCCACCGAGGTCGGCCTGGAGCAGTCCGCCTGCTCGCACCAACTGCGGCTGCTGCGCAACCTGGGTCTCGTGGTCGGGCAGCGCCAGGGCCGGCAGGTCGTCTACGCGCTGTACGACAACCACGTGGCGGCGCTGCTCGACCAGGCGGTCTACCACATCGAGCACCTGCGCCTGGGGCTCGCGGACACGCCGGACCTCGCGGAGTAGCGCCCGGACGAAGCGTCAGGACCGCCGACGAGGAGTGAGAAGTCGGCGGGTCCGACTTTCCGCGCATGCGCTCGCCGCCTTCGCCCTCCCCACGCGGTCGCCACCGGCAAGTCCGGCTTCGGACTCCTCCGAGAACCCCTCACTGAGCGGTGCCCTGCCCGACCCGGGTGGGGCACCGCTCTCCTCGTCCCCGGACGGCGTTCGCGCGCAGGTCAAAGGGCATGCACGACAGGACAAATGCGCAGCGGGAATGCCCGGATGCTGGATCGGAACGCTGGGACCGCGCCCGGTCGCGGTGGCCGGCCCCCTCCGATCACTCGTCCTCCGAGAAGGAACCCGTGCTCAAGAAGACCTCCTCCGTACTGCTGTCGATCTCGGCGGCCACCGCACTCCTCGTCTCCCTGGCGGGCACCGCGTCCGCGGCGACCGCCCCCGCCGAAGCCCCGGCCGCGGTGAGCCAGGCGGGGCCCGCGGCCGGGAACCGGGCGGCTGCGCTGGTGAACTGGCCCGTCATCGACTGGGACATCACCGACATCACGGCCGGCGGCGGCGAACACGCGCGCCGTTACTGGAACCTGATCGACGCGATCCACCGCGAGAGCTACGGCGATGCCACCAACGCCGACGGCACCCTCCAGCAGACCACCCGGAACACCAACCGGCTGATCCAGGTGCGGGTCAACAACGAGGGCCACCACGTCGTCTCCGTCTACCTGTGGGCCGACAACCTCTATGTCGCGGGCTTCTACTCGCCCGGCGCCAACCTGCACTGGGCCTTCCAGGACGGCCGCCAGCAGCAGTTCCAGAACGACATCGGCGTGACGGCGCGGCTCATGCCGCGCAACGGCAGCTACCTCAGCCTCAACGGTGGAACCACGCGCGAGAACCTGCACCTCGGCGCCCAGGCCGTCTTCAACGCGATGTGGGACCTGAACAACGTCGGCACCTGGGACCAGACCCGCATCGACCGGGGCATGCTGATGGCCATCACGGTCTTCTCGGAGGCCGCGCGGTTCGGGCCGATCTTCAACCGGGTCCACGGAAACATCAACTCCTGGTCCGACACCCAACTGAGCGTCGACTACCGCGACATGGAGAACCAGTGGGGCGCGCTCTCCCGAGCCGCCCACAACTGGCGGCAGGGCCGGCCGGCCTCGGTGCGGCTGATCGGCAACAACGTGACGAGCTTCGACCAGCTGCGGCGCGTGGTCGGCTTCGTGGAGCTCCACGGCTCCGAGGCGCTGCTGTAGCGCCTGCCGGGCAGCCGACGTGACGCCGGAACGGCGCCTCGCCCGATCGGGGGGTGAGGTGCCGTTCCGCCTTCCGCACAACCGTTCTGAATGGCCGTCAGAATGATCGACCCTTGCGCCGGACCGTACGGGTACCTATCGTTCCCATGTATCGGACCGATACATCGAACCGATACCCCGACCCCGGAGGAGTTGCGATGCGGCAGACCGGCACCAGCACCGGCACCAGCACCGGCACCGGCACCGGCACCGGCACCGGCACCGAACAGCAGCAGGACGAACGGCGGCTCCACAGCTCCTCGTTCGGCACGGCCGCGGGCGCCTACGCCGAGCACCGCCCGGACTACGCGCAGGCCGCGGTGCGCTGGGCACTCGAACCCGCCCCCGGCCCGCGGGTGCTCGACCTCGGCGCCGGGACCGGCAAGCTCACCGGCACGCTGCTCGCGATGGGCATCGACGTCGTCGCCGTCGAACCCGACCCGGCCATGCTCGCCGAACTGCGCCGCGAACTGCCCGCCGTACGCGCCCTGCCGGGCAGCGCCGAGTCGATACCGCTGCCGGACGGGTCCGTCGACGCCGTGGTCTCCGGCAACGCCATGCACTGGTTCGACATGGACGTCGCGGGGCCCGAGATCGCCCGGGTCCTCTCCCCGGGCGGAGTGCTGGCGGGCCTGTGGAACGTCTTCGACGACGGGGTCGACTGGGTGGCCGGGCTCGCCCGGGTCACCGGGCCCGCAGCCATCGGCCCGCGCGACGTCCCCGCGAGCTGGCGCACCGAGACGGCCGGGATGCACCTCCCCAAGTCCGGCGGCGACGCCCGGTTCGACTCGCCGGAACAGGCGGAGTTCCCGCACGGCCAGCGCCGGACCGCCGACTCCCTCGTCGCGACCCTCGGCACCAAGGCGGGCATGCTGGTGATGCCGGAGCCGCAGCGGGAGGCCGCCCTGGCCCGGACCCGCGCCTACCTCGCCGGCCGCGCCGAGACCGGCAACGGCGAGTTCACCCTCCCGATGCTGACCAGCGTGCTGCGCGCCCGGCGGAGCTGACAACCGATCCGACGGCCGAGCGGACGGCCGAGCGGACGGCCGAGCGGACGGCCGAGCGGACGGCCGAGCGGACGGCCGCGGTGCCCCGCCCGGGCGGGGCACCGCGGCCCTGGCCCGGGGCCTAGCGGCCGCTCCCGCCCGCCGCCCTCCCGCGCAGGGACACCCCGAAGCGCGTACGCAGCCGGTGCACCTCCCACCAGGCCACCGCGGTGACCGTCGCCGGGCCGCCGACGATCGAACACAGCTGCACGGCCGGCGGACCGGGCGGCAGCCCGCCGATCGCCAGGCCGATCAGGGCCAGCTCCCACACCAGCACCACGGTCAGCACGGGCGGGAACACCGCGTGCACCCGGTCCATCGTGAAGGCCGTCCGGACGACCGTCGGCGAGGCGAACGCCACGAACATCAGCGCCCAGACCGGCACCGCCAGCATCAGGATGTCGAACAGCTGGCCGACGAACAGCACCTGGACCGACCCCTGCACCTTCTGGGCGAGAAAGAGCAGCACAGGCACCGCCGTGCACGCGCCCACGTACCGCAGCGCCATCAGCACCGCCGGGCGCACCTGGGCCCGCATCGCGGGCCGCGCGGCGGGCCCGGCCAGCCGGAACAGCACCCCCACCACCGCCGGCGCCGTCACCAGCACCAGCCACGGCGTGATCACCAGCCGCAGCTCCCACTGGTCGTTGGCCTCGCTCCAGTCCCCGGGCGACCCGTACACCGCCAGCACCGTGAACCCCGCGGCGAGCGCCAGCCACCCCCGGATCCGCTGCACCCGCAGCACCACCGGATCGCTGATCCCCCGCGGCCCGGGCGCCACGAACACCCGCCGCGCCAGCTGCCGCGCAGACCGCGCCATCGGGTAGAGCCCCAGCAACAGCAGGAACGGCCACAGGCAGAACAGCAGCGGCAGCCACACCCACCCGCCGAGCGCCCGCCGAGCGGGCGCCACCACCTCCCGCAGGGTGGGCCACTCCTCGCCCCGGAAGCGCTGCCACAACGGAACACGGCCCTGCGGCTGCCACGGCGGCTGCGGCCACGGCGGCCGGCCCTGCCGCTGTCCCGGCCCCGGCCCCGGCCCCGGCCCCTGTCCCGGCCACGGCCCGTATCCCTGTCCGTATCCCGCTCCCTGCCCCGGCCCCTGTCCCGGCCACGAGAAAGGGTCCTGCTCCCCGTACGTCACGCCACTTCCCCCACGCGGTCCCTGCCCCCACCGGACACCCAGTCAACTCCGCAGCCCAGCAGACTACTGCCGCCCGCCCACACACCGCCCGCCCTTTCCCGCCCGACGGCGCCACGGCACGGCGAAGGCCGTCGACCCACCCACCCCGTGGGGCGCGTGGGTCGACGGCCATCGCCGGAATGACGGACCGTTACGGCAGCTGGACCGAAGGGAAGGTGCCGGCCCGGGTGCCGTCCAGGGCGCCGTCCAGCGCGTCGCGCCAGATCGGGCCCGCCAGGGTGCCGCCGAAGGCCTGGTCGATCACCTTGCCGCCGATCTTCTGGCCGTCCAACGGCTTCGGGTTGTCGGTGTCGCTGACGACGGTGGCGCCGGCCATCTCCGGGGTGTAGCCGACGAACCAGACCTGACGGCTCTCGTTGGTGGTGCCGGTCTTGCCCGCGCTGTCGCGGCCGGTGAGGCCGGCCATCTTCCCGGTGCCGTCGTCCACGACGCCCTTGAGCATCGCGGTCACGGTGTCCGCGGTGTCGGCGGACATCACGGACGAGCAGTTCGCCTGCGGCACCGCCAGCTGCTTGCCGTCGGGGCCGGTCACCGAGGTGAGCGCGGTCGGCGCGCAGTAGGTGCCGTGGGCGGCGAAGGCCGCGTAGACGCCCGCCATCGCCAGCGGGGTCAGGTCGTTGCTGCCGAGCGTCATCGACGGCACCACCTGGAGCTTCTCGCCGCCTGCCTGCTCGGTGATGCCGAGCTTGTTGGTCATCTGCGCGACGTTGCAGAGCCCGGTGTCGGCCTCCAGCTTCGCGAAGTAGGTGTTGACCGACTGCGCCATGGCCGTCTTCATGTTGAACTGGCCGGTGAGGGTCGGGCTGTCGTTGTGCACCTGCCCGGACGACGGGAACTTCGCGCCCGAGCAGTCCTTCATCGCCGGCCACGGGATGCTGTAGTCGGTCGTGTAACTCTGGGCCGGCGTCAGGCCGCTCTCCAGGGCCGCCGCCGCGACGATCGGCTTGAACGTCGAACCGGTCGGGAAGCCCAGCCCGCCGCCCATGGCCTTGGTGGCGTTGTAGTTGATCTGCGTCTGGTGCTGCTTGTCGTCGACGCCGTACGGACGGCTCTGGCCCATCGCGAGGATCTTGCCGGTGCCCGGCTCGACGATGCTCATCGCGGTCGCCGCCTGGTCCCCGGCGTTCACGTGCCCGGTGACCGAGGTGTACAGCGCCGCCTGCGCCTTGGGGTCGAGCGTGGTGTGGATCTGCAGCCCCCCGCGCTTCCACACCGCCTGCCGCTCGGCCGCCGACTTCCCGAACGCCGGATCGGTGAGCACCACCTTGCGCACGTAGTCGCAGAAGAAGCCCTCACCCTGCTTGGCCAGGATGCAACCCTGTTGCGGCGCCTGGACGTTGAGCCCCAGCGGGGTCGCGATCGCCTGCTGGGCCTGCTCCTTGGTGATGTGCCCGTACTCGGCCATCTTCCGGAGCACCGTGTCCCGCCGGTCCTTGGCCGCGGTCGGGTTGACCACCGGGTCGTAGTTGGTGGGCGACTGCTCCAGACCGGCCAGCATCGCGGCCTGCGGCAGGGTGAGGTCCTTGGCGTGCACGCCGAAGTAGCGCCGCGCGGCCGACTCGATGCCGTAGGCCTTCTCCCCGAAGAACGTGATGTTCAGGTAGTTGGTGAGGATCTGGTCCTTGCTCAGGGTCTCCTCAAGCTTGATCGCGTACTTCAGCTCCTGGATCTTGCGGCCGACGGTCTGCCGCTGCGCCTCCTGGACCTTCTGCGGGTCGTCGCCCGCCTCGTCGACGAACACGTTCTTCACGTACTGCTGGGTCAGCGTGGACGCGCCCTGCGCGGTGGTGCCGGAGGAGGCGTTCTTGTCCAGG
The DNA here is from genome assembly GCF_055600605.1 of Kitasatospora sp. NPDC038210. Taxonomy (NCBI): domain Bacteria; kingdom Bacillati; phylum Actinomycetota; class Actinomycetes; order Kitasatosporales; family Streptomycetaceae; genus Kitasatospora; species Kitasatospora sp. NPDC038210. Next base: position 12,684 of record NZ_JBVJYK010000042.1, on the reverse strand, counting down.
GCCCGCAGCACGCCCTTGAGGTCGATCGCGCCGTGCTCGTAGAAGCGGTTGTCCTCGATGTCCACCAGCGCGGTCTTCACCAGCGGGGATATCTGGTCCGCCGGGACCACGGTGCGGTCACGGTCGTACACGGTGGCGATCGTCCCGCCCTGGGCGTCGAGGATCGTCGAGGCCTGCGACAGCGCCGGCGTCTTGAAGTCGTCGGGCAGGCTCTGGAAGTCGTCCGCCGCCGACTGGGCCCCCAGCCCGGCCGCCGCCACCGCCGGCAGGGCGATCCCCGCCGCCACCACACCCGCGACCACACTGATCCCGATCAGCCGCAACCCGTGCCCGAACTTCCGCATGCCCGCCCCCGCCCGCTCCTGTGCCATGGACAAGGACCCTACGTGCACGTCATGAGGAACCCGTAAGAGATCCGGTACCGATCTGTCACAACTCTGCGACAAGGACCGCCACCCCCGTTTACCCCGCCGCCCCGGCCCGGCTACCGGAACCACACCGGGCGAACCGGCCCCACCGACCGCGCGTCCGCGGCTCCTCCTCGTTCGACAGCGAGTCGCAGGTAGATCGTCCGCACGAACACGGGGACCGATCACGCCCGGCCAGGGATCGAGCGCATCGCCCGAGGTCAGCAGCGTGAGGCAATTGCGGAGCCCTGTGCGGGGGCCGGGCGTCCCCCGGGACGCCCGGACTGCGACGGCGGTGGCGACGCCACGGGACTCCGCGGCCCAGGGCCGGGGAGTCCCGTGGCGTCGCCACCGCCCGGTCGATCAAACGCTCGCCAGGGTCAACCGGTCCCTGACGGATCGTGGCCGGTGTGATCGCCGTGATCGGCGTGCCCGGTGTGGTCGGCGCCGCTGGTGATGACCCCGCCGAGCTTCGCGTGCAGGAGGTCCGCCGTGGTGTCGGACACGACGACCACCCACCGGTCACCCACCAGGTACGACCCTCCGTACGCCTCGGCCTCCGACGTCCAGGCCGTCTGGGCCCCGTTGGTCGGGAAGGTGGCGATCCAGACCTCGTTTTCGCCGAGGGTGCACAGCCCCTGGCGGAGGTCCGTGGTGTCGGCGGTGATGTCGGCCGTGCAGCCGATCCGCTGGGCCAGGTCCTCCACCGAGGCCCGGGCAGCGTGGGCCGACGTCTGCGGCGAGGCGAGCAGTCCTCCTGCCCCGCCGAGCAGTTCGACGACGCCCAGGCCGAGCAGGACGGTCAGCGCGAGCCACTGGAGCACGCGACGGACGGTCCGCTGCGGCCGGACGGCCGCCACGGTGGAGTCCCCGGCCGTCACTTACCGGTCACCGGCTTCCCCGTGGGGTTGATCGCCGACCACAGGTTGTCCTTGCCGTTCCCGTTGGCGTCACCGGGGGCCTTGTCGCCCGTGTAGGTGTAGACGGGCTTGCAGTTGACGGACAGCTGCCAGGTGCCGTCGGAGCGCTGCATCTTGCCGATCAGCTTCGGGTTCACGCCCTTGACCTGGGTCGGGTCGACGGCGGGCGCCGGCTTCCAGGTCATCGCGCACTGGCCCTCGCAGAGGGAACGCATCGGCCAGGACGGGTCCTTGGCGTACTGGTACAGCGTCATGCCTTGCGCGTCCACGACGATCGGGCCGAGCTGCGGCTGGGTGGCCACCGAGACCTGGGCTCCCCCCGGGGCGGGCTGCGCCGGCTGGGACGTCGGGGCCGCATCGGTCGGCATCTCCGACGGGTAGGCCGACGCACCGGGGGCCGGGGCGGCCGCCTTCTTGCCGTCGGGCGCCACGGCGAACCAGACGCCGCCTACACCCTGGCCCTTGGTGTCGCCGGCCGCGGTGTCCTGCGCGTAGCGGTAGACCGGCCAGCCACCCAGCGTCAGCTGCTTCGATCCGTCGGCCCGCGTGACCTCGCCGATCGCGCCGGCTTCGATCCCGCTGCCCGCGGTCGTGCCCTCCTTGGTGACCGGCGGCCAGGTCTTGGCGCAGCCGTCGTTGCAGTTGGACATCGGGGGCTTGGCGGTGTCCTTGTCGAACCGGTAGAGGGTGAAGCCCTGGCCGTCGGTGACCACCGTGCCGAGCTTGGCGTCGTTGCGCACGGTCAGCGCTCCGCCGGCCTGACCCCCGCCCGCGGACGGCGACGCGCTGGCACCGCCGTAGGAGTCGTACGCGCCGTAGGATCCGCTGCCGGCCGGCGCGGCGTCCTGCGCGCCCACCAGTTGGCCGGTGTCCGACCCGGACGGCGTCTTCGCGCTGCTGCTCATGCTGCCCATCAGGGCCATCACCAGGAGACCGACCAGCAGGACGCAGAGCCCCACCAGTCCGTATCGCTTCGTCAACATGTTCCTTGCCTTTCCATCGGTGGAATCTGGCCTTCCGTGGATGTGCGCGTCCCTGGTGATCCGGTCCGGCGTCGAACGCCGGTCCGCGGACCCGGGACGTGGGTTTCAGGGTCGATAGCCCTCCGGAACCTCTCGATCGGCCCGCCGCCCCGTCGAGCGCCCCGGGCCGCACGGGCCACGCGCGAGGAGGAGCGGCAGCGCCCGGAGTGTGGGCCCCGAGCCGGCGGCACGGGCCCCGCGGCTCGATGTACCGCGCAGCGGCCCCGGCCGTCATGCGCGGGTCGGCCCGGGACGGGGTGGGTCACCCGCAGCGACGCCCCTGGTTGATGCAACCGACCATCTGGTCCAGCAGACCCTGGTTCATGTTGTTGATGAAGTCACCGTGATCGGTGATCGGGTTGTGGAGCTGCTCGGGGAAGCTGTCGACGGCGAACCGGACCCCGGCCGGCACGTCGTAGGTGATGCGCTGCGTCAGTTGCGGGATCGCCTTGAACTTCTTCGGGCACGCGCCCGACTTGTCGGAGAACGCCGTGTGGGTCCGGTGGTTGGCGCTGTCGATGTTCTTGCCGTCCCAGCAGTCCGGGAACTTCAGCGTCCGGACGACCCTGCTCCCCTGCGGGCAGATCGGGTACTTGTCGACGACCTGGCGGTCCTCGAAGCCCGTGCAGCTCCACGACGCACGGGCGTTCGCCGGCCCGTTGGTGAAGGCCTTGGCGTCGCCGGTGATGATGCGCAGGAACCGCTTCATCGGCTGGACGGGGTTCCCGACACTGGAGGTGTACGTGATGTTCGCCTCGGCCGGCTGCAGGATCCGTCCGACGTTCTTGTCCTTGCCACCACCGGGCGCCTTGGCGTCCTTCTCGTTGGTGCCGTCGAAGACGCGCAGGACGGGCCAGTAGTACGCCGACCCGTCGCCGTTGGTGCACGTGGTGCCCGAGGCGGCGAGTTTGCTGTTGGAGGCGAACGCGTCGGTGGCCACGTTCCCCACGTAGTCGTGCATGTGGTGCGCGCCGTTGCTCACACCGGGCGCGACGATCACGTTGTCGGGGTTGAGGTGGCGGTTCTCGTTGCGCCCGCACTGGGACGTGAAGGAGCCGGTGGCCGACCCCTTCTTGACGGGCGCCGGGACGTTCGGGGACACCGTCTTGATGTCGACGAACCCCTTCTTGGGGAAGGATTTCACCTGTGCGGCCGGCTTGGTCTGGGCGACGGCGCCGCCCACGCCGTCGGCACTGAACCCCTTGGCCGCGTCCTGAGCCACCAGGTCGTGCCTGACCGTGCACTTCGCCATGCCCGAGAGGTCCTGCGGCAGACCGGAGTCCGGACCGGCGCCGTCCGCCAGCTTCTTCAGGGTGTCCGCGCGCTTGTTGGCGAGATCGCCCATGACGCGGTTCTCGGTGTCGCCCGGGGCGGGCGCGGACAGCCGGTCGTACGCGTCCGCCACCTGGACGTCGAGCTCGGCGAGGTTCTTGTCGACCGCGTCCTGGGACGCTTCCGGCACCTCGTTCAGGGCCACCCCGGCGTCGGCGCAGGCGACGGTACCGAGCTGCGGGGACGCCGACCGCGCACTCCCCCATGGACGCTCGCCGGCGAAGGCCACCGCCCCGGCCGTCCCGGCCGCGCCGGTACCCAGGATCGCCGCCAACAGCAGGGCGCCGGCCCTTCTCCTCGACGTGTCACGTTTACGAGACTTCATGTTCTGCACTCTCCTCAGACGGGATCAGGCCTACCGGACAGGCCGCAGACGGCCTTCATCCGGTCGTCTGGCGGGTCGATCCGGCGGACGCCGGCGTGGGGCTCGGGGATGGAGCGGCCGAACCGGTCGGTAGCGGGGTGAGCTTGTCGAATTTGACGAGTCGGGTGTCCTCCAGGACGTTCATGTGGTCGAGCACGGTGGCGTTGGCCGTGTTCGCAAGAGCCCGGACCGTGGAGTTCTGGGTGCCGGCGCGCACTTGGGCCACGACCGCGAACACCTGCCCGTGGGCGCTGCGCAGGATGTTCGCGAATTGCTCGTCGAAGTCCGCGCCCTGCGCGGCATCCAACTGCTTGAGCCAGCCCTGCTGCTGTGCCGAGGGCTCGGTGGGCACTTCCAGATCCAGGGTCTGGGCGGCGGTCAGCACCGCCTTGTCGAGGTCGGTGTGACCTTGGATCAGGTGTTGGCCGGCCATCTTGACTGCGGGGCTGGTGCCCTTCGCGAGGGCCATCCGGCCTGCGGGAATCTCCCACAGTCCGGCCAGCCGAACCCGCTTGACGAAGTCACGGTCGAGGGTGGTGAGCGGCCCCGTGGGTGTCTGTGTTGCTGCTTGGGCGTCGCTCACCGGGGCGCTGCTGTAGGCACCGGTCGACTTCACCATCGGGTACACCAGGGCCGCTGCGGTGAGGATCGTCGCGACGACGATCAGCAGGGTGGCGTACGACCTTGGAGGGCGTCTCACCCGGGGGAGGCCGTAGGCGGCTGTTCCCGATCTACGCTTCTTCCTCATGGATGACATGGGGCTCTTCCTCTTCTGCACCCGGAGGTCAGGGCCGTGGGGAACCCACGGGAACTGGTCCGGGTGGGCCCTGATGGTCCGTGCGGTGATGAGCCACGCGCAACGGTCCACGGACGGCGCGGCCGACGAGGGGATGATGCGGCAGCACGGGACGGCTGCCACGATGGGACGGTCCGGCTCCGAACGCTCGGCCTGGCCCCGGAAGGGATCAGGGCCAGGCTCGCCGACGGAACCACAGCGGGATCAACGGTTGGATCGGCGACGGCACGAGGGACGGCGTCACGGACGGTGACGGGCTTGATCGCGGACGGCATCACCGGCGGCCGCGGTCCGGCCCGGTCAGGGCGAGGACGGTCCCGGGGTGGAGCGCATCACGTGCCGTGCGTCGTCGCCGGCAACGGGTCCTGGAACAGCACGGATGACGTTCATCTGTCGGTGCCTCCGTATTTCGCGGTGGTTTGAGGTGTCTGCGCGCCGGCACGGAGTGGTGCCCAGCCTTATTCCGGGTACGCGCGAAGAGGCCAGATCGGTTGACGAGTTGCCCTGGTCCGCGACCTGGCGAGAACGAACATAGACGGTATTCGGCGCGTGGAGCGCTCTCCAGCCTGAAATTCCGACTCCGCTAAGGAATGCCTCATGTTGCGCTTCACCAGGCACTCGAAGGGGGTTGGTCCTTGGCCGCTGCCGGACCCGTCCGCAAGGCCTTGAAGAATTCCAGGGCCATCCCGGCGGTGGAGAAACTCGCGGCCGGAACCGCCTACGACGACACCGGATATGTTCTCGTGGACGAGCTGGGAAACCCGCTCAAGACGGAAAGGCTCCGGCGCGAGGCGTACAAGCTCATGGAGACCGCCGGCGTTCGCAAGGTTCGCCTCTACGGCGCCCGGCACGCCACGCTCTCCTGGATGGCCAACAACGGCGTCCCGGAGACCGTGGTCTCCGCATAGACCGGTCACACGGACCTCAGCGTCACGAAGCGGGTCTACGTGCACCCCGACCCGCGGAGCCTCAGGGACAGGGTCGGGGAAGCTCGGCGAGCTGCTCGGCTGCCCGTGATCATCACCGATGTGAGAAGTTGTGAGAGGCAGGCCCTGAAAACGACCAAGGGCCCCGCTTCACTCTCGTGAAGCAAGGCCCTGAACGGCGACAATGGAGCGAACTCCAGTCGGGACGACAGGATTTGAAAGCCCCGGGTCGAGGAGCTGATCGACGCCGCCCGGATGCCCGTGTTCCCGCCGGACGAGCGCGAGCATCACAACTGATGGCCACTCATGGATTCCACGCGAGGGCGCACGGGGTTCGCGGCCTCGTCGTGGATCATGTGGTCGAAGCCCCCGGGCCTCGGCCTCGATCACTGCGGGGCTGTCCGCCAGATCGTCCGGGTGAGCAGGCTGCCGGCTCGTACTGGTCCCACCGGAGGGCGACCGGGCCGACCCCTCGATCTCCTGGCCATCCGTCTCAGCGGCCGGACACGGCGAAGCGAAGGGCCAGGGCCGGGCACTGGTTGACCGCCCGTTTGGCGGACAGCGTCAGCCAGACCGGCACGGGGCCCTCGCTGACCACCGGGAAGCCGTGCCGGTCGAGCGTGAACAGCTCCGGGGCGATGTCCGCGCACAGTCCGTGTCCGTCGCACAGGGCCCAGTCCACCTTCAGGTTCACCCGGCCGACCTCACCGACGTCCCGGTCCGGGCTCCAGGGAACAGTCGGCAGCACTGCGCGCACCCGCCGGCCGCAGCCGGCGCCCACCGTGTGCGCACGGACGTCCTCGCTGAAGGCGCTGAGCGCGGACCGGACGAACCCGGCGGAACCGTCGGGGTGGGAACAGGCTCCCTGTCCCACCACCGCGGCGGCGAGCCGACGGACCTCCTCCACCGCCCGGCTGCCGCCGCCGGCCACCATCGCGCCGAAGGCCCCTGCCAGCTCCGGCAGTCCGCGTCGGCAGGGGCCGCACTGGCCTGCCGACTCCGCGGCCAGCCACCGGACGATCCGGTGCGCCTCGCCCAGCGGACAGGTGTCCTCAGGCAGCGGGATGACGATCCCGGCGCCGAACGTGCCACCGGACTGCCGCATCCCGGCCCGGGAGCAGGGAGCGGACACCGCCGACGCCGCGTCCAGGAACATTCCGTGGTAGCCGCCGACCAGCACTCCTTGACCCGGCCCGGTCCCGCAGGCGTCCAGCACCGCGCCGAGCGGGGTCCCGGCGGGAGCCTCCACCACCACGGGCCGCCGGGCGCCCGGCCGGTTGACCGTGAGCAGCACCGTTCCGGGCTCCGCGTCGGGGCCGACGGCGCGGTACGCCTCCGCTCCGAGCCGGGCGGCGACGGCCAGTTGGGCGTACGTCTCGGCGTTGGAGAGCAGCGTCGGCAGCCCGTCCACACCGCCGAGCCCGCCGTCGGAGGAGCGGACCTTGCGGCTCGGCGGGAGGGCGACCAGCCCGTTGATGCCGCGGATCAGCGCACCGGACTCGCCGGAGACGAAGCGGCCCGGCTGCTGCACGACCCGGATCGGCAGCCGGGAGCGGCGTTCCGCGACCGCCGCGGGCATCGAGGTGACGCCCGGGCTGCCCTCGTCCACGCCGACGGCAACGCTCTCGGCTCGCAGCGCCTCGCCGACCAGCAGCGCCCCGTCCAGAACGAGGTGCGGGGCGCGGGCGAGCAGCATCCGGTCCTTGGCGCTGCCCGGCTCGCCCTCGGTGGCGTTGACCACGACGGCTGCGGGCAGACGCCGGCGCCGCGTGGAGTCGATCACAGCCTGGAGCTTGCGCGCGAAGGGGAAGGCGGCGCCGCCCTTCCCGGCCAGCCCGATCCGCTGGGCGAGGTCGACCAGCTCCGGCGCGCCGTACCGGGGCAGTGGCCCGTGCACGGCGAGATGGGCTTCGTAGCCCATCCGGATGTACTGGTCGAGCCCGGCGGTGAGCCGGGGCGGTCCCATCCGGATGACCTCCGGGACGTCCGCGGTGCCGGCCGTCACCCGTTCGGCCAGGAGTCGACGCCGTAACCGAAGGGCTGTGTCCACGTGGGCTGGTACCCGTAGCCGGGACCGGCCCAGGACCCCTCCGCGGGTGGGAACTGCGGGCCGGTGTCGGGTTCCTGCGGGTACCCGGGGTTGCCGGCGTACGCCTGGGGCGGGTACTGCTGGACATACGACTGCTGGGGGTACTCGGCCTGCTGTTGCTGCTGCTGGAACGCCGCCTGCTCCACTGGGTACTGCTGATCCCCTCCGTACAGCATCGCGTTGAGTTCGCCGGTGTCCCAGGCATCCGTCGTGAACTGGTCCCGCTGTTGCATCTGTTGTTGCTGCTGTTGCTGTTGCTGCTGGAACGCCGCCTGCTCGGCCAGGTACTGCTGACGGCCGACGTCGAGCAGGGCGTTCAGTTCACCGGTGTCCCACTGCAGGGCGGCTGGGTCCATGGGCACCGGGGCGGGCATGGGGGCAGCCGAGGCGGGTTCCGGCGTCGCCGCCGGCCGGGCGTCCGGAATCTCCACGTCGAGCGCCAGCAGTGCGGAGGACTCGCCGAAGACGGGCAACTGGTCGCCGATCGGAGGGTAGCCCGCCTCCTCGCCGGAACCGATCAGGTCCACGGCCATCAGGCGGCGGTTGGCGTTGACGCCAGTGGTGTTGCGTCCGGCTCCGTACAGGAACTTGATGAGCAGGACGAGTGCCACCGCAGCCATGTTGACGCCGTACGACCACACGACCCAGCCCCTGGCCGGTCGCCCGGCCTCCAGCCCGTGCGCGAGGGCGAGCGGCCACGAGGCGTAGGCGACCCAGTGCGTGGGCCGCCACAGCCGGGTGAGGCTGGGGTTGGCGGTGAACCGTCCGCGCAGTGCGCCGGTCACGGCGGCGAGGACGAGTAGTTCGGCGGCGATGGTGCCGACTCCGACCACGAACCGGGTGCCGGGAGCGAACGGCACCACGGCCGCCGCAGGAGCGGCATGCCCCTCGGCGACCTTGTTGGCGATGTGGATCACCAGCGTCACCACGGCCGCCACGGAGACGGCGCGGTGGAGGGCCTGCACCGCGACCCTGTGGCGCGGCGTCAGCAGCCGTCGCTCGGCTGCCAGGAGTCCGAGCGTGACACTGCCGCTGAGGGCCATCAGCGTCAGCACGCCGAAGAAGAAGTCGACGAACCGGTGCACCGCCTCCGTGCCGCTGCGGTTGTGCGCCGTCGCGGGGAGCTGGAGGGCCTGCGACACCGTGGCGACCACGGCGAGCACCACCACGACGGCGGCGGCCAGAACCGGGGCCGGAGTCCTCGGCAGCTCCGGCGCCGTGCCGGCGGCGGCCGCGCGAAGCCGCATCACGGTGTCCTGCGGGGACTTGCGACGTGGCCTTGTCGAATTCCTCAAGCTCTGTCCTTGTCCGATAGTGATGGTGGCCCGGCGGTCGGCGCGAACCCGGTGCACATGAGCGTGGGTTTCCCGGCGCCGGACGACATCAGCCGTGTGGCGCCGGGGAAAGCGCTGGGAGACCCACCGCCTGGATGCCGGCGCGCCTCCGCGCCCGGCGGGTGGCGCTCTGCCAGTGGCTGCTGTAGACGGCGTCCGGGCACTGCCTGCCGCGGTCGGCATGCCGGTGTGCGGGTAGGCCGGGTCGGACGTCGGCATGGCCGTCGGCCCACCGCTCGGCTCGGTCGGCCGACCGGTGGGCATTCCGGAGCCGGACGAACCCGACCAGGAGGGCGGTACCTGTCCGGCCTCGGCAGTCACCCTGCGGTGACCAGCGGATGAGCGTTCTTGTCGTCGGCCTGTGCCGGCGCGGTTGCCTGCCGTACCGCAGACTGACCGGACGCGACGGCTGCGGGCCGGACCGACGGGCCGCTCTCCAGCGACGCGGGTCCGACCTGCTTGCCCGCCGCGACCGGGGCCTGGCCAGGGGCTTCGACGGCCGCCGCGCCGGACAGTGGCATCACCGTCGTCGTCGGCGTGGTTCCGGCGAGGGTTCCGGCGGTGCCGTGAACCGGAGCCACCTGGCGGGTACGGAAGGCCAGCTGGTGGCTCACCGCTTCGTCGAGAGTGACCGGCCGCTTCAGCTCACTGGCCAACTCGGACGCGAGAAGTCCGAGTTCGGCGACGCGTTGCCAGTCGAGACGGACCACGAGACGCAGCTCGGCGCCTCCTTCAGGGGCGGCTGTGACAGCCGGGATGGCCATGTCGTTCACGGACGATCCTTAAGGTGCGGATTGTGGTGGGGAATGCGCGTCGGCAGATGATGGCCACCGGCCCGACGCCCGTCGGCGTGGGCCCGCGTGCCGGTCGCCCGGCGGGCGGCGTGGACGGGTGAGGTGGGCCCGGTGCCGTGCTGCCCGCACCGGGCTTGGTGAGAGAGACCGTACGACTGTCGGCGTGTCGAAAACACCGTCAGCGCGAAACTTTCGACTCCCCTAAGGGAGCGCTCATTCCAGGCTCAGTCGGTACCGCCGGGGCCCGCTCAGCACCGATTCGACGACGCCGAGTGGGAGGCCATCGGGAGCCACCGGGCCACCGGGCCACCGGGCCACCGGGCCACCGGGCCACCGGGCCACCGGAACCTCGTGCGTTCGTCAGCGGCCTTCGCCGTACGCGGCTTCAAGGTCGGGCGGGGCTGTTCCATTCGGGCCGTCCCGTTCAGCGGTGGGCGGCGAGCAGCCGGTCGGCCAGCTGGTCGGCCACCGGGGTGCCCAAGCCGGTGACCTGGTCGTAGCCGGGCCTGGCACGGAAGTCCTGGTTTCCGCCGGTGGTCACGTCGTGGAACGCCGACTGGCCGCCGCCGGAGTTCACCAGCGCGTAGAGCTTCGGGTTCACCTCGCCCAGCACTGCCCGGCCTGCCGCCTTGGCCTTCTGGTCGTACAGTGCGGTGAAGCCCGCCCACAGTGGAGCGGCCGCCGAGGTACCGCCGACGATCTGCCAGCCGGGGCCGGCCTTACCCTGAGTGAAGATCGCGAAGCCGGTGGCGGGATCGGCGTCGGAGGAGACGTCCGGTACGGTGCGCCGGGCGGCGTTGACGCCGGTGCCGTTCTGAAAGGACGGTTTGGCGAAGACCTTGGAGGTGCCGCCGCCCGAGGTGATCCAGGCGCTCTCGGCGGAGTAGGTGTTGCCACTCAGCCTCAGGTTGGTGCCGCCGACGCCGGTGTTGTGCGGGCTGGAGGCCGGGAAGTCGACCACGGGCACGCCGGGGCCGCTGGCGGAGCGGCTGCAGTCGCGCGAGCCGTCGTCGCCGGAGGCCGAGAAGATCGAGATGCCCTGGGCGGCGGCCTGCTTGAAGGAGTTGTTGACCGCGGTCATGATCGAGACGGTGGTGTCCGGCTCGCAGGAGCCCCAGGAGATCGAGATGACCGAGGCCTTGTTGTCCGCGACGATCCTGGCTGCCATGTCGACCTCGCCCTGGTCGCTGTTGGGTGCCTCGTAGATCAATTGCTGGGCGTTGGGGGCGACGCCGCGCACGATCTCGCTGTCCAGCTCGACCTCGCCCTGACCCTGGCCGGGGTGGGCGTCGAAGTCCGCGCCGTCCACCGGGACGGTTCGCACGGCCGGGCCGGACAGTCCGAACCTGCGGTCGTACGTGGTCAGGTCGGAGGACCGGTAGCCGTCGAACTCCCAGAGGGCGACCGTGGTGCCGGCTCCGTTGGTGCCGAGCTTGTCCAGGTTGTAGGCGCCGTCGTACTGGGCCGGGCCGAATCCGCCCGGGGTGGCGGCCGGGGTCGAGGCGTCCGGTACGGCTATGCGGGTGGTGCGGCTGGTGTGGTCGTCGAGGCCGACGACCCCCGCGACGACGGCGGCCAGGTCGGACGGCACCGACGCGGGGGTGTCGTTGGCGTGGAAGGTTCGGTGCTGCTCGCCGTCGACGTACATGCTCTCGTGGGTCCCGAAGGCCGCGGCGATCCGGTCGGCCGTGCCGCCGACGTTGACCAGCTGCCGGTTGGCACTCACCCCGGTGACGGTCAGGCCCTGGGATGCGAGGAAACGGGTGACCTTGTCCACGTCGCCCTGGGTCGGGCCGTATTCGGCCGCGAACTGGTCGGGCGTCAGGTACTTCCCGTACAGCGGGTCACCCGGGGTGGAGACGGCTGCGAGGAACCGGTCGAGGGCCGCGGTGTTGCGCAGCTTGAGGTTGACGGAGACCGCCATCGGCTGGCCGGCAGCGAGGGTGTCCTGCCGCTGGGAATGGGACACGGCCGGGGGCATGGTCTCCGGCAGTGCCGTTCGGGCGGCCGCAGTCTGCGGCGTCAGCGCAGCATTGGCGCTCAACGAGACGGCGGCCAGCGACAGCACGGCCAGGGCAGCGGACAGGGCAAACGATCGAGATCGCACGGACTCCTCCGGAGGGCGGGAACGTTCCGGGTTCGGGAACATGCGGACGAGCATTGCCGAAAATCTGTTAGAGAATACTTAGCGCAGCTTTATCGGCAAGTGATGTGAATTCGCCTTCGCCGCAGACGGATGGGCTGCGATCGGGTCAGTGAATTTGAATGAGGGAACGGCCACCGGCTTTACCCCGCAGAGAGTCGCTAAGCTCGGGCCGATGAGAACTCAAGGCTTTCGCGGTTCGCGGCGGCGGATGCGCCATCGTGCCACCTGGGGGCGGGCCGAGCGGCGCAGGGTCGCCCGGCGTGCGGAGCGCCGGAGGAGACGTTCCCGCCTGTTCGAGCTGCCACTGATCACTCTGGTGGCACTGGTGCTGGCCCTGTTGCTGAAGACCTTCCTGACGCAGGTGTTCGTGATTCCGTCAGGTTCGATGGAGAACACGCTCGACATCGGCGACCGGGTCGCCGTCGACAAGCTCAGCCCGTGGTTCGGCGACCGGCCGCACCCAGGGTCGTTTCAAAGTCCTGGTGAGCGCGTGAGTCCGCAGGTCACGGCGATGCAGGGATCCATGCTGGGCCGTCACGAACGCATCGAAGCTC